>NZ_JYJF01001156.1 GCF_000955975.1 Saccharothrix sp. ST-888
CGAGGTGGTGTCGGTCTCCTCCGCGCGCAAGGACTACGACGACTGCACGGCGAAGTACGGCCGCTACGGCATCCCGGTCTACGTGGTGGTGGATCCGTATGCCGGGGGAGGTCGTCGTCCACACTCGGCCAACCGGCTCCGGCTACATCGCGGCGCACACGCACAAGTACGGTTCGGGCAAGCTGCCCATCGAGCTGGCCGACGGGCGGACCTACACCCTCGACCTGGAC
>NZ_JYJF01001157.1 GCF_000955975.1 Saccharothrix sp. ST-888
ACCGTGGACAGCAGCGGCACCCGGCCCGCCTGCGGGGTGATCCCCGCCAGCGCCTCGGCCAGCTCCTCGCGGATCGACTCGACCTGCGCCGAGTGAGAGGCGTAGTCCACCGGCACCCGGCGAGCCCGGACACCGTCCGCCTCACAGGACGCCAGCAGGTCCTCCAGTGCGGCCGGCTCACCCGAAACCACCACCGACGACGGACCGTTGACGGCGGCGACCGAGATCCG
>NZ_JYJF01001158.1 GCF_000955975.1 Saccharothrix sp. ST-888
CCGGCCCGTGAACACCACTCCGTCAGAATCCGGCAGCTCCACACTCGCACCCAGCAACGGATGCCCCGCCGCACCGAGCCCGATCGACGCGACATCACCCATCGCCAGGATCGGGGTACGCGGCCAGTAACGCTGGCGCTGGAAGGCGTAGGTGGGCAGATCCACCCGGCGGGCGCCCTGGCCGGCGAAGACCGCCTGCCAGTCGACGGCCACGCCACGCACGTACGCC
>NZ_JYJF01001159.1 GCF_000955975.1 Saccharothrix sp. ST-888
CGAGGTGGTGTCGGTCTCCTCCGCGCGCAAGGACTACGACGACTGCACGGCGAAGTACGGCCGCTACGGCATCCCGGTCTACGTGGTGGTGGATCCGTACGCCGGGGAGGTCGTCGTCCACACCCAGCCCACCGGCTCCGGCTACATCGCGGCGCACACGCACAAGTACGGTTCGGGCAAGCTGCCCATCGAGCTGGCCGACGGGCGGACCTACACCCTCGACCTGGAC
>NZ_JYJF01001160.1 GCF_000955975.1 Saccharothrix sp. ST-888
GGTCTCGACCTGACCGCGTTCGTCCTCTTCTCCTCCGCCGCCGGCACCCTGAGCAGCCCCGGCCAGGGCAACTACGCTGCCGCGAACGTCTTCCTGGACACCCTGGCCACCCAGCGCCGCGCCCAGGGCATCGCGGCCACCGCGCTCGCCTGGGGCCCGTGGGCCGACAGCAGCGGCATGGTCGGCAGCCTGGACGAACTCGACGTCCAGCGGATGAACCGCAGCGGCA
>NZ_JYJF01001161.1 GCF_000955975.1 Saccharothrix sp. ST-888
AGGCCAGGGAGCTCCAGTCGCGGGTCGAGGCCGACCCCGAGCTGACCGTCACGGACCTCGGTTACTCGCTGGCGACGACGCGAGCGGCTTTCGAACACCACGCAGCTGTCGTGGCGGGTGGGCGTGTGGAGTTCCTGCGGGGGCTTGGTGCGCTGGCCGAGGGCGAGTCGGCTGCGAACCTGGTGCAAGGCTCGGTGGTTGAGGGACGTACGGCGTTCCTGTTCAC
>NZ_JYJF01001162.1 GCF_000955975.1 Saccharothrix sp. ST-888
GCGCCTGCGCCGCGACGGCGTCGTCGGAATTGCACCGGGTCTGGCGATCACTGCCATGCAGCACGCGCTGGACCACGGTGACATCGCCCTCACCATCGCGGATGTGGACTGGGACCGGGTGGCGGCCGGGACCGTCGCGGGTCGCCGGATCAGCCTCTTCAACGAGATCCCCGAGGCGCGCAAGGTCATGGAGGCGGCGTTCGCGCCGTCGGGTGACGCCGGCGC
>NZ_JYJF01000118.1 GCF_000955975.1 Saccharothrix sp. ST-888
TTGGACGGGTCCTTGCCGGAGAAGGCGCCGCCGCCGTGCCGGGCCATGCCGCCGTAGGTGTCCACGATGATCTTGCGGCCGGTCAGGCCGGCGTCGCCCATCGGACCGCCGATCTCGAACCGGCCGGTCGGGTTGACCAGCAGCCGGTAGCCGGTGGTGTCCAGGTCGAGGCCCGCCAGGACGGGTGCCACCACGAACTGCTCGATGTCGGGGGCGAGCAGCGAGCCGAGGTCGACGTCGGCGGCGTGCTGGGTGGAGACCACGACCGTGTCGAGGCGGACCGCGCGGTCGCCGTCGTACTCGATGGTGACCTGGGTCTTGCCGTCCGGGCGCAGGTACGGCACGGTGCCGTCCTTGCGGACCTGGGTGAGGCGCTGGGAGAGCCGGTGGGCCAGGGTGATCGGCAGCGGCATCAGCTCGGGGGTGTCGTCGCAGGCGTAGCCGAACATCAGGCCCTGGTCGCCGGCGCCCTGCTGGTCCAGGGTGTCGGTGCCCTCCGCCGGGACAGAGCCCTCCCCGCGCACCTCAAGGGCGGTGTCGACGCCCTGGGCGATGTCGGGCGACTGGGAGCCGATGGAGACCGAGACGCCGCAGGAGGCGCCGTCGAAGCCCTTCTTGGAGCTGTCGTAGCCGATCGCGAGGACGGTGTCCCGGACCAGGGTGGGGATGTCCGCGTAGGCGGAGGTGGTGACCTCACCGGCCACATGGACCTGACCGGTGGTGACCAGGGTCTCCACGGCGACCCGGGAGGACGGGTCGCCGGTCAGCAGCGCGTCGAGGATCGCGTCGCTGATCTGGTCCGCGATCTTGTCCGGGTGACCCTCGGTCACGGACTCGGAGGTGAACAGTCGGCGTGCCATGGCAGCAGGGCCCCTTCAGGCAGAGTGGATCGGGCAGGAGGTGGCGGGGAGGACGGGGGTCCCGCCGGGCGGCTCTGGGTACGGCGCTGTACCGCGCTGTACGACTCTGGGTACGGCGCTGTGCGATCGAGCCGCCCGGACCGGATGGACCGACCGGTTCAGTGGACGGTGACGCCGAAGAACCGGGCCTCGATGATGTTCAGGGTGCGCAGGTGGTCGACCTCCAGCGACTCCATGTCGATCGTCCGGCCGCTCGCCTGCTCCAGTAGGAAGACGAACTCGACGAAGGAGAGCGAGTCGATCAGGCGGTTCTCGATCAGGTCCAGGTCGCCGGCGATGTCCTGGCGCTCGGGGTGGCGCTTGAGGATCCAGGTCTTGACCTGCTGCAGCTCTGCGGACATGGTGATGCTCCTTTGAACGGATAGGTTTTCGATGACGTGCATTTGATGAAGCGTCAGATAGCGGGTCCGAGGACCGGTGCGCCGACCGCGACCGCGTAGTCGACGTCGTGGCTGATGCTGACGGTGATGCCTTCGATACCCGCGTCCTGCGCCAACTGGGCTGCCCGGCCGTGCAGTTCGATCAGCGGCCAGCCGCCGTCGGCCCGGTGGACCTCGATGTCGAGCCAGGGCAGGATCCGGTCGGCGACGCGCAGCGTCTTGAACGCCGCTTCCTTGGCCGCGATCCGGCCGCAGACGGTGAGCAGATTGAGCCCCTCGTCGGTGCGGCAGTCGGCGAGCTCCTGCTCGGTCAGCATCCGCAGCAGGAAGGACTCGCCGTGCTCGTCCACCATCTGGCGGACCCGTGCCGCGGAGACGATGTCCATCCCGAGGTTCGCCCAGCCCGGGGCGCGGGCAGGTACGGAGCCTGCCGCCATGTCAGACCGCCGACCGTGCCCACGCGACGGCGGCGGAGGCGGCCTGCCAGCTGCCGTGCCGACGGGTGAGGGCGGAGAGCCAGCGCTCCAGACCGAAGGCCACGCAGCTGGTGAAGACGGGCTCGCCGCTCTCGGCCAGGCTGATGTCACAGCGCTCGCCGAAGAAGTTCCGGTGCACGTTGACGGAGGCGATGGCCAGGTCCTCGTACAGGAACTCGTGCTTGACCGGCGAGAGTTGCTGGAGCAGCAAGCGCGCGCCGCCGCGGTCGTAGAAGGGGTCGGTCGCGGCCTCCCGGCGCAGCGGGAGCTCCAGCGCCTCGGCGAAGGCGGCGATCTTCTCGGTGAAGGTGCGCAGGTGGTTCTCGGCGTGCTCGCGCGAGCCGAGCGCGACGATCTCGCGCATGTGGAAGCCGAGCAGACGGCGCAGGTCCTCGTACGCGGTCTCCTTGCGGAAGCACCGGCCGACCACCGTCACCAGGCTGTCGCCGGCCAGCCGGGTGCCCGCGTGGTGCAGGTAGACGCCGTAGCAGGCGGCCGAGGGCAGGCCCAGGGCGGCGGGCTCCAGGGCCTGGCGGCCGAAGGTGCCGCTGGCGTGGTCGAACGGCGAGTGCTCGCGCTCGGCGAGGTCCAGCGGCGCGGCGAGGATCGCCTGGTGCGGGAAGTTGTCGTAGTAGTCGAGCTTGGCCAGGTCGGCGGCCGGGAGCAGCGGCGGCATGGTCATGGCCGTTGCGCCGGCTTCCGTGCCCCAGGCCGCGAAGGTGTCGTCCAGCAGGCGCAGCAGGGCGGTTGCCTCGGGCCCGAGCGCGGACAGGCCGTTGCGCTCGATGGTGGTGTCGACGACGTCCGCGGTCGGCGGGCTGGTTGCGGGGCTCATGGGCCACCTCCCAGGGTGGGTGGGTAGAGGGGTCAGTCCGGCAGGGTGTCGTCGGCGAAGATGCCGGACTTGAGGAAGAAGGCCATCGGCTTGCGGATGACCTTGCGCTGGACGGCCTTGCGGCCCTCGTCGTTGATCAGCGCGTCGCGCATGGCCAGCGGGTCGGCGATGCCGGCGTCGCGGTAGACGTGCGGGTTGTAGAAGGAGTGCAGGCTGAAGACGATGTAGCGCTTCAGGTAGGCCTCGACCTCGCGGAGCTCGGTCTCGTCGGCACTCGCCTTCATCCGGTGGTAGAGGTGCGAGACCAGTTCGCGGCCGAAGGCGATGTGCCGGGACTCGTCCTGGTGGTGGATCCGGTTGACCTGACGGATCGTCTCGTGCAGCGAGGTGTCCTGCCCCATCCGCATGTTGTAGAAGTCGACCATCTCCTCGAAGAACAGGATCCGGGCGAAGACCAGGAAGTTCTCGACCTCGGGGGAGCGCTTCTCGGCGGGGGCGGACTTCAGCGCGGCACCGGCGTAGATCTTGTCGCCGTAGCGGCGGCAGAACTCGGCGAAGAACCACATGTGCTCGTTCTCCTCACCGATGAAGTGGTGGAAGAAGTCCGAGGGGATCTCGAAGCCGGGGGTGTGGATGCGGTCCACGACCTCGATGATCAGTTCGCGGATGCCGTGCACGTTGAGGCTGTAGAAGTTGATGCTCTCCCACTTGGAGAGCTTCTTCAGCGTTGCCTCGTCGAGCCCCTCGTACAGCGCGGAGCCGTACGCGGAGACCAGGTCGGGGCTCATCCACCAGGCGTCCTCGGGCAGTTCGTCGGCCCAGTCGAAGCTCTGGTACGGGTTGTAGTAGTCCTCGATGGACTTCTGCGAGAGCCGGTCCAGGAGTTCGCGGAACCGGTCGGTGAGATCGAGGGTTGCGGCGGTCATCTGTTCGTCTCCAGGGTGGTCGGGGCTCAGGGGCGGGCTTCGTAGACGGCGTTGACGGCGCTCTCGGTGGCGCGGCGCCAGCGGGTGAAGCCCGCCGCCCTGGCGATGTCGCCCAGCGCGTCCTCCCCGGCGTGGTTGCCGAGGGCGTACGGGCCCTGCTCGGCGGCGGCCACCGGCAGGCACATCACGGCCGAGAGGCCCATGAACAGCCGGCCGGCCGGGCTGACGTTGTCGGTGACGGCGGCGTGCGCGTTGGGCTCGACGATCATCCAGACACCGTCCGGGGTCAGCGCCTTGAGGACCTGGCGGGCGGCCGTCTCGGGGTCGCCGAGGTCGTGGATGACGTTGAAGTAGGTGATCAGGTCGTACTGGCCGCCGGGGATGCCGTCGGCGCCGGCGACCTCGAAGACCACCCGGTCGGCGAGTCCGGCCGCGCGGGCGTTGCGGCGGGCCTGGCTGATCGCCTCCTCGGAGTAGTCGTAGCCGTGCACGACGGCGTCCGGGAACGCCTGGGCGATCAGCAGGGTGGCGTGTCCGGGGCCGCAGCCGATGTCGGCGACCCGGCCGCCCCGGGCGAGCAGTTCGGTGACGCCGTCCAGCGCGGGCAGCCAGTGCTGGACCAGGTTGGCCCGGTAGCCGGGCAGGAAGTAGCTGCCCATCCCGGAGTCCAGGCTGGCGTGGTGCTCGGCCCAGCCGACGCCGCCGCCGCTGCGGTACGCCTCGGCCAGCTGGTCCTCGGTGGCGTAGAGCGCCTTGAGGGCGGTGAAGAAGGGTGCCGCGTAGGTGGCGCTGTCCGGGTCGCCGAGGACGGCGGCCTGCGCCTCGGTCAGCCGGTAGGTGCCGGCCTCGGGGTCGTGGGCGACGTAGTCGGCGGCGACCTGGGCGTGCAGCCACTCCCGGGAGTACCTGGGGTGGATGCCCGCGCGCTCGGCGAACTCGTCGATGGTCAGCGGTCCGGCACCGTGCAGCGCCCGGTACAGGCCGAGGCGTTCGCCGAGGGCCACGGTCAGGCCCCGGACGGCTGCGCCCGCGTCGCCGATGACGCGCTGGTGGAACCGGGCGGCGGTCTCGTCGGTCATGTCGACTCCTCCTGAAGTCGCGGGACTTGTCTCAGCCCTGCGGCAGGTCGGCGGTGAACAGGAACGAGCGCGGCACGCCGGGCACCTCGCGGGCCACCGAGGCGTACGGCCAGCGGTCGAACGCCGCGCCCTCGTCGCCCGGCTGCCTGACCTCGCGCGGCTGCCAGCCGCACTCGGTGAGGAAGGTCTCGGGGTGGTCGGTGCCGAACAGCCAGGGGTTGCCGTCCTCCTTGAGCGCGCTCAGGAACGGGCGGGCCATCGGGTTGATCAGCGACACCCGGCTGGCGAAGTCGCCGAGCAGCACGGTGCCGGGGGCGGAGAGCGAGGCGACGGTGGTGAGCAGCCGGCGCACCGCGTCCTCGGGGAGGAAGAAGAGCAGGCCCTCGACCACCCACAGGGTCGGCGTCCGCTCCTGCCACCCGGCGGCGCGCAGCGAGTCGCTCCACTCCCCCGCGAGGTCCACCGCGATCGGGTGGCGGGTGACCCCGGCGGGCAGTTCGGCGTCGGCCTCCTCGAGCAGCTGCGCTTTCGCCTCCAGCAGCGCGGGCCGGTCCAGCTCGAAGACGGTGACGCCCTCGGGCCACGGCAGCCGGTAGGGGCGGGTGTCCATGCCGGTGGCGAGGAAGACGACCTGCCGGATGCCCTGCTCGCCGACCGCCCGCCGGATCGCGCGGTCCAGGTAGGTGGTGCGGATGGCGAGGAACTCGACCGTCCCCGCCCCGGCGTAGCGGTCGAGCAGTTTGAAGCCGGTGTCTGCGGCGACGGTCCGGGCGTACGGGTCGACGAACAGGGCGTCGGCCCGCTCGGACTCCAGGGCGCGCGCGGCGGCGGTCCACTGGGCGGTACGGGATACGGCCTCCACGGAGGGCCCCCTCTTCTTCGGGTTCGCGGGTCTGGTTCGCGTGCGGGGTGGGCGGGTTACGGGTGGCACGGGTCCGGGGAGAACCCGGCGGACGGCCGGCTCCCGACCAGCTCGCGCGCTCCGCGCCGCTCGAAGATGCTGTGCAGGATCATGCTGAAGACGACCGACCCGTCCGCGTCCTCCAGCTGGCAGCGCGGCTTGACGATGCCGGTGGTCGGACGGCCGAACGAGGGCCCCGCGCCGAGGATGTGGACCTTGGCGTTGAGCACGTCGCCCGCCCTGACCGGGCGGATGTAGCGGATCTCGTCCACGCCGGGCGATCCGGCGCACGCGCTGTCGGCGAGCAGCCCGTCGACGTACCGGCGCATGAACATCGAGGCCGTCTGCCAGCCGCTGGCGATCAGCGAGCCGTACGTCGACCCGGCCGCCTGCTCCGGGTCGACGTGGAAGGGCTGCGGGTCCCAGCGGGTACCGAACTCGATGATCTCCTGCTCCGTCAGGGAGACCGTGCCGAGGTCGAACACGTCCCCGGCGGTGAAGTCCTCGAAGTAGTACATGAGTGCCTCTTGTCTGCGAATGCGCACGACCTGGCCGGCCGCACACCGTCTCGATCAGGAGTTGGGGTGGCGTTTCAGGGCCGTGAACAACATACGAGGGGCCCAATAATTTGGTCAATACAAATCTTTGCGGGGGCCCGGGAATGCGGCCTGAGTGCGGGCCGATCACGCCGCGATCGCCCGTCTGGCCTGCGGCGCAACGGAGTTGACACACTCCCGGCTCAGAGGTCGGCGAGCGCCTGCCGGAAGTCGGCCCACAGGTCCTCGGGGTGCTCGATGCCGACCCCGACCCGTACCGTCCCGGCGCCGATCCCGGCCAGCGCCAGCTGCTCCGGGGCGAGCTCCCGGTGCGAGGTGCTGGCCGGATGGGTGACCAGCGTCTCCACGCCGCCCATCGACAGCGCGAGCGAGGCCAGCTCGACCGAGGAGATGAAGCGGCGGCCCGCCTCCCGGCCGCCGGCCAGGTCGAAGGCGAGCACACCGCCGTACCCGGCCAGCAGTTCCTTGGCGACCCGGTGGCTCGGATGGCTCTCCAGGCCCGGCCAGTGGACCGCCGTCACGGCCGGATGCGCGGCCAGCCGCCGGGCCAGGAAGGAGGCGTTCTCGCAGTGCTGGCGCATCCGGAGCGCAAGCGTCTGGATGCCCCGGATGGTCAGCCAGGAGGCGAACGGGTCGGCGGTGGCGCCGAGTTCGACCGCCCGCTGCCAGACCTCGCGGTGCCGCGCCCGGTCCGCGAAGACGGCCGCACCGCCGATCACGTCCGAGTGCCCGCCCAGGTACTTGGTGGTGGAGTGGACCACGATGTCCGCGCCCAGCTCGATGGGCCGGCAGAGCAGCGGCGTGGCGAGCGAGTTGTCCACCACCCCGATCAGCCCGGCGGACCGGCCGACCGCGAGCAGCGCGGGCAGGTCGGCCACCTGGGTGGTCGGGTTGGCGATGGTCTCCAGGTAGAGCAGCCGCGACCCGGGCCGCAGCGCGGCGCGGACCTCGGCCGGGTCGTCCCCGCCGACGGCGGTGACCTCGACGCCGTAGCGCTCGGTGAGGTCGGAGAGGATCGAGAAGGTGCCGCCGTACAGGCAGCGCTGGACGATCACATGGTCGCCGGGGCGCAACAGCGCGAGCAGCACCGAGCTGATCGCGCCCATCCCCGAGGCGGTGGCCATGGCGGCGGCGCCGCCCTCCAGGTCGGCGAGGACCGACTCCAGCGCACTGGTGGTCGGATTGCCCCGCCGGGTGTAGACGAAGGCGCCGTCAGGGCCGGCCATGGCGTCGGCGATGGCGTCCGGGTCGTCGAAGGCGAATCCGGAGGTCTGGTAGAGCGGGACGGCCAGCGGGCGGCTGCCCGGTGGCTGCGGCGCGGTGACGTGGACGGCGCGGGTCTGCGGGCGGGTACGGCCGAGGGGCGCGGCCGCGCCGCTGGTGGTGACTGTCATGCCGGCCAGGATGCCCGCCGAAGCGCCCGGCGCGCAGCGAAGGAGCCCAGGGTTTCCCAAGTCGGCTTCCACGCGCCCTCCTTGACGTGTGGTGATCAGATTCACGCCGTCGGTACCATACCCCCCGACGGTATAAAGTCCGGCGTCTCCTCCTCCCACCGGAGGGCCGGTCTCGTCTACCATGAGAGCCGAAGAAGGGGCGGCGGTGCGACGAGGAGGGGACGTCAGCGTGCGACGACTTGGAGAGCTGGAGGCGGAGATCATGGACCGCCTGTGGAGCTGGGGGCGGCCCGCCACCGTCCGGGAGATCGTCGACGACCTCAACCGGAAGCGGCCCGTGGCGTACACGACGGTGATGACGGTCGCCGACATCCTCTACAACAAGGGCCATCTGCGCCGCGAGAAGGAGCGCCGGGCCTGGGTCTACCAGCCCACCCGCAGCCGCGAGGCCTACACGGCGGCCCTGATGCACGACGCCCTGGGCGTCAGCCCGGACCGCTCCACCGCACTCGCCCGGTTCGTCGAACAGATCTCCCCCGACGAGCAGGAGGCGCTCCGCCAGGCGCTCCTGGCCATCGACCGAGCCGGCGAGCAGTGATCGCCGCGGCCGTCCTCACCGGCTACGCCGCCGTCGTGGGGTGGGCGGCACCGGCCGCCCTCGGCCGGGCCCGCTGGGCCCACCGCGCACCGCGGGCCGCGCTGACACTCTGGCGGGCGCTGATGCTCACCTTCGTCGTCTCCGCGGCCCTGGCCGCCTACCACCTCACCCGGTCCGGCCAGCACCTGCACGGGCTGCTCGGCGTCATCGACGTCTGGCTCGGCAGGGACGACACACCCTCGGTCGAGCGCGGCCCGGAGGGTCCTGGACTCCTGCTCCCGGTCGGGATCGCCGCCGCCTGGCCGCTCGGCTGGTCCGGCGCCGTGCTGCTCCGCTCGCGCCGCCACCGGCGCCGCCACCGCGCATTGCTCGACCTGGCCGGACGCCCCGAACCCCGGCTGGGCGCCGTCGTCCTGGAGCACGAGACCCCCGCCGCGTACTGCCTGCCGGGACGGCGGCCCCGCATCGTCCTGACCAGCGGCACCCTCGACACCCTGACACCCGAGCAGCTGCACGCCGTCCTCGAACACGAACGCGCCCACCTGCGCGGCCGCCACCACCTCTCGCTCGCCCTCGCCGAGGGCTTCGCCCGCGCCTTCCCCGGCCTCCCGCTCGCCCGCGCCGCCCGGAGCCAGACCGCCGACCTGCTGGAGATGGTCGCCGACGACCACGCCCTGCGCAGCTGCACCCCGAAGGCGCTCGCCGCCGCCATGTGCGAGGTCGCCGCGGGCGGCGTACCGCAGACCGCACTAGCCGCCGGCGGGCCCACCGTGCTGCTCCGCCTCAAGCGGCTGCTGCTGCCCCGGACCGGTCTGCATCCGGTGGCCCGGACCGCCGTGCTGCTGCTCGCCCTGTCGGCGCCGCTGCTGCCGTACTTCGTCACCTGCGGGCCGACGCTCGGCTGAGTACGGCACCGCCGGTCGCGGCCCACTGCGGTGCGGGCCGGGCCTCGGCTGCGCCTGCACGGCCCCGCTGTCGCAGCCGGCCGCGCCCTGCCACTGCCGACCGCGCGGGGCCTGCCGTTCCACCGGACCACCCGGACCACCCGGATAGCGGGCTACCGCAGACTCATGACATTACCCTAGGGGGGTATGGTATGTTCGTCAGGTCGGTGGCCGACAGGCCTGCCGGATCGCCTGACGCGAGAGACCCAGCAAGGGAGCACCCGATGCCCGAGAACCTCCTCACCGAAGACGTCGCCCAGACCGCAGGCTCCTGCTGCGGCGGCGGCTCGTGCGGCTCCGCCCCCACCGCCGAACCCACCACCGGCACCCGGGAGATCTACGTCGTCCAGGGCATGACCTGCGGCCACTGCGTCGGTTCCGTCACCGCCGAGCTCACGAAGCTCCCGGGCGTCACCTCGGTCGCCGTCGACCTCGCCACCGGCAACGTCACGGTCGACAGCGAGCAGCCCCTGGAGCGCAGCGCCGTCGCCGAGGCCGTCGACGAGGCCGGCTACGAACTGGTGGGGCCCGCAGCCTGACCCCCTCAGCACCCGGGGCGCGCGCGATGCGGACACCGCCGTGCACGCCCCGGGCCCACCCCCGACTCCGGGGCCCTCCCCCGGACCGGGCGGATCAGCCGTGAGACGCAGCACGCGAGCACCGGCCCGAACCACCGACCGACGGTACCCGCGGCTCACTCGGCCTGGCCAAGGAGTCCCATGACAGACCGTCACTTACCTTCTGCCGCAGGCAGTCCGGCGGGCACCCCTGCCTCCCCTTCCCCAGGCGCCGAGGAGAAACCGGGCCCCGCCCGTTCGATGGCGATGGCCCTCGGCCTGGCCACCGCACCGGCCGTCTCACTGGGGCTCGGCCGCTTCGCCTACGCGCTGGTGCTGCCCGCGATGCGCTCCTCCCTGCACTGGTCGCTGGCCACCGCCGGCACGCTGACCACCGCCAACGCCGTCGGCTACCTGGCCGGCGCACTGGCCGCGCCCACCGTCGCCGCCCGGCGGGGCGAACGCACCGCGCTGCTCGGAAGCCTGGCCGCCGTCGCCGTCTCGCTGGCCGCCACCGCGGCCTTCGCGGACCTCACCTACCTGCTAGTGGTCCGCCTGGTCGCCGGAGCGGCGGGCGCCGTGGCCCTGATCGTCGGCGGCACGCTCGCGGCCCGCCTCGGCGCGGGAGCCGCACCGGGCCGCTCGGCCCTGCTGCTCGGCGTCTACTTCGCCGGCGGCGGCCTCGGGGTGGCCGTGTCCGGAGCCGCCGTCCCCGTGGTCCTGGGCGGGCCCGGCGGCGCACCCGACTGGCGCACCGCCTGGGTGGTGCTGGCAGTCCTGTCGCTGGCCGCGATCCCCGCCTGCCTGCCGGGCTCGGCCCGCCCCGGGCCCGCCGCCGACACCACCCGCAGTGCCACCCGCAGTGCTGCCGATCCCGGTCTGCGCTGGCCGGCCCGTCCGCTGCTGGCGCTGCTGATCTCGTACGGCCTGTTCGGCGCCGGGTACATCGCCTACATGACCTTCATCGTCGCCCACCTGCGCGGCCACGGCGCGGGCGACGGCCTGGTCACGGCGTTCTGGATCGCACTCGGCTGCTCCGCCGTGGTGGCGGGCTTCGGCTGGAGCGGGATCCTCGGGCGACTCAGGGGCGGCCGGGGCAGCGCGCTGCTGATGGCCGTCACCGCCGTCGCCGCGGCGCTCCCGCTGCTCTCCTCGGCCGCCCCGGTCTCGTACGCCTCCGCGCTGCTCTTCGGCTCGGCCTTCCTGTCCGTGATCACGGCCGTCACCACCTGCGCCAGGGACAGCCTGCCCCAGCACTACTGGACGGCCGCCATCGCCGGACTGACCACCGTCTTCGCCCTCGGCCAGTGCCTGGGCCCGCTGCTGGCGGGCACCCTCTCCGACGGGCCGAGCGGCACCACCGCAGGGCTGGCCATCGGCGCGGTGCTGCTCGCGCTGGCCGCCGCCACCGCGCTCGCGCAGCGGGCCCGTACCGTCCCCCCGTCCGCCCCGCCCGCCCCGGCCGTCTCCGTTCCCACGGATACCGTCCCCGGGTAAAGTAAGCTCGCCGGTGGCGCAGCAGACGCACGCCCACCGGACGGCCCACCGCGAGTGATACACCGACAGGTCCGGCCGACATCGCCGATGGCCGCCCCGGAGAAGGGTGAGAGCCGCCCCGACAGGGCGAGAGCCGAGTACATGAGGGAACCGGAGTAGGCCCATGGTCGACCACAGCTACAGCAACCACAAGGACGACGTCCTCAAGCGACTGCGCCGTATCGAGGGGCAGATCCGCGGCCTCCAGCGGATGGTCGAGCAGGACACCTACTGCATCGACGTCCTCACCCAGGTCTCCGCGAGCACCCGGGCCCTCCAGTCCTTCGCCCTCCAGATGCTGGAGGAGCACCTCGCCCACTGCGTGAGCAACGCCGTGAGCGCGGGCGGCGACGAGGCCGCGCTCAAGCTCAAGGAAGCCAACGCGGCCATCGCCCGCCTGGTCCGCTCCTGACGCCGCAGGCGCTCTCGGCACCCCTCACACCCCGGCTGTGCGCACCCGCGCCCGTGGCCCAACGGCAACCAACCGGTACCGACAGGTGAACTCCCTGGTGAAGGCCCCTTCGCACGACGTGTGCTGAAGGGGCCTTCAGCTTGCTTCAGGCTGGCTTCAGCGTCACGGGGCAATGCTGAGCCGCACTGCCGGACGGAGGTTCCGGCGCTGTGTCCTGCGCAAGGAGCCCCTGATGCCCCAGCCCCACATCCCGGAGCCGTCCGACCGCGGTCCGGCGGGCGCCGCAGCGATGGGCCGGGGCTACGGCGCGGGTGGGGCGCAGCAGCCCGATGCGGCGGACGCGGACGGCGGTCGCGTCCGGCCGTCGGTCGGCGGCGCGCGCAGGCCGGGCCGTACGGAGCGCCGCAGGGCGACCCGCACACGGCCCCGCCCGCTGACGCTGCTGCCCCAGCCCACCCCGTCCCGGCACGCCCAGCCCCGCCGGGTCACGGTGGTGTCCGCGAGCATCGGGGCCGGGCATGACGGCGCGGCCCGCGAACTGGTGCGCCGTCTGCGGCAGTTCGGCCTCGTGGTCGACTGCCATGACTTCCTCGACCTGCTGCCGCCGGGATGGGGGCGGGTCCTCCGCGCGAGTTACGAGCTGGAGCTGCGCGTCGCGCCCTGGGCCTGGGGCTGGCTGCTGGAGGGCCTGCAACGGCACCGCTGGTCCTCGGCGCTGGTCAGCGCGCTCGCCGGTCGCGCCGCCGCCCGGCGGATCCGCGCGCTGATCGGTCCCGACACCGGCGCCGTGGTGTCCACCTATCCGCTGGCCAGCCAGGCCCTGGGCAGGCTCCGCCGGCGCGGCAGGCTCGCGGCACCCGTGGTCACCTTCCTCACCGACATGTCGGTGCACCCGCTCTGGGTGGCCCGCGGAGTCGATCTGCACCTCGCGCTGCACCCGGTGGCCGCCACCCAGGCGCGCGCCCACCGGGCCAACGGCGTGCTGGTCAGCGGACCGCTGGTCGGGCCGCAGTTCCGTCCGGCGGCGTCGGCGGACGAACGGCTCTGCGAGCGCCTGCGGTTCGGGCTGCCCACCGGCCGTCCGGTGGCACTGGTGGTGGCCGGCTCCTGGGGCGTGGGCGAGGTGGAACTCGCCGCCCGGGAGATCGCGGCGACCGGCCTGGCCACGCCGGTCACGGTGTGCGGCCGGAACTCGGCACTGCGCGAACGGCTTGCCGAGGACGGGGTGGGCGTGGCGCTCGGCTGGGTGGACGACATGCCCGCACTGCTCCGCGCCTCGGACGTGGTGGTGCAGAACGCGGGTGGACTCACCTCCCTGGAGGCGATGGCCAGCGGCGTCCCCGTGGTCAGCTACCGCTGCCTGCCCGGCCACGGCGTCACCAACGCCGAAGCCCTGGACGAGGCCGGGCTCGCCCCGTGGATCCGGACCCCCGGGCAACTCGCCGCGCTGCTCGGCGAAGCGCTCGTCGCGGGCACCGCCGGCCGTACGGAGGCGGCCGTCCCGGCGGACCAGGTGATCGCCGCCCTGGCCGGTGCCGTCCTCACCGCACCCACGGTGTCCACTCCGCCTGCCGCACCCGCCGTCCCGCCCCTCCGCCGTTCGGACACCCGGGAGTTGGCCTCGTGAGCGGTCTGATCGGCCCCGTGACCAAGGCCCTGGCCCTGTCAGGCACGCTGGCGGCGGGCTCGCTCGCGGTGGCGCACGCCGCGCCCGCGCTCAGCGCGCTCAACGCGGTACGGCCCTGGCTCACCCCCGAGTTGTGCGGGTTCGGCGATCCGGACCACGTCGCACTGACCTTCGACGACGGCCCGGACCCGGCCTCCACGCCCGCCTTCCTGCGGGAGTTGGACCGCGCGGGCGTACGGGCGACATTCTTCCTGCTCGGCCGGATGCTGGTCCGCGCTCCCGGCCTGGGCCGTGAACTCGTCGCGGCGGGCCACGAGATCGCGGTACACGGCTACGAGCACCGCTGCCTGCTCGCCCGCACGCCGGGCGCGGTACGCGACGACATCGCCCGCGCCCGGGACGTGATCGCCGAACTGACCGGCAGCCAACCCTGCTGGTACCGGCCGCCGTACGGGGTACTGACCGCCGGGGCACTGGCCGCCGCACGGGAGTTGGAGCTGACCCCGATGCTCTGGAGCACCTGGGGCCGCGACTGGACCGCCACCGCCAGCCCGGACTCGGTCTACCGCACGGTCACCCGCAGACTGACAGGCGGCGGAACCGTACTCCTGCACGACACGGACTGCACCGCAGCCCCGGGCTCCTGGCGCTCCACCCTAGGCGCACTGCCCCGCCTGATCGACGCCTGCCAAACCCGCGGCCTCCGGCTGGGCCCCCTGCGGGAACACCGGACCGCAACCGCCATCACCGCCCCGGCAGGAACCGCCTGACGCCTGATCGGACCAAACCCTCACCGCGGAGCACCCGGACGCCTCCCGCCCGGCGCGGGAGGGCTCTACGCTGGGGCCGACCAGTGAGCGTTGTCGGGCGGGGAGGCGGGGCAGTTGCGGCGTGCAGCGGTAGGTGTCGACATCGGCGGGACCAAGGTGCTCATGCTCGCCGAGGGGCCGGATCTCGACGAACCGATCGTCCAGCGGCTGGCCACCGGACCGGCGGTCACCCCGGCCGACCTGGAGGCAGCCGTCCGGGCCTTCCTCACGGATAACGACCTGAAGCCGACGGTCCTGGGGATCGCCGTGCCCGGCCTGGTCGAGAGCGGCCGGGTCAGGGTCTCCGACGTGCTGCCCCAGCTCGCGGGCTGGGCGGGGACGGGCGACGGCGTCGGCCCCGCGCTGCTGGTCAACGACATCCGGGCCGCCCTCGCCCAGGAGGCGGCCGAGCTCTCAAGAGCCGCCACCGCAGCGGTGGTCGTCTGCGGCACCGCCGTGGGATCGGCCTACCTGGCCGACGGGCGGGTCGTCCGAGGTGCACGTGGCTGGGCCGGCGAGATCGGCAGCATGCCCGTCTCCACCCCGCAGGGTGTCCGGCGGCTCGACGACCTGGCGGGTGGCGGTGCCGTCGTGCGGGCGGCGGGGATGCTGCCGGAACGGATCCAGGCCGCGCTGGCCGACGGCGACCCCCGGATCCGGGCCGTCGTGCACGCGGCCGGTGAGGCGTTCGGGCTGGCCCTCGCGTCGCTGGTCAACCTCCTGAACCCCGACGTGATCCGGGTCGCGGGCGGCACCCTCGGCTACCCGGGCTACTGGGACACCGCGCTGGCCACCGCAGAGCGCCACGCCCTGCCCGAACTGTGGGAGGCCTGCGCCGTCGCCCGCATCCGGGCCGGTGAGCTGGTCGTCGCGCGCGGCGCCATCCGTCTGGCCGGTGCGGCCGCCGACGGCCAGGCGTGGGTGCAGCAGTACGTCTGACGGCAGGGGCCGAGCGGTCCGGCGGGGGTGTCGAGGGTGGTGGGCGCGAAGCCGTAACGGAGCAGGCGCGCGGGCTCGGCCCCGATCACCTCACAGGGCTGCTCGGGCTCCGACGCATCTCGGCAAGCGGAGGCGCGGCCGGGGTCAGCGGTACTCGCGGAGGCGGGGGCGGACGGCGAGGACGGTCAGTGTCAGTGCGACGGCCAGCAGGGCTGCGCCGCCCAGGGCGAGGCCGGGGCCGAGGTCGTGGTCGGTGGCGGTGACGGCGCCGTCGAAGGAGCGCTGGTTGATGGCGATCACGCCGTCCATCGCGTCTGCGAGCTGGCCGAAGTCCGCGTTCGACTGGCCGGCTCCGGTGCCCGTGTCGTAGGTGACGGCCTCCTTGAGGCGGCCCTGGCCGGACAGCTGTCGGATCGTGCGGTCGTCCGACTGGTACTGCCGGTAGTCCGTCAGGACCTGCTCCGCCGCCGCCCGTTCACCGGGGAAGGTGATGTTGCGCAGCTCGTCGCCGAGGAAGCCGCCGAAGACCACCTTGGCCTGCGGCTCGGCCCGGTGGGCGGTGACGGCGGCGGCCAGGCCGCTCTCGTAGTCGGTCAGGCTGCCGCTGCCGCCCAGGCGGACCATGGACTGGCTCTTGTCCCGGTAGCTCTGCTCGTACGCGGCGGCGCGGGACGGGTCGGTGAGGTAGCGGCTCTCGTCCGCGTTCATGTCGTAGGCGACAGCGCGGGCGCGGCTGAGAGCGATCACCGAGTCGTACGCGTTGCTCTTGGCGACGACCAGATTCCGGTCGGTGGTGCCCGCGAGGGTGTAGCCGGTGGCGACGGCGACGACGGTGAGCGCGGTGACGGCGAGCAGCGCCGGGTTGAGGAGCCGTCGGAACCGGACGGCGAGCGTGCGTTGCAGCAGGACCAGGGCCGCCACCGCCACCAGCCCGGCGGCCAGCAGCCACCGGCGTCCGGCGGCGAGGTCGCCGCGCTGGGCGGTGTAGACCCGGTCGACGGTGGCGGCGTTGCCGGCGGTCACCCGGTCGGCGGCGGGCAGGAGTTGCTGCCGCAGCAGGTCGGTGGCCTGGCGGTAGGCGTCGAGCGCCTCGGGCGAGGGGCGGCCGGCCGGGGCGTGGGCCTGGTCCTCCAGGAGCTGGGCGCGGGCGACCAGGCTCTCGTACTGGCCGAGGTCGTCGATCACGGTGTGGACGGCCTGCTCGCCGACGGGGTCTCCGACGGCGGCCTCGGTGGCGCGCTGGAGGTCCGAGTCGGCCTGGGCACGGCGCTGCTCGTAGGTCTGCCGGGTCTCGGTGCGCAGCTTGGCGTAGTCGGGGTCGGCGCCGGCGAGCAGCAGGTCGGCGGCCTGGGCGTCCATGTCGGCGAGCGCGAAGTAGAGGTCGGCGGCACGGACGGCCTGCGGGGCCTTGTCGTGGCCGATGGTGTCGGTGCCGTCCCGGGCGCCGCCGAGGACGGTGGCGGCGACGGCGGCCGTGGTGAGCAGTGCGGCGAGGCACAGTGCGGTGAGGACCCGGAGCACTCGGGGCGTCTGCCAGGAACGCGCCTTCAGGGCCGCCGGTCCGAGCACCGCGAGCGGGAGGATACCGGGGATGCCTCGCGGGGCCGGCCGCGAAGGTGAGGTGTTCGCGGCCGGCCCCGGAGGTGTCTCTCCCCCCGGTGCCGAGGTGGTGCGGGGGGCGCGCGGCCCGGGTATCGGGCTGACCGGACCGTTCGGACCACTGTCCGCCGCCCCCGGCGGACGTGTCTTCCCTGCCGATCCGGCCGGTCTGCCCGATGCACCCGCTGTCATGACCGCGCGTCCCCTCCCCCATCACCTGGCCGCCGGTGGTCGAACGGTGAAGGTCTTCACCGGCGGTGGACGCGGTCTGCCTCTCCCCCGAGGCGCAGACCCGCTTCCTCACCGCTGACGCTACGGCGCCCGGACCTCGGCGCCACGCTCCCTGACGCGCCCTTTGCGCCCCGGCGACCGATCTTGACGCATCGTTGACGGCCGCAGCGGCGAGCTCCGTGATCGAGCGGAGCCCCCCGGGTGTCGGGGCCTCAGGTGTCGGAGCCTCAGGCGTCGGGGCCTCAGGCGTCAGGGTTCGAAGCGGTAGCCGATGCCCGGTTCGGTGATCAGGTGGCGGGGCCGGGTCGGGTCGGGTTCCAGCTTGCGGCGCAGGCCCGCGAGGTAGACCCGGAGGTAGTTGCCGTGCTCCTCGGCCTCGGGGCCCCAGACCTCGCGGAGGATCTGCCGGCCGGGGACCAGGCGGCCGGGGGTGGCGAGCAGCAGGGTGAGGATCTTCCACTCGGTCGGGGTGAGCCGGACCGGTCCGTCGGGGCCGGTCACGGTGGTGGCCGGTAAGTCGACGAGGTGGTTCCCGATCGTGACCGTGGTCGCGGCCTCCTCGCCTCCCGGGCGGCGCAGCACCGCGCGCAGCCGGGCGAAGAGCTCGTCCATCACGAAGGGTTTGGTGAGGTAGTCGTCGGCGCCCGCGTCGAGCGCGCTCACCTTGTCGACCGTGGTGCTCCGGCCGGACAGCACGATGATCGGCATGGCGCTCCAGGCGCGCAGACCGCGGATGATGTCCATGCCGTCCAGGTCGGGCAGGCCGAGGTCGAGCAGGACGGCGTCCGGGATCAGGCGTCCGGCGGACTCCAGTGCCTCGGCGCCGGTCGCGGCGGTGAGGACGGCGTAGTCGCGGGCGTGCAGGTTGATCCGCAGGGCGCGCAGCAGTTGGGGTTCGTCGTCCACGACCAGGATGTGGTTCATGGGGTGGGTTCTCCCGTTCCGGCGGCGGGCAGGGTGAGCAGCATGGTGGTTCCGCCACCGGGGGTGTCCTCGACCTCCAGGGTGCCGCCCATCGCCTCGGCGAGGCCGCGGGAGAGGGCGAGGCCGAGGCCGACGCCGGTGGTGTTGTCGGTGTCGCCGAGGCGCTGGAACGGGAGGAAGACCCGGTCGCGGTCCTCGGGGGCGATGCCGGGGCCACGGTCGATGACCCGGATCTCCACCCGGTTCAAGGGGGTCCCCCCGGCCGGAGGCTGGGGGAGGCTGCTGGCGGCGACCAGGACGGGTGCGCCGGGGGCGTTGTGGCGCAGGGCGTTGGTGATGACGTTGGCCAGGACGCGTTCCAGCAGCGGCGGGTCGGCCAGCACGGGCGGTGCACTGTCGAGACCGAGCGGCTGGACGGGAGCGTCCGGGTCGGAGAGCGAGTCGAGCGCCCGGGGCAGCACCTCTTCGAGGTGGGTGGGCACCAGGTGGAGGGTGAGGGCCCCCGCCTGGAGGCGGCTCATGTCGAGCAGGTTGTCCACCAGCCGGGTGAGTTTGACCAGCGACTCGTCTGCCATGGTGAGGAGTTCGGCCTCGTCCTCCGGGGAGAACTCGACGTCGGGGCTGCGCAGCGAGCCGATCGAGGCGAGGGCGGCGGCGAGCGGGGTGCGCAGGTCGTGGCTGACGGCGGCGAGCAGGGCGGTGCGCATCCGGTCGGCGGCCTTGATCGGTTCGACCTCGGCGGCGACGCTGGCGAGCCGGTCGCGTTCCAGCGCGGCGGCGACGTGGGCGGCGAAGGCGGTGAGCACCCGCTGGTCGGCGGCCGGGAGCCGGCGGCCGGTCAGTATCATCACGGCGTCCGCGCCGACCGCGATCTCGGTGACCGCCTCCCCCGAGGTCCCCTCGGCGTCGGCGTCGCTGCGGGCCAGCACCTCGCCGCTGGAGCGGTCGAGCAGGGCGACGGTGGCCATCGCGAAGGCCGTCCGGGACTTCTCCAGCAGGGCGGGCACCGCGTCGGCGCCGCGCAGCACGCTGCCGGCCAGGGTGGAGAGGGTCTCCGCCTCGGCGGTGGCGCGGGCGGCCCGGCTGGTGAGTCTGGTGGCGTGGTCGACCACGGTGGAGACGGTGAGGGCGACCATGGCGAAGACCAGCAGGGCGATGACGTTGTTGGTCTCGCCGATGGTGAAGGTGTGGGTGGGCGGGATGAAGAAGTAGTTGAGCAGCAGCGAGGCGACCAGCGAGGCCAGCAGGGCGGAGACCGCACCGCCGAGCAACGCCACGGCCACGACGCCGAGTTGGAAGATCAGCGCGTCGGTGGTCAGGTTGACCTGGGTGTGGAACTGGGAGAGCACGGCGGTCAGCAGGCTGGGCACCACCAGGCCGGCGACGTATCCGGCGATGGTGCGGTTGCGGGAGTGCCGGCGGCCGAGCGAGGGCAGCCGTCCGCGTCCGGTGAACTCGTGGGTGACCATGTGGACGTCGATGTCCTCGGAGGCGTCCACGGTGGTCTCGCCGATGCCGGGACCGGTGAGGAGGCGGGTGATCCGGCCGCGCCTGCTGGTGCCGAGGACCAGCTGGGTGGCGTCGCGGCCGCGCGCGAAGGCCAGCAGCGCGGTGGGGATGTCGTCGCCGACCACCACGTGGTAGCTGCCTCCGAGGGTCTCCACCAGCTGTCTCTGCTGGGCGAGCGCGCCCGGTGAGGCGCCGGCCAGGCCGTCGCTCTTGGTCACGTGCACGGCGAGCAGCTCGCCGCCGGCGGTGCGGTCGGCGATCCGGGCGGCGCGGCGGATCAGGGTCTCGCCCTCCGGTCCGCCGGTGAGCGCGACCACCACGCGCTCCCTGGTCTCCCAGACCCGGTCGATGTTGTGGCTGGCCCGGTAGTCGCGCAGGCCCTCGTCGACCCGCCCGGCCACCCAGAGCAGGGCGAGTTCGCGCAGTGCGGTCAGGTTGCCGACCCGGAAGTAGTTGGAGAGCGCGGCGTCCACCTTCTCCGCCTTGTAGACGTTGCCGTGGGCCATCCGGCGGCGCAGGGCCTGCGGGGCCATGTCGACCAGTTCGATCTGGTCGGCCCGGCGGACCACCTCGTCGGGTACGGTCTCCCGCTGCGGAATTCCGGTGATCTTCTGGACCACGTCGTTGAGCGACTCCAGGTGCTGGATGTTCACGGTGGTGATCACGTCGATGCCCGCGTCCAGCAGTTCGTCGATGTCCTGCCAGCGCTTGGCGTTGCGCCCGCCGGGGATGTTGGTGTGTGCGAGCTCGTCCACCAGGACCACGGTCGGCCTGCGGGCGAGCACCCCCTCCAGGTCCATCTCCTGGAACTCGGTGTCCCGGTAGGTGCGGGTGAGGCGCGGAACGATGTCCAGGCCCGCCAGCATGTTCTCGGTGTGCCGGCGGCCGTGGCACTCGATGTACCCGACCACCACGTCCGCCCCGCGCTCCTGCCGTCTGCGCGCCTCGTCCAGCATCCGGTACGTCTTGCCGACACCGGGTGCCGAGCCGAGGTACACCCTCAACTTCCCGCGGCGGGTGAGGGTGCCGGGAGTGAGGTCACGGGACATGGGCGCTGCTCTTTCCTTGCGGAGGGCGTGCGCGGGGTCCGGCACGCAGGCGGGTACACGGGCGACCGACCCGGGTGCGGGGCGTTGGCCCCCGTACCCGGGTCGGTCGGATCACTGAGTCGTTCGTGACATTGTCACTTCTGCTCGCTCAGCGCCTTGTTGAGCAGGACGACGTTGACGCCGGGCTGGCCCAGGAACCCGAGGGAACGGCCGTCGGTGCAGGTGTCGATCAGGTGGTTGAGGGTGTCGGCCGACAGGCTGCGGGCCTTGGCGACCCGGCCGACCTGCTCGCGGGCGTAGGCCACCGAGATGTCCGGGTCGAGCCCGGATCCCGAGGCGGTCAGCGCGTCCACCGGGACGGTGGCCGGGGCGACCCCGTCGAAGGCCGCGACCGCGGCCCGCCGGTCCTCGACCGCCTTCAGCAGGTCGGCGCTGTTGGGGCCGAGGTTGCTGGCGCTCGAACTCTTGGCATCGTAACCGGTGCCGGCGGCGGAGGGGCGCGGCTGGAACCACCTGGGGTCCGGCTGGGCCTCCTCGTTCGGGTCGTTCGGGTCCTTCCTGGGCAGGTTGTAGCTCTGGCCGAGCAGGCTGGAGCCGATCTCCTTGCCGCTGGAGCTGACGAGCGAACCGTTGGCCTTGCCGGCGAAGGCGACCTGGCTGATCCCGGTGACCAGCAGCGGGTAGGCGAGACCGAGGATCACGGTCATCACCAGCAGCATCCGCAGCGCGGTCAGGTGCGTGCGCACGGCGGTGGGCAGTGGCTTGGACATTTCCTGCTTCTCTCAGCTCAGGCCGGGGATGAACTGCACGACGAGGTCGATCAGCTTGATCCCGATGAACGGTACGACCAGACCGCCGAAACCGTAGACTCCGATGTTCCTGCGGAGCAGCGAACTGGCGTCGGACGGGCGGTACTTGACACCGCGCAGGGCGAGCGGGATCAGACCGATGATGACCAGCGCGTTGAAGATGATCGCCGAGGTGATCGCCGAGGTCGGGCTGTGCAGACCCATGATGTTCAGGTGCTTCAGGCCCGGGTACACGCTGGCGAACATCGCCGGGATGATCGCGAAGTACTTCGCGACGTCGTTGGCGATCGAGAAGGTGGTGAGCGCGCCTCGGGTGATCAGCAGCTGCTTGCCGATCTCGACGATCTCG
>NZ_JYJF01001163.1 GCF_000955975.1 Saccharothrix sp. ST-888
GAGTCGAGCAGACCGGCCAGCGCCGCACGGTCGGCCACATCACACGCGGCCACCGTGACGGTCGCACCCAACCCGGCCAGCTCATCACGCAGTTCGGCATCACCCGGCGCATCCAGACCACGACTGCTCGTCAGCAACAACTGCCCGGCACCGTTACGCACCAGCCAGCGCGCAACCTCCGCACCCAGCGCACCCGTACCACCCGTCACCAGCACCGTGCCGCC
>NZ_JYJF01001164.1 GCF_000955975.1 Saccharothrix sp. ST-888
GGCCGTTGACCGGGATCGTGCACAGCGCGGGCCTGGTCGCCGACAACTACCTGATCCGCAAGGACCCCGAGGAGCTCGCCCGGGTGCTGGCACCGAAGGTGCGGGGCCTGGTCAACCTGGACGAACTGAGCCGCGACCTGCCGCTGCGGGCCTTCGTCTGCTTCTCCTCCATCACCGGCGCGTTCGGCAACGCCGGCCAGGGCGACTACGCCGCCGCCAACGC
>NZ_JYJF01001165.1 GCF_000955975.1 Saccharothrix sp. ST-888
CAGCCGTCAGCGCGGCCTGTCGGCCGACGGCCGCTGCAAGGCGTTCTCGGCGGACGCTGACGGCACCGGCTGGGGCGAGGGCGTCGGCATGCTGCTCGTGGAGCGCCTGTCGGACGCGCGGAGCAACGGCCACCAGGTGCTGGCGATCGTCCGTGGTTCCGCCGTCAACCAGGACGGTGCGTCGAACGGCCTGACCGCCCCGAACGGTCCGTCGCAGCAGC
>NZ_JYJF01001166.1 GCF_000955975.1 Saccharothrix sp. ST-888
CAGCCACGGCCCGCCGGGAAACCGGAGATCGCATCCTGGGCCTGGGACACCAGTCGCCACAGGTCCTCGGGCGACTCCACGCCGCCCGGGTAGCGGCAGTTCATACCGACGATCGCGATCGCGTCGTCATCCAGTGCCACCACCGGACCGGTCACCGCCGCGGCTGCGGGCTGCTCGCCCACCAGCTCCGACCGCAGGAACCCGGCCAGCGCGGCAGGCGT
>NZ_JYJF01001167.1 GCF_000955975.1 Saccharothrix sp. ST-888
AACAGGACGAACGCCGACAGGTCCATCCCGGCCGTCAGCTCGTGCAGGTTGAGCGCCGCATCCACCTTCGGACGCGCCACCGTGGCGAACCGCTCCACCCTCAGGCCGTCGACGACACCGGCGTCCAGCACACCGGCCGTGTGGAACACCGCCGACAGCTCGACCGAGTCGAGCAGACCGGCCAGCGCCGCACGGTCGGCCACATCACACGCGGCCACCG
>NZ_JYJF01001168.1 GCF_000955975.1 Saccharothrix sp. ST-888
CCTCCCACTCCGCCGCGACCTCGAGAACCGCCTGCTCGTCGCCGGAAATCACCACCGACGAAGGCCCGTTGACCGCCGCGATACCCACCTCGGACTCACTACCGGCCAGCAGCGCCAGCAACTCGGCCTCACCGGCCTCGACCGCCACCATCGCACCACCGGCGGGCAGCGCCTGCATCAGGCGGCCACGCGCGGCCACCAGAGCAGCGGCATCAGCCAG
>NZ_JYJF01001169.1 GCF_000955975.1 Saccharothrix sp. ST-888
GTCGCCGATCTGTCCCTCGCGTCCTTCGGGCGCAAGGAGATCCAGCTGGCCGAGCACGAGATGCCCGGTCTGATGTCCATCCGCGAGGAGTACGCCGCCTCGCAGCCGCTGGCGGGTGCGCGGATCACCGGTTCGCTGCACATGACGGTGCAGACGGCGGTGCTGATCGAGACCCTCACCGCGCTGGGTGCCGAGGTCCGCTGGTGCTCGTGCAACATC
>NZ_JYJF01001170.1 GCF_000955975.1 Saccharothrix sp. ST-888
GATGATCACCTCCGGCTTCAACGCCAGACCGCGCGCGATACCGATCCGCTGACGCTGACCACCCGAGAACTGGTGCGGATACCGGTTGATGTACTCCGGATTGAGCCCCACCACGTCCAGCAGATCCTGAACCGCCCTACGGCGGTCGCCCTTCGGCGCCACCTCCGGATGGATCTCGAACGGCTCCCCGATGATGTCACCCACCGTCATCCGCGG
>NZ_JYJF01001171.1 GCF_000955975.1 Saccharothrix sp. ST-888
CGTCGAGGTAGATGTACGGGAAGCGGACGTGGTCCAGGGGGCGGCTGCGGAACGCGGTCAGTTGGCCATCCAGGTCCTGGCAGATCCGGGAGACCTCGCTCTTGGAGATTCCGGTGTCCGCGCCGAGGGCCTTGACCAGGTCGTCGACCGACCGCGTGGACACGCCGTGGACGTAGGCCTCCATGATGACCGCGTACAGGGCCTGGTCGATCCGG
>NZ_JYJF01000119.1 GCF_000955975.1 Saccharothrix sp. ST-888
GTTTCCAGCTTATCAGATGCTTTCCGCTCCGTTTTCCGGAGTTTCACTCACCCGATCCGCTTTCCTTCGGCCTTTCGGCGCTCCAGACTCTATCAGATCACTCTGATCCGTCTTTCACGCTTCCCGGCTCTCGGAAAACCCTTTGCCGAACCGACCTGACGGCCCGTCCGACGCCCCAAACCTTAGCCGATCCCCGCTCCGAGAAGCGAACCCGGCCACAACCCAGAAAAGCACACAACAATTCCAACCGAGACATGCCAGAGCACGACTCAGCTCGAACAGAAGAAGTGGTGTTTCAGAGGGTTGGCCGCCCCGGGACCGTCCGCGCCGACGCGTGTCCGGTGCTCCCTGCCGAGCGACTAGAGAACACTACCCCATCGGGGGCCGGGGGCAAATCCAGGACACGGCGCCACAGCGTGCCGGTCCAGCCGGGGCTTCAGCGTCAGCACGAGGCAGATCACCCGCGCCGACTGGCGGTGGGACAGCAATCAGAAGCCGTTCGGGATCGATTGCCACCCCACCGCCACCTCACCCGCCAAGACGCCAAGACGACGTGACGGCGTGACGGCGGGATCAGACCGTCCGCCGAGATCAGACCGCCGGGGCCGGGTAGGTCGGGTACTCGACTCCGGAGACGTACTGGACGACCCGGATGACCTGGCAGGAGTAGCCGAACTCGTTGTCGTACCACAGGTAGAGGATCGCGTTGTCGCCCTCGACCTTGGTGGCGCCGGCATCGACGATCGAGGCGTGGCGCGAGCCGATGAAGTCGCTGGAGACCGCGTCAGGGGCGCTGATGAAGTCGATCTGGCGCTTGAGCGGCGAGGTCAGCGACACGTTGCGGAGGTAGTCGAGGACCTCCGCGCGGTTGGTCTCCCGCGCGAGCTGCAGGTTGAGGATCGCGATCGAGACATCCGGCACCGGGACGCGGATCGAGCTGCCGGTGATCTTCGCCTTGAGGTCGGGCAGCGCCTTGGCGACGGCGGAGGCCGCGCCGGTCTCGGTGATGACCATGTTGAGCGCTGCCGAGCGGCCACGGCGGTCGGAGCTGTGGTAATTGTCCAGCAGGTTCTGGTCGTTGGTGTACGAGTGGACGGTCTCCACGTGGCCGCGCAGGACGCCATACTCGTCCGCCATCGCCTTCAGCGGCGGGACGATCGCGTTGGTGGTGCAGGACGCACAGGACAGGATCTGCTCGTCCGGCTTGATCGTGTCGTGGTTGACGCCGTGGACGATGTTGGGGACGTCGCCCTTGCCCGGCGCGGTCAGGACCACCTTGGCGATGCCGGGGCGGAGGTGCTTCGACAGGCCCTCGCGGTCGCGCCACCGGCCGGTGTTGTCGATGAGGATGGCGTCGTCGATGCCGTACGCCGTGTAGTCCACCGTCGTCGGGTCGTTGGAGTAGATCACCGTGATCTCGTGACCGTTGGCGATGATCTTGTTGTTCGCCTCGTCGACGGTGATCGTGCCGTGGAACTGGCCGTGGATGGAGTCACGGCGCAGCAGCGAGGCGCGCTTGACGAGGTCCTCGCCGCCGCTGTTGCGGACGACGATGGCCCGCAGCCGCAGACCGTTGCCCGAACCGGCCTTCTCGATGAGCAGGCGGGCGAGGAGCCGGCCGATGCGGCCGAACCCGTACAGGACGACGTCGCGCGACTCGCGGCGTTCCAGCTTGTTGGCGCCAGTGGCCCCGGCGACGGCTTCGGCGGTGAAGCCCTCCACCGAGAGGCCTCGGTCATCGGTCTTGTACGTAGCGGCGAGCATGCCGATGTCGATCTGGGAAGGGCCGAGATCGAGCTTGGTGAGGGCCTGCAGGAACGGCAGCGTCTCGGTGACCGAGAGCTCCTCACCGGCTATCTGGCGGGCGAATCGGTGAGTCTTGAGAATGCTGACCACCGACTTGTTCACCAGGGAGCGGCTGTGCAGCAGGACCGTGACGTCCCTCTCCCGATGCAGTCTCCCGATGATCGGGATCATCGACTCCGCGATCTCCTCGCGGTTCTTCCAATTAGTGAACACGTCCTCATTGACAGTCACAGGTCCATCTTTCGAGCTAGGCGATGCGCACATGCTAGCTTTCGGCCGTTCCGATCACTTGAGCGGACCCGTCCGAACGCCGAGGCCCCCCGCCACTCCAGCGCCCGGTTCCAGCGACGCTCGGCAGCCGTCCGGCAGCCTGAGCGGGGCCCGCCAAGATCGGGGACTGTGGGTGCCGAGAACTCATCCGTACTGGTCAGTACCTGGTCACGTTGGCTGATGATCCCCGGCTGATCCCCGGCTGATCCCCGGCGCGGGCATCAGCACTCCCCGCTTCGCTCGGCCGGTTCACCCGTGGGTGTGGGCCGGTACTCGGCAAGCAGCAGGGCGATGTCGTCCGCCCGGCTGGTCAACCGCTCGGCCCCGTGCAGCAGATGGTCGGCCAGCGCCTCCAGCGAGCCCGAGCGGGCGTGGGCCAGCGCCGCCCGCAGGCGGTCGATCCCCTGGTCGATCCCGGTGCCGCGTTCCTCGACCAGGCCGTCCGTGTAGAGCGCGAGGATCGAACCGGGGCGGAGGGTCAGCGGGGACTCCGGGTAGGCGGACGCGGGATCCACCCCGAGCAGCGGCCCGCCGGGCAGGTCCAGCACCTCCGCGGTACCTTCCGGCTGCCGGAGCAGCGGCGGGCAGTGGCCTGCCCGGACCGCACACACCCGGCCACTGCGGGCATCGAGGCTCAGGTAGCAGCAGCTGGCGAGCAGCCCCGAGTCGAGGTCCACCAGGAGCCGGTTGGTCCCGGTGACCACCTGGCTGGGCCGCTGGCCGGCTGTGGTGTAGGCCCGGGCGGCACTGCGCAGCTGCCCCATCGTCGCGGCGGCGGCGACGCTGTGCCCCTCGACGTCGCCCACCACCAGGGCGACGCTGCGGCCGGCGGGAACGACGTCGTACCAGTCGCCGCCGATATCCATCCCGCGAGTCCCGGGCAGGTAGCGGGCCGCCGTGCGGATGTTCGGGAGGCTGGGCAGCCGGTGCGGCAGCAGTGCGTCCTGGAGACCGCGCGCGATGGCGGACTCCTCGTCGTACAGCCGGGCACGTTCCAGTGCCTGGGCGATCAGCCCGCCCAGCGAGGTGAGCGCACCGCGTTCCTCGATCGTGAACGGGTGGATCCGGTCGAACCCGAGCGCGCAGGTACCGATCGGACGGTTGCAGGCGATCAACGGCAGGAACACCCAGGCACGCGACTCGCCGGTGGGGATCCCCGGATAGCGGTCCGCCAGTGCCTGCGGCGACTCGACGAACAGCGGGACGCCGGAGGTCAGCGCCTCGGTCCCGGGCAGGCGGGCCTGGAGGGACGCGCCCTCCAGCCGGAGCGGGAACGCCTCCTCGCAGCCCGTGCGCGCGAGCAGGTGCAGCAGTCCGGACTGGGCCAGGTAGATCGCTGCCTGCTGGCCCCCGAAGGCCGGCAGCAGCTGGTGCGCCACGACGTCGCCCACCTCACGCGCGGTGACCGCCTGCGTGAGCGCGCTGCCGAGCTGGAGGACGTGATACATCATCGCGAGACCGGTCGATGGAGCGACATCCGGGAACGCAGCGTCCGGGAACGCGGCCTCCGAAAACGCGGCGTCCGGGAACGCAGCGTCCGCAGCCTCGGGTGCCGCCGCAGGCGCGGGTGTCGCCGTGGTCGGCCCGCCGACCGGTACGACCCGGCCGGTGACGCCGCTCGGGTCCGGGTGGAGCGAGAAGGCGAGCCACTGGTCGGGCGGGCGGCACGCCAGGAAGGAGATGGTCCGCTGCGAGACCAGTGCGGCGCGGAACCGGTTCTCGTACGTGGGCGCGGCCAGCCATGGCAGGACGTCCCAGATCCGCCGGCCCAGCACCTCCTCCCGCCGGACCTGCAACAGCCGCTCCAGACTGCCGTTGAGGCAGGTGAGCCGCCCGTCCGTGTCCAGCTCCAGCACGCCGTCGGTGAGACGTTCGATCGCCGCGACCGCCGAAGCGCCGTCCCCCGCGTCGAGGACGGCACCGACCACCCGGGTTCCCGGCCCTTCGCCGGCCGCCGGGCCGTGGTTCGATACGCGGACCCAGAGCTCGACCGTGCGCCGCCGGGCCTCGTCCACCCACACCCGCAGCCGGTGGGAGAGCACTCTGCCGTCGGACGCGGCCCGGACCTCGGCCCGGAACGCAGCCAGATCACCGGGGACCACCTTGGCGGTGAGTCCCCCGAACGTCCCGTCGAACGCCTCGCGTTCGAGGCCGAAGACCGTGCAGAGACTCTCGTCCCCGACGACCTGATCGGTGGCGGGCTCCCAGTCGAGCAGGCCCACCCGGACCGAGAAACGGCCGAGGGCGGGCACCTCGACGGCGGCTGTTCGCGGGTCGCACTCGACCGGGTCGCCGCCGGCCTGGAGCTCGGCCAGCGCGGTGCCCAGCCGGTTGGCGGTGGCACGAAGCTGGCGGCGCTGGGCGCGCGGCAGGCCCTGGTCACCCGGTTCGGTCGCCCACACCACCGCCAGCGCCCCGAAGTGCTCCGCCTCGGCCCGGAGCGGCACGGAGGCCGAGCCGAACGGGTACGGCAGCGCCACCGCCAGTTGCGGGTACCGGCGCATCGTCTCATCGGCATCGGCGAGGTGAACCGTCCGGCCGGACCGGTACGCCACGGCGACCGGGATCGGGCTGCTCACCGGAATCAGCCGCCAGCCGCCCAGCAACGACGGCGGCGCCCCGCAGGAGGCGGCGAGCACCAGCGAACGGCGGTCACACGAGCGGAGAAAGACGCTCGCGGCGTGGCCCCTGGTCTCGGAAACGGCCCGGCGAGCCGCGGCGACCAGCAGGCGGTCGCGCTCACCGGTATCGCCCTCGGCCACCAGAACATCACCGCCTGCCATCAGGCCCGGGCTGGTCCGGCGGCCCGACCCGTATCGATTGTCGCGCCATCCGGAACACCCCGACAAGGATCCCGGCCCCTACACCGCCGGACCACCCCGGCCCCGGCGGCATCGTCGACAGCGGCCCCGCAGGCAGACGCCGCCGCACCGCCCCCACCATCGAAGACATCCACGACCACGTGGACCGGCGCATGACCGTCATCGACAACGACCCCATGACCCGCCTCTTCGTCGGCCCACGAGGCGGACGGATCTCCACCGCCGCCCTACGCGATGCCTCCCACTGGGACGAAGCCGTCGTCGACCTCGGCTATGAGCACCGTGTGCGTACCGTCGCCGAAGCCCTGCGCGCCGCGCGCATTCCCGCGTTCGACACCCCCGGCGCGGTGCAACCGTTCACGCAACAGGTGCTCTCACATGGCAGAGGTTTGTTCGGCTTCGGACTGATCACGATCACCTGGGAGCCGACCGCCTGCGCTGGCCGGCCACCGGCTGCTCAACCTCTGACAGCACTCGGCAGGCGCCCCGCCCTCGAGGTCAAGGAAAGGAATGTCGTCATGAGCCTGGAAACAGCGCCGTTCGCAGCGGAACACGCCTCGTCGGACGAGCTCCGCGCTTGGTACGAACTCGCCGTCACGTCAACCGCCGCAGATTACCCGAGCAGCCCGGTGCCGCCGTACGACTCCTACGTGCAGCAACTGCGCCAATCCACCTCGTACTTGGGACTGCAACGACTGTGGGTCGCGCGCGACAGCGGGCGGCTGATCGGCACAGCGAGCGCCGTTTTCCCGACGGACGAGAACAGCGAGCGGGCCATCATCTCGGTGCGCGTGTCAGCCCAGTACCGCAGGCGCGGTGTCGGGACACGACTGCTCCAGACGATGCTGCCGGAGATCCACGAGCGCGGCTGCCGGAGGATCGCCGGTCAGACCAAGGCCAGTGCGGACGGCGAGAAGTGGACGAACGCCCTCGGCTTCCGCGCGGTCGCGCAACGCGCTTCACACCACCTGGACATCAAGAGCGTGGACCCGGCGCGGTGGCAGGTGCCGCCGACTCCCGGGTTCCGGATCCAGAAGTGGGTGGACACAGCCCCGGACGACCTCGTGCAGAGCTTCGCCCGGGCCCGCAACGCCATCGCCGACTCACCGACCGGCGAGACGAGCTACCGGCACCCCGACTGGACCGCGGAACGGGTACGGCAGTACGAAACCAGAATGCGCGAGATCGGCGAAACACACCGGTACGTCGTAGCCGTTGACGAGCGCAGCGGGGCGGTGGCGGGCTTCACCGAGATCGCGATCATCCCGCGGCAGTCGAGCTTCTGCCACCAGGAAGACACAGCCGTGCTACCCGAGTTCCGCGGGCTCGGACTCGGCCGGGCGGTCAAGGCCGCCATGATGCGGTGGCTCACCGCCGACCTTCCCCACTTGGAACAGGTGCACACGATGACGGCGTCCGACAACCTCCACATGATCCGCGTCAACGCCCCGCTCGGCTATGTGACCGACCATGTCGTGTCAAGCGTCGAGTCCGAGGTCGGTGCGCTCGAAGCCCGCCTCGCCGGCCTCCGGCCGCGCTCCTAGTAGGGCTTGGTCAGGTCTGATCAACAGTGGCGTGTCTAGCATGCGCCAGGCCGGTTGTCGTCACCTGCGCTTTGGAGATGACGGTTTTCACCCTTCTAGCGGGTTTGTTGGTTCGAGTGCGATGGAACCCCCAGTGGGGGTCCCGCTCCGGCCGTTTCACAGAGCAGTCCGGAGCCCATCGGAAAGGAGAACGCGCATGGGCGCAGCAGAGCACGACGGTAACGGGTACCGGAGGCTGAGCGCCAAGGAGGTCTCCCTGCTCATCGAGGGCGGGAAGCTCGGTGCCGAGAAGCGGGTGGGGGCCAGAGAGGCCAACGTGCAGTTCGTCGAGCCGAAGAAGCTGCAGAAGGAGGTCGAGCTCCATGTGTGCATGGGGCTGAACTCCTGCCAGGGGCACGGGGTCAACGGCACCGGGGAAATGGCCGGGATGGGGCAGTGCGCCACGGTGTTCCACGTCTGTCATGGCGACAACGAGTGTCGGGGACAAGGCGGTTGCGGATACAGCGGCAGCGACGCGGAGCAGGCCAGGCCCGGCAGCCAGGAGTGCCGCTGGAACGGCAGCTGTGCCAGCCCCATCAACGAGAGCCGGGTGCACGCCGCCGGGCCCTACCGCGGCACGAGCGTGTGGAAACGGGCTCGGAAGATCTTCGAGGAACGGATGTACGCGGCCGGACGGCCCTTCGGGCCCTCCCCCGGCGAGGGCTTCCCGGACGACATGGTGCCCCGGTACGAGGAGAAGCGGAAGATTCCTCCGGCTCCCCAGGGCACCGGCACATGAGTGGGGGCCGATGTACGACCGCGGAAACGCCTCCGGCCACCACCGCCTTGCCCGCAAGCGACTTGGGGTTCGGTGTCGGTCTGCGCACCCCGCACCTCCGGCACGTCCTCACGCACTGGCCGCCCGTCGACTGGTTCGAGATCATCTCCGAGAACTTCACGGACTCGGGCGGCTTTCCGCGCCACGCGCTCGACCGGATCGCCGAGCGCTACCCGGTCGTCATGCACGGCGTCTCGCTGTCGATCGGCAGTACCGACCCCCTCGACTTCGACTACCTGCGCCGGTTGCGCCGCCTGGCCGACGACATCGGCGCGCGCTGGATCTCCGACCACATCTGCTGGACGGGGGTAGCCGGGCTCAACACCCACGACCTGCTGCCGGTCCCGTTCACCGAGGAGGCGCTGGCCCACATGGTCCACCGGGTGCGGGCCGTACAGGACTTCCTCCAACGTCCGCTGGTGCTGGAAAACCCCAGCAGCTACGTCGAGTTCACCCACTCCGAGATGAGCGAGTGGGAATTCGTCTCCCGGCTCGCCACCGAGTCCGGCTGCGGACTCCTCCTGGACGTCAACAACGTCTACGTCTCCTCCGTCAACCACGGCTTCGACCCGGAGCAGTACGTACGGGCGCTGCCGCACGAGCGCGTGGTACAGATCCACCTCGCCGGCCACACCCATCTCGGCACCCACGTCATCGACACCCACGACCAGCCGGTGGCCGACCCGGTGTGGCGGCTGTACCGGCTGGCGACCTCCCTCACCGGGCCGGTCGCCACCCTGCTCGAATGGGACGACCACATCCCAGCCTTCCCCGAACTGCTCGCCGAACTGGACAAGGCCCGGCGGCACAGCGCCGCGCCCGGACGCACTCACGCACGGGTGAGCTGTGGCTAGTCCGACCGGCACCCTGGCAGACACCCAGCACTGGTTGCAGCGCGCGATCCTCGATCCCGCCCGTCCGGAACCGCAGGCCGTCGGCGCCGTCCTCACCGATTCCGCCACACTGAGCGCGCACCAGCGGCTCGACATCTACCGACGCGGCTACCGCCTGCGCCTGCTGGAGACGATGCGCGGACTGCATCCCGGCCTGCGCGCCCTGCTCGGCCCGGAGCTGTTCGACGACTTCGCCCTCGACTACCTCGACGCCCGCCCATCGCACTCCTACACCCTCTTCCACCTGGATGCGCGGTTCGCCGAGCACCTCGCCGCACACCGACCCGACCGCGGGCTCCCGACCGCCCGGCGCGAGGGCTGGGTGGACGTCCTAGTCGATCTCGCCCGCTACGAGCGGGCCTTCACCGAGGTCCACGACAGTCCGGGACCGGCGTCGGTTCCGTTCCTTCGGGTACTGCGGTGCTGCGCGCCTGTGCACGCCTACCACGCCGCGGTCCTTCACGGTCTGCCCACCGAGCCGCCCGTACCGGGACCGCCCGTGCATCTGGCCCTCTCCCGGCGCGACTACGCGGTCGTCACGAGCGAACTGGAGCCGGACGCCTACCGGCTTCTGTGCGAGCGGTTCCCCGAACGCCACGTTCCCCTCCCGTCTGCCTTCCCCGAGTGAAAAGGAGCAACCCGATGACCACCGCAGCCCTCACCACGGAGCTCGTGCCGCCGGCCATGGCCCTGTGGCCGGTCGACCCCCAGAGCGACAAGAAGGACCTGGAGCAGCTGATCAACCACCTGTGCCAGGCCGCCTATCTGGAGATGTCCACGGTCCCGATGTACCTGTACGCCGCGTTCTCCATCGAGACCCGTGGCTGCTCCCAGTGGGACCCGGGCATGGGCGCCTTCCGGCTGATCCGCAGCATCGTGGTCGAGGAGATGCTGCACCTGTCCCTGGTGCGCAACATCCTGGTCGCACTCGGCGCCCGGAAGAAGATCAAGTTCTATGACAAGGACTTCATCCCGACGTACCCCTCGCTCATGCTGCACCGCTGGCCCGAGCTGACCCTGCATCTGGGGCCGTGCAGCGAGACGTTGGTCAAGGAAGTCTTCATGGAGTTCGAGCTCCCGAGACAGGACGAGACCACCAACGAGACCATCCCCGAGGGCTGGTACCGGACCATCGGCGAGTTCTACAAGTCGGTCGGCGAGCGGCTCGCCGTTCTCAGCAAGGAACCCGGGAAGAAGATCTGGCGGGACAACAAGCCGGAGTTCCAGTACGTGAGCGCGTACTGGAACAAGGACGGCGGCGGCGGACCGGTCCTGGTGCACGATCTGAAGACCGCGCTGGACGCGCTGAAAATCATCGTGGAACAGGGCGAAGGGGTCGACCCCAAGCGCCCCTCGGTGCCGATCGACCCGCTCAAGCCGATCCCCGGCCTCGACGAGCTGCCGCACTACACCAAGTTCAAGCGGATCGCCGACGGCGTCGAGCCGCTGGGCAACGTGTACAACCTGCCCACCGACCCGAAAGCCGTCGGCTACGACAAGAAGACCGAGCCGGCGGCACACGCCATCAACACCCTCTTCAACGCGGCGTACTGCTACACGATGCACATGCTGGACGTCATCTACGACACCTCGTGGAAGACCCTCGAACCGAACAAGGAGAACAAGCGCTACCACCTGGAGCGCACCTTCATCTCGCTCATGCAGGGTGTGCTGGTGCGCGTGGCCGAGATCATGGTCGCCAGACCGCTCGTCCACGCGTCCGGAATCCCCGAGCACATGGCGCCCACCTTCGAGTTCCACCAGCTGCCCGAGCGGGGCAAGAAGGCACACCTCATCAAGCTCTGCGAGGAAACCATGCACCACTTCCCCGAACTCGGCGGAGACAACAGCGTGCTGTGGCTGCTGAACAGGATGCCGGACGTCTGATCCGGCACCACGGTCACACGGTGTGCGGCAGGTCGTTTCGGTGTGTGCGGCAGGTCAGGAGTCGGCGATTGCCAGGTCCGTCTCGGTGGCCGCGGCGGCGGCGCCGGAGGAGGGGGCGATGTCCGCCAGGTCGCGGTCACGGGTCTCCTTGGCGAAGAGCATCGCGACCACCGTGATCACCGCCGCGATCCCGACGTACACCGAGATCGGGGACGAGTTCCCGTACGAGGCGAGCAGGGCGACGGCGATCAGCGGGGCGGGGGCGCCGGCTGCGACCGAGGCGAACTGGGCGCCGATGGAGGCACCGGAGTAGCGCATCCGGGTGCCGAACATCTCGGAGAAGAAGGCCGCCTGCGGCGCATACATGGCGCTGTGGAAGACCAGCGCGATGGTCACCGCCAGGGTGATCATGGCGAAGCTCCTGCTGTCCACCAAGGCGAAGAACGGCCAGATCCAGACACCCATCCCGGCCGCGCCGAGGAGGTAGACGGGCTTGCGGCCGACGCGGTCGGAGAGCGCGCCGAACAGGGGGATCAGGAAGAACTGGATCGCCGAGCCGATCAGGACGGCGTTGAGCGCGGTCTGCTTCTCGACCTTCAGGTGCCCGACGCAGTAGGCGAGGATGAAGGTGGTGACGACGTAGTACGAGATGTTCTCGGCCATCCGGGCGCCCATGGCGACCAGGACGTCGCGCCAGTGGTGGCGCAGTACGGCGAGCAGCGGGGTCTGCTCCCTGGCCTGTGCTGCTTTGCGGCTCTCGTCGTTGGCGAGGGCCTGCCGGAAGAGCGGGGACTCCTCCACCGAGAGGCGGATCCACAGGCCGATCCCGACCAGTACTGCCGAGAGCAGGAAGGGGATGCGCCAGCCCCAGGCGAGGATCGTGGCGTCGGTCTGGACGTTGGCCAGCAGGGTGAGTGCGCCGACCGCGAGGAGGTTGCCGAGCGCCGCACCGCCCTGCGGCCAGGAGGCCCAGAAGCCACGGCGCTTGGGGTCGCCGTGCTCGGAGACGAGCAGGACGGCGCCGCCCCACTCGCCGCCGAGCGCGAAGCCCTGGATGACGCGGAGCGTGGTGAGCAGGATCGGCGCGGCGATGCCGACCGACTTGTAGGTGGGCAGGCAGCCGATCAGCGCGGTCGCGGAGCCCATCATCAGCAGGCTGACGACCAGGAGCTTCTTGCGGCCCAGGCGGTCGCCGAAGTGGCCGAAGACCAGGGCGCCGATCGGGCGGGCGGCGAAGCCGATGGCGTAGGTCAGGAAGGCGAGCAGGGTGCCGGTCAGCAGATCGGACTCGGGGAAGAAGAGCTTGCCGAAGACCAGGGCGGCTGCGGAGCCGTAGAGGAAGTAGTCGTACCACTCGATCGTGGTACCGATGAGGCTGGCGCCGACCACACGGGCAAGGCCGTTGGGTCCGGCGGGCGCGTTCACGGCGTTGGGAGCGCTGGCCATGGAGTCACCGTCTCAGGGGATGTGGCGGAAGTGAGGATGTGGCGGAAGTGGGCGTGCGGCGGGCGTGCGCAACCGGGGTGCGGCGCGGCACTGGTGATGGGTGGTGCTACCGCCGGGCGGGCGCGACCGCCCGGCGGCGATCGGGGTGACGGCGGGGGCCGTCAGTGGGCGGTCCAGCCGCCGTCCAGCGGCAGGGAGGTCCCGGTGACGTAGCCCGAGTGTGCGGAGCAGAGCCAGAGCGCGGCCCGGGCGACCTCGTCGGGCTCGATCAGACGCTTGATCGCGGATCGTTCGAGCATCACCTGCTCGACCACGTCCTGCGCGGGGATGCCGTGGGCGAGGGCCTGCGCGGCGATCTGGTCCTCGACCAGGGGCGTGCGCACGTAGCCGGGGTTGATGCAGTTACTGGTGACGCCGTACGGGGCACCTTCGAGCGCCACCACCTTGCTCAGGCCCTCCAGACCGTGTTTCGCGGTGACGTACGCGGACTTGAAGGGGCTGGCCCGCAGGCCGTGCACCGAGGAGACGTTGACTATCCGTCCCCACTCCTGCCCGTACATGTGGGGCAGCGTGCGTCGGATGATCCGGAAAGGCGCCTCCACCATCACCCGCTGGATCAGCCGGAAGCGCTCCGGCGGAAAGTCGTGGACCGGGGCGACGTGCTGCAGGCCCGCGTTGTTGACCACGATGTCGGCGTCGTCGGGCAGACCGTCCACCGCGTCCGGATCCGACAGGTCGACCACGAGCGCGATCCCGCCACTCTCCTCGGCCACGGCCCTGGCGGTCTGCGCCGCACGGTCCACGACGTAGACCCGGGCGCCCGCCGCGGCAAAGGCGAGGGCGCAGGCCCGGCCGATCCCGCTGGCGGCTCCGGTGATCAGCGCCGTGCGGCCGGTCAGGAACGGCGCCGGAGCCGTGGACTCGTCGATGGCCGGTCCACGGCGGAGACCGGGCTTCTGGGTACTGTCCATGACCCGTCACCGTAGGGGCGACGGCGGACGTGTCCCATGTGTGCCGTGGCCACAGTGATCGAACGGGATGTGTGCCTGTTCCCCATACCGCTGCCGCTGCGCCTTCTCCCGATGAGCGACGGAGAGAAGGACATCGAGATCCTCGCGCGGCAGCACCGACTGCTCACCCTGCAGTGCCAGGTCGGCGAGTCTACGGTGGCGAACACCGTCCGCTTGATCCGCGCCCTGGTCCTGCGCCGCCGGTACAGCACCGGCCGGGCCGCCCTGAGCAGGTGATGTCCCTGCATCGTGACGTGGCTTCCCTGCTCCGGCTCGGCCCTCAGGGACCGCCGCGTCGGCGGAGGTCGATCGTGGCCAGGCCGTCGGGCATACCGAGGACCAGGAGCGTCCCGATGAGTGCCATCGACCAGATCTCGGACCCCGGCCGGATGTCGAGTACGCCACCGGCACCACCGAGATCACGCACCCGGACCAGGCCGTCGGACCACGCCGCGGCCACCAGTGCGCCGGCAGCGGTCGCGCCGGCCGCGACGGCGGTCACCGGGCAGTCCCGCCGGTCGGAGGCTTCGGACATCGGCTCGGAGGCCGGGCCCCAGAGCTGAACGGTGCCATCGAGTCCGCCGCTGAGCAGCAGGGGAAGGTCCGGCTCGGACAGACCGCCACCGAGCGCTACAGCGGCGAGGGCCGTCACCGGGCCCTGGTGGAGCTGCGCGCTGAGAATCTCGTCGGGCTCGGCCCAGTGCACGGCACCCGCCGCGTCGCCGAACGCCGGTGCGGCACCGGGAAGCCGACCGACCGCAGCCACAGTGGTGAGCTCGGCGGCCCCCTCGCGGATTGCCTCGATCGCCTCGGTCAGCTGGTGCGGTTCCAGACCCGGCCAGGACTGGTCGGGGGCCAGCAGCCCGGTCCCGCCCCAGCTGTCCAGCAGGACGACCGTGCCGCCGGAGGTCACCGCGAGCCCCCGCAGGGGCTTCGGACCGGGGACGACGACCACACCCGTCCGCCGTCCGGTGCCGGAGTCGTAGGTCCGCACCGTGCCGTCCCGGTCGGCCACCAGCAGCTGCGAGGTGTACGGGCCCGGGCCGGCGGCCGCCATCTCCACCGCGCCCCGGCCCCACGACACCCAACGTGTCGTCCAGCCGCCGGGCACGTCGGTCAGCGCAGCCGCCGCCTTGTCGTCCACCCCGAGCAGTCGGGTGCGGAGTACGGCGGCACGTACACCGGGATCCGGCTCGTCGATCAGGCCCGGACCGGCCGCCTGCCAGGCCCGGGCGAGGATGTCGTCCCGGCCCTCGACGGCCGTCGTGACGGCGGTCGGCCGGGCGAGGGCGTACAGCACGGGGTCGGTGGCCAGCGGGCCGAGATCCGCCGCCCGGCCGGCCACCTCCCACAGCTTGGTGAGAAGTTCCTCGTCGGCCGCCCGCAGATCCCGGCTTCCGTCGGCTGCCGCGGGTATCCGCGAGACCAGGGCCGCGACGTCCTCTGCGGTCGGTGACTCCCCCAGCGCCCGTCCCGGTGAGGGGTATCCGCCCCCGTCCGCTCCCGCCTCGGCGCACCAGGAGGCGAACTGCTCCCGGTCGGTCCACCGCGGCTCGTCCAGGTCCAGCACCGCCGGCTCGGGCACGGCTTCGAAACCCGGCGTCTGCGAAGCCTCCACGAGCAGCCGGACATGCGGCATTTCCAGGAGCGGATTCAACAGTTCGGACACCAGCCGGCCCGGCTCGGCGGCCCGGTCGAACTCGGGTACGCAGATCACGGTGCGCCGGTCGTCGCGCCCGATGGCCGCCAGCAGCTCACCGGGGCTGTGCGCGACGAGGTTGAACTGCTGCCCCAGCGTCCAGACGGCGCCGCGCAGTGAGAGCCCGGCTGCGGGGACGACGCCGTGGATGCGCTGTCCGCTCGGCGTCGTCCCCATCGTGCAGCCCCGCACCAACCAGGCCAGCAGATGCGACTTCCCCGCGCCGGGGGACCCGATGATGCGGCACAGTCTCGGTGCGCGCTCGTCGTCCAGCCAGCCGAGCAGTGCCAGGCCTGCAGCCCGCCGCCCGGCCCCCAGCGGCGGCATTCGCCGCTCGGCCTCGGACACCTTCATTCGTCCCCTCCCGGCTCCGGCACCGCGATCCCCACCTCGGGCACTGCGATCGTGCTAATCCTGGCGCTCTGCGACGCTGATCATCAGCGCCTTGACGCCCTCGTCCCGTGACTCCGCAGTCCGACCGTAGTCGAACCTGTGCGTGAACTGCGCCTCGGTGAAGACGTCGGCCATCCAGAGCGCGCAGTAGTGGCCCGGCATCATGCAGGGCTCCAGCTCGCAGTAGACCTGGGTGACCTGCTCGGGCTCGATGCCGGCCGCCTGGAGCCGGTGCCAGACCATTTCCTCGGGATGAGGCATCCCCGGGCCGCTGATCGCGGTGACGATCCGCTTCTCGCCGCCCTCGTCGACGAACTCGAAGGCCGAGGAGGAGACGGCGTTCAGCGGCCGCCGCAGGTCGTCCAGCACCCGGGGCCACCAGCTCTCCCGGTCCTCGAAGGCTGCCGGGTCGAGCTCCAACAGCCCCTGGCGCAGCTGCTGGTAGGCGGTGAGGGCAGCCGTTTCGTCCTGGTCGTCGCCGATGCGCGGGAGGTGACGGTCCAGCAGGAGCAACCCGGCCGCAAGGGCCTCGACGCTGCTGTTCACGGCGAGTTCGGGCATGCTCGACCCCAGCACGACCGCGCGGACGGCACCCCCCTCGGCCACATACAGCTGGGCTCCGTTGTCGTAGCCGACCCGCAACCGCCCCGCCACGGGCCCGGCCTCCCACCCGAGGATGCCGGCGAACTCTCCGAGCAGCGCGGGCTCGGACGGTTCGGGCGCGGCGAAGTACGGTCCCACCTGGAGCGGGAGCGGGATCGCCGTACCGGGGACCACCCAGAGCCCCTTGTCGCCGAACTGCGCACGGAGCCCGGTCTGAAGGTCGTCAGTCATGTCTCACTCACATCATGGGGTAGGACAGCAGGAACCTCTCCCAGAACTGCGCCCCGCTCTCGAACGGAGTGCGGTCCCAGCGAGCCGTGTCCTCCCGGATGATCTCCTCGATGTCGGCCCAGTCGTAGGGATCCGGGTCCTCCTCGGGACCCGGCCGCTCCGCTTCGACCTTGTAGACCACGTAGGCCAGCGAGGACAGATCCTGGTGGATCAGCTCGAACTCCTCCTCCGCGTCCGGATCCGACACCCAGATGGTGCCGTCGGCGGGCCGGACGTAGAGGAACGAGTTGAACAGCAGGCCCAGAGGCCGGAGTTCTCCGTGCGGCGTGTCGATCGGCAACGGGTCGATGTCATCGACGAGCGCGCGCTCAGGACCGGCCGGATCGCGCTCGGCGAGGTCGGCCAGAATCCGGAACAGTCCGCGCGAGTGCGGGACGCCGAACTCCGTCGCGAACCGGGCCGTGCCCGGGTCCGACCAGATCGCCGAGGCGGCGTCCGCCCGGAACCTGAGCATGCCACCCGTCGGCTGGCTCGCCACAACCGCCTGCCAATCCAGTTCCACCAGCACCTGTCGCTCCTCCTCAGTCCGCCATGCCGACTCTACAGACCCTTGCGGGCGCGCTTCTTGACGCGTGGCGTCCGGCCTTCCTGGCCGACCTCGTCGAAGTCCTTGGTGCCCATCGTGCCGCTGTGGTCCCCCGCCCCGTGGTCCGCTTTCAGCTGCTTGAGGTACGCCTTGTGCCCCCAGTCCCGGTCCTCCGTCACCACCTTGTTGTCGTAGTCGACACCGTGCGAGACCTTGAGGTCCGGATTCTTCGACTCGAAGTGCCGGCCCACCCATCGCTCGCAGTTCGGTCCGTCCTGGCAGGGGGCCCGTTCCGTGTAGAGCTCCTTGACATCGCCCTCGTGGCCGCCGAGAAGAGGTTTGCCGATCGACCGCTCCGAGTGGCTGCGGTCGTAGTCGCTCCGGCCCACCAGGACGAACTTGTGGCCGTCCTCGTCCTTGTACTTGAGAGCGGCGTAGTTCTTGCCCTTGTAGTCACCGTTGGCCCGCCGGGCCTCCTCGGTGGCACGGGAGAGGTCGGTCGGATCCTTGATCTTCTCGCTCTTCACGCCCTCGCCGGGGTTCTTCTTGTCCTTCCGGGCGTGGTACTTCTTCTGCATGTCCGTCGGCGACGGATCCTTGACCTTGTGCGTCTTCGGGTCGACGAAGCCGTGGATGCCGGACTTGTCGTCCGGGTCGAGCGCGTGGAGCTTCCCGTTGCGGATCTCCTGCACCTTGCCGCCGTCGTCGACGAAGTACTTCCGGAGCGACGCGGCATGCTCGGCGTCGTTCTCCACGTGGTTCTTGAGGGATTTCTCGAGGCCCTCGTGGGTGTCCTTGTAGAGTTTGGAGACCGCCTGGCCGGCGTCCTCGACCAGGGTCTTCTCCAGCTTCTGCGCCGTGTCCTCGAGCGCCTTGGCCGCACCTTTGGTCATTCGAAGCTCACTCCCGAAATCCTGGACCGGAAGACCTCCGCGTGGCCGGCCACCGTCTCGGCGTGCTCCCGCATGGTCTGCGCATGGGCCGCCAGCGCCTCCGGCTGGATCCGGAAGCCCTCCCCGGCCGAACCGCCACCGCCGGAGACCCCGAGCGCGGACTCGGCCGCCTGGTAGACCAACCCGCTGACGGCGCGGCCCACCGTCTCGATCAGCGGACTGACCGCCGCCTCGATCACCTGACCGATGATGTACTGCTCCAGCTGCTGGGCCAGATAGTCGACCAGCTTCGCTGCCGCTTCCTCGATCAGTACCAACGCCGCCTCGGCGGCGCCGAGGGTGGCCACGGCGGCAACCTGATCGGCCACGAACGCGGCCGCCATCACCACCAGTTCGCCGATCGCCTCCAGCTTCATCGCCACGATCGCGTCCGCCGCCACATCCAGCGCCGTGGCCACCACGTGGCAGGCCTCGACCAGCTCCTGCATGTGACTGCCCGACAGCTGGCCCCACTTGGCGAGCAGGGCCTCGTACCCGGCCCCCTGGTAGACCTCGCCGATCTGATGGACCGTCGACGTCGACGCCTGGTGCGCCTGGTCCAGGTTGTCGGCGAACTCCTTCACGTGCGAGGCGAACTCACGGACCTTGTCCTCGTTCACCTGGGGCCAGTTCACCCCGATGAACTGCAGGAGGGACACCACCTCGTCCGGCAACTCGATGGCCATGAATCCCCCTCACGCCACCCTGGATACTGGTCCCTCCGATCGTAATACCAATTGACGCCGACTCAACAGCACGGCCGGAAAGCCGACCCCGACCCACCGGGTGTCGCGCCGCGCCGCATGGCCGTGGTGGCCAGCCACTCCTCATCACGCACGCCCGCCCCCTCCGTGCCCTTTCCCAGCCAATCGACAACGCGGAGCCCGCTCGCCTCGACGTACGCCGAACCGATCGACTCGGCGGGCTCCTCCACGAGTACCAACATGCGGCCTGAGCAGGGCGGATGAGGTTCTCGGCAAGGCCCCCGATCACGCTGCCTGCGTGACCGGGGGCCTCGGCCTCCGCCGGTCCGGAGGGGTGGATGGTGCGGTCAGGTGGGGACGGCGGGCTGGTGGGCGCCGAGGGGTTCGACGATGGTGATGACCCGGGTGAAGTCTGCCTGCCTCGCCTGCGTGAGCTCGGCCTGTCGTCTCCGGTGTGATCCGGCCGGACAGGTGGCATGTCTGCCGCCGCCTATCGGCCCTGGCGTCGACGCCGTCGCGCGGCACGTCGCCGCCCACGGACTGGCAGCCACCGCTGCCGACCGCCCCCAAATTCGGGTGACGGCGCGTCGTATCCTCGCCATCGTCGCTCAGTCGTCCTGAGCCGCCCTCACCTGGGAGTGCACCACGTCCACTGACCGTCCTCGCGGTACCCGGCCAGCTTCTCCTGGCAGCGAGAGGACAGTTTGCACCGCTGGCTGCTCGCACCTCGTGAAGCCAGGGTCGCCACCCCGCCCTGCGTTCACGCCTGGTGCCGCTGGCAGGCCGACTTCGAGCTCACCCGCAGCTTGCGGGTGACCTCCAACGGCTCCAACCCATTGGCGAACAGCCCGGCGGCCTCCAGCCGCACCGCCTCGCGGCGCTGCCGGCCCTTCGCCGTCAGCCCTCCCCCATCCGCATAGCGCATACCAACGGCACAGCGCGCAGATGACCGTCAGTCAGCCACACGAACAGGCCAATCACCCCGAAGCGCCGAAGTCAGTATCCTTCTTGGGGCGGGCGATCGGTCGTACCACCGTCGTCACCCGGCCAGCCACGAGAACCCGATCACGAAGTGAGCCTAGGAACCGGGCACGGCTCCCGCCAGAAGGCGAAGGGCAGTCCGGAGGGAAGCACCAATGCGTTTTCGGTTCCTTTTCGGCCGCAGCCCAGCTGCCCCGCCGACGGTGGGGACACGGCCTAGATGTAGCCCTCGCGCAGCGCGTAGGCCACCGCGTGGGCGCGGTTGCGCAGTTGGAGCCGGGTCGTCACGGTGTGCAGGACGTTCTTGACCGTCCGCTCCGAGTACGCGAGCTTGACCGCGATCTCTCCGGTGTCCATGCCTTCGGCCACCAACCGCAGGACGTCGACCTCGCGCGGCACCATACCCAGCGAGACGGAGGCGGTTCCCTGCGGACCCGGCTCGCCGCTCTGGAGTCGTCCCATGTGGCCGATCAGCTTGCCCAACAGATCGGGCGGGAGGTCGCCGTCGCCCCGCTCGGCCGCGAGGATGGCCTGGAGCAGCCGCGCCCCCGTTGCTTCGCGACGCCACAGGATCGTGGTGACACCGCAGGCGACGACATCGAGCAGTTCGGACTCCCGGATCCGGTCCATGACCAGAACCACCCGGACGTGCTCGGTCCGGACGAGCCGACGCAGGCTCAGCAGGACCGCCTCGTCGACGGTGTCGGCGATCAGCAGGGCGACCTCTACGCCATCCTGCTGGGGGTTGTCCACGAGCGCTATCTCCGGGTACTGACGAAGGTGGCTCATCGCTCCGGCCCGGGAAATCGGGTCCGAGGCATGAATGGCAACCGGTACCCGACGGGACGTACGGACGTCCTCGGCAAACTGCAGCACAGTGAAGAACTCCTTGTTTCACGACCGGCCCCCACCCTCCTTCATCGTGCGGGCACGGGACCATCGTGGTCGACCACGAGATCGAAACCACGAGAACATGGAATCCGCGCGAACGATCCCTCCGCAAGGGAACTCTGACGTACATGCCGGCCCGCTGCTGGCGTCCCCGCCTATCGTGTCCGAGCCGGCTCCACAGCCTTCAGGGCAGCGAGGTTCTGGTCTCGGCGCAGTGGAGTCGTGTTCTGGGATTTCCGACCTCGATCGACGACAACTTCTTCGAGTGCGGCGGGAATTCGTTCAAGGCGGCCCGGCTGGCCGGCGGGCTGCGCAACGCCATCGGGCGGGAGGATCCCACCACGATTCCCGTCGCACTCTTCTCACTGCCCGGCCGGTTCGACGGTGACATCGCGGATGCCCGTGGTGTGTCCGACCGGGCGGAACTGGGCCTTGCGGACCTCCGGCAGACCGATGCGGCGGAGCCCGGGATGCCGGTGGTGGCCCACGAACCCACGCTGGACGCGATCGAGGCCTGGCTGCGGGACGTCGAGGGCACGGCCTGACCCCTTCCGGGCACCGAAAGGGCATCGGCTCTTCCCTCCGGCCTGCCCTTCTACTTCTGTCCGATGCGGTGGCCGGTTCCTAGGCTCAGTTGATGTCGGGGTTTCCACGGATGGTTGGGTGACGACGGTGAATGTGCCGGATCCAGAAAGCGGAAGTGCGGGCAGCGGCAGTGCTTCCGTGGCGGATTCCGCGAAGGAGAAAGCGCCGTGGCTCCTGGACGAGATCGTGCAGGGAAGCGGGATCGACAACGTCACGAAGACGTGGAGTTCCCCGTGGAGCAGTCCTTCAACCGCTACTTCGAGACCAGCGGCCTGTTCGGCACGGTGGCGGACGCGGAGGCCGTCGTACGCAGGCCGGAGGCGGCCGGGGTCGACGAGATCGCCTGTCTGATCGACTTCGTCGGTGACACGGACGTCGTGCTGAGCGGTCTGGAGTACCTCGACGAGCCGCGCCGCAGGTGCGACCGATGACGACGGTGACCGTACCGGCCTATCCGGTGTCCCCGAGGGCGACGGCCAGGTCCGCGCGGCGGCGGATGCCGAGTTTTCGGTAGCAGTGCGTCAGATGGGTCTCCACCGTGCGCACGGCGAGGTGCAGCAACCCGGCGATCTCGCCGTTGCTGTGACCGGCTGCCGCCAGCTGCGCGATACGGCGCTCACTGGAGGTGAGCGCCGTAGCACCCGTGTGCCGTGCCCGCTGTGGCCGGGCTCCGCAGTCGCGCAGGGCCTCCCGCGCGACCAGGTGCAGCCGGACTGCTCCCGTCCGTTCGGCCCACTCGGTGGCTTCACGCAGCACCTCGCGGGCCCGCTGGCTCTGGCCGGCGTTCTGCAACGCCTGTCCGAGCGACAGCAGGGCGGGCACCAGTTCGGGCAGCGGCTCCGCTGCGCCACGCAGCAACTCCACCGCCTCCTCGGCCAGTTCCAGACCGTACCGACCGCCGAGCGATACGCCCAGGGCACGCAGCGCCCGGCCCACGGCGCGGGGCGTTCCCCAGACGCGGGCCAGCCGCAGCTCCTCGGTGGCCAGGGGTACGGCGCGTTCTGCGGACCCAAGCGCCACGTAGCAGTCGGCGGCGGCGGATCGCCACGGGGTGACGATCGGGCTCTCCACCTCCCGGGCGGACTGGCGCCTCCCGCACTCCAGGAGGTCGGCGAGGGCGTCGTCGAACTCGTCCGACGCGATGCGCAGCAGAC
>NZ_JYJF01001172.1 GCF_000955975.1 Saccharothrix sp. ST-888
CCCTCACGCTCCAGCGTCTGCACTGCGTCGTGGAAGCGGACGGCCTCGCGGACGTGGCGGACCCAGTACTCGGGGGTGCTCTGCTCGTCGGCGACCTTGCCGGTGAGCGTCGACCCGATCGGGAGCCGGGGGGCGTCGAAGGTCAGACCCTCAGCCACCGCGCGGAACTCCGCCAGCATCGGCTCCATCAGCGGCGAGTGGAACGCGTGGCTGA
>NZ_JYJF01001173.1 GCF_000955975.1 Saccharothrix sp. ST-888
ACCGGCAGGTGTCGTGGCGCTGCTCGCGCTCGACGAGGCCCCGCACCCGGTGCACCCGGCGATGCCCGCCGGCCTCGCCGCCACCGGCCTGCTGGTGCAGGCGCTGGGCGATGCCGGGGTGCGCTCCCCGGTCTGGTGCGTGACGCGCGGCGCGGTGTCCACCGGCCGGGCGGACCGCCTGGAGAACCCGACGCAGGCTCAGACCTGGGGCC
>NZ_JYJF01001174.1 GCF_000955975.1 Saccharothrix sp. ST-888
GCGAGGGCGGCAGGCGTCGGGTAGTCGAACACCGCGCCGGCGGACAGGCGCAGCCCCGAGGCCGCGTTCAGCCGGTTGCGGATCTCGACCGCCGTCAGCGAGTCGAAGCCCAAAGCCCGGAAGGCCCTGGCCGGTTCGACCGACTGCGCACCGAGGTAGCCGAGCACTCCGGCCACCTCTCCGCGCACCAGCTCCAGCAGCGCACGGTCCC
>NZ_JYJF01001175.1 GCF_000955975.1 Saccharothrix sp. ST-888
CCGAGCCCGAGCCCGAGCCCGAGCCCGAGCCCGAGCCCGAGCCCGAGCCCGAGCCCGAGCCCGAGCCCGAGCCCGAGCCCGAGCCCGAGCCCGAGCCCGGCCCGTCCGGCCGTACCGCCGTCAGCTCGCCTGCCAGCCCACTCGGCCGTCGCCCCGCCATCCGCCGGCCCGCTATCCGTCAGCCCGCTATCCGTCAGCCCGCCATCCGGCT
>NZ_JYJF01001176.1 GCF_000955975.1 Saccharothrix sp. ST-888
CGTCCACGGTCTCCGGCAGGTCGACCAGACCGCCCCAGCGCTCCGGCTGCTCCAGGGCCACTACCCGCCCGAATCCCCAGAGTTGAGCCTGCTCGGGGCGGGCGATACGCTCCGACCGGCCGGTCGGAGCGTATCGCCAGCCCCGAGCAGGCTCAACTCTGGGGATTCGGGCGGGTAGTGGCCCTGGAGCAGCCGGAGCGCTGGGGCGGT
>NZ_JYJF01001177.1 GCF_000955975.1 Saccharothrix sp. ST-888
ATGCTCGGGCGCGGCAACACCGGCCCGGTCTACCCGTGGTTCGGCCAGGACATCCGCCAGGGCATCCCGCTCGCCATCGAGAACTACGCGCTGCTGAACCAGCTCTGGCGCCAGGAGACGGTCGACTGGAAGGGCCGCTTCCGCACCCCGCTGCAGGGCTTCACCTCCACCCCGCGCCCGCTGGACGACGTCCCGCCGTTCGTCTGGCAC
>NZ_JYJF01001178.1 GCF_000955975.1 Saccharothrix sp. ST-888
GTGGACGAGCGTGTGCTCGGCCGGCTGGCTGCTGTGCTCGCTGCCGCCGCTGGTCAGGACCAGGTCGCGGTACGTGCTTCGGGTGTGTTCGCGCGTCGTCTGGTGCGGGCTGCGCGTGGTGAGGCCGTGCAGGCGTGGAAGCCGGGCGGCACGGTGCTGGTGACGGGTGGTACGGGTGCGCTGGGTGCGCAGGTTGCGCGCTGGCTGG
>NZ_JYJF01001179.1 GCF_000955975.1 Saccharothrix sp. ST-888
CGCGCCGCCGCAGCTGCTCGGCCGCCGCGTCGTCGGCCGCCATGCCGATCTCGCCCCACGGGCCCCAGGCCACCGAGGTCGCGGCGAGTCCGGCCGCCCAGCGCCGCTGGGCCAGCGCGTCGAGGAAGGCGTTGGCCGCCGCGTAACCGGTCTGGCCGCCGCTGCCCCACACCCCGGCGATCGAGGAGAAGAGCACGAAGGCGTCCAG
>NZ_JYJF01001180.1 GCF_000955975.1 Saccharothrix sp. ST-888
TCGCGCTGGACGCCGCCGACGCCGCTGTCGAGACCGCCTCTGCTGTCCGTGCCGCGCTGCACGGTGTGATCGGTGTGGTCCAGGAGTGGCTGGCGGACGAGCGGTTCGCCTCCTCGCGCCTGGTCCTGGTGACCCGATGCGGGGCGGCCGGCGATGACAACCTCGTCCACGCCCCGGTCTGGGGTCTGCTGCGCTCGGCGCAGTCCG
>NZ_JYJF01001181.1 GCF_000955975.1 Saccharothrix sp. ST-888
GACCCTGCCGGAGGCGTTCGCGGCGCAGGTGGCGGCGACTCCGGACGCGGTCGCGTTGGTGTCGGCAGGTGAGGAGTTGACGTATCGCGAGCTGAATGTGCGGGCGAACCGGTTCGCGCATGCGTTGATCGCTCGGGGTGTGGGGCCGGAGCGGGTCGTGGCGGTGGCGTTGCCGCGGTCGGTGGAGTCGGTGGTGGCGGTCCTGGG
>NZ_JYJF01000120.1 GCF_000955975.1 Saccharothrix sp. ST-888
GTGCCAACACCACCGCCTCCGGCGGCGTCCCCCCGCAGACCGTCATCAGCGCGGCGCTGAACTGGATCCAGGCGCGCGGCAACGGATTTCTGGTCCTGGACACCCCCTCCGTCCCGGCCCCCGCCGACTCCAACACCGCCGCGTCCACCTACATGCTGCTCCTGCCTGCGGCCACACCACCCGGCAGCTACCAGCCCGCGACCGCCTATGCGGGGGTGTATGGGCCGTGGCTCCAGCTGGCGGATCCGGCCGGCACCTCGTCCTCCGCGACGCGAATGCTCGCCCCGGGCGGTTCCGTGATGGGTCAGTTCGCGAAGGCGGACGCCGACATCGGCCCCAACCAGGCGCCGGCGGGCACCGGTTACGCGGTCATCGGTGCGGTAGGCGTCGAGCACGTCTTCAGCAGCGATCAGCTGGACACGCTCAACGTGAACGGTCTCAACGTGATTCGGCCGATCCCGGGCGCCGGCTACTGCATCATGGGGGTGCGCACGATCAAAGCGGGGATGCCCGACCGGTACATCCCGATCCGCAGAATGTTGACCTACATCGAGCAAGTCCTGATCGACGCCACCCGGTTCGCCGCCTTCCGGCCCAACGGTCCGAACCTCTGGCAGAAGATCTCGGGCATCGTCACCCAGAAGCTCACCACGTTGATGATGTCCGGCCAGCTCGCCGGCACCGTCCCCAAGCAGGCGTTTTTCGTGGTGTGCGACAGTTCCAACAACACACCTGCCACCGTGGCAAACGGCGAAGTTCATCTCACTGTTGGCGTCGCACTCCAGGCCCCGGCCGAGTACATCGTCATCCAGATCTCCCAGTACCAGGGCGGAGTCTCCGCCGCCACCAGCACCCTCCCCAACGGCTAGCGCGAGGTGATCCATGGTTAACCCGACCACCCGACAGCAGCCATCGTTCTCACACATACAAACGGACCCGCTTAGGAATTTCAAGTTCCAAGCATTCATCCACCACGCGGACTTGAGCGACCGGCAACCCCAGATGGGGTTCATGTCGATCTCCGGCCTGTCCATCACCACCGACGTCGTGGTGTACAGACAGGGCGGCATGAACACGACCACCCAGAAGATGCCCGGTCAGTCCGACTTCGCACCCATCACCCTGTCGCGTGGCCTGATCGTCGGCGACAGCGACATCTTCCAGTGGGTCCAGCAGATCTTCATGGTCATGCAAGGCGCCGGAGGAAACAGTGGCCGGGACGAGTTCCGAGCCAACATCGACATCTACCTCCTCGACCACCCCGTCACCACCCAGGACGTCACCTACAAAGCGGGCTGGCGCATCTACAACGCCTGGCCCACCAGCCTGGCATTCGGTGACCTCGACGCTGGCGCAAACGGAGTCGAACTCCAGCAGCTGACCCTCGCGCACGAGGGGTGGGACTTCCGCATCGCCTCCACCTACGGACCCGACGGACAGATCGAACCCTTCCAGTAACCCGACCTTGAACAAGGACAACACATGGCCCAACAGCTCCCCGACTTCGACTCGTTCGGGACCTCCGCAATCAGCGGCCATCGATCCCCCGAGCAGGCGATGGCCGCCAGTCAGGCGGTCCTGGCCGCAGACCGGCAGGAAATCGAGCCCCAGATCGCCCCGCCGCCCGACCTCCTGGTGGAGCTGGAACAGGGCATCCTGCGGGACGGCCGCCGGCTGCGGGATGCCGAGGTACGCGAGCTGACCGGCGAGGACGAGGAAGCCCTGGCCCGGATCGGGACCAACTGGCACCGAATCCTGGACGCCCTCATCCTGCGCGGCGTGCGGAACGTGGGCGAGGAACCAATGAGCCGGAAGGTCGCCGACGAGCTGCTGATGGGCGACCGGGAGGCACTCATTCTCGCCGTCCGGCGCGCGACCTTCGGAGACTTCGTGGAGTTCGAGGGCCTGCCATGCCCGCACTGCGGTGAGGCCGTCGACCTCTCCCTCAGCCTCGACGACGTGCCGATCGTCCACTTGGCGGACCGGGAGAGCACCGAGTTCGAGGTGCCCTTGCGCAAGGGGGCAACCGCCGTCGTCCGACTCCCGACCGGACGCGACCAAAACGCCGTCGCCAGCCTGAAGGACGCCACCACGGCGCAGCAGAACACCGAGATGCTGCGCCGGTGCCTGCTCCGGGTTGAGTCCCCCGACGGTGGCGTGACACAGGGTTCGTTGGCTGTGGTGCGGTCCATGTCGATGTCGGACCGGCTGGCGGTTTTGGAGTTCATGGCGGTGACGCAGCCGGGGCCCCGGTTCAATCAGGTGATGTTCACGCACCAGACGTGTGGGCAGGAGGTACCGGTGCCGCTCAGTCTGGCGATCCTGTTTCGCGGACTGTGACCATGCTGCCGCGTACCGGGATTTCGAGTTCCTCACCCGCTGCTACCCGTGGCCGCTTTCCGAGGTGAAGCGGTTGCCCATTCGGGAGCGGCGACACTGGGTGCGGAAAACGGCTTGGTTTCGGCAGCAGAGCTGACATTTTGTCATTCCTTCTAGAATTTTTACGCGGGTTGAAGAGAGAAGGTGGCGACCGTGGCTTTTCTTGCACCTCTTGCTGAGGCCGGTGCTGCGGAGGCGGCCGGCGGCGCTGCGGCTGGTGGAGCGTCGGCAGCCGGGACGACCGGCGGCGGTTTCGTTGGCCGCGTCATGTCGGGGCTGCAGTTCGGTGGCGCCAAGTCCCCTGCGTCCGCCGCCGGACAGCAGCCCTCGGCCTCATCGGCGCCGGAGTCCGAGGCGCAGCGGGCATGAGTACGCCGCCGTCCAGCGGGCGCATGGCGCATTTCATGCAGGGCGCCACCGCACACCTTGCTGTTGGTCAGACCTCGCACGTGGCGCAGACGGCGCAGGCGCATCACGAGGCGATGGCGGCTGAGCATGCGCGGCTGCGTGGTCACCACGAGCACCTCCAGGAGCAGGGCCAGCATCGGGTGTCGGAGCAGCGGGAGGCGGGGCGGAAGGCGGTGGCGAACGCCGAGAAGGCGGCGACGGCGAACCCGAAGGCGAAGAAGGCTGCGGCGGCGCGGTTCACGGCGGAATCGACGCATACAACCAATCGTGATGAGCACCGCATGAACATGGCGGCGCATCAGCAGGCGCTGCACCACCAGCGGATGGCGAAGGCGGCGCTGGCGGACGAGAAGGATAAGAACCCCCGGTCGAGGGCGGCTCGGCAGGCGCACAAGGCGGTCAAGGCCGCTGGCCGGCGCGTGCTGGGAAGTTCGGCGCAGATGGCGAAGTCGGGTGCGGCGACTGCGCGTTCGGGTGTGTCGCTGGATACGGCGAAGCGAGCGCACGCCGAGGAGGTTGCCAAGGGCCGGTCGCATGTGGCGGAGATCAAGGCGAAGTCACGGGCGGAGGACGAGGCCGCCAAGGCGCACGTCACGAAGACCACGGCGAGCTCGGCCAAGCGCGTGAAGGCTGCGGCGAAGAGGACGCGGGTCGCGAAGCAGGCGGCCTCGATGGCAAAGAGCGCAGCGCAGGGTGCGGAGAGGGCTCGGGAGAAGCAGGCGAAGACGCAGAAGGCCCGTGCCCGGGATCTGAAGCGTGCGGGCCGGATACTGGAGACGGCGCACCGGTCGGATGTTCGGCGTGAGCAGCACACGCGGGCGCGGATCGCGGCTGCGGGCAGGCACGCCTTCGCACTGGTCGGGAAGTCTCACCACGCCGCTGTCGCCGCGAACGCGTCCCAGGTGACGGTGCGCTCTGAGGCGCGGAGGACATAGTGGCGACACCACCCCCGCCGAATCCGGGCGGCTCGAACCTGGCCAACGGGACGATCCTTGGAACTCGCGCCTTTCAGGCTGCTGTTGACGAGTTCAAGGGCGCCGTGGATTCCCTCAAGACTCAGGCCGCACGGGCGGGGAGGGCTGCCTCCTCCTACCTGGGGTTCGGTGGCAGCACCGCTGGAAGCGGAGGCGTGGGCGGCCAGCCCACGATGGGCTCCTCCCCGAGCGCCCAGGCCCAGCTTCAGGCGGCCGGGCTGCTGCGGACCTCGACCTCGTCCCAGCCCACGCTGCGGCAGGCAAGCTCGAATCTCCACCAGTTCGCATACGGCCTCTTGGGGGGGAACCTTGTCAACCGGCCGGCCGCACCGCCACCTGGTGCCGGGCCTGTCACCCGGGGGCGTGTCGCGCAGGTCGGCGGGCAGCTGGTCCGGGCTGGCGCGCAGGTAGTCGGCTCGGCGGTCGCGGGATACATGGGGAGCCAAGGTGACTACGCGACCGCGCTGGATGCTTACACGCGGCAGAATGCGCTGTGGAATCCGACGAACGGCCTGTCCGGGGGCCAGCTCGCGGCCTCCTATGGGCGGACGGTGCAGCAGTACGGCGGCCAGTACTGGGGCACCAGCCCGTCGGATTTCCTCGGCGCATCACTGACGATCGGCCAGCAGGCGTACTCCCAGAACTACGGGCGGTTGATGACGGCCGCCTCCAGCGTAGCGATGCTCAACCCCGGTATGGGGATGCAGGAAGCCGCCCGGATGCAGGGGGTTTTCGGTACGGCGCGGGCGTTCTACGGCGCTCAGATGTACGGGCTGACGACGCCCCGGTTCGCCGGTGGTGGCCAACGAGCGCCGATGGACACGATGAACTCCCTGGCTAACCGGGTGAACGCGAACATCGGCGGCTTCCAGAATCTGTCGCAGGCTGCGTTCAGGGCCGAGATGGCGCAGGGCGGGTCACTTGCGACGTCCCTGTCCGCATTCGGTGAGCAGATCGGCATGTCGGGTCAGCAGCAGCAGGCCACCGCGAACGTCTGGGCGGCCGAGAACAAGCTCACCTCGCCCACCGGCAAGGGCCTCGCGCGGATGACGCTCTCACAGGCCCAGGAGCTGCTGGACTCGGCCGCTACGGGCCCGGAGAGTGCTCAGGGCCAGGCCGCGCTCAAGACCTTGAACGAGTACGGTTTCGGGGACACCCTCTCGCAGGCGAAGGACCTTCTTCAGGGGCGCCAGGCGAACGGCTACTTGTCGGACTCGGCGGACTACCTGGACGCGGCGAAGGCGTCGGCGAACACTTTGAGCGACATCTACTCGCTGCTGCAGAAGTACCTCGGCAGCAATCTGGCGGGCGTTTCCGGCGCCTACCAGCACGGTGGTGCGCTCGGTGCTGCGGGCTATGCCCTCGGCGGCGGAGACAAGGTCGACACGAGCCGGCACCCGGGCCTGCTCGGCGGCGCGGCGAACATGCTCTCCAACATCGGGCAGGCCACCACCAAGCCATTCAACCCGCTAATGGACTGGGTGTTCGGGCCGCCCAAACAGAGCGCGAAGGGGCGCGCGGGCCAGGCCGACACCCCACTGGTGCCCCGCCAGAACGCGGCCAAGCCGTCGGGGGCAGGCGGCGGTGCGGCTGGCGGTACGGCGTCGTCGGCGCTGGAGTTCGCCACACAGCAGCTCGGCAAACCGTACGTGTATGGCGCCAACGGCCCCGATGCCTGGGACTGCTCCAGCTTCGTGCAGGCAGCGTGGCGCGCGGGCGGAGTGGACCTGCCGCGCACCAGCGAGGAGCAGTCCACCGTCGGCGCTTTGCTGGACTCGATAGCCGACGCCCAGCCCGGAGACCTGCTTTTCTACGGAAGCCCCGGCAGCGCCGGGCACGTCGGCATGGTCGTTGGCCCGGACACCTACATCGCCGCCCCGCACACCGGGGACGTGGTGAAGTACGGCAAGATCAGCGCGAATCCGTCGTGGAAGTTCGCGCGGCGCGTTGCGGCCGGCGGGATGCCGGTCACCGACAACCTGGGTGGCGGTGTGCCCGGGAACGCGAAGAAGACGCAGGGGACATCTGTAGCCGGGGGTGCGAGCACGTCGTTGGCCGGTGCGCACGCGGAGATCGAGGCTCTGGCCTCCGCGCTGTCCGGCGGTGGCGGTGGCGGCGTGTGGGCGGCGAGCGCCGGGGACTCCCCGCCTGCGCAGAACTCTACGGCGGGGAACTCGGCCAGCAGCCCGGCTGGGGTGGATACGGGTGACTACAACTGGGGTGAGATCAAGGGAAAGTACGGCACGATCCCGGCACCCCCGAAGGAGACTCGGGACGCGATCTCGGGCGCGATGGCGGTTACGGGTGTCTCGGGTTCGGCCTGGGCGCGTGGGCTGACCGTAACCTCTTTCCGGGAGTCCGGCTACAACTCCCGGGCGGACAATGATTGGGACTCGAACGCGCGGGCTGGCGATGACTCACGCGGGCTATTCCAGACGATCATGTCGACGTTCGAGGCCAACCGGGTCAGGTCGTTGCCGGACGACATTTTCAACCCGGAGGCGAACGCGGCTGCGGCGATCAACTACATCAAGCGGACCTACGGGGGCATCGGCAACGTTCAGCAGGCCAACCCCGACCTGCCGCCGCACGGCTACGCCATGGGGGCCTGGGATGTCCCGACCACGCAGAAGGCCGAGCTGCACCCCGGCGAGATGGTGATCCCCCAGACCGCCGCGACGGCCATGCGCCAGGCACTCATGGACCGGCGGCTCGGCGTCGGCCAGGCCGGCGGCGGCGTGAATATCAACTTCAACCCCGGCAGCATTACCGTGCACATGCCCTCGACGTCGAGCGAGGGCGTGAAGTCGGCTGCGAAGGGCTTCGTCGACTTCATCGCGGCTGACGACCGGATCAAAACGCTGATGGGAGGCTGGTGACCAAGTGAGCGCCGACGTCACGATATCGTCTGCGACCCCGAACAGTGGTCCCCGCAGCAACAACAACTTCGACCCCCGGATATGGCGGTACGCACCTACCGCCATCGTGGACGACCCGAATTACTCCGGGCTTGCCCGGGGCTACATCGAGTCCGCGTCGATGGTCATGGGCAGTCAGAGGTCACCGACGAACCCTCAAGGGTCGTACTCCCTATCCTTCTTGTACAACCCGTCGACGGTGTCGGTGAGCCACTCTCTCAGTGCCGGCGAGCAGATGATCCCGCCCTACTTGCGGCAGGCCACCGACACCGGCATCCCGCTGCGCACCTCAGGGGGCGGCGTCTCCTTCTCGCTGCTGTTCGACCGGACGTATGAGGTTTGGTCTGGGCGGAGCGGGGATCTCGCGCATGACCTCGGTGTCCTGCTGGATGTCCACGTCCTGTACGGGCTGACGGGAATCACCACACCGTTGTCCAGCAACCAGGCTGCGCAGCTGGGCGCTCCGCTGCTGGGGCCGCCTTCGGGCGTGCCGGGCTCGCCGTACGGCACCGGTGCGACGTCGACTGGTTCGGACTCCGCCAGTTTGCAGAACGCGCTGAGTGTGACCCCGAATGCGGTGACCGGGACTATGCAGATGTATCCGGTGTGGGCCGTTTTCGCGGCTGTCTCCGGGGTGTACACCGGTGGCTCGGCGCAGGCTCTGCCCGATATCTCGCTGATGCGGTACTTCGGCTACATCTCCAGCATCAACGTCGAGTACACCCATTTCAGTCAGAGGCTGGTCCCGTTCCGCTGCGCGGTGGGGATCAGCCTGCAGCTCATGGCCTCGGCCGGGTACCAGTAGGGGCGGCGTTGTGATCTCCAGAACCTCCCGTTACCAGACCAACGCTCTGGCGACGTTCGTCGACCGCCACGGCAACGCGCAGATCGGAATCGTGTACCAGCCCCCGACGGCACAGCGCCTGACGGTGCGTGACTACCGGTGGAGGGATTCCGACCGTGTGGATACGGTCGCCTACCGGTACTACCAGGCGGAGGACGCCTGGTGGATGTACGCACGGGCGAATCCGCAGATTCTGGACTGGACACGGCCCTCCGCCGGCACGGCGGTGATGATCCCCAGTGGCATGGCGTAACGTCTACCGGCCGCACGCGCGGGTCGACGCCCCGGTTCTGGAGAGCTCGTCCTGGGTCGGCGAGATGGCCGTATGGATGGCCGAGGGCGCCCATCAGGTCGTCGAGCTGACCGTCCATCATGTCCTCGGCATGGGCGTGCCCTCGCAGAGCCTGCGCAGCCTGGCCGGCCCGATCTGGCCGGAGAACACGCCCGTGCATGTCCGCTATGGCTGGTGGGCTGACGACAGCGGGGATTTCTACGGCTACGTGGTCTCGTCCAAGGTGCTGGCGTCTGAGCGTGACGTCACCTTCGGGCACGCGGTCGTCCTGCCGGTGGTCTACACCATGGTCGGGGCATCGATGCCGATGCAGTCGCGGCAGAACCGGGTCTGGTCAGACGTCACCGCGTCGTACGTCGCCCGGGAAATCGGGTCCTCCTTCGATTTCCAGACGGCGGTGGACACCAGCGCGGCCCGGTTCCCCAGCCTCATGCAGCGCGCCTCCGACTGGGAGTTCCTCGTGGACCTGGCGAACCGCGTCGGCTACCGGCTTTTTGTTGACGGCACGACCCTGTGGTGCGTCAGCCGCTCCACCGTGATGCCGACGGCGGACGGCTCGATCCCCACGTTCTGGCAGTACAAGGCCCCGGGCGCGGTCTCGTCGATCCGGGAGTTCACCTCGACCGTCGGCGACACCGACCCGGCCGGCGGGGTCCGCTCCATCTACCAGACAGCGGGGTTCAACCGCTCTTCTGGCGTCACCACCGCCGCCACCTTCGCGATGCCCCGCGCCGATGTGCGCGGCGACCCGGTGCGGCCGGTGATCCGGCGGCAGTACGACGACCGCCCGGCGCACGACTACGACGAGGCCGCGACCTTGCTCGCGGGTGACACCGTGTATCTGTGGGCCGAGGCGCGGGCAGTCGTCAACGGAGACCCGAGACTGCGGCCCGGCTGCGTGGTCGACCTGCGCGGGGACGGCATCGGCGCCCAGAACTCGGGCCTGTGGATGGTGCGCTCCGCCTCGCACCGCATCGTGGTCAGTCACGCCGACCCGCGTCAGAGCGAGTACACGACCACGCTGGTCCTCGGCCGTGACGATGCCGCCGCGCTGCAACTGCCGGTGCAGCCGACGTTCCGCAGGCCGTCGCCGACGGTTCTGGTCAGCAACCGGTGGCGGGCCCAGACGGTAGGGAGCCTGTAGTGGCCGGACAGCTGTGGGGGACGTACGCAGCAACGGTCGTGGAGGCGTACGACCCGGCCGGGCAGGGCCGGGTCAGACTGGTGGTGCCGCAGGTGCACGGCACCTCGGTCACGGGCTGGGCGCGCCGGGCCTCGGCCGGCACGGTGAGCGCCGGGGACCAGGTGTACGTGGCCTACGACGGCGGTGACGAGAACTACCCCATGTTCTGGCCTGCCAGCGCGCCGCCGCAGCCAAGTCCCAGCGCCATCGGGGCAGCGGTGGCGCCGGGGCCGTGGGCAACCCTGACCCTGGCGGCCGGCTGGGCCAACTCCACCGGGGGTGCGGATGCACCCGTGTCCGTGCGCTGGCTGGGCAGCACGGATGTCCAGCTGTGCGGGGTCGCCGCCTACACCGGGGGGACAGCCCTGACGGCTGGTGTCTACTACACGGTGGCCAACCTCCCCCGGGGCATGGCTCCTGGCGTGAACTTCAACGAGGCAATCGCGGTGTCCTGGGACAGCGGCCAGACTTTCGCGACGGCACGCTGCCAGGTGGCCGGCGGTACGACGGCCCTGCAGATCTATTTGCCGCAGACGGTGACGCTCCGCTGGGTCGCTTTCGACGGGTGCCTGATGAGGGTGGTGTAACAATGGTGGCGATGACGATCCCGTTCGCGATCGATTCGACTGGCGGTGTCGCACAGACCGATGACCTTTGGCGTCAACTCCTCGATAGAATCCAGGCGTTGGTCGGCACGCAGCTGGGGGAGCGTGTGGCCCGCGCCGACTACGGGGTGGACTCGGCCGGGCTGCTGTTCACCTCGGACCAGCTCGCGAGCGCGCGGATGCAACTGGCCGTGCGGGACGCGGTGGCGGCATGGGAGCCCAGCGCGCGCGTCACCTCGATCCGTGCGAATGTGAACGACCAGCTCGGGCTCGTGGGCATTCAGGTCGAGATCGCCCCGAACGACACGCCGGGTCTGGAGAGTGCCAACAGTCGAATCGTTCAGATCGGCGCCGACGGTACCGTCAGTTCCCTCGGCGTGTAGTGATTAACACCCCCGCCGCAGTACTCGTACAATACTTCTCGACTGGCCAGCACTCGTCTCATATCCGTTACCGCCGGCAATTACGGATATGGGGTGGGCTCAGTTGGTGGATCCGGGGATTATCGCGCAGATCGACTACACATCGCGCGACTACGTCGGCTACCGCACGAGCCTCCTCGACCACGCCACGCGGGTCCTGCCGACGTGGACGTCCCGGTCGCCAGCCGACTTCGGCGTTGTCATGGTCGAGCTCTTTTCGTACCTCGGCGACGTCATCAGCTTCTACCAGGACCGCATCCAGCAAGAGTCCTACTTGGCGACTGCCACGCTGCGCTCCTCTGTCATGGCGATTGCGCAGCAGCTCGGGTATGTCCCCTACACCGCGCAGCCCGCCTCCGGATCGGTGGCGTTCTCGGCAACCCCCTCGCTGCAGACCCCAGTCGTGGTGCCGGCCGGCACGCGTGTGATCAGCGCCCTGCGGCCCGATCTCGACGCGCCCGTGGTCTACGAGACCCAGGCGGATGTGACGGTACCCGCGTACACCACGCCGGTGGCGACGGTCGCGGTGCCAGTGCTGGAGGGCCGCACCCAGGGCTCCCGGCCGGTCACGCTCTACCCCTCCACCCAGACGTCCGCTGCGGTGACCCTGAACGTGGAGGATCTCGGCACCTCGAACGGGGCGCAGGGCCAGGCGTTTCCTCTGGCCAAGACCCCGGCGCTGCTGAACACGGTGCGCGTGGTCCTGGACGACGGGGTCGGCGGCACAGAGTGGACCCAGGCAACCGACTTCCTGCTGGCGCTCGCGGCCGACCAGATCTTCACCGTCCACACGGACGACTCCGGTGTGTCCTGGGTGACCTTCGGTGACGGCACCAACGGCGCGATCCCGCCGAACGGCATGCGGGTCACCGCGAGCTATCGCACTGGCGGCGGCGTGTACGGCAACCTGCCGGCCGGCTCGATCACCGATCTGGCCACGGCCATTCCCGGAGTGCAGATCGCGGCCGTGGGCGGCTCCTCCGCCATGACGGGCGGCGCGGATGCCGAGTCGCTGGACCAGATCCGTGTCAACGCTCCACGAGCATTCAGGGTGCAGGGCCGCGCTGTCGCCTTGGCCGACTACGCCGATCTCGCCCTCAATGTTCAGGGGGTCGCGGACGCGAAGGCCGTCGGAACCTCCAACACGTCGGTCGCGGTCTACGTCATCGGCCCGAACAACACTCCGCTGTCCCAGTACCAGCGAGACACGACTGCGGCCTACATCCAGCCGCTCTCCCTGGCCGGCGTGACCGTCACCGTCTACAACGGGACGCTGGTGCCGATCAACATCGGCATGAGCATCGATCCGGTGCGGATCGGCGTACTCCCCCGCTACCGCCGCCAGAACGTCATCCTGGCGGTCACTCAGGCGATCCAGAACCAATTCGCCCCCGGTGTCGTGGGATTCGGGGCCCGGGTCTCCCTGTCGCACCTGTACGAGACCATCCAGTCCACGCCGGGCGTCGACTGGGCGACGATCGACGTCGTCTCACGCAACGACCTGCCGGCGACCGGCACGGCGGACATCCTGTGCCGGGACTGGGAGATCCCCGTCTACGGGAACGTCTATCTATCGGCCGTCGGCGGAGTCTAGGAGCACCTGATGCCTGCTGTGTACCCGGTATCCGTCAAGACGTTTGCCGTAAGAACCGACACCGTTGACACCGTCTTCGCCTCCAACGTCAACGACGTGCAGAACGAGATCCAGGCGGTCGAGCAGACGCTGGGCGTCAGCCCGCACGTGTGGGCCGGGGCACCGGTTGGTCGACCCCTGTCCGCGCTGGCGACGACCACCCCGTTTCAGGCGGCCACCTACACCTCGGTCGGCGCCCGCCTGGACGCGGTCCAGACCCAGGTCGCGGCCCTGACACAGATCGCCAACCAGCAGCTGTACCCGGTGAACGCACCGCAGCAGCCTGCGGCCACCATCCAGTGCACCGGGCAGATGACGACACCCGGTGTCGGCGCCTGGCAGCCCTTCCTGTGGAGCGGAACCTCCTACGACCCTGCCGGGATGTACCAGGGCGGCGCCGACGTCCTGTGCCCGCAGTCGGGCTGGTACCAGGTGTCCGTCTCGGTATGGGTGCCGGTGGCCCAGGTGGTGGGCCTCCACCACGCGAACGCCCGCGTCCTGGTCAGCGGGGCCGAAGTCGCCACCGGCGCCTCCCACGCCCAGCCCGGCACGGTCGACACCCACCGGGTGAGCGTGAGCTGGGGCGGCCCCTGGCGCGCCGGGCAGACCCTGCAGGTCCAGGTCTCCCACGCGCCGGCCGACGCGAACAACACGCAGCTGCTCGCACTGGCCACGCTCTCCCTCTCCTACCAGCGCTCGATCAGCTGAGGCGCCCGTGGCGATCTACGGACTCGACCTCTACGGCAAATCCACCTACGGCGCACCCCCGCCGGCCGCGTTCGACGCCTCTCCGATGGTCGCGGCGCAGACCGGCCACGGGGTTCTCCAGATCACCTGGGCGACCCCCCGGCAGGCGTACAACTCCTCGGTGCCGCTGACCTGGTCGCGGCTGCGCCTGGTGCGCAACGCGTGGGGGGTACCGGACGCGGAGGACGACGGTTGGATCTGCGTGGACGTGACGGCGGGCGACGGCACCGTCAACAACCCTCCACAGTTGGTGAATTCGTTCGTCGATGCGGCCGTCGTCCCGGGCAGGTACTACTACTACGCGGTGTTCGTCGCCGCGACGGTCAGCGCCTACTCGGCGACGGCGACATACCAGCCCGGCGACCTGGCCGCGTACGGCGGTCAGAACTGGCAGTGCCTGGCGGTGAACACCACCGGGGTCACGCCCAGTTCGACCTCGCCGCAGTGGTCGTCGACCAACGTGACCACGCCCTGGTACCGATGCGGCAGCGGGTGCGTCGGCCTGGTGGTGCCGGACGCCGGATACGGCCAGCTGCTCTACGACCTGGTCCCGAGGCCGTACAAGGTGGCGACCGTGGAGACCACGGCATCCGAAGTACCCGTGAATACGGACCTGTTGAGTTTCCTGTCGGTCTTCGGTTTCCATTTCGACATCGTCAAGGCCGAGAACGACGCGCTTGTGCATCTCAACGACATCACCGCCTGCACTGATCGCCAACTGTCTCTCATAGCCCAGCAGCTGGGGATCGCCGGCCGGCTGCCTGCCCTGCCGGCACTGCGCCGGGCCTACGTACGCGACGCGATGGCCATCCAGCGGGGATCGGGAAGCGCGGGGGCCGTCGCCCAGCTGGTCCGGGACGTGACCGGGTGGAACGCGGATGTGGCCGTGGGCTACAACGAGCTGCCGACCATGGATGCGGCGGCTTTCGCCAGCACCAGAGCCCAGCCCTGGAATTCGGCCCTGCAGTACGTCTCCGCCTACACCGGGGTCGGAGACCTGGTCACCTACCAAGGGAGCGTCTACCAGGCCGTCAACGGCACCGTCGTGTACCCGCTGTACGGCATGCAGAGTTCGGTGACGGCCACCGGCAGCAACAGCACGTACTACGTCCGCGATCCGGCGCTCGGCCCCATCGACCTCGGGTACGCCTGGTGGCAGAACGCGCACGTGGGCGACACGCTCACGGTGACGTTCACGGTGACACAGCCGCCCCAGAGCGCCCAGTTCCAGCCCATGGCGGTGTGGTCAGCTCAGCTGATGCTGCAGTTCTACATGGACCCGAGCTGCGGCATCGTCTCCGTCGCGCTCAACGGCACTCCGATTCCCAACTTCGCCATCGACCTGTACGCGCCCACACGCCAGCTGGGCCCCGTGATCCAGGTGCCGGGTGCCGTCAGCGCGGGCACCAACAGGATCACACTGACGGTCACCGGACGGGACGGCGTCTCCTCCGGATGCGACGTGCTCTGGGCCCACATGCTCGTCGTTCCGTTTAGCGGCCTCAACATCGGCATCACACCGAGCCCGACAAGCGCGTTCTGGAGCGTGGTGCCGCCTGGGTCGCTCATCGACTCCGATACCCTGCGCACCTGGCTGACCGACGGCCAGTCCGTCTGGAACTTGCAAGATCCGGCCGGGGTCATCAACGCCCGCGCCGACAATGACCGCGCGAGCACGACGACCATGCCCTGGGGCGTGGTGCCGTACGGGGCCGCCGTCGGTTCCGGCAGCCCCGGTCCCGGCAACTCCCTTGCCTACACCCTCCCCTCGGGCGCGACAGGCACCGGCTCCGTCTCCCTGTACACAGGCGGCGGCGTCCAAGCCGGCTACTGGAACAACACCTCGGGCCCGGCCATCACCAAGATCTACCAGGCCGGGCAGCCTGCCGCCCTCGGCCAGTACACCGGTGAGCAGCAGGCCATCTACACGGCGCTGACCTACACGCGCGGTGACTACCCCCCGGCCTCGCCGACGAAGTGGCGCATCACGTCGCTCGCCAACAACCTGCAGTACGAGCCGTCCATCGTCCAGAGCCAGACCGTCCCGGTCGCTGCCCCGCCCGTGTGGTATCCCTACAAGGGGTACCAGTTCGGTGATGTCGTCTCGTGGAACGGGCATCTGTACCAGGCCGCTCAGCCGACCCAGGTCAACGCACCGACCGGTCTGGACACGGACAATCCGTGGTGGCGGTGGCTCGGGCCCGAGACCCAGAACGTCACCTTCAGCATCTACCACTACCGGACCTCGACCGCCGCCGGGCAGAACGTCCGCCTGGAGCTCGACTGGTTCGACCAGACCGGCACCTACCTCGGAAACGCGACCGTCAAGGACGCCCGCCAGCTGCTCCTTGACCGGTTCGAGGTCGACAACTACACGTTCCCGGCCAGCAGCGGCGGAGCACCGGCCGGTTGGACGACGCCGCAGCCGTGGCAACAGGGCACCGGCGCCCCCTGGGTGTGCGACTGGGGCAGCTGGACGTCGAACACCGGCGTCGGCTTCCCCTCCGCCTGGACTCGGGCATCCGGCACCGGCACCGCCACCAATGTGTCCGTCATGCAGGCCGGCCGGGCGCTTTTCTTCAAACGGGACTGGGTGTACTCGGGCCCGAACGGCGACACCGTATACGCCACGTTCCGCAGCCAGCCAGTGGACACCAGCGGCACGCCCGGCGGCCCGTACACCATGGAGCACGGCATCGTCGTGCGCTACGGCGGCGGCCAGTACATCCTCGCCTCCCGCGACCGGCTCACCTGGGCCAAGATCACCTACGACGCCAACAGCCAGCCGACCGGCGGCCTGACCGGAGCGAACCTCTCCGTACTCGCCACCTGGACACCCCTCGCGGACGGCACTCGCATGCGTGTCAAAGTCAGCCCCACCCAGATCACCGTCGAGGCCATGACGAGCGCCACCCCGGGAGCCTGGACGCAGCTCGCCAACGTCACCAACAACACCAACAACACCCAAAACGGGATGGGATTTTTGGAGCGGGTCCGGCCATGACCACCTTCACCCCGCTCGCGATGGCGGGAAACTCGACCAGCAACGGCGCATTCAACCCCACACGGCTGCAACTGCTCCTGCTCTCCGTCTCGGGAAACTCCACCAGCAGCGGAGCGGTCACCCTCACCACGAGCTCCGTTGCCGGCGCGTTCGACGACTTCGGCGTCACCCCCTGGATCCCAGGCTCCGAGTACACGGATCCCGCGCTCAGCCACGTCGTCAACAGCACCGTCCGGGCAGGCGGTTCAGACCCGGTCAACCAGTGGGTCCGGCTGTCGATCACCGCCTCCGCACCGGCCCGCTACCCCGCGCAGGGCGGCAAGCTCTACAGCCGGGCAGCGTACGCAGGCGTCAGAGTCAGCTCCGACGCGATGCCCGCAGGCTCCACCCAGCAGGTCGCCTACGCCCAGATCGAAAAGACCCCGGGCACGGGCGGTGTCGACATCAACCGCGACCGGCCCGGCATCAACCTCCTCGACATCGAGCAGGCCAGCTACGAGGGCCGCTGCCTGTACACGCCCGACCTCACGGCCATCCCGACCGGGGCCAGCTACACCCGCAGCAGCGAGTCCGCCTCCTGCGGCCTCTACTCCGGCAAATACACCTACAACACACCGCCAGCGAACACCTACCAGACCGTCCAGGGCTGGAAGACGTACCAGACCGCTCGCGCGCAGCGGGCGACCTACGCGAACCTGCAGTTCGATGCGCCGCCGGGAGTCGCGGTAGGTCTCGGGCCCGGCCAGTCGACGTTCACGCTGTTGCCACGCGCCGGCGCGTACGCGCGGGTGACGGCCGGGACGTTCGTGGTCGCGGAGGTGTCGATCTCGATCGCCGCATTCTCCGCCTCCCAGACCGGTGCGGTGCGGCTGCTGGAGTACGACGCGAGCTACAACCTGCTGAAGTCGACGGACGGGCCGTACGCGACACTGACGGGCGGGAACACCTGGCAGCGGTTCCAGCTGCAGACCACGATCGGTGCTTCCACCGTATGGGCCGTCGTCGTCCCAGCGGTAAAGACCAGCGCGCCCGTCAACGCGATCACGTTCCGGGTGGACGAGCACCGGCTGTTCTCCCCGAGTACCGTCAGTCAGGCGGCGGTTGGGACAAGTCCGGCGCGGCCGTGGCAGCCGCCCCGCCAGCTGCTGATCCGCCTGTCACCGACCCGGATCAACTACTGCACCAACCCGAGTTTCACCAACAACACCAATGGCCTGAGTGCGGTCGTCCCGGTGGGGGCGGCGACCCCACAGATCTCGGTGTACACCGGGTCGAACTCCCTGGATGGGGCGAGTGCGTTGTTCAGTCTTGCCCCGTCGCTGCTGAGTGTCTACACCAGTGCAGGGACTCCAGGCTGGCAGGGGCTCGCGTCCGGTGAGAGCGGTGTGCCGTTTGTTTCGGGTCTGAAGCCGACCACGACGTACACACTGTCCGCCTACACGGCGGTCACAGCCGGCACGGTGCCGATCACGCTGTGGGTCTATGACGGCCGGGCCTGGATCCGGGGCACCACGTCGGCGCCGCGCGCGGCCGGGACTGCGCCGGTCTGGACGCGTCTCGCGGTCACATTCACGACCTCCGGTGATTTCCCCGGGCCGGCTCTGGTGCGAATCGGACAGTCGACGCGGGACATCGTGTACTACTACGGCCCCATCGCACCGGGCTCAGACCAAGCCGTCTGGCAGCAGACCAAGTCACCGGCAAATCAAGGAGCTTGGAGTCCGACGACCATCTACTCCAACATCACTCCTGATGTGGTCACGTACAACGGGGCGAACTGGGCCGCGATCCTCCCGTCGGGGCCGCGCACGAACGCGAGCACCCCCCAGCACAACTTCCTGGTCGACCGCGTCCTGGTGGAGCCGGGATCCACCCCAGGCGCCTACTTCGACGGGAACATGCCGAGCCTCGACTTCACCTGGGAGGGCACCCCAGGGAACTCCCGCTCGCTGTATTACCGGGGCCGGAGCGTGAATCAGTACCGTCTGGACCAGTCGATCCAACGCGCACTCCCACTCGGAGCGCAGTACCAGATCATCTACGCCCCGCCGTCATAGGCAGGTATGACCGTGACTCAGCTGATCACCATCGGGCTCGCCGTGTTCTTCACCTGGGACGCCCTCGCGCGCCCGCTGCTTGCGCTCGCCGCCCCCTACCTGCCGGATCCCGTGCGCACTGCCGTTCAGTACGGCGCGGTCTTCGGCCTGGCCTACGCCGCTCACCGCCTCGCGCCGCAGTGGCTCACCACCTCGCTCGCCACCGGCGCGGTCGTCGGCCTGGTCGAGCACCTCGTCCAGGCGCTGCGCCGCCGGAGTGGCGGAGAAATTCAGGCGGTCCAGCTGCGCCGCCGGGCGGGGGGCTCCTCGGGCTTCCCGTGGCCCTAGGGAGGCAAGGATCCTCACCCGAATAGTCCCATTTTAGGCCATTCGAGTGATATGTGAATCGAACGTCGTGTCGAGCGGTTCACGTGCCGCCGGGTGGGCCACGATCACAGCCATCACCCACCTCGCGTAACGGAGCATCACGTGACCACACGTCATGTCACCCTCGGAGTCATAGGCACCGGCACCGCCAGCACCAACCTCGTCCTCGACTCCCTCGTCGACCACTTCGAGCTCGGCCCCGCCGACGCCGACGGCTGCTACGCCCCCTCGACGACCTTCCGCATCCACCCCGTCCTCCCCGTCGGCGCCGAGTACTCCACGGACGCCCTCGTGGACGTCTGGGACTGGATGATGCGCGCCGACCTGCCCTTCACCGCGCTCTACAACGGCGCACCCGGCGGACGGTCCGAAGAAATCCTGGCCTCCGTACTGCGGGAGGAGGACATCCGGACGGTCGCCATCGTCTCCGAAGCACTGATCGACGCACTCGTGGCCGGACCGAACCCGCTGCTCCTGGTCCTGTCGGAAGACGGGGCGCTCGACGCGGAGGCCCAGGAGACCGCCGCGAACTGCCTGCGGGCCGACATCCCGGTGTACGACCTCTCCCGGGCAATGCTGGAGATCGGCTGGCGGGACCTGCCCGACCACGAGGCGCCACCGGAGCCGGAGGTGACGGAGCAGCCCGGCGGCCAGCTCGCCCTGGTGGTGGGTGATGGCCCGGATGTGGTCCTCTCCGCGTCGGAGGCGCAGCAGGTCCGCGAGGCCCTCACGATGATGGAGTCCGTGCTGTACCTGCTCACGACCGACGTGGCCTCCTACGCGACCTCGGCGGGCGCCAAGGTTCTGGCCGCACGGGCGGCGCTCGCCCCCAAGTCGGAGCCGGCCGAAGGGAAGGCCACCGGCAAGAAGTCTCTGGAGGTCTTCGATCCGGAGACCAACTCGTGGAGGCCGGCCGGACGGGGGCGCCCGCGCAAGGGCGTGCAGACGCGGTACGTGACCCGCTGACCTGCCGCGAGGGGGATCCCATGCCGTACGCAGTCGCGGTGGAGCACATCCTCCACCGCCTGCCCGAACGGGCCCGGAGCGCGTACACCGCGCTCGTCACCCACCCGCAGTCCCGGTTCGACGCCCTGACCGGCTGCTCCTGCGCGTACATCACCCAGGCGCAGCTCGCCGAGGAAATGGGTTGCTCACTGCGCACTGCCAAGCGCGCCGTCGCCGACCTCCAAGATGTCGGTGTGGTGAGGGTCTTGGCGTGGGCCGGGGCGACGACGGAGGTCATCGTACGGGTGACGGACATCGTGTTTGACTCCGCCTTCGGACCGGTGCAGCTTCACCTGGCGTCACTGACTGCTGATGAGCTGGCCGACCGCGCGATCCGACTGCTGATCAACCAGTGGGCCGCATTCGATGAGGAGTTGTCCCAGACCGGCACGGCTGACTGAGCAACTGACGCCGCAACTGGCACCTCAACTGGCACCCCGGGCGCGCGCACTAAAGCTCTAGCTCAAGCTCAAGCACCTGCTCAAGGACTAAAGAGACTTCGTCTCTTTAGATCCTGCAACCTTGACGGTTGCAGGTCAAAACCAGGACCTGTGAGGAACCACCGTGAAGCGCAAGCCCTTCGTTGACCCGGACGCCGGGCTCGACCAAACCGCCATAGCCCACTCCCTCATGGGACACCCCGAGAACGGGCAGAAAAATAGCTCTGCCGACCTGGAGGACGGTCAGCGGGCTCCGCAGCGCCTGAGCCGCTACCAGGTCCGCCAGCGCCTCACCAGGGGCCGCACCCCGCGACCGGACTCCGCGACCGGCCTGGCGGCCCACTTCCTCGACCAGTGCCCGGCCTACTCCTGGACAGCCGGCCTGGAGCTCGCCAACTTCCCCTCCGTGGTGGGGGTCTTCGCCGAGCTCCTCCGGGTCGGCGTGAGCGCCGAAATCTGCAGGGCCATGATCAAGCGCTACTTCGAGCTCCTCGACGGCAGGGCCCCAGACCGGGCCTACGTCTGGGATTTCAAATTCCGGCGCCAGGCACTCCTCAAAGCGGTCCGGGAGTCCGGCGACGGCATCGAGTCCGAGGACTACCAGGACTGGAACTCCCAGCCCCAGACCACCCAGGACGAGCGCGCAACTTTCGCCGCCTCCTGGGGTCTCACCGACACCACGGGGGCCTGATGCGCATCACCACCGACATGGACCCCGAGCGGGCCCTGTGGTCCGGCACCGGGATCCCCAAGCGCTACCGGCACCTGGGCGTCAACCACGCCCTGTTCACCAGCCGGGCCACCAGCGAGCTCGATGCCGTGACCGAGTGGCTGCGCTGCCTGCCCGAGCAGCAGCGGACCAACTCCGACGACACCCCCCTCCACCCCCAAACCTACGGCCAGGGCCTGCTCCTGGCCGGGCCACCCGGCACCGGAAAGACCACCACGGCCGCCGCCATCGCGTGCGACGTCCGCCGCAGCCTCCGAAGTGTGTACTACACCCGCTACCCCGACTACGTGGACCGCGAGCGCACCGTCATCGCCAACCGGGACGGCGCCAACCAGGAGCAGCTGTCGCAGGCGTACAGCGCGATCGAGCGCGTCGCGCAGTCGATGCTGGTGGTCCTGGACGACGTCGGCCACGAGCACCTCACCAGTAGCCGGTTCGCGGAGGACACCCTCGAAAAGATCCTGCGGAATCGTTTCTCCGCCGGTCGGCCGACGGTCATCACGACCAACCTGACGGGGGACCACTGGAGGGGCCGCTACAGCGCCGCTCTGCGCTCGTTCGTCGCCGAAGCGACGCGGCTCGTCCCGTTCCTCGGGGACGACCTGAGAGGTCGGGGCCATGCGTGACGGCGACATCTCCAACTCCCCGGAGGGGTCCGTTCTGTACGTCGTGTGGGAGGGTCTGATCGCCGTCCCGACCGAGCGGCACACGGCTACGCGGTTCCGGCGGCGGCTGCGGTTTCGCAGTCCCGCCAGGGCTCTGGAGCTGTACAGGACCAACGAAGCTGCGGTGCGGCAGATCTGGGCCCTGTGGGAACACGAGCAGCGGATCTCCGTGGTGACCTTCCTCGGCAACCGTGTTGCCGAGGCCCTGGCCGAGCGCCTGGCCG
>NZ_JYJF01001182.1 GCF_000955975.1 Saccharothrix sp. ST-888
CCCAGCCCGCACAGCACCTCGTCCGGACCCAACTCCACGAACGTACGGACACCCTCACGCTCCAGCGTCCGCATCGCATCAGCGAAACGCACCGCCGCAAGGACGTGCCGCACCCAGTACTCCGGAGACCGCAGCCCCTCCGCAGAAGCCGCCCCACCGGTCAGCGTCGACACGACCGCAATCCGGGGAGCTTCGAACGTCAGACTC
>NZ_JYJF01001183.1 GCF_000955975.1 Saccharothrix sp. ST-888
GTCGACGGCTCGTCCACGTGCAGGGTCCTGGGCAGCACACCGTGCCGCATCGCCTGCACCATCTTGATCACACCCGCCACACCCGCAGCCGCCTGCGTGTGACCGATGTTCGACTTGACCGACCCCAGCCACAACGGCCGTCCCTCGGAGCGCCCCTGACCGTACGTCGCCAGCAGCGCCTGCGCCTCGATCGGGTCACCCAGCGT
>NZ_JYJF01001184.1 GCF_000955975.1 Saccharothrix sp. ST-888
CGATACTGGGATTGAACCAGTGACCCCTACCGTGTCAAGGTAGTGCTCTCCCGCTGAGCTAATCGCGCCTGATGAGGCGGTACTGCGTCGGACCCCGAGGGGACCGAGTGCGCGATACTGGGATTGAACCAGTGACCCCTACCGTGTCAAGGTAGTGCTCTCCCGCTGAGCTAATCGCGCCTGATGAGGCGGTACTGCGTCGGACC
>NZ_JYJF01001185.1 GCF_000955975.1 Saccharothrix sp. ST-888
CCAGCTCCATCGCCTCGGCCTCGCCGATGCGCAGGCGCGGTTCCGGCCGGATCACCCGGAACAGCGTCGCCACCGCCTGGCGGACCTGCTCGTCCGGCACTGCTGGAGGCTGTTGGACGAGATCGTGGCCCTCCTCCCGCCCCGCGGGCTCGTCGGCGGTGGCCAACAGCCGGTCGGCCGGCTCGACGGGGCGGGAGGGTACTTTC
>NZ_JYJF01001186.1 GCF_000955975.1 Saccharothrix sp. ST-888
CCAGCTCCATCGCCTCGGCCTCGCCGATGCGCAGGCGCGGTTCCGGCCGGATCACCCGGAACAGCGTCGCCACCGCCTGGCGGACCTGCTCGTCCGGCATCGCCAGCGGCTGTTGGACGAGATCGTGGCCCTCCTCCCGCCCCGCGGGCTCGTCGGCGGTGGCCAACAGCCGGTCGGCCGGCTCGACGGGGCGGGAGGGTACTTTC
>NZ_JYJF01001187.1 GCF_000955975.1 Saccharothrix sp. ST-888
GCGCTTTGAGGCTTAGCTTCCGGGTTCGGAATGTAACCGGGCGTTTCCCTCACGCTATGACCACCGAAACACTATGAAACTATCGGCCGCACCACACCCAAAAAGAACGGTGTGGGGTCGTTGTTTCAGAACAACACAGTGGACGCGAGCAACTGAGGACAAGCCCTCGGCCTATTAGTACCGGTCAACTCCACCCCTCACAGGG
>NZ_JYJF01001188.1 GCF_000955975.1 Saccharothrix sp. ST-888
CCCTGTGAGGGGTGGAGTTGACCGGTACTAATAGGCCGAGGGCTTGTCCTCAGTTGCTCGCGTCCACTGTGTTGTTCTGAAACAACGACCCCACACCGTCAGGACGGGTGTGGTGCGGCCGATAGTTTCATAGTGTTTCGGTGGTCATAGCGTGAGGGAAACGCCCGGTTACATTCCGAACCCGGAAGCTAAGCCTCAAAGCGC
>NZ_JYJF01001189.1 GCF_000955975.1 Saccharothrix sp. ST-888
TGACATCGGTGCCCAGGGCTTCCAGGGCAACCAGGGTTTCCAGGGCGACATCGGTGCCCAGGGCTTCCAGGGCACCCAGGGCAATCAGGGTTTCCAGGGCGACATCGGTGCCCAGGGTTTCCAGGGCTTCCAGGGCAATCAGGGTTTCCAGGGTGACATCGGTGCCCAGGGTTTCCAGGGCTTCCAGGGCAATCAGGGTTTCCA
>NZ_JYJF01001190.1 GCF_000955975.1 Saccharothrix sp. ST-888
GTTGGAGATTCCTTTTGAAGTAAAAAACACAGCGAGGACGCAGTGCGCGGGGTCACCTTATTCCGGTGGTTGCCGTGCCGCTCAACGCGAGTGTGAACCCGATTACGGGTAATCATTCACGGAGAGTTTGATCCTGGCTCAGGACGAACGCTGGCGGCGTGCTTAACACATGCAAGTCGAACGGTGAAGCCCTTCGGGGTGGAT
>NZ_JYJF01001191.1 GCF_000955975.1 Saccharothrix sp. ST-888
TGACATCGGTGCCCAGGGCTTCCAGGGCAACCAGGGTTTCCAGGGCGACATCGGTGCCCAGGGCTTCCAGGGCACCCAGGGCAATCAGGGTTTCCAGGGTGACACCGGTGCCCAGGGTTTCCAGGGCTTCCAGGGCAATCAGGGTTTCCAGGGTGACATCGGTGCCCAGGGCTTCCAGGGCAACCAGGGTTTCCAGGGCGACAT
>NZ_JYJF01000013.1 GCF_000955975.1 Saccharothrix sp. ST-888
CCGAGCACGGCCACGACTCCCCGTACGGCGAGTGGATCGCGGGCTGGGAGAAGAGCGGCCGCAAGGAGCGCGAGATCACCTCCCGGGTCCGCTGTGAGGACTGGTTCGAGACCAGGGACAAGGCGCTGATCGCGCACGCCACCCAGATCGACCCGGACGGTCCCTGGTTCCGCGTCCCCCTGGACATCCAGCGCGACATCTGGCCCACCGAGGACTACGAGCTGGCCCGCTCCCTGATCGACACCGACCTGCCCGAGGACGACCTCTTCGCCGGTCTGCGCACCCCCAGCCGCGTGGCCTGACCTGCCGGTCGGCAGTCCGCGCGCGACACGTACCACCCCGGTGACCCGGCCGATGTCAGGCCGGGTCACCATGGAGAGATGAGCACCCCGATGAGCTTCACCGACCTCGCCACCGGCCTCGCCCTGGACGACAACAAGGTGACCCCCGGCCTTCTCGGTTTCGTCGTCTTCGCCGCCCTGGGTGTCGCCACCTGGTTCCTGGTGAAGTCGATGAACAAGCAGTTCAAGCGCGTCGACTTCGTCGAGGAGCCCGAGCCCGTCAAGGAGTGACCTCCCGCGCTCCCGGTCGCCTCCCCGGCCCGGCGGTCCGTCGCTTGTGCCGAGGACGCCGGTCCGACGGTTGAGCCTGCCGCCCCGAGGGGCCCGGGATGCGCGAGGATGGGCGCATGCCGAACCGACTGGCGGGCGCCACCTCGCCGTACCTGCTGCAGCATGCCGACAACCCGGTGGACTGGTGGCCCTGGGGGCCGGAGGCGTTCGAGGAGGCGCGGCGGCGGGGCGTGCCCGTCCTGCTGTCGGTCGGGTACGCCGCCTGCCACTGGTGCCAGTAGATGAACACAACCAGGTAGTTCTGACCTGGGATGTTTCCAAGGAGTACCAGAGTGAACGCGTACGATGAGCGGCTGGGCAGGGATATAGACGCCTGGGTCGAAGACCAGCTGGCCACCTCGCCCGAGTGGGCGCCCGAGCAGTACGTCAGCATTCGCCAGCAGCTGGAGGGCAGCACCCCTGCTGCTGGTGCCGACGACTAAGGGCACGAGACCGCGGATCGCAGCCCACGGGGTGGTGCCGTGCGCGTGGGTCGACCGGCTCCCGCGCACGGCACCCGGCTGACAAGAAGATCGGCAGGGCCGGGCTCAGTCAGTCCGAAGGGCGTCTGCTCGTCAGGATCGACACGAGCAGGCCGTCGATCACGAGGCCCTTATGGCACTGTCGTGACCGTCCTCGAAGCAGACGCTGGTCTCGATAGCGGAATACGGAGCCGAGGCTGGCCGGGAAGGGAAACGTTGGCGGGCGCTCCCGCCCACTCCCCCTGCATCATCGCGCGCACGAGTCCGAGCACCCGGAAACGCGGCGTGCCGGGAGTCACGTATGGGTGGATCAGCCCCGCGTCGAGCAGGCCTCGGACGCGGCGACCGACTCGAAGAGGAGGCTCGCCCAGGAGTTCCGCGATGTCACCGACCGACCAGTCGGATGCCAGCCCGGAGATTTGGAGCAGCAACTCCCTGGTGTCGGTCTCCAGGGTGGCGACCATCTCCCAGGCGCCAGCGAGAACGGCCGGTGCAGCCTCGGCCACCGCCGAGGCGATGTCGGTGGTGACATACCTGACGATGCTCTCCGGCTCGAACATGCTGAAGGCATCCGCGATGCCAAGCAGGAGCGCTGGGTTTCCATCCAGACTCCGGCACAGCTCAGCGATGGCGGCGCTGTCCAACTCAGTAGCCCTGAAGCTGGGTTGGAACCGGCGGATGTACTGCGTGAGTAACTGCACCGCTGGGTAGGCGCCAGCGTCCTCGTCCATCCATGCCGGGGCGGCGAGCGGCAAGACCGAGTGGGTTATCTCTCCGGGGAGCCGGAGTGGGCGCCTGGAAGTGGTGAGCACCTGGAACGAAGGGTGAGAAGGCCGAGGCACCCCGGCCGGCCAGCTTTCCCAGTGCGCACCGTCGACTACGAGCAGTGCAGTCCCGTTGCCGGAGAGTGCTTTCAGCACCGCATTTCGGTGGCCATACGGGGCGGACCTCCCTGAAGCGCCCACGTCGGTGGTACCGTCCGGGCCTTGGCCGCCTCCGACCCAAACCACGCGGGTGCCGGCCGCTGCCTGCACTGCGCGGGCGACCTCGATAGCCAACCGGGTCTTCCCGCTCCCAGGAAAGCCGGTGATGGTGATGAGCCGCTGGCCGCTGAGCAGCACGTTGCTCAGAAGATCGACATCGTCTTCACGACCGATGATGTCGCCGCAGGTGACGGGAAGTGTGGACTGTGCGTCCACGTCGTCGTCAGCAAGTTCAGAGTCAGCCCGGCTCTCCAGCGAATGGGCCGTGACGGCGTAATCATCATCGGAGATCCCAAGTGCACTGGTCAGCAGGCGCACGGTCACCGGATGAGGGCGAACAGTTCGGCCTGCTTCCAGTTCACGGAGGGTACGAACCCCGACCGTCGACAGATCGGCAAGTTGCAGCTGGGTCAGGCCCCGACGTATGCGCTGGGCTCTGATTCTTCCACCTATTCCTCCCTCTGCATAAGACTGCACTTGATCTACTCCTTCCCCCCACGCATTCCAGCCGATCCGCATCATGGTGCCGCTTGTGGCGGACTTGCCATACGCCCTGCTTGCAGGACGTCACGCGCTGATTCGGCTTGCGATCGTTGCACGGGCTTGGGACCTCGCACAAGCATCGAAGGAACCGTGCCCGATGAGATGTCCCCCTCAAATCCAAGTGTATCGATATGAAGCGGACGTATACACATTCGACATCGCTCGCCACCTGGAGGCGAGGACGGCCGGATCTCGGCAGGAACCGCCCTGGAGTCGCGAAGCTGCCGCTGCAACTGCCTCCATCCGCCGCAGGGTCTGCCTAGGGTCGCCGGGTCCCTGCGATATCACTGCCCGTACTCAGTCACGGAGAGTGACGCCAGGGTCAGAAGCTGATCCAGCGCATTTGAAATGAGGGTGCTCCATGTCTGTGAGACACGAGCGAAGCCAGGAAGAGTTCGCAGCCATGCCGTTCGCTCTGCCTGCCGATTTCATGGCGCGCCATTGGCGGAAACAACCGGTGCATCTGCCCGGTGCCGCCGCTGCCTTCCTGGCGAATAGCCCGACGCGAGCCGAGATCACTGCGATGCTCCGCGATGGGGCGCCGCATCAGACCGACGGTGCTACTGTCTGGTTCCTGGAAGGACTGACCTCAGGGCTGCCCGGTATCGAGGACCTGGTGGCAAATGCGCGGAGCTGGTTCGAGTGGCATGACGTGTGGTGCGATGTCTTCGCCACAACGGGTCCGTCGTCAATCGGTAGTCATTACGATGGAAGTGACAACTTCACCATCCAGTTGACCGGCAATAAGACGTGGTTTCTCAGCAGCCCGGAAGGAATTCACGCGGATGACCGCCGCAGGCGGATTATGTGTGAACCCGGGCTCGGCGCAGCCTCGATGCCGTCTACGCCCCGGGCTTTCGAGGTTCGTGCTGGCGATGTGCTTTACATCCCCAGCACCTGGATTCACTGGGGTTTCTCCGACGGGGACAGCACAAGCGTGAGCCTTGTGATCAATGTTGCCACCGCCTTCCATGCTCTGCAGGAACAGATCCTGGATGGACTACGCCGCGACCCGAGGTGGTCGCTCCCGCTCGCGGTCGGTCCGGGTAGCTCAGACGAGCGCCATCGGGCGCTGCAGAACCTCATCGCGACGGATCTGCCCAACAACCTGCACGCTGATGTGTTCGCTCGCCTGGGCGACCGCGAAGGGGCGGTCTACTCGCTCAAAGGACAGTTCATCACTCGTGAGGACACGTTGACGTGGGATCAATCGTGGATCCGTGGCTACGTCGACCAGATCGATCCGCGGCCGGAGGACGTCCGCCTGGACAGCCATCGGATCGCTGAACTGGTCCAGCTCAGAGCCCGCCGGAACTTGGAGAGGCTCCTGGTGCAGTGTCATGAGCGCTCGTCCCGGACAACGAACGAAGACGCCCGGCAGATATACCGGGCTGTCGTGACGAGGCTCCAAGGACTGTCCCACGGGACGCTCGACGCGGTCTTGATCGATCCCGATGTCTGTTCCTGGCTCGCGGTGTCCGAGCGTGACACCGCGATGGCTGCCGAACGGATGCGGGCGGAGGACCCCTTGGCACATGCTTTGGGGCTGGCACTGCTGCCCGAGCTGCTGGCGGCCCAGTCGCAGCGAACCCCCTTGATCATAACTGTCGGAGCGGACGAGGATGGTGCCCTCGCATTGCGTAGGGTCGGGCTGCAGTTGCTGCTTCCGGACCACCCGGACCGAGTGACACTGAGTGTGCGCGACGGCGATCTGTACCGTCTCGGCCCCGGTGACCGACGCCAGCTGATCCCGCTGGCGCAGCCAGCGACGGGGCCGGACGGGCTGGCGACGGTGGCGCTACCGCGGTCCTCCGCTGGGATTGTCATCACGACCGCGCGGTCGGACTGGCTTGCCAGACTGGCTCCCTGGAGTGCCATCGGTTCCGCGGTCACGTCGACGCCCGAGTGGCGCCGACGAGTTGATGCTGCTCTCGATGTCCTCGCCAGGGACACGGCTCACACCAAGGACCAGGTATCTCTGGTCTCCTGGGCACTGCTTCGTGAGGGGGCCGCAGCCGGCTGCCCTGACGAGCACCCGATCCCCGAGATGCCAGGACTCGTACTGGCGAACGCCAATGCCCCGGAGCGACTGGCGATGGCCGTGGCCTGCGCCCAGGCACGCGCGGAGATCGATGCCGTCGCAGAGTCGTTTTCCCTCGTGGCGGAAGGGACTGTCGCGCCGGCGGAGCGCAAGGCATGGGTACTCAAGATACGTAGGGAGTACCTCCGCGCGCGCATTGGACAGATGGCGGTGGAGGCCCAGGTCTCCCTAGGCGAACCGACGGACCGCAGCTGGGACGCTTCGACGCTTCGGAGCGCCCCGCTGACCCCATGGGGGCGTGTGATTCTGGAGCGATGCGACTGATCCGGCTGCACCTGGGCCTGCAGTAGTTGGCACATGACGCTGTGACGGCGCCGACGTGAAAGGGGTCGGCGCCGCCACAGCGGTACGGTTTCCTGGTCTTCGAGCTGATGCGGTCACTGACCTCTATCGCCCAAGGCACTGTCCAACACTCTGAGCAGCACGTCGGCGGCTACATGCCCCGCGTAGTGATTGCCATCAGGCATGTATTCGACGATGTCGACCCCGACGATCTCGCGAGCTCCGCACAGCCCGTCGAGCAGCTCCACCAACTGAAGGTGGGTAAATCCACCCGGTAGTGGGGTTCCGGTGCTCGGCATGACCAGTGGATCAAGGCAGTCCACGTCGATCGTCACGTAGTACGGCAGATCCGACGGAAGGTCCTCCAGGACCGACTCCGGGGTCGCAGTTGCTGCCGACACACCGGGCCAGCGGGAGACCTTGTCGTTCGGCGCGATCTCGTCCGCGATCAGTTGGCGCACTCCGAACTGGACCAACCGCTCGACCCGGGGGTCACCGAGCAGCCATCCCATGAAGTTTCCGTGATGGCACGAGGCGCGCCAGTCGTCATCGCGAGCCCGACGGTAGTCCGGGTGAGCATCGAAGTGGATGATCCCCAGCCTCGGGTGGGCCCCCAGTACACCGCGGATTGCGGGCAGGCTGATGGAGTGGTCCCCGCCCAGCACAACGGGGAACTTCCCCGCGGAAGCTGTCGCGCCGACGATCTGTTCAAGGACTTCCATGGTCTCGCCATTGCGGTCGTGCACGTCGGCAGCACTGACGTCGCCAATGTCGGCCAGCCCGACACCGCGAAGCACCCTACGTCCTCGTACCGGGTCGTACATGCCGCTCGTATCGCCCGGGACACGCTGCCGAAAGACCGTGCGACTTGCTCCTCGCAGTGTTTGTGGTCCGAATCGAGCGCCCGGGCGACCCGTCACCCCGATGTCGTACGGCATACCTACGACGACCGCCTGGACGGCGCCGTCAGCCAGAGCCGGGACCAGGCTCATGCCTTGACAGCCGAACAAGCCGACTGCCGGTGGAGCAGGGCAGAGGTCTCCTGCCTCGACCCGAACCGGTTCCTCGGTATCGACGATCAGCTGCAGATCGTGCAGTTGATCGACGAGCGGTGAGGCCCAGGACACTGCCGCTGGCTCCGCCTCGGGAGAGGCTCCGAGGCCGACGAGCGCCGCATAGGTCATCGGAGTGCGTAGCTGTTCAAGAAGAAGCTCGGCGGATCGCCCCACTCCAAAGCGCTTGCCGCTGGAGGTGTTCCAGTACGTCGCCCCATCTTCCCGCGTAGCTGTACGGATCAAGTGTGGATCTGTCACCAAGAGCCGCTCATGACCCATACCGGCGTCAACCGAGGTCATGCACTCACCTCCAACGGCGTTGGCTCGATGGTCCGCTCACGTGGCAGGGCGATTGCGGCGTAGCAGCCAGCGAGGATGATCACGATCCCGGAGGCCGCAAAGATGGTGTCGATGGGCCCGAAGGTCATCCCCGCGAAGTGTCCTCCGAAGCCTGCGAGTCCGGTACTTGCCAGCCAGCCGGCCACTGCCGCCGAGAGCATGGCGGCGAGTTCGTTGACCGGGTTGAAGACGGCAACCACTCGGCCCAGGTACTCAGAGGGCGTGGATTCGAGCAGTAGCGGAGTCATCGCGGTGTTCAGGGTTGCCACCGGTATGGCCACCAGCATCAGCAAAACGATGGCGACGACGAACTCGCTCTGTCGGGAGTAGGCGCAGACGAGGACACCGGCGATGATCAGCCCGAGCCAGGTCGCTGTCCGCGCACCGACCAGGCCCACCGCGCGCCCAGCCACCAACGCCCCCACGATCGCTCCCACTCCGAACGCCATGGAGACGAACCCGAACTGCCGAGCCGAGGCGTGGAGATTTCCCGTAGCGAAGAACACATTGAGCGTGTTGAGAGCCCCCGTCCCGATCTGTGTGATCACGGCACTCGCCAACAGGGCCACCAGCAGGCGGTTCCCGGCGAAGTACCGCAGACCGGAGGCGAAGTCCTGACGCCACCGACGAGCCGCAGAGCCAGTGCCCGGCACCGCCACAGTTGAGTCCTCGGACTGCGGAAAGCGCACCGAGCGGATCATGGCGTACGAGCACAGGTAGGAGAGCAGGTTGACAGCCATCGCCCACTGCACGCCGACACTGAACAGCAGCGGGGCCGCCAGCGGCGGCCCGAGAATCGACGCCGCTCCGGTCGTCGCCTGCCCGATTCCGGCCGCCCGGGCGCGGTCCGCCTCGCCCGGCACGATGGCTCCGACCGCGGCGAAGCGAGCCGGTGAGAAGAACTGGCCGGCCGCGTTGAGGGCGAACACCGTCAGGTAGATGCACGCCAGCCACAAGCCGACCGGCAGGGTATGCACAGGGGCCAGCGAGAGCAGCATGAGCACCGTGACGAGCGCAGCTCGGACCAGCTCGGAGTTCAGCATGATCTTCTTGTGGCTCCACCTGTCCACGAAGACCCCTGCCAGCGGGCCGACCACGAGTACGGCCGCGCCGACAGCCAGCAGCACACCACTCACCGCGACCGGCGCCCAGGATCTGCCCTTGACCACTTCGGTCGCCACCCACAGGGTCAGCGTGGTGTCGAAGACGTAGTCACCGACCGTCGAGACAGCGTGACCGCCCCACAGACGGGTGTAGTCGCGGTTGATCAGAAATCCACGCGGCGAGCTCACTGGTCCCGCCCCTCCGTTGACGAGCTCCGATCACCTTCAGCCGACGCAGGAGGTGTCGGATTCGAGCCCGGGACCGGGCGGCGAAAGGCCGCCCTCCGGGTTATCTCCCCTGCAACAGCGAGCACTTGAGCAACCAGACGCTCGTCGTCCGCGTCGAGACGGGGCAGGTCGGTGGCAATGCTCCGGAGGACATCTGTGTTGTCGGCGGCGGCGCCAGTGTTACCGGCGGCATGATGGGTGCCCTGGCGGATTTGCCGCAGCAGAGCGATCCCTGCCGCTGCCTGAGTGGACAGCAGCCCGACCAGCTCCAGAGTCTCCAACTCGTCACGCGCAGCGTCGCGGTCGAGCACCTCCAGGACCCCGATGCACAGACCCTCGTGCAGGATGGGAGCAGCAGCGATGGTGCGAGGCACATAGCCCGTCTCCTGCGCGGCCTCCTGGTCGAACCGGCTCTCCTCCAGGTCGTCGGCGATGAACGGTTGACCGCTGGCCACCACCCAACCTGCGATCCCGGTACCGGCACTGAATCTCGTGCCGACCAGGTGGCTCTCGCCTTCGCCCGCCACCGCCTCGAAGACCAGCTCATCCGTCTCGTCGTCCACCACGAAGACCGAGCATGCCTTGGCACGGAACGCGGCCTTGGCCACCTCCACGACACACTGCAGCAGGTACCGCTCACTGATCTGCGAATCAGCGTTCCATAGCGTGCTGTTCATGCTCTCCAGCTCCTTCCTCGGCGAGTGCTGCGATCCCCGTGTCGACGGGGTCGGCTGCGGCGACATTGTCGGCGGTCATGAACAGCACCGACTTCAACTGAAACGGCGTCAACCATCTGTGCTTACTGAGAATCAGAGCGGCGATCCCGGCGAGGTGCGGAGCAGCGAAACTGTTGCCGGTGTTGACGCGCTCGGTCCGGCCGGTCCAAGGCACCCTCACCCGGATTCCTCGTGCGAAGAAGTCGACTGGGGGCCCGGCGTTGTAGTAGTACCTCATCGGGTCCTCCTCGTTGTGGCAGGCGACGGAAATCACCGACGAGAAGGTCCAGGGGTAGCTGAGAACGGGCATGTTATGGGCTGAGACCACCAGGACGGTTCGCCTGAAGTAGGCGCGGTCGGCCAGCTCCCGTAGCTCGGCCGCGATTGCGGGCAGCGTGGTCGACAGGCTGAGGTTCACGATGTCGAAGTTCTGGTCGATCGCCCATGACAGGCCTTCCAGCAAGGCCTGGCCACTGCCGTTCTTACCGTGCGTGAGAACCCGCACCGATGAGAGGGAAGCTCCGGGGGCCACCGAGCGGATGACGCCGGCACACGCAGTACCGTGCCCGGCGAGGTCCTCGTGTACGCCTTCCTGGACGCTCAGTTGCCCTTGCTCGTCCATGACGACCGCAGCTGAGGTCTCGAGTCGCCCGATCTGAGGGTGAGAGTCGTCGACGCCCGAATCCACCACACAGACCCGTACGCCGGTGCCGTCCGCGCCGCCGAGAGCCCACTCGCGTGTGATGTTGGGGAACTGGCTGATGGCGAACGGCTCCAGCGGAGCCGAAGACGTGGCAGCTCCCCAAGCCGGAACCCCAGGGAAGCGGCTCGGTCGAGCCCTCAGCCAAGGTGGCACGTCCACTCAGAGGTCCTTTTCCGCTAGTTGCTGGTCGGATATCAGTGCGAGAAGTCTGTCGACGCTCGGCATCGCGGCCCGCGCGCCCTTGGCCAGGAAGCACTCCCGAGCAGTCGCGGCCGCGGTGCTGGCTCCGGCTGCATCTCCTGCGCTGTACCGCAGCATCGCGACATCGCGGTTGATGGTGCCCCGGAAGTACAGGTCATCCATGCGGGAGGCGAAGCCAACCGCATTGTCGGTCAGGCCGGTTAGCCGGTTCAGGTCATTGGTGTTTGCCGCCGCGTGAGCGGCCAGCACGCTCGACAGTGCGCCGAGGCGGGGGTCGGCAATGTCAGCCAAGGCCCGATCGTCAAGCCCCGAGTAGCGTTCGGGTACCGGGGCCCCTGCGGACACGATTTCACGCGCCGCATAGGCGTCCATGAGAGCTTCGCCGTCTGGCTGTCCGGCCGCCGCGAGGATGTCCCGGGCCTGGTAGAAGCCTTCAGCGGCGCTCGCATGAGCGTTGGCCAGCGAGTCGATCACTCCGCGAAGATAGGTCAGGGCAGCGTCGGCGCTGCGCATGCGGAGGTCGGAGGCATACCTGGCGGCGGTCTGGACGGCATCCGCCGCCTCGTCGAAGCGGCCATCGAGTCCGAGTAGCCCCGCCATTGCCCCCAGAATGGGTACCAGGTTGACGCGGCTGCCTTCGAACGTGACGACAAGCTCGCGGCAGCGAGTAAGACCGTCACTGACCGGGGCCGGCCCCCATAATGCGAGCTCGACGGCTGTCCGGTCGATACGGTCGATTTCGCGCGCGTCATCGAGGAACTGCGCGTGCCTACGGGCAGCTGTCAGACTCTCCTCAGCGGCGCCGACCTGCTCGCTCATGAGGTGGCGATGCGAGCGCAGCTGATGGAACCGGCACCAGGCAAGGTGGTCATCAGGTTGCAGGTGCGGCTCGAAACGCTGCTCGGCGGCCAGTACCGCCTCAAGCGTCATGTTCCCCCCACGCAAGCTGATGATCTCCCTCTGGATTGGCACGACCCAAGAGGAGAGCTCTGAGGACGCGGGAGCTTGGTCCTGTGACCAAGAGCGCAAGACGGCGTCCGCAACATCCAGCTCCCCAAGTTCGAGCCGTGTGTCGGACAGCCACAGCGTCAATTTAAGACGCCCGAGGTCGTCGCTGGCAAGGACACCGAGCGCGCGCTCCAGCAGACCAGCGGCCGAGCGGAGGTCTTTGCGGTTCGTTGCATCCGCTGCCTGCCAGGCGAGCTGCTCTGATGCCCGTCGACTGATGTCCTGGGTCGAGGCGCTGGCGGGGTGAAGCTGGCGGCTCAGGAGAGCGGCTGCCTCCAGGTGGTAGGTGAGCATGCTGTCGCTGTTCGCACCGTCGGGGACTGCGTAGCCGTCGGCCTCCGTAGCGCGGCTCACCAGAGCAAGGTGCCACCGCAGGCGGCTCCGCTTGCCCGACAGCTCGTAGGTGGTGTCGCGGCTGAATGCCTGCACAAAGCAGTGCCTGGCAGAGATCCGGTTCCCCGTGAGCAGCCGTGTGCGGCGCAAACGTTGCAGGCACGCGCTCAGGTCCAGTGGCTCCTGCCCGTCTTCGGCGAGGACGTATTCGATATCGGTGTCGGCGAAGTCCCGGCCGAGCACTGCGGCTATCTCCAAGACCCGCCGGTCATCCGGATGCAAGCGATCAAGCCTGGCCGCGAAGACTGCTGTGATCGTGTGCGGGAGTGGTTCGTTGGAGTTGTCCTCCATCGCCAGTAGTAGCTCGGCAAAGAGGGGGTTACCCTCGCTCGCCGACGCGACCTCCTCGCAGACCTCGTCAACGGTGTGTGCCACCACGTCACCGCTCGCAGCAAGTTGCGACACCAGGAGAAGGGTCTCGGCGTGGGTCAGCGGGACGAGGTCGAGGGTTAGCACGCTGGTCCCACCAGTCGGCCAGTCCGATCTGATGTCAGCCAGTTCGGGACGCGCTGTGCACACCTGGAGCACCGGAAGGGTCGAGAGTTCGTCAGCCAGGTACTCCAAGATGTCCAGCAAGGACGGCTCAGCCCAGTGCAGGTCTTCCCAGACCAGTACCAGAGAGCTGCGCGCGGCCAACGTCATAAGAAACGTACGCAGAGCCCACGCCAGCTCCTCCACTTCGGCGCCGTGCCGGGGTGAAGTCGATCGCTGTGCCAGGCCGCCCAGGCACGTCGCTGCGCGGGCGATGGCAGAGTCCGTCGCGGCGCCGTCGACAATGGCCGCCCACTCCAGGGGGGCTGACTGCAACAGCTCCACGATCGGGAGATAGCTGACACCACGGTTGAACGACTGCGCGCGACCGCGGAGTACGACCGGCTCTGGCGCTCCAAGGTCCGATAGGAACTCATCAAGTAGCCGGCTCTTCCCTATCCCGGGTGCTCCCAGCACAGTTACCAGCGCACCGCGACCGTTGCCTATGGAGCGCTCGTAAACCTGCCGGAGCTGTGCGAGTTCGGCCTCCCGGCCGATCAGCGGCGTCAGCCGCGTCGCCGACTCGATGGAGGAGGACAGCCCGTCGACGCACCAAGCTCGGACGAGGGCTTCCTTGCCCTTCAGAGTGAGCGCAGGCACCTCCCGCATGTGCGCCCTACCCCGTAGGGCTTGGGCGACTGCCTCACCAACCAGGACGCGATTGGGCGGAGCCGCCGACTGCAGCCGACTGGCCGTGTTCACAACGTCGCCGACGATCCGGAAGTCGCCGCTCCGGTCGTACGTTGCGGAGACCGGTCCCGAATGCACACCGATACGCACGGCGACGTCCAGGCCGAAGTCACGCTGCAGCTCGACGTTGAGCATCTCCAAAGCCGAAATGATCTCGACACCTGCTTGGACTGCCCGTATGGCGTCGTCCTCGGCGACTTGCGGCATGCCGAAGACTGCCATCACCGCATCGCCGATGAACTTCTCCGTCGCTCCTCCGTTGTCCCAGATGATCCGGGACACCAGCCCGAAGTACCGGTCCATCACGGCGCGGAGCGCCTCAGGATCGAGGCCCTCGCTCATGGAGGTGAACCCGACGAGATCAGCGAAGAGAATGACGACGTGGCGGCGGGTGGCCTCCTGCCTGTCGGCCTTCGTCAGCGTTGCTCCGCATCTGGCACAGAACATGGCTTCCGGGGCTGCCAGCGCCGCACAGGTCCCGCAGGTAGAACTGCTTGGCCGGGAATTCATACGTCCAACCTCAGGTTCAGCCTTCGACGTGCCGCGGCCGTCATCGGGCGGCCTGCGCCGTGGGGGCCAGCAGGACGCGCAGCGCGTTCATGACTCTGTCGGTGTCGACATCGGCTGTCGGCTGCTGGAAGTCGACAGCCGCCCCACCTGGCATGACCAACGCCATCGTTGTGCCTGGCTGACCAGAGCCCTCCTGGGCGAGCCAGGCGGACATCTCCGCATAGCCGGCTCGATTCTGCTTGTTCAGGGTCTCGGCGTGCGCCGCCACGAGGTCGGCAACCGAGCAGAGCTCACCCAGGCTCGCGAATGGGACGGGGGCCAGTTGTTCCGGAGCGATCCGTCGACGGCCGTCGTCCCATCGTCCCGGTTCCTCTGGCAGGAGGGACCGGCCGTAGCGGCTGAAGTAGAGCAGCGAATGGCTGGAGTCGACTCCGCCGACGAAGGGACGGCCGACCACATCGCGCTTGATCTGAGCCTTCAGGCTGGACGGCACGCTGTCGGTCTCCGCTCCAGGCACATGCTCGATTCCGGTGGCCAGGTCGCGCCAGCTCAGTGCTCGAGCGATGGAATGAGACTCGGGCAGCGGTAGGACCTCCACGCCGAAGCGTGCCGGCTGCTTGGCGACGATCGACCCTGGTGTCAGGCCGAACTCACCGACGCCGGCGAGTGACCAGAGATTCCGATGCCGAACCAGGAACTCGTACGTCTCCCTGGCCTCTTCGGGAGTCTCGGAAGGGAATCCCGTGAAGCCCATCATCTGCACGCCGATACCGGCCTCGGTCAGCTGCTCCAGGATCACAGGCACCTGGGAGATGTTCACTCCCTTGTCGATGAGGTCGAGTATTCGCTGAGTCGCCGACTCGTACCCGAAGGCGATCGCCACGCAGCCGGCCCGCTTCAGTAGCGCTGCGGTGCCACGCTTGGGGAAGGTTCGCTCCAATCGCAGCTCAGCGCTCCACTGCAGGCCGAGGTCAGCCTCAGCCATCGCCTCGGACAGGGTGCGTAGGTAGCGCGGGGACATCGCGTCTACCGAGAAGTACAACGTCTTTGCGAAGGAGGCGATTTGGGCGAGATCCTGCATCACCACCTCAACTGGTCGCTCGCGTGACGGTGAGGTGGGCCGGTCATCGTTCAGCCCGTAGTCACAGAAGGTGCACTTGTTCCAGTAGCAGCCGCGGGTCGGGCTGTACAGGACGACTGGCTCGGGTGACCAGTAGGAGGACCAGTCCCAGATGTCGTACCTGGGAGCCGGAAGGCGTCCGACGTGCTCGTAGTTCAGGCGGATCGCCTTGGTGTCAGAGCCCGGAAGGAGAACCCCGGGTATCCCCTGGAAGGCGGTCTTGTCCCTGACTGCGCACAGGATGTCGACCAACGGCGTCTCACCCTCGCCGGGTACCAGCAGATCTGCGTCGGCGAAGATCTTCCAGACATCAGCCGGATCACGTGCGTACTTGACGTCGTCGCAGACCTCTGTGCCGCCAAAGACGATAACCGCGTTCGGACACTGCTGTCGTATCTGCCTTGCCATACGCAACGCGAACGGAAGTTGGCTGCTGTAGCTGACCGAGAGGCCGATCAGCTGCCACTCCCGCTCAGCGAGCAGCTCGGCAAATGGTCCGTCGAAGTAGTCGGAGAAGCCGCCGGTCACCTTGTCGAGCACAGCGGGATCTGCGAGATCGGCACGGCTGAGAAAGTTCACGGGCCCGCTCATACGGAGTGAGTAGCCGCTGAAGATCCCGGGAAGTGACCGCAGCGACAGCAGGTTGACGAATCGGCGGGCCGCCATCGCCGCGTCCTGGTACACCGGATAGTCGTAGAAGTCCTCCGGCGCGCGCAGCACACCTATCGCACGCTGCATGAAGTCGTCAGTGAGACCGAGTGCTGTGAGCGCTGCCTGATACCGCAGCTCATCGGCTCTGCTGGGCGACTCCATCGTCCCCACGCCCTCACGGACGGACGCCGCTTCGGCCAGGAGTCCGGATACGTAGTCGGGGCGCGCCAGGTAGTTCAGCGAGTTGATGTTCGCATCCTCGCAACGGAAGGCGGTGAAGCCGTATTCCGCGCAGTTGGCGACCAAGTAGGAGATCGAGTGGTACGGGTATGTGGGGTCGGTGAGTGGCGGATTGATCAGCAGGTAGGGCAGGTCCGAGTTCTCCGGACGTACCCGGTCGGCAAGTTGAGATATTGGGAGTGTCACCGTCATGCTTCACCTCTCACTGCCTCTGAGCCGACCACCACCGACGAGGTCTTCTCTCTGGTTACTTGCTGCTTTCGACCCGCGTGGTCCCCACAGCGGTATGGCCGAACCGCCGAGGGGCGGAAGCTCGCTCGTGCGAGCATCCGCCCCTCAGAACCCTTACGCCGGGCTGCTGTGCAGCCCCGGGCATGACTAGCCGATGCGGACGAGGTTGATGTCTTGGCCCTCGACCTCAGCGCTCACGACGGCGAGCTTGGCCTGCACCGAGGTGAGAACCTCGACCTCGTGCTCCGTCAGCTTGGAGAAGGCAGCCTTCTGCTCCTCGGTCAGCATGTCCACCGCGTTGCCAGCTTCCGCGAGCTTCCGAATGGGGTCGAACGCCATGATGCAACTCCTCACAGGGATGATTCGATTCGCTTGCCCGTTGAGCGTATGAGTGCTGCGAGGCAGTCTGCGGCAGGAAAAGCTGCGGCCTGTACCGGCCAGAGCCAGACCTGCAAGTCGGCCCGCCCCTACTGCCGGTCTCTGCCGGTTCTGGCTGCTTCTGCCCCTCGGGGCTCGCGACTGCTGTGACGGTCCACCAGCTCGCCAAGCCCTACTGGTCCGTGCGAGAGCAGCCAGCCGGCGCTCCGGGCGGTCTCGGAGGCCATCTGGAAGTGGAGGGCCTGGTGGCTGTCGACGACGTAGAGGAGCTGGTTGGCGCCGAGCATGCCGACGCGGTCGCGGATGGCGGCGAGGTCGGTGGTGGCACAGCCGTAGCCGCCGTCGCTCTTCTGGAGGATCAGCGGAGTCGGTTCGCCGTTGGGGCTTTTGATGTCGTCGAAGAAGACACACAGGGCTCCGTCGGAGCGGACGGCGACACCGGCGTGGACGGTAACGTTGTTCCCCACGGTTGTGGTCACCTAATTCCCCAGGTGCTCGCCGTGGATGGTGTGGCGAACGGGCCCCTGGAGTGGACCAGGCGGTCGCCTGCTGACGGCCGCTGTTGTCAGTGGCCGTTGCGAGGATCATTGCCGTGATCCCGTTGCTTCTTACTGACATCGAGCGTGCCGTTCGCAGTAGTTGGGGCGCTGACACAGCCCCGCCGGAAGTCCGGTCGCGGTGGGGCTTGGACAACCCGGCCCGGGGCCAGTGCGGAGTGACCGCCATGGTCCTCAACGACCTGCTCGGCGGCGAGCTGATTCGCGGCGAGGTCCGGGTCAACGACGAGTTCAGGGACTACCACTGGTGGAACCGCCTGGGGCTGGGAGTAGAGATCGACCTCACCCGAGAACAGTTCAGGCCGGAGGAGATCGTCATCGGCGGCACCGTCGTCCCTCGGCGGCCAGTGACGGAGTGGCGTCGGCTTCGTGAGGAGTATGAACTCCTTCGCGGCCGCGTGATGGAGGAACTCGGTCTGCATCGGCAGCAAGCCGAAGCGGGTGAGCCTTCCCAGGTCCACTAGCCTGCCGCAGCGTGGGCACCTTTGGAGAGCGCCCACGCTCGCCAGCCATGCGTGGGCCTTCGCGGCAGCTACTGCTTGATTGGCGGGTTGTCGCTGGTGTTCTTGGGCCGGAGGCTTCGAGGTCGGCACACACGTCGGCGAGCATGTGGTTGTAGTAGCTCTCGCCGATGGCGTCTGCCTCTTCGAGGAGGACGCCGAGGCGGGCGTAGACAGTTTCGAAGTAGACCTTCGACTCGTCGACCATGTCCTGCCACGAGGCCACGGTGTCGGGATTGCTGCCCTGGAGGTCGACGACGCGCCGGCGGGAGCGGTCGGCGAAGGCGGCGTCACTGTCGAACTTGGCGCGTGATGCCTTGTAGAGGGGCGGTTGAAGCGGGGCATCGACGGGCCGGAGTCGGTGGTCTCGGTGTCGTCGCCGAGCTCGTCGGGGTGCTCGATGAGGTACTAGATGAACATGCCGAACTGGGTGCCCGAGTCGCCGAGGTGGTTGCGGCGGATGACCTTCTCGCCGGTGACGGGGCCGCAGGGGATGTCATCCGCGGTGACCCGGAAGTAGTCCGCCGAGGACGTCAGACAGAGCCTGATGGCGTCGATCACTGCGGATTTCTCGCTGTCGTTCTCCCCGACCAGGACGCTCAGCCCAGGCCCGAAGACCACGTGAACAGAGGTGTCGACCCCTTCACCCAGTCCCTGCGGTGCCGGGCCGTAGATCCGGAAATTCCCTGCCCTGACCTCAGCGAGATACACGTACCCTCCGCCCCCAACTGCACTGACCGCACCATATGCCGCGCGACGGACCGGGACCGTCGTGCAGACGCACCCGCCCCGGTGACGTGGCTGTACCCGGGTATCGGGACGGGGCTGGCCGCCGCACATCGGCGCGCGCCGAAACCTGAGCTCCGAACCCGGCATGGTCCTGCCTGAACCTGGCCGGCACTGTGGAGCGGACCCGTATGGGGGAGTGCATGGGGGATGGCTACGTTCCCGGCGTGGTGTAGCCGGCCGATCAACGACACGGATGCCATCTGCAGTAGCGGCCTCGACGCAGATGGGATGATCCTCGCTCACCACGTGATGGCGCATGAGTGTAAATCGGCCAAGCGGACGGAGGTGCGCGGGTCCCACGGTCGGGGCCGGAACGCTGTGAGAGGCTGGGGCGTATGAACCGGTTGGCTGGTGTGACCTCGCCTTATCTGCTTCAGCACGCTGACAATCCGGTCGACTGGTGGCCCTGGGGACCGGAGGCTTTCGAGGAAGCGCGACGGCGAAATGTACCCGTTCTGCTATCAGTTGGCTACGCAGCGTGCCACTGGTGCCACGTCATGGCCCACGAGAGCTTCGAGGACGAGGCCCTGGCGGCGTACGCCAACGAGCACTTCGTCGCGGTGAAGGTGGACCGCGAGGAGCGGCCGGACGTGGACGCCGTCTACATGGAGGCGGTGCAGGCGGCCACCGGGCAGGGCGGGTGGCCGATGACGGTCTTCCTGACCCCCGAGAAGGACCCGTTCTACTTCGGCACGTACTTCCCGCCCGAGCCCCGGCACGGGATGCCCGCGTTCCGGCAGGTGCTGGAGGGGGTCACCGCGGCGTGGCAGGAACGGCGGGACGAGGTCGGCGAGGTGGCCGCCCGGATCAGGGACGAACTGGCCGAGCGGGCGTCGGTCTACGGTGCGGGGGCCGAGGCCCTGAACCCGCCGGGGGAGGCGGACCTGCACCAGGCGCTGGTCGCACTCAGCCGCGGCTTCGACCAGAAGCGCGGCGGCTTCGGCGGAGCGCCCAAGTTCCCGCCGTCGATGGTGATCGAGTTCCTGCTGCGGCACCACGCCCGTACCGGCTCCGAGGCGGCGCTGCAGATGGCCGAGCGGACCTGCGAGGCGATGGCCAGGGGCGGCATCTACGACCAGCTCGGCGGCGGCTTCGCCCGCTACTCGGTGGACGCGGAGTGGGTGGTGCCGCACTTCGAGAAGATGCTCTACGACAACGCCCTGCTGCTGCGGGTCTTCGCGCACCTGTGGCGGTCCACCGGCAGTGCACTGGCCGGCCGGATCGCCCGGGAGACCGCCGACTTCCTGCTGCGTGAACTCCGCACGGCGGAAGGCGGTTTCGCCTCCGCCCTGGACGCCGACAGCATCGACCCCGGCACCGGGAAGTCCGCCGAGGGCGCCTACTACGCCTGGACGCCGGAGCAGCTGACCGAGGTGCTGGGCGAGCGGGACGGCGCACTGGCGGTCGAGCTCTTCGAGGTCACCGGCACCTTCGAGCACGGCAGCTCGGTGCTCCAACTGCTCGGTGAGCCGGACGACCCGGCCGCCTACGAGCGGATCCGCGCCCGGCTGTTCGAGGCCCGTGCGCAGCGACCCGCGCCCGCCCGCGACGACAAGGTGGTGGCCGCCTGGAACGGGCTCGCCATCGCCGCCCTCGCCGAGACCGGCGCGCTGCTGGAGCGCCCCGACCTCGTCGAGGCGGCCGAACGTGCGGCCGACCTGCTGCTCGCCGTCCACCTGACGGCCGACGGCCGCCTGCTGCGCACCTCCCGGGACGGCAAGGCGGGGGAGAACGCCGGAGTCCTGGAGGACTACGCCGACACCGCCGAGGGCTTCCTCGCCCTCTACGCCGTCACCGGCGAGGCCGAATGGCTGGACCTGGCGGGCGGGTTGCTCGACACCGTGCTGGCGCACTTCACCGACCCGGCGTCCGGGGCCCTGTACGACACGGCGGACGACGCGGAGGAGCTGATCCGCCGCCCGCAGGACCCGACCGACAACGCCACCCCCTCCGGCTGGACCGCTGCGGCCAACGCCCTGCTCACGTACGCCGCCTACACCGGGTCCGACCGCCACCGCAGTGCCGCCGAGCGGGCCCTGGGCATCGTCGGCGCGCTCGGCGGCCGGGCGCCGCGCTTCATCGGCTGGGGGCTGGCCGCCGCCGAGGCGCTCGCCGACGGCCCGCGCGAGGTCGCCGTGGTCGGCCCGGCCGCGGACCCGGCCACCGCCGTACTGCACCGCACCGCGCTGCTCGGCACCGCCCCCGGCGCCGTGGTCGCAGTCGGGGAGCCCGGAGCGGCGGACGTCCCGCTGCTCGCGGACCGTCCGCTGCTGGCCGGGAGGCCCGCCGCGTACGTCTGCCGGCACTTCACCTGCGACGCCCCGACGGCGGACCCGGCGGTGCTGGCGGCGAGCCTGGGAGCACGGGCGGAGTAGCCCGGCACTGTGGCGCACCGCTCGGCGACCGTCCGGGCCGGGGCCGGTATATCGGCTGCGTGCGGCGGCGGGTGCCGGGCACAATGGGCCATGACCTGGACTCTCAGCTCGTCGCCGGCCGAATTCCGCGCCGAGGCCGGTGACTTCCTCGCCGCGCACCCCGCCGAGAACACCGTGCTGCTCACGCTGCTGGACCGGCTCGTTGCGGCGGCCCCGGAGCTCCTGGCGGAGCGGCCGCCCGGCTTCGGCTGGTGGCGGGCCGAGCCGGGAGCTCCGGTCGGCGGGGTCTTCGTGCAGACACCACCGTCTCCGCCCCGGTTCGGGCTGACACCGCCGGCGGCAGCGGCGGAGCTGGCCGCACTGCTGCGAGCGCGGGGCGCCGAGCTGTGCGGAGTCGGCGGGGGCAAGGCAGCGGCGGAGGCGTTCGCGGCGGCCTGGGGCCGGGAGGCCGGTGTGCGGGTGCGGGTCAGGGTCAACGAACGGCTCTACCGGCTGGGCGAGTTGGTCGAGCCGTCGCCCGCTCCGAGCGGCCGGGTCCGGCGGGCGGGTGCGGGCGACCGGGAGCTGCTGGTCCGGTGGCTCGGGGCGTTCGCGGCCGAGATCGGCGGGCCGGCCAGGACCGACCACGCGATGGCGGTCGACCGGCGGACCGCCGAGGGCGGTCTGCACATCTGGGAGGACGAGGGACGCCCGGTCTCGTTCGCCGGGGTCAGTCCGGTGGTCGCGGGCATGTCCCGGATCGGACCGGTCTTCACCCCGCCCGAGCTGCGCGGCCGCGGCTATGCCAGTGCCGTGGTCGCGGCCGGTTCCGTCCATGCCCGGACGGCGGGCGCGAGCGAGGTCCTGCTCTACACCGACCTGGCCAACCCGGTCAGCAACTCGATCTACCGGAAGCTGGGATACCGCCCGGTCGAGGACTGCGTGGTGTTCGACTTCGGCTGATCCGGCCGCCTGACCCGCAGCGAGGCGGTCACTCCCAGTCCCAGCGGACCCCGAGCAGGCACGGCCGCAGGCCGCTCGCCACCAGGTGGACGCGGTGCTGCCCGTCCAGGGTCAACTCCTCGGTCTCGCAGGGCTTCTCGCCGGGAGCGTGGCTGAGGAAGCGGTGGCAGCGGACGGGCAGGGCGTCCCGGTCGAAGCTGATCTGCAGGACGTACTGGCCGGCGCCCGAGTTGAAGCCCCGGATGTACTCGCAGCTGGGCTCGTGCCCGGGGGTGTCGTCGAAGCCGTACCCGAGCAGGTGGGTCTCGCCGGCGCGCAGCCGGCGGTCCAACAGCAGCTCGACGAGCAGGAGTTGGGCGTCCTGGTCGCGGCGGATGCGGCCGGGGCGGCAGTTCTCCTCGGCCCGCACGGTGACCCGGTCGATGTCGCAGCCGGGGTCGCCCTGGTAGAGGGCGAGGTAGCGGTCGGTGCCGTCGCGGTGGGCCCGCAGGGCGTGCTGGGAGTCGCGGCCGAGGATCCGGCGGTCGGCGCCGACCCGGATCCGCTCGATGTGGGTGATGGTGTGCAGACCGCTGTCGCGGGGGCTGGCGATGGTGGCGAGCAGGCGGTCCACGGCGGCCGCGGGGGTGATCAGGTCGCGGTAGGGCCGCACGGCGGGGGAGGCCGATGCGGCGGGGACGCTCTGCCGGGGGCCGAGCAGCCGGGTGAGCGAGTGCTCGGGGACGTCCAGGACGTCCTCCAACACCCGGACCGCGCGCAGGGATTCGGCTCGTTCCGGTCTACGGCGACCCTGCTGCCAGTAGCTCAGACTGGTGACGCCGACGTGGACGCCGCGCTGGGCGAGGTGCTGCTGGACCCGGTGCAGGGCGAGTCCCCGGGTCGCGATGGCCGTCCGCAGGGCGAGGTGGAAGGGGCCGGTTCTGAGTACGGCCGAGAGCTCGGCCTGAACGATGGGCTGCATCTCCTGCTCCCCGTCTGGTTTCCTGCGGTCTGTCCGGTTGACCGTGAATATTCACACGGGTGTGGTGGATTGTCATCTGGTCTGGACAACTGACGGGCAGTCGGGTAGTGCCGCGTTCACACCTGGATGTGCCCGTTCACACCGGCGCCGACCCCTGCCCGACGTCCGTTGACCACCCCTGCCGAGTGGGTCGATGCTCGCTCTCAACGCGTCCGGACGCGGTCCCCCAGCGCACTACCTGTGCACTCCGCAGGAGGAACCCACATGTCACAACCTCGGATACGCCTGCGCCGCGCGCTCGCCGCGCTCGCGCTCGGCGTCCTGGCGCCGGTCCTCAACTCCGCCGCCACCGCTCCGGCGCAGGCCGCCGAGCAGCAGGGCGGCCACCCGGCGGCGCAGACCCGACTCGCCGCCCGGCAGCGCCCGGTGCTCGCCGCCGACACCTGGCGCAAGCTCGACATCAGCATGGAGCAACAGCAGCAGAACAACTGGTGCTGGGCGGCGAGCGGCAACACCATCGCCAGCTACTTCGGCTACGGCTACAGCCAGAACCAGTTCTGCAACGCCGCCTTCGGCCGGGCCACCGACTCCAGCTGCCCCAACAGCCAGGCGGCCCTGGACGATGTGCAGACCGCCCTGAGCTGGGCGGGCATCAACCCGGGCAGGTACGTCAACGGCTACCTGCGCTACTCCACCGTGCAGAGCGAGATCGACGCCAACCGGCCGATCGAGACCCGGATCCAGTGGAGCTCGGGCGGCGGCCACATGCACGTGCTGTACGGCTACGACACCAGCAACAACTGGGTGTACTGGGGAGACCCGTGGCCGTCCAACTACCGCTACAACTGGGCGGACTACACCTACTACATCGACAACGGCTCGTTCTCCTGGACCCACTCCCTCTACCGGATCGGCGCGTGAGGAGACGACCATGACCGAGATCCGCAGGAACCTCCGCCGCGTCGCCGCCACCACCGTCCTCGCCGCCGCCCTCGGCCTGGCCGCCGCACCGCTCGCCTCGGCGGCGGACAGCGCCGGCGCCCCGCAGCCGGTGGCCCAGTCCGACCTGGCGGCCGCCCGCAGCGCGGTCCAAGCCCCGGCCGTACAGGACCAGTTGAGCCACTTCTTCGCCCGCAAGGGCGTCCCGCCGAACCAGCCGCTCGGCATCACCGCGGCCGACGAGGCGCAGGCAGCCGCCCAGGCGGCCCCGCGGCTGAGCGGCGCGACCGTCCCCGTCTACACCCTGGACGCGGCCTTCGTGCAGGGGACGGCCGGCGCGCCGGCCGCCAGGCCGGACTTCGTGGCCAGCAAGGTGGTCGCCAGGGACGGCCAGTCCGCCTCCGTCTGGACGGTGCGGCAGGGCTCCGGCTGGCGGGTGGTGAACATCGCCTCCGGCGGTGACGAGACCGACTACCCGGCCAAGGCGGCGGCGGACGGCGGCGGCACCGCCTTCCGCGAGCCGCAGGTGAACGCCTGGTACGTGCTGCGCGGCGGCCGGGTGCTGCCGCTGGACGACGAGGCGCGCCGCTCGGTCGGCGCGGCCGGGGTCAGCCTGGCCGAGTACCGCACGCTGGTGCACCGGCGCTACGCCGACAAGCTGCCGGGCTCCGCGTACGACCGGGCGGGCGAAGGCGGCGGCTACCGGCTCGGCGCCGAACCCGAGGGGAACACCGGACCGGCGGGGCAGGGGGCGGGCGTGCCGCTGCTGGTGGCGGGCTCCGCGCTCGGGGTCACCGCACTGGCGGGGGCGGGCCTGGCGGCCCGCCGCCGGTTCCGGGGCTGAATTCGGCGGACGGCGGAGCGGCCCGGAGGTCTCGGACCTCCGGGCCGCTCCTGTTCGGCGGGGGCGCGGCTGCCCGCTCCTCCGAGCGCCCGCACGCCCCCGACGGCGGGCCTCGCGCCCCGGAGGGCGTGCGCGCCCCGGGAAGTCTGCACGCGGAATTGATGCAACGTTGATCCCCCGTTCGCCCCGGCGGGCAGGAGCGCATGTCACCGTGGGTGGAGACGTTGTGTCATGCGGTCATGCGGCTGAAGGGGCGCCGATGGCGATCAGGTATGGACAGCTCTGGGGGGCTGTGGCGGGGGTGTCGGCAGCGCTGGCGGTGGTCGCCGGCTATCTGCTCGGCGGGGAGCGGATGGTCTGGGCGGTCGCCGCCGCCGAGACGCTGGTGTTCATGGGATGGGTGGGGCGCCGGTTCCGCAGCCGGGCGCTGACCGGGCCGGCCGTCCACGGCGCGAACGCGGCCCACTGCGAGCGCTGCCGCCGGGCCCGCGCCCGGCTCGACCACCGCTGAGCTCGGGTGTGCGGGTGTCAGCCGGCCGCGCTGTAGGCGACCAGCGAGACGCCGACGTACTGCACGATGAACGCGCCCAGCGTGAAGGCGTGGAACACCTCGTGGAACCCGAACCAGCGGGGTGAGGGGTCGGGCCGCTTGAGCCCGTAGACCACGCCGCCCAGGGTGTAGAGGACGCCGCCGACGATGAGCAGGGTGAGGACGGCGGCGCCGCCGGTCCGCAGGAAGTCCGGCAGGAAGAAGACCGCCGCCCACCCGAGCGCGAGGTAGCACGGGGTGTAGAGCCAGCGCGGGGCGCCGACCCAGAACACCCGGAAGGCGATCCCGGCGAGCGCGCCGCCCCAGACCAGCCAGAGCAGGACCTGCCGTCGCCCGCCGTGCAGCAGCAGGATCGTGAACGGCGTGTAGCTGCCCGCGATGATCAGGAAGATGTTGGCGTGGTCGAGCCTGCGCAGCACGGCCTCGCCGCGCGGGCCCCAGCTGAAGCGGTGGTAGACGGCGCTGACGCCGAAGAGCAGCCAGGCACTCACCGAGTAGACCGCGCAGGCGACCTTCGCCGCCGTCGACCCGGCGAGGCAGATGAGCACGATCCCGGCGGCGAGCGAGGCCGGGAACATCCCGGCGTGCAACCAGCCCCGCCACTTCGGCTTGACCGGGTCAAGGAGGGCTGCGGAGGCCGTGCTCTGGTCGGCAGTCATGGCCAACATGCTACTTACGGAACCGTAGGTTACCAATAAGTAGGAAGTGGCCCTACTCACTTTTGGACGTTCTGGAGTGTTCGGGCCCGGTATCGAAGGGTCGCGATCGGGCCGCAGGAGCCCTGGGGGCGGCCTCCAGTTCGACACAATGGCGCAAAACTTCCGTCAAAAGCGCCAAGGTGCCGTGTTCGGGGTGGTGCGTCGGGGCTACGGTGTAACCACCCTCAAACCCCCGCAACGCCATCTCCTGTCCGAGTTGGCGTGAAACGGAGCGATCGTGTCGTACGAGAACTCTGCTCTCGCAACCGCGCCCACCCGCCACAAGCGCCTGCTCGCCTGGGTGAGCGAGATCGCGGAGCTGACCCAGCCGGACCGCATCGAGTGGTGTGACGGCTCGGACGAGGAGTACCAGCGCCTCGCCGACCTGCTCGTCGCCCAGGGCACCTTCAAGAAGCTCGACGCCGAGAAGCGCCCCAACTCCTACTACGCTGCCTCCGACCCCTCGGACGTCGCCCGGGTCGAGGACCGGACGTACATCTGCTCCGAGGAGGAGAAGGACGCCGGCCCGACCAACAACTGGAAGGCCCCCGCCGAGATGCGGGAGATCTTCGCCGGTGAGACGGGTCTGTTCCGCGGTGCGATGAAGGGCCGCACGATGTACGTCGTGCCGTTCTCGATGGGCCCGGTCGGCTCGCCGCTGGCCGCGTACGGCGTCGAGATCACCGACTCCGCCTACGTCGCCGTGTCGATGCGCGTGATGACCCGCATGGGCCAGGCCGTGATCGACCAGCTCGGCGAGGACGGCGACTTCGTCAAGGCCGTCCACACCGTCGGTGCCCCGCTGGCCGAGGGCCAGGCGGACGTGCCGTGGCCGTGCAACACCACCAAGTACATCTCGCACTTCCCGGAGACCCGCGAGATCTGGTCCTTCGGCTCCGGCTACGGCGGCAACGCCCTGCTCGGCAAGAAGTGCTACGCGCTGCGGATCGCCTCCACCATGGCCCGCGACGAGGGCTGGCTGGCCGAGCACATGCTCATCCTCAAGCTCACCCCGCCGGTCGGCGCGGACGGCACCGGCGGCGAGGCCAAGTACGTCGCCGCCGCCTTCCCGAGCGCCTGCGGCAAGACCAACCTCGCCATGCTCCAGCCCACCATCCCGGGCTGGAAGGTCGAGACCATCGGCGACGACATCGCCTGGATGCGCTTCGGCGCCGACGGCCGCCTCTACGCGATCAACCCGGAGGCCGGCTTCTTCGGCGTCGCCCCCGGCACCGGCCTGGACACCAACGCCAACGCGATCGAGACCCTCTGGGGCAACACCGTCTTCACCAACGTCGCGCTGACCGACGACGGTGACGTCTGGTGGGAGGGCCTCACCGACGAGCCGCCGGCCCACCTCACGGACTGGCGCGGCAACGACTGGACCCCCGGGTCCGGCACCCCGGCCGCCCACCCGAACGCCCGGTTCGCCGTCCCGGCCGCGCAGTGCCCGACCATCGCCCCCGAGTGGGAGGACCCGGCGGGTGTGCCGATCTCGGCCATCCTGTTCGGCGGCCGCCGCGCCACCGCGGTCCCGCTGGTGACCGAGTCCTTCGACTGGCAGCACGGCGTCTTCCTGGGCGCGAACATCGCCTCCGAGAAGACCGCCGCCGCCGAGGGCACCGTCGGCGAGCTGCGCCGCGACCCCTTCGCGATGCTGCCGTTCTGCGGCTACAACATGGGCGACTACTTCGCCCACTGGCTGAAGATCGGCCGGCAGGCCGACGCCGCCAAGCTGCCGAAGATCTACTACGTGAACTGGTTCCGCAAGAACAGCGCGGGCAAGTTCGTCTGGCCCGGCTACGGCGAGAACAGCCGCGTGCTCAAGTGGATCGTCGAGCGCCTGGAGGGCACCGGCGAGGGCGTCGAGACCCCGATCGGCGTGCTGCCCACCGTCGAGGGCTTCGACCTCGACGGCGTGGAGATCCCGAAGGACGACCTCGACCTGCTGTTCTCGGTCGACGCGGAGATCTGGCGGCAGGAGGCGGCGCTGGTCCCGGCCCACCTGGAGCTCTTCGGCGACCACACGCCGACCGAGCTGTGGGACGAGTACCGCGCGCTGGTGAAGCGCCTGGGCTGACGGGCCCGGGATCCGAGACGCCGCCGCTCCTACCCTCACCAGGGGCGGCGGTACTCGACGACAGAACCGACGGCCGGAGCCCCGGCCGGGCGGCCTCCCCGGTCAGGCGGAGACCGTCCGGGCCGCGGGCTCCGGCCGTCGGTCGTTCGCAGCCCTCTCGGGCAACTACGGCTGCGCGTACCCCGAGAGGAAGTCACCGATCCGGGTGACCGCGTCCGTGATCTCCTCCGGGCGCGGGAGGGTGACCAGCCGGAAGTGGTCGGGCTCGGGCCAGTTGAAGCCGGAGCCCTGGACGATCAGGATCCGCTGCGCCCGCAGCAGGTCGAGCACCATCTGCTGGTCGTCCTTGATCTTGTACACCTGCGGGTCGAGCCGCGGGAACGCGTACAGCGCGCCCTTGGGCTTCACGCAGCTGACGCCGGGGATCTCGTTCAGCAGCCGGTACGCCGCGTCCCGGGACTCCAGCAGCCGCCCGCCGGGCAGCACCAGGTCCCTGATCGACTGCCGTCCGCCGAGCGCCGCCGCCACCGCGTGCTGCGCCGGCATGTTGGCGCAGAGCCGCATCGAGGCAAGGACGTTGAGGCCCTCGATGTAGCTCCGGGCCCGGGCCCGGTCGCCGGAGAGCACCATCCAGCCGGAGCGGAAGCCAGCGACCCGGTACGACTTGGACATGCCGTTGAAGGTGACGCAGAACAGGTCCGGCGCCAGGGTGGCCAGCGGGATGTGCTCCGCGTCGTCGTAGAGGATCTTGTCGTAGATCTCGTCCGCGTAGATCACCAGCCGGTGGCGGCGGGCGATCTCGGCCAGGCCCTCCAGGATCTCGCGCGGATAGACCGCGCCGGTCGGGTTGTTGGGGTTGATCACCACCAGTGCCCTGGTCCGGTCGGTGACCTTGGCCTCGATGTCCGCGAGGTCGGGGTACCACTCCGACTGCTCGTCGCAGCGGTAGTGCACGGCGGTGCCGCCGGCCAGGCTGACCGAGGCCGTCCACAGCGGGTAGTCGGGCGCCGGGACGAGCACCTCGTCGCCGTCGTCCAGCAGCGCCGTCATGGCGAGCTGGATCAGCTCGGAGACGCCGTTGCCCAGGAAGACGTCCTCGACCGAGAGGCCGTGCAGGCCGCGCTCCTCGTACTGCATGACCACGGCGCGGCGCGCGGAGAGCAGGCCCTTGGAATCCCCGTAGCCGTGCGCACCGGCGAGGTTCCGCAGGATGTCCTGGAGGATCTCGGGGGGCGCCTCGAAGCCGAACAGGGCGGGGTTCCCGGTGTTCAGCTTGAGGATGCGATGCCCCTGGTCCTCCAGTCGCATCGCCTCGTCGAGCACCGGGCCGCGGATGTCGTAACAGACATTGGCGAGCTTGCTGGACTGGATGACCTGCATGTCTGAGTACTTTACGGCGCCGCCCCGCCGATCACCCCGTGGTCTGGGACACAGCCCGGTGCTCAAGACCGGCTGAGCCCTACTCCGGCGGCAGCGCGTAGATGTGCGGGCCGAACTGCGCGAACAGCCGCTCGCCGTCCGTGCTCAGGTACCAGTCGTCCGCCGAGCCGCCCTGGACGGAGAAGGTCCAGCGCAGGCTCGCGCTCTTGACGTCGACCGCGAACACGCCCGCCCCGAACGAACCGGGCACGAACAGGGTGTCCTTGACCAGCACCGGCGCCGTCAGCGCCGAGACGTTCTTGGGCAGCGCGCAGCGCCACAGCTCCTTTCCGGTGGCGGCGTCCCAGCCGCAGACCGAGGGGGTGCCGTCGCTGCCGTACACCACGCCCTTGGCCGCGAAGGGCGGGGTGAACATCCGCTTCTCGTCCGCGGGCACGGTGATCTTCCACTGCTGCTTGCCGTCGGAGAGCCGGACGGCCTGCAGGCCGGTCCGCTCGGTCAGGCAGTACGCCTGGGTGTCGTCGGCGGAGGCCGGGAAGGCGGCCGGGGAGCCGGTGTCGGCGTACCAGATCTGGGTGCCGTCCTTGCCGTTGCGGGCGACCAGGTTGTTGCTGCTGTCGGTGTAGTAGACGTTGCCGGCGGCGGCCAGGCCGGCCACGAAGACGGAGGCGTCCTTCTTCCGCTCCTGGAACCAGATCTCCTGCTGGTTGTCGAGCGAGATCGCGGCCACACCGGAGGTCATGGACCCGAACATGACACCTGCGGGTGACAGGTTGGCCAGCATGTAGACGGCGTGGTCGTCCGCGCCCAGCAGACCGTCGGGGGTGAGCGAGTCGCCCTTCGGGTCCTTCCCGGCGAACTGCCAGCGCGGCACCCCGCTGTCGGCGGTGAAGCCGATGAGCTGCGTGTCGGCCTGGGCGAAGACCAGGCCCTTGGTCGTCAGCAGCCTGATGGCGGGGACGTCCCGCCTGGCCCACTTCTGCTTGCCGGTCACCGTGTCCAGCGCCACCAGGCTCTCGCCCTGCGGGCAGAGCACCCCGCCGATCACCAGCGGGGGCAGCGAGGTCAGGTGGCCCTGGGCGTCGTAGGTCCACAGCGGCTGCGGCGGCACACCGGCCGGGCGGGACTGCTTCGGCGCCGGCTGCGGTGCCGTACCGGTCGGAGTGGGTGCCGGGGGGTAGTGGTTCTGGCGGGGGGTCAGCGCCCAGACCGCGCCGCCGCCGACGGCGGCGACCGCGAGGGCCCCGCCGCCGAACAGGAAGGCCCGCCTGGACGGCTTGGCGGCAGGTGCCGGCTGGCCGCTCGGCACGGTCTGCGGAGCCTGCAAGGAATAGGAGGTCGGCGCGGCGTGCACGGACTGCGGGCCCTGCGGGCCCGTTCCACGGCCGAGCTGCATGGTGCCCGGGACGGCGGCGTGGTCCGCGCCGGTCGGCGAGTAGCCGCCGGACGGGGCGACGGCGCTGCCGCGCGCCGGGGTCTCCATGTCCATCACCTTCGCGGCGTGCTGCGCCAGCGCCCCGGTGACCGGTGCGGGCAGCCAGCCGTCCCGCAGCACCGCCGCCGTGCCCTCCGGCGCGAGCAGCTCGGTGAGCTCCTCCGGACTCGGCCGCCGCGCCGGGTCCTTGGCCAGGCAGGCGGCCACGACGGGCCGCAGCGCGGCGGGCAGCGCGTCCAGCCCGGGCTGGTCGTGCACCACCTTGTACAGCTGCGCGGCCGGCCCCGAGGCGGATTCGAACGGGCCCTCCCCGGTGGCCGCGTACACCAGCACCGAGCCGAGCGAGAAGACGTCACCGGCCGGTCCGATCGGCAGGCCGGAAGCCTGCTCGGGGCTCATGTAGCCGGGCGAGCCGACCACGATCCCGGTCCGGGTGAGGTTGTCGCCCTCCATCGCGCGGGCGATCCCGAAGTCGATCAGCCGAGGGCCGTCGGCGGCCAGCAGCACATTGGACGGCTTGAGGTCGCGGTGCACCAGACCGGCCCGGTGCACGGCCGCCAGCGCCTGCGCCAGGCCCGCGCCGAGCGCCCGTACCGAGTCCTCGGGCAGCGGCCCGTGCGCGAGCACGGCATCGGTCAGCGAAGGACCGAGCACATAGGCGGTGGCCAGCCAGGGCACCGGCCCGTCCTGGTCGGCGTCCACCACCGGCGCGGTGTACGCGCCGTCCACCGCCCGTGCGGCCTCGACCTCGCGGGCGAACCGGCTGCGGAACTCCTGATCCTCCGCCAACTCCGGCCGGACGACCTTGACCGCTACCGTCCGGCCACCCGCCGAACGGGCCAGGTAGACCCGGCCCATCCCGCCGGCACCGAGCCGCGCCAACAGGCGGTACGGTCCGACCGCCTCCGGGTCGGTGACGTCCAATGGCTCCATCTGTTGCTCCCCGTTGCAAGGTGATTCGCCATCACTGGTCGCTGGCTCCGCAGATGGTACGGGTCGTACGCTCGCCCAGTCGGGCGGAGGGGGGCAGCTGTGGTCGGGGAGTCGGTCGGAGTGCCGGTCGGGGCGGTGGCGGGCGCCGCTGCCGGGCTGCTCGCGGCGCCGCTGCTGCGCGCGGCGGCGGCGCGCTACGCGGTGCCCCACGGCGAGCCGTGGCGTGCCCGCGGCGCACCGGGCGGTCCCGGCGTTCTCCCGGTCGCGCTGGTCGCGGCCGGGGTGGGCGCGGTGATCGGCGCGGCCGCGCGGTGGCCGCAGCTGCTGCCGCTGGCCTGGGTCGGACTCTTCGGCGTGGTGCTCGCCTTCGTGGACGCGGCCGTCCACCGCCTGCCGGACGTCCTCACCCTGCCGCTCGCCCTCGGCACCGCCGTCCTGCTGCTGCTGACCGAGCCTCAGGGCGCGGTCCTGCTGCGCTGCCTGTACGCCGCGGCGGCCCTCGGCGCCTGCTACGGGGCGCTCGCACTGCTGGCCCCGATGGGCTTCGGTGATGCCAAACTGGCGCCGACCCTGGGCGCGGTGCTCGGCTGGTACGGCTGGAGCACCGTCCTGGCCGGATTCTGGTACGGCTTCGTGCTCGCCGCGCTGTGGGGTGGCGCGCAGTTGCTGACCCGGCGGATGAAGGGCGGCGACTCGCTGCCGTTCGGTCCCTGCATGCTGCTCGGCGCCCTCCTGGCGGTCCTCGCCGCGTAGCGGCCGCGAGCCCGGTGAGGAAGCCCGTGTCGGAGCTCGGCCGCACAGCTCCCGGGCCCCCGGGGGGGCTGCGGTTCAGCCTCGAAAGGGGTGCTGGCACCACCGGAACTGGGGAGCCAGCACTATCGCCGGACCGCGGCGGCCGCAGGGAGCATGGTCACCGGACGTCACCGGACGTCGGATCACCCACGGGGAGGGCACCACCGTGCTGCTCAGGAACTCTTCGGCCAGGGCCGCCACGGCGGCCGCACTGCTCGTGATCGCGGGCGGATCGATCCTGCCCGCACAGCCCGCGGCCGCCGCCGTCCCGGGCGCCGCCGCAGCCTCCCGGTGGGCCGACGGCGTCTGGCGGATGGACGGCTACGGCACCGTGCTCACGGTCGCCGGCGACCACTTGCAGACCTACCAGACCACCTCGGTCAGCTGTCTGAAGGGCGACGGCGCCGGGCGCTCCGGCACCGCTGCCGGATCGGTCACCTTCGCCGCCCCCGACGCGACGGTTCTCACCCTGCGCCCCCGGGGCACCCGGGAGGCCGCCCTGCACATCGGCGGTTCGCCCGGCGACCGCATGCTGCGCCGGATCCCGGCCCTGCCCGCCGACTGCAGCCGTCCGGGGCCCACCGGCCCGGTGGCGTCCTTCGACGTCTTCTGGCAGACCTTCGAGGAGAACTACCCCTTCTTCGCCGCCAAGGGCATCGACTGGCACGCCGTCAGGGAGCGGTACCGTCCCCGGATCAACGCCGGGAGCACCGACGCGCAGCTGTTCGCCGTCCTCAGCGAGATGGTCCGGCCGCTGTACGACGCCCATGTCTCCGTCGACGCCGGTGACACGGGCTTCTTCGCCCAGGGCCGCCCCGGCACGGCGGTGCCCAGCCCGGAGCTGGACGCCCGGGTCCGCGGCTACGTCGAGGAGTGCGATCTCGGCGGCCGGCCACTGCAGTACTACGCCGGGAACCGGATCGGCTACGCCGACCTGCCGAACGGCCAGGGCTATCTGCGGATCTCCGGCTTCGGCGGCTACACGGACGATCCGCACGACAGCTACGCGGCCAACAGCGCCGAGCTCCAGCGGGCACTGGACGAGATCCTGACCCCCGAGCGCACCGCCCGGCTGAGCGGTCTGATCATCGATCTGCGGATCAACGGGGGCGGGTCCGACAGTCTCGGTCTGCAGATCGCCTCGCGCCTGACCGACCGCTCCTACCTCGCGTACAGCAAGACGGTGCGCAACGACCCGGCGGACTCGAGCGGCTTCACCCGCCCGCAGCCGATCGTCGTCCAGCCCGCCCGAGGCGCCCGCTACACCGGCCCGGTCGCGGTTCTGACCAGCGGGTCCACGGTCAGCGCGGGGGAGACGTTCACCCAGGCGCTGATCGACCGGCCGGGCGGCACGGCGCGGATCGGCGAGTCCACCCAGGGCGTCTTCTCGGACGTCCTGGAGCGGAGCCTCCCCAACGGCTGGCAGATCGGCCTGCCCGACGAGGAGTTCCGCACCCGCTCCGGTGGGACGTTCGACGGGCCGGGCATCCCGCCGCAGTACCCGGAACCGGTCTTCACCCCCGAGGAGTTCAGCCACCACCGGGACTCGGCCTTCGACCGCGCGGTCTCCCTGCTGAGCGCCACGGGCCAGGCGGCCGCCACGTCCCGGCCCCGGTGAGCCGGCAGGCCCGCCGTACCCGGTCGGTACGGCGGGCCTGGTCCGGAGCGCCGTCCCACCCTCGAAGGGCGGCGTTCCAGGGGGAGTTGCGGCACGGTGGGGAGCTGCCGCACGGCGCGGGAGTTACGGCATCGCGTGGAGGTGGGCACCCACGTTGGTGGAGAAGTCGTTGCCGTTCGCCGCGTCCCAGTTGGTCGACCAGGTCATCGCACCCCGGATGGTCGGCCACTTGGCCGGCGGGACGAAGCTGCCGCAGTTGGTGCCCTTGGCCAGGCAGTCCAACGCGTTGTTCACCACGGTGGAGTTGACGTAGCCGCCGCCCGCCGCCCTGCTGGACGCCGGGACACCGATGCCGACCTGGTCCGGACGCAGGCCGCCCTGGATGTGGGTGCAGACCTGGCTGGTGATGAAGTCCACGGTGCCCTGGTTGTAGACCTTGCCGTCACAGCCGTTCATGCCACCGGAGTTGTAGAACTGGGTGTTGACGACGGTCAGGATGTCCTTGGTGTTCAGCGCCAGTTGGAAGTACGCGCCCGTGGTGCTGTACATCCCGATGGTCTCCGGCGCCATGGTCAGCACGAAGCCCGGGCCCACCTTGCTCTGCAGGGTGTGCAGCGACTGAGCCAGGTAGACCGGGTCGACACCGTTCTCCAGGTCGATGTCCACCCCGTCGAAGCCGTACTGCCGGATCAGGGCGTACGCGCTGTTGGCGAAGTTGTCGGCGGAGGCGGTGTTGTTCACCGCGATGGTGCCGTTCTGCCCGCCGACCGAGAGCACGACCCGCTTGCCCGCCGCGTGCTTCGCGGCGATGTCGGCCTTGAAGTCCGCGTCGGTGTAGCCGCCCAGCTTGCCGGCCAGGGCCGGGTCCAGGGTGAAGCTGATCGCGCCGGGCGTGCCGGTCGCGTCGGCGAAGGAGACCGCGATGATGTCGTACGCGCTCTGCACGTCGCGCAGTCGCTGCACGGTGGCGCCGTTGTCGAAGTTCTGCCAGTAGCCGGTCAGGGCGTGGGCCGGGAGGCCGCTGCTCGGCGGGGTGGTGGGCCCGGTCGGCGAGGAGCTCGGGGACGAGCTGGGGCTGCTGCTCGGCGAGCTGGACGGGGAGGAGGACGGCGAGCTGGACGGGGAGGTCGAGGGGGACGTGCTGGGCGACGAGCTCGGCGTCGGCGAGGAGGTGCCCCCCGGGCCGGTCAGCGTGATGTCGTCCGCGCCGTAGGCGCCCTGGCCGTACCAGCCGTGCACGTACACCGTGACGGTGCTGGTGTCGGCACCGGTGGTGAAGGTGCTGCTGAGCTGGTTCCAGCCGCTCTGGCTGGACCAGCTGGACGGGTCCGTGCCACCGGTGCCGCTCGCGCCCAGGTAGACGTACGGGCCCTGGACCCAACCGCTCAGCGTGTAGCTGGTGTTGGGCAGCACGCTGACGGTCTGCTGGCAGTTGGCGGTGTCCGAGCTGCCAGGGGTGGCCTGGAGGGCGTACCCGCCGGAGTGCACGGGGGAGGAGACCGCACTCGCCGTGCCGGTGCAGCTCCAGCCGGAGAGGCCGCCGGTCTCGAAGCCGCCGTTGGCGAGGAGGTTGCCGACCGCCGCGCTGGCGCCGCCCGCGAACAGGGCGAGGCCGGTGCCGGCCAGTGCGAGGGCGGTGGTGCCGGCCGCGAGGGCCGTGGGGACGGTGCTTCGGCGGCGCCGGTGGGACGGCGGCTGCAGCGTACGGGCCATGGAGGCACTCCGTGGGGGAGGAGGGGGAGCCGCCGCGGTGGGGGCGGGGCGGCTCCGTGTGGGGGAGGGTGGACCGCAGTGGAGCTGTCGGGGGCGGCCGGCCGGCCGGTGCGCGCCGGTGTCCGCTGCCCTCGCTCCACAAGCTGGACTAGACCAATGGCAAGCGTCAAGCATCCGGAGGCCGTCTTACGGCTTATTTAAGGAAGCGGTGACCGTTCCGTGTCCGGGCCGGCCGGGCCTGCGGCCGCACCGGTGACCGCATCGGATCCACACCCGGTCAGATGCATTCGTACACGCTTGTGACACCTTCGGTACCTGCGGCTTTTACCTTCACGTACCGTGCGGGAGTAGGCTGCGCCAGGGGTTTTCAGTCGCATCCGGGGGACTGAGTACGGAGGGGCCGAACGTCATGGGTCTGCGCGATGTGGTCGAGAGCACGCCGGGTCTGCGCACCCTGCTGGACAACGCCTACCGGCTCTACGGCCGCCGGGTCGAGGTGCACCTCGACAACACCCCGCACCACATCGGGGTCATCCTGGACGGCAACCGCCGCTGGGCGAAGGCGACCGGCGGTAGCACCGTCTACGGTCACCAGCGCGGTGCGGACAAGATCAGCGAGTTCCTGGGCTGGTGCGACGAGACGCACGTCCAGGTCGTCACGCTCTGGATGCTCTCCACCGACAACCTCTCCCGGCCGGCCGAGGAACTGGTTCCGCTGCTCGGGATCATCGAGGACGCGGTCCGTGGGCTGGCCGAGTCCCGCCGTTGGCGGGTGAACCCGGTCGGCGCGCTCGACCTGCTGCCCGAGCACACGGCCGACGTCCTCAAGCAGGCCGCCCAGGCCACCGCGCACGTCCAGGGCGTCACGGTCAACGTCGCCGTCGGCTACGGCGGACGGCACGAGATCGCCGACGCGGTGCGCTCGCTGCTCCAGGAGCACGCCGGCCGGGGCACCTCGATCGAGGAATTGGCCGAAATCCTCACCGTCGAGCACATCGCCGAGCACCTCTACACCACCGGCCAGCCCGACCCCGACCTGATCATCCGGACCTCCGGTGAACAGCGCCTCTCGGGCTTCCTGCTCTGGCAGAGCGCCCACAGCGAGTTCTACTTCTGCGAGGCGTACTGGCCGGCCTTCCGCAAGGTGGACTTCCTCCGGGCCCTGCGCGACTTCCAGCTGCGCAACCGCCGCCTGGGCCTCTGACGGGCGGCCTCTGACGGGCGCTCGCCCGAAGGAACTTCAGGGGCTCGACCCTACGGCCGGCCGGGCCGGTGCGTGGCTGAAGCGTGTTCAGATCGTCTGCCCGGAAGGCGTCCCGGTAAACGTTCGTCGACAATGATCCGTCAACTGCGTGCGGCGGGTATGCACCACGGTTCGCCTGGGAATACCCCAGTCAGACCGGTACCCCGGCCACCGGGGTCGCGGGGACCGGCTTGCCGCGGGTGACGCTGGGTCATCCGCTCGGGAGGCCTAGTGGTCAGTACCAAGAGCCGCCGGACACCAGACCGGCGCACGTACGTTCTCGACACCAGCGTGCTCCTGGCCGACCCGCTCGCCATGACGCGCTTCGACGAGCACGAGGTCGTCCTCCCGGTGGTGGTGGTCACCGAACTGGAGGCCAAGCGGCACCACCCGGAGCTGGGCTACTTCGCCCGCCAGGCGCTGCGCCTGCTGGACGACTACCGGATCCGCTACGGCCGGCTCGACGAGCCGATCCCGGTGGGCGAGCTCGGCGGCACCATCAGGGTCGAGCTCAACCACTCCGACCCCTCCGTGCTGCCGGCCGGGTACCGCTCGGGCGGAGGCGAGGCGGACACCCGGATCCTGGCGGTCGCCCGCAATCTGCAGGCCGAGGGCTACGACGTCACCGTGGTCTCCAAGGATCTGCCGCTGCGGATCAAGGCCAGTTCGGTCGGCCTGCTGGCCGAGGAGTACCGCGCGGAGCTGGCGATCACCTCGGGCTGGACCGGGATGGCCGAGCTGCAGGTGTCCGGTGACCAGGTGGACGCCCTGTTCGGGGCCGGCCACGACGTCTCGGTGGAGATCGACGGCGCCGACGAACTGCCCGTGCACACCGGCCTGGTGCTCACCTCGGAGCGCGGCCGCGCGCTCGGCCGGGTGACGCACGACGGCCGGGTCCGACTGGTCCGGGGGGACCGGGAGGCGTTCGGGCTGCGGGGCCGCAGCGCCGAGCAGCGGGTGGCGCTGGAACTGCTGCTGGACCCCGAGGTCGGCATCATCTCGATGGGGGGTCGCGCGGGTACCGGTAAGTCCGCGCTGGCGCTCTGCGCGGGTCTGGAGGCGGTGCTGGAGCGGCAGCAGCACCGCAAGGTGATGGTGTTCCGCCCGCTCTACGCGGTCGGCGGGCAGGAGTTGGGCTACCTGCCGGGGAGCGAGGCCGAGAAGATGGGCCCGTGGGCCCAGGCGGTCTTCGACACCATGTCCGCGGTCACCACCCCGGACGTGATCGAGGAGGTGATCGCCCGGGGGATGCTGGAGGTGCTGCCGTTGACCCACATCAGGGGCCGGTCGCTGCACGACGCGTTCGTGATCGTGGACGAGGCGCAGTCCCTGGAGCGGAACGTCCTGTTGACCGTGCTGTCCCGGATCGGTCAGGGCTCGCGGGTGGTGCTCACCCATGACGTCGCGCAGCGCGACAACCTGAGAGTCGGGCGGTACGACGGCGTGGTCGCGGTGGTGGAGAAGCTCAAGGGCCACCCGCTGTTCGCGCACGTCACCCTCACCCGCTCCGAGCGCTCCCCGATCGCTGCTCTGGTGACGGAGATGCTGGAGGACATCCAGCTCTGAACTGCGCCCCACATCAGGTCAAATCGTCCTAAACAGGCATCAAGGAACCTGCCGCATAGCGGCAGGTTCCTTGGCTGTCACCACATCTGACTGTCCCTTCTCCCGAGTAACGGCAAACCCCCTGCTCGCAGGAATTGTGAGATCCGCCACGCAACCGGGAATTGCGTAGACACGTCCTGGTGCGGCATGGTGAGGGTTCTGTCAGGCCCCGCGTACGGCACAGAACTCGCCCGGCAACTCCGGTCGGCGGGCGGACAACTGAACACCGATTGAGCCGTGCGCCGCCCGATCCACTCGCTTGTCCGACTCAGTCTCGGCCCGGCGCCGGGCCCGAGTCTCCCGTGACCAGCACCTGTGGAGGCCAGCGCCAAGGGGCATGTTGCGTCCGAACGGTCACGCGCGGGCGATGCTGGAAGGAAACCATGTGACTCGGATCTCGGTCCGGGGAGTCGCTGTGGCCTCTGCCACCGCGGTCACCGCTGTAGGTGCCGTTGTCGGCGTGGCCTCCGGTAGCGAGGGCAAGAACACCCAGCCGATGGATGTCGCGGGTGCCACCCTGCTCGCCGACGTCCCGACGGGTGCCCACGCACAGACCGTCAGCGACAACTTCATCCAACAGGCCGGCGCTCAGCAGGCGTCCGCCGACCAGGCCGCGCAGGAAGCCGCCGCCAAGAAGGCCGCCGACGAGGCCGCGCGCCAGAAGGCCGCCGCCGACGCGCAGGCCAAGGCCGACGCGGAGAAGGCGGCCAAGGCCGCCGAGGAGAAGCGGAAGGCCGACGAGGAGGCCGCGAACCGCGCCAAGGCGCGGACCGAGATGGCCGCGGTCAGCGCCAGCCCCGGTTCGGTCCAGGCGCTGGCCGCCTCGATCGTGGGCGACTCCGGTCAGTTCCAGTGCTTCAGCCACATCGTCAACAACGAGAGTGGCTGGGACTACCAGGCGACCAATGCGAGCTCCGGAGCCTACGGTCTGGTCCAGGCGCTGCCGGGTTCGAAGATGGCCTCGGCCGGTTCGGACTGGCGGACCAACCCCGCGACGCAGATCAAGTGGGGCCTGAACTACATGAACGAGCGCTACGGCTCGCCGTGCGGTGCCTGGTCCTTCTGGCAGAGCCACAGCTGGTACTAGGAGCGAAGCAGCTTCCCTAGAGGCCCCCGACCTGCGTCGGGGGCCTCTCGGCGTCTCCGCGGTCCGCCCCGGCCGGCTGACTGCCCACTGTCGGTAGGTGCCTGTACACAGGCGGGCCGCCCCGCCCAGCGCTGCGCTGACCATGGCGCGGGTGGGCGGTGCGGTCCAGGTGCGGACGCGGGGCGCCGGGGAGGGTCCTGGTTAGCCCCGGCACCGGCCGGTCCGCCGACAGTTGGCTCTGCAGTGGGCCCTTTGCACCCGACCCTTCCCCGCCGAGCCGGGGTCCGAAACCAGTGAATTGTCCGGTATTGGGACATTTTCTTCCCCTGTGACATGGGAAACTCCCCGCGCACACCTCTCATCCTGGGCGAATCCGAGTCCGTCGGACGGGTAGCGTCGTCCCCGACAGCCGTGACTGGGACGACCCACGGCGCAGTAGGGGCCGATCGGGGAGCGGTGGTGTCAAAGGTGGCGCGGGGCGCAAGAACGGTGCTGGCGGTGTCGGGGGCGGGAGCCCTGGCCTCGCGACTGGTGGCGGTGCTGGCCGAACGGCGACGAGCCGCCCGCGCGGCGGAGGAACAGTCGATGGACCCCGGCGACGACATCGTGCCGATCGACATCGTGCCCATCGACCACGTACCGGCGCCGCGCGCCGCGCAGCCGGACGTCGCCGCGCGGCGTCCCGGGGCGGAGCGGGCACCCGCGCCGTACGGGCGCGAACCCGGCAGTGCTCCCGGCCGTCCGGCGAGCCCGGTCGAGGCCGTGCCGTGGGCGCTGCGGGTGGCCGCCGAGTCCACCTGGCGGCTGCTGCTGCTCGCGGCGGCGCTCTACCTGGTCTTCCGGGTGGTGGACATGCTGCGGCTGGTCGCCTTCGCGGTGCTGGCGGCGCTGCTGATCTCCGCACTGCTGGAGCCGACCGTCTCCTGGCTGCGGCGGCACGGTGTGCCGCGCTCGCTGGCGGCGGCGGTCACCTTCCTCAGCGGTCTGGCGGGGATCGGGCTGGTCGGCTGGTTCGTGATCTGGCAGGTGTCCACCAACCTCAACTCGGTCACCGGCAAGGTCCAGGCCGGTGTCAACCAGCTGCGCGAGTGGCTGGTCACCGGGCCGCTGCACCTGACCCAGCAGCAGATCAACGACTTCGCCAAGCAGATCTCCACCGCGATCGGCACCAACTCGGAGCAGATCACCTCGGCCGGATTCACCGGTGTGGCGATAGCGGTCGAGGTGCTCACGGGCGTCGTGCTGGCGGCCTTCACGACCTTCTTCCTGCTCTACGACGGTGCCAGGATCTGGAGCTGGCTGCTGCGCGGCCTGCCCCGTCACTCCCGGTACGCGATGGCGGGCGCGGGCCCGAAGGCGTGGGCCACCCTCACCGCGTACGTGCGCGGCACGGTGTGCGTGGCCTTCATCGACGCGCTCTGCATCGGTGTCGGCATCCAGCTGCTGGGTGTCCCGCTGGCGCTCCCGCTGGCGGTGATCATCTTCCTCGGGGCCTTCGTGCCGCTGGTCGGGGCGCTGGTCACCGGCACCGTCGCGGTGCTGATCGCACTGGTCACGCAGGGGCCGTTCACGGCGCTGATGGTGCTTGTGGTGCTGGTCGCGGTGCAGCAGATCGAGGGGCACCTGCTTCAGCCGCTGATCCTCGGCCGTGCGGTGCGGGTGCATCCGCTGGGCGTGGTCCTGGGCGTGGCAGCGGGCACGATCGTCGGGGGGATCGGCGGCGCGATCGTGGCCGTCCCGCTCATCGCGGTGACCAACACCGTGGTGGCCCACCTGCGCCAGCGCAACGCGGCCGGCCAGCAGGTCTTCGAGGCGCTCGAGGCCGCCCGCGTCGCGGCCCCGAACTCCGAGTCCTGAGCCCCGAGTCCTGAGCGGCCCCGGAGAACGGAAGCCGCCGAGCGGCGGAGCGGGCCGAAAACCAGAGAGGGGCCCTGCCGGACGGTGTGTCCGGCAGGGCCCCTCTCCGTGTCGTGTGCGTCAGAGCGCAGCCAGGACGGCCTCGGAGTCGAGGGTCGCGGCAACGGCCTGGACGACGGCGGCGATCTTCATCGACGCCTGGACGGTCGTGGCGTCCACGCCCGCCTTGCGGAGGACCTGCTCGTGCGAGTCGAGGCACTGGCCGCAGCCGTTGATCGCGGAGACCGCGAAGCACCACAGCTCGAAGTCGATCTTCTCCACGCCCGGGGTGCCGATGATGTTCATCCGCAGACCGGCACGCATGGTGGCGTACTCGTCGTTGGAGAGCAGGTGCAGCGTCCGGTAGTAGACGTTGTTCATGCCCATGATGGCGGCGGCGCCCTTGGCGGCGGTGTACGCCTCCGGGGTCAGGTTCGCCTTGGCCTCGGGCTCCAGCTCACGCAGGACCGCGGGGCTGCGGGTGGCCATCGCGCAGGCCAGCACGGTGCCCCAGAGCTGCTGGGCGGGGAGCTCGGAGTTGCCGATGACCGCGCTCAGGTTGAGCTTGAGGTCCTTGGCGTACTCGGGCAGGGCCGCCTTCAGTTCGTCGAGCGCCATGGTCAGCCGGCCAGCAGGGCCTGGGCGTCGAGAGTGTCCTCGCCCCTGGTCCAGTTGCACGGGCACAGCTCGTCGGTCTGCAGGGCGTCCAGCACCCGCAGGACCTCCTTGGGGTTACGGCCGACGGAGCCGGCGGTCACCATGACGAACTGGATCTCGTTGTTCGGGTCCACGATGAAGACGGCGCGCTGTGCCAGGCCGTCGGCACCCTCGACGCCGCAGGCGCGCATCAGGTCGTGCTTGACGTCGGCCAGCATCGGGAAGGGGAGGTCGCGCAGGTCCTTGTGGTCCTTGCGCCAGGCGTGGTGGACGTACTCGGAGTCGCCGGAGACGCCGAGGATCTGGGCGTCGCGGTCCGCGAACTCCTCGTTCAGCTTGCCGAACGCGGCGATCTCGGTCGGGCAGACGAAGGTGAAGTCCATCGGCCAGAAGAACACGATCTTCCACTTGCCCTCGTAGGACTTGTGGTTGATCTCGGCGAAGGCGTTCGCGGCGTCCAGGTCGACGCAGGCGTTGAGTTCGAACTCGGGGAACTTGTCACCGATCGTGAGCACGTTCGCTTCTCCTGTGGTGCGATTGAGGGGAGGTCTGTCCGGATTGCCTATGGTTCGGCCGTTTCGGACTCCTCCACACTGACACACCGCGTACTGATCGGGGAAATAGCTAGACTCGATCCATCTGATCGGAGAGAGCTATCAGTAACTCGCACCACCCCAAGCCCCGCACCCCTACGATCGCCCAGCTCAAGGCGTTTCTCGCGGTCGTCGAGCACCGGCACTTCCGCGATGCGGCCGCTGCGGTCGGGCTCAGCCAGCCGGCGCTGTCCGGAGCGGTCGCGGCCCTGGAGGAGACGCTCGGGTCGCAGCTCGTCGAGCGTACGACGCGGAAGGTCATCATCACTCCGCTGGGTGAGCGCGTGGCCGAGCACGCACGCCGGATGCTCGCCTCGCTGCACGACCTCACCGAGGAGGTGGAGGCGGCCCGCCGTCCGTTCACCGGGCCGCTGCACCTCGGTGTGATCCCGACCGTCGCCCCGTACCTGCTGCCCGCCGTGCTCCGGCTGGCCCGCCGCAGCTACCCGGAGCTGGATCTGCACGTCCACGAGGAGCGCACCCCCTCGCTGCTGGAGGGGCTCGCCGCCGGGCGCCTGGACCTGCTGCTGCTCGCCCTGCCCGCCGGCGGGGCCGCGCCCACCCGCGACATCCCGCTCTTCGACGAGGACTTCGTCCTGATCACCCCGCCCGACCACGAGCTGGCCGGGCGGACCGACGTACCCCGCGACGTCCTGCTCGACCTCGACGTGCTGCTGCTGGAGGAGGGCCACTGCCTGCGCGACCAGGCCCTGGACATCTGCCGCGAGGTGGGCGCCGACCCCTCCGGCGGATCCACCAGGGCCGCCGGGCTCTCCACCCTGGTCCAGCTGGTCGCCGGGGGTCTCGGCGTCACCCTGCTACCCGCCACCGCCCTGGACGTCGAGGCCGGGCGCGCCGACCGGCTGGCCTCCGTCCACTTCGCCGCCCCGGCCCCCGGCCGCCGGATCGGCCTCGCCACCCGCCCCGGCTCGGCCCGGAGCGAGGAGTACGAGCGTTTCGCCGCCTCCCTGCGCGAGGTGCTGGGCGAGCTGCCGGTCCGCATCGTGACGTGACCGGGCGCCCCGCTGCCGGGGCTCGGCGTCCCGCCGGGGGCGAGGCCGGGCCTGCGGGTGATTGGAGCCGCTGCGACGGGTACTCAATCCATGCAGCACGCCGACCGGTTGAGGGGTGGCCGCCATGTACGTCGCCAGACTCGGGATCGACAGCATCGGGGGCTTCCGGGGCGAGCGCGCCCTCGACCTGGACCTGACCAGGCCCGACGGCTCGCACGCCGGCTGGACGGTGTTCGCCGGGCCCAACGGCTCCGGAAAGACCGCACTGCTGCATGCCGTCGCCCACGCGCTCGGGTGCGGCCCCGGCGACCCGTCCTGGCTGGACGAGGGCGAGGTGCGAATCGTCGACAGCGGGGCGGAGGAGCTGCGCTGGCGGCTCATCCGGACCGACGGCGTCCTCGCCGAACACCGCTCGGGCGCCCGTACGGCCGGCGCACCCGTCGCCACCCGCCTGTACGGCTCCGCTTCGCTGGACGGCGGCCCGCACTGGCCGGCCGGGCGCCGCGGCGAGTCCTTACTCGCGCTGCTCGGTGACGGACTGCTGCCCGACGGCCACCGCATCGCCCGGCTCGACCGGGACGGCCTCTGGGTCGCCCGCGGCGGCCGTGCCCTCCCGGCGGACGCCCTCGGCGCGGGCGTCAGGGCCGTTCTCGCGCTGGTCCTCGACCTGCTCGGGGCCGCCCGATCGGCCGACCCCGACGAGGAGTTGGTGATCGACGGCGAGCCTCCCACCGTCCCCGCGCCCGGCGTCGCCCTGATCGACGAGGCCGAGGCCCACCTCCACCTGGCCCGGCAGCAGTGGCTCGGCGAGTGGCTGGTCGCGCACTTCCCCAACGTCCAGTTCCTGGTCTCGACCCACAGCCCGTACATCTGCCAGGCCGCCGACCCCGGCGGCCTGATCCGGCTGCCGGGTCCCACCGAGCAGGCCCCGCCCCGGGTCCTGGACGAGGACCTCCACCAGCGCATCGTCTACGGCAGCGGCGACGACACCGCGCTCACCGAACTCTTCGGACTGCCCAGCGTCCACTCCCCGCAGGCCGAGGCCGAACGCCGGCTGCTGATCGCCCTGGAGCGCAAGCTGTACGCGGGCAAGGCGTCCACCGCCGACATCGCCGAGTACCGCGCCCTCGGCGCCCGGCTGAACAGCTCGCTCACCGCCCGGGTGGACGAGGCCAGGACCGACCGAGGCGGCACCCGGTGATCCCGCTCCAACGGCCGCCGCTGCACGACCGGTTGGCCGCCGACCTGGCCCGGCGCACCGACGCGCTGCGCACCGCCGGGCCCAGCACCGCCACCGGGCGGGCCGCCTGGCGCACCGCCCGCGAGCCCAAGGCCCGGCTGCGCGCCCTGCTGAACCGGATGGCGCCCGGGCTGGTCCGCTGCATGTACTGCGGCGACAACCTCGGCACCGACATCGACCACTTCGAACCCATCGCCCGCGCCCCGCTGCGCACCTTCGACTGGCACAACCACCTGCTCGCCTGCGCCTACTGCAACAGCAACCGCAAGCGCGACCGCTTCCCCTGCGACCCCGTCACCGGCGCCCACCTGCTGATCGACCCCTCCCGCGAGGACCCGGCCGACCACCTGCAGCTCTACCTGGAGTCCGGCGCGTACCGGGGGCTGACGCCCAAGGGCCACGCCACCATCGACGTGTTCGGCCTCAACTCCCGTGGTGAGCTGGTCCGGGGGCGGCGACTGGCTTTCACCGTGGTCAAGTCCCTGCTGCGCGAGTGGCACCGCCAACGCGGCGCAGCCCCGGACCTCGCAGGGGAGTTGACCGACGCACTGGCGGTGCTCTGGCAGGCGGACGTGCTCCGCGCGGTCCTCCGCCTCACCCGCACCCCGGCGCTCGCGGAGGTGGTCCTGGGCGCGGAGGCGTACGCCGCGCTGAGCCAACTCGCCGACGAGGAGCCGCGTTTCGGTACGCAGTGAGGACTACGGGAGGAGCGTGCCGTGCAACCGTGGGGATGCCTGGCGGGCTAGGGGATCCGCTGCTCGAACCAGACCACCTTGCCCGCGCCGAGCCTGGTCGCGCCCCAGCGGTCCGCGCATCTGGCCACTATCTGCAGTCCCCGTCCGCGTTCGTCCTCCGGGCCGACCCGCTGGGCCCGGGGCAGTACGGGACTGTCGTCCCCGACCTCGCAGCGCAGCACCGAGGTCCGCACCAGTCGGAGCGTGACCGGCCGGGTGGCGTGCTGGATGGCGTTGGTGACCAGCTCGCTGACCATCAACTCGGTGTTCTCCGCGAGTGGTTCGAGCCCCCAGCGGCGCAGTGCGTGCCCGGTCAGGCGGCGGGCGCGCCCCGGGGTCTCGTGCCGGGGCTGGAGGTACCAGTACGCGACGTCCTCGGCCGGGATGCCGTCGAAGGCGGCGGCCAGCAGCGCGATGTCGTCGGCCCGGTCGCCGGGCGGGAGGATCCGCAGGGCCTCCTGGCAGAGGTGCTCGGGCGAGTGCCGGTGCGCGTTGCCGACACGGCTGCGCAGCAGTTCGAGGCCGGTGCCGATCGGCCGGCGCCGGGACTCCACCAGTCCGTCGGTGAAGAGCAGCAGTGCGGAGCCGGGTGGTGCGGGCAGCTCGGCCGAGTGGAAGTCGACCCCGCCGACCCCGATCGGCGCCCCGGGCTCCAGGTCGAGCAGCTCGCTGCGGCCGTCCGGGTGGATCAGCACCGGTGGTACGTGACCGGCGTTGGCCAGCACCACCCGGTTCGCGATCGGGTCGTACACCGCGTACACGCAGGTCGCCAAGTGCTGCTCGTGGCCCAGCCGTTGGGCCTGCTCGTCGAGGTGGTAGAGCACCTCGTGCGGCGGCAGGTCGAGGGCGGCCAGGGTCTGCGCGCTGGTCCGCAGCTGGCCCATGATCGCGGCCGAGGTCAGCGAGTGGCCCATCACGTCGCCGACGATCAGGGCCATCCGGTTGCCGGGCAGCGGGACGGAGTCGTACCAGTCGCCGCCGACCTGGGCGCCGCTCTCGCCGGGCAGGTAGCGGTGGGCCAGCCGGACGCCGTGGCGCTGCGGCAGATGGGTCGGCAGCATGCTGCGCTGCAGCTCGTCGGCGATCTCCCACTCGCGCGAGTAGCGCAGCGCGGTGTCCACGGCGAGCCCGGCCTGGGTGGCCAGGTGGTTGGCGGTGGCGGTGTCCGCGAGGTCGAAGGCGGTGGCGGCGTCGAACGCGGCCGTCACCGGGTCCGCCACGGCGGGCTGCGAGGCCGGGACCTTTCCCGGGCGGCGGATCAGCAGCAGCAGTCCGAGTGCCGCCTTGCGCCCGCGCAGCGGCAGTGCGAGCAGTGCCGTACCCGCCGCCAGCCTGGCCAGCGTCCGGGCGCCGTACAGCTCCTCCAGCAGCGGGCGGAGCCCGGCGGCGGACGGGGTGCCCAGGACCACCGGGCCGGACGGCAGCTGCTGGTCGAACGCCCGGGCGAGCACACCGTCCGGCCGGACCTCCAGCGTCGGCGAGCAGCGGCCGAGCCGGGTGCCGTGGGCGTGGTGGATCCGCAGCGCGGTCGGGCGGCCCGGGTCGCGTTCGAGGTTCGGCAGCGGGTCGCGCAGGTGGACCACGGCGGCGTCGGCCAGCGTCGGGACCACGACCCGGCCGAGGTTGCGCAGGGTCGCGGTCAGGTCGAGCGAGCTGTTGATCCGCCGAGCGGCGCTGTCCAGGTACGCCAGCCGTTCGGCGATCGGCTGGCGCCCTGCTGCGGGGTGCGGCGGTGCGGTGGCGGATGTGGGGGAGGGAGGAAAGGTCATGGGCGTCATCGAGGGTGGCGAGCGGCGCTGGACGGGCACGGTGGGCGGCTGCCCTGCCTGGGGCTGGTAGTGGTCGCGCACGGGCTGCCCGTTCCGGTAGGTCGAAGGAGTCTGGGGGAGTCAGCGATCCGGTGGCCGATCGTTCGTGTTCTCGATGGATCCTGTGGTCATGGGGCCCCGGCCCTGGGGCCGGCCGGTCGGTGCGTCCGCCGATCCACCGCCCGGCCCGTCAGCCGACCCGGCGGCAGCGCAGGAACAGCTGCTCCTCCGGCGGCAGGGCGGTACTCGCCGGGGCGTACGGGTGGCCCGAGTGCCCCTCGACCGTGAAACCGGCCTGGGCCAGTGTCTGCTCCAACTCCTCGCGCAGATAGCCGCTGATCCTTATCTCGTGCCCGAGGAAGGGCAGCGGTGCGTAGTCGAGATCGGCTTCCACCATGCCGAGTGCGAGCAGACCGCCGGGCCGCAGCAGCTCGCGGATCCGGCCCAGCACCACGGGTATCTCGTCCTGGGGCAGCAGGATCAGCGAGAAGAAGGCGGTCGCGGCGGCGAGGCCGCCTGCCGCCCGTGGGCCCAACTCCGGTATGCCCCAAGCATCCACGGCGCGCGGCGTGGCCAGGTCGTACATGTCCATCCGGTGGTAGCCGGCCGCCGGGACCGAATGGCGGGCCAGCGTCAGCATCCCGTCCGAGAGGTCCAGCCCGGTGACCCGCAGGCCGCCCAGGGTGAGCTGGCGGATCGTCGGATCGCCCGTACCGCAGCCGATGTCGAGGACGGGTGCACCGGGCTCCAGCTCGGCCAGCAGCCAGTCGCCGCACTCCAGCTGGCCGGCCTTCGCGGGGAAGGCCTCGCCGTAACGGGCGCCGATGGTGTCGAAGGCGACGGCCTGCAGAGCGCGCTCGGTGCGGCGTCGGCAGGTCTGCTGGTCGGCGGAGGCGGGCCCACGGCCCCTGGCGGGATCGGATATCTGTCCGGTCGTCACGATTTCGAGGCACCTTTCCACCCTGGCCGCCGCCCGGCCACGCCGCCGACAGCCCTCCTCGGCCCCCGGCCTCGCCACCTGCTGCGGTCCGCCACGCTCCCGCGTCACTGTGCTGCCTGCTGCCCTGCTGGTTCCCGTGTCCCGCTACTCGCTGTCGCGCCCACCGCCGCACCGGGGCTCCCCGCCCCGGCCCCCGCTCCGTCCGTGTCGATCCCGGCAGCGCTTCGGGCACACTGCACTGGCCTTTGAGAATAGGCGTGATCACTCGGCCATGGGATCCCTTTCCGGCCAACTCATGGTCGTTGGGACGAATTTGGCCGGGATCGTGGGAGCACATCGGGGCGGGAGGGGGTGGTGCGGGCGCTCGTCCCGCGCCGCACAGCGCGCCGGACGCAACGCCGCTGACCTGTGGAGATGCGATGTATCAAGGCGTTTATCGAACGTCAATCGGCATCTGACAGAGTCTCTCTCAGCGCCGGGGAAGCGTCAGGGCGTTCCCGCAGCCGGGGGGCTGCGGGAACGCCGACGTACGGGGGATCTCCTGTCGGGGGACGGAGATCACGGCGCAGGGGGTGCGGAAGGCTCGGTGTGCTGCTGCTCGATGAGGTCCTGCAGGGGGAGGGCCTCAGGCACACCGAGCCGCGTGAAGATCGAGTGCGCCTCCTGGAGGCAGGCCAGACCACGTGCGGGCTGACCCAACTCCAGGAGCGCCTCACCCAGTGCCGCGTTGGCCAGCCCCTGGCAGTACGCCGCATCCAGCTCCTGCGCGATCGCCAGCGCCTCCTCCGCCGCCTCGGCGGCCTCCGGAAGCTGACCGTCCGCCAACAGGCAAGGCGCCAACCGGGCCAGCGAGTAGCCCTCCCAGATCCGCCGCTGCTCGGACTGGTACAGCCGATGCGCCTCCCGCAGCCGAGTCGCCGCCTCACCGGGCGAGCCCGTGGACCGCAGCACGACACCGAGCTGGTACAGCGTGTCCGCCAGACACGGCGCATTCCCGGACGCGCGCGCCGCCACCACCGCCGCCTGCGCCGAACCGACCGCCTCGTCATGCTGGCCGAGCCCGAGGTGCGCCCGCGCCAGATTCCCCAGCAGCCGTGCCTCGCTGATGGTCGCCCCGAGGTTGCGGCTGATCACCCGCGCCTCCTGGAAGAACGGCAACGCCTCGGCCGGCCGGTCGGCCAGACTGAGGACGACGGCCAGGAGGTTGGCAGCGTTGACGCGCAGCTGGGTCTGACCGTCCTTGCCCTGGAATTCCAGGCTGCGGCGGAACGAAACCTCTGCCTCGTGGTACTCGCCCGCGACGTGCTGGAGAAACCCACGGGCCAGCTGGATACGCGCGAGGGTTGCGGCGTCAGAGTTCGACCTGGCGTGGGTGTCGGCGACGTCCAACGCCACCCGTATCCGCTGACCGTGGGTCGGATCCTCGACCAGCCCGTTCAACACGATCAGCAGGTCTACGGCGGGTCGCAGCAACTCCAGCTGTTCCTGGACCCCGGCCTCGACACTGCTGAGCACCAGGGCGAGTTCCGAGCGCAGCCAGTCCCGGGCAGCGTCACTGTCGGAGAAGGACAGACCGGGCGAGACCGGCCTGTGGAGTGGCTCCGTCAGCATGTCGTCGGGTTCGATCGCCTGCGCGGCGTTCCGCATGGTCGCAAGCAGTGCGTCCAGCAGGCGAAGCAGTGCGGCGTGCTGGGCGGAGGTGTCCCGGTGCTTCTCGTTCTGGCGCTGCGCGAACAGGCGGAGCAGGTCGTGGTAGCGGTAACGGCCGGGAGTGAAGCACTCCAGCATGTTGGCCTCGACCAGCGCCTCCGCCAGCGCCTCCGCCGCGTCCTGGTCGGTCCCGAGCAGGTCCGCGACGGCGGTCAGCGGGAGGTCGGGGGAGTCGACCAACGAGAGCAGCCGAAAGGCACGTGCTTCCTCTGTCTTCAGCTGCCCGTAGCCGAGGCCGATCGTGGTCTCCACGGCCAGGTTGCCGAGTTGCAGTTCACTCAGACGCTTGCGTTGGTCCGCTAACCGACGGGCCAGATCGGAGACGCTCCAGCGCGGACGGCTCGCCAGTCGCGCGGCGGCGATGCGGACGGCAAGCGGCAGGAAGCCGCAGGCGGTGACCACGGCCAGGGCTGCCTCCGGTTCGGCCGCCGCACGCTGCTCACCGACGATCGCAGAGAACAGCGCCAGCGCCTCCTCCGGTGTCAGCTCCTCGACGTCCACCAGATGGGCACCGGGCAGTTCGGCCAGCCGGGACCGGCTGGTCACCAGCACGGCGCTGCTGGAGATGCCAGGGATCAGTGGTCGGAGCTGTTGGGCGTCCTTGGCGTTGTCGAGCAGGATGAGCATCCGCCGGTCGGCGAGCAAAGAGCGGTAGAGCGCAGCGCGCTGCTCCAAGGTGTCGGGGCTCTCGGAGGCCCCCAGCGCGTAGAGGAAGTCACCCAGGACCACGGCGGGATCGGCCGGGGACGCACCGGCGCCGCGCAGATCGGTGTACAGCTGCCCGTCGGGGAACTCCGACCGCAGCCGATGGGCGACGTGGACGGCCAGGGTGGTCTTTCCGACCCCACCGATCCCGGCCAGTGACGTCACGACGACGGCCTGCCCCGACCCGCTGCCCAGGACGTGCTGAAGCTCGCCGACGAGTTCACTGCGGCCACTGAAGTCGGACACATCGGCCGGAAGTTGTGCGGGTGGGACGAATGCCGCCGCTTCGTCGGCCACGCTCGACCTCGCAACCGAGGCCAGGGGCGGCATCAGCGTGGGGTCCCCGGCGAGGATACGGGTGTGCACTGCTCCCAGGCCGGCACCTGGTTCGACGCCGAGTTCCTCGATGAGCAGCTTGCGAGTGTCGGTGTAGACGCCCAGCGCCTCCGCCTGACGGCCGCAGCGGTACAGGGCGAGCATCAGCAGCTCGCGGAGCCGTTCCCGCAGGGGGTGCTCGGCGGCAAGCGAACTCAGCTCGGCGACAGTCTCCGCGTGGAGCCCGATCTCCAGGGCCGCTGCGCAGCGTTCTTCGGCCGTGGTGATCTGACGTTCGGCCAGCCGCATTCGCTGGGCCTCGGCGTAGGGGCCGGGGATTCCGGCCAAGGCGCGCCCACTCCACAGGGAGAGCGCGGAGACGAGAAGGCGGTGAGACTCCCGGAAGTCACCGGTGGACCTGGCCGTCGCCGCAGCGGCATATTCGCCTTCGAACGCTGCCAGGTCGAGTGAACCGGGGGGGATTCGCAGCGCATAACCGTCACTCACCGATACCAGCACCTCAGCGGGGGTGCGCACCTCGCGATGAGGCTCGATCACCGTCCGGAGCCGCGACACGTAGGTGCGAAGCGCGGCCACGGCCTGTGGCGGAGGACGGTCGCCCCAGAGACCGTCGACCAGATCCTGAGTGCTCACCGGTCGGCCGTGATTGAGCAGAAGGGCGGTGAGCACTGCCTGCTGCTGAGGTGAGCCGAGTGAGAGCGGCTGTTCCTCTCGCCATGCCTGGACGGGGCCGAGCACCTGGAAGCGCAACGTGTGCGGCTTCTCCCGAAGCTCCATGAGATCCCCCGATGGCATTGGTGGTGCTTCCCGAGCGTCACGCTCCACGGTCTCGCGTGAGGCGCCAGCTTATGAGGAAGCGGGCAAACGTTGGAGAAGAAGACAGGCCTCGGGGTGTTTATAAGACATTTAACGAACACTACGATACTGGGCTCACGCCTTGACTCTCCGGTCGGGCCGAAGTGACCTGATGACCCGAAAGGCGGCTTTGATCCATGGCCGACACCACTACCAACACCACCGCACCGGTCGAGACCCCGGTGGTACCCGAGCAGCACGCGCCTACGGAGCACGCGCTCCCGGCTGCCGACGCCCAGCCTATTCTCGATGTCCTCAACGGGCTGAACGACAGCGAGCCCGAGACTCAGGCCGAGCCTGGCACCAAGGCCCCGCAGCCCAAGAAGGACGGCGGTTTCGAGCCGCTGGGGACCGTAATCAACCACCCGTAGCGGGATGTCGCCAGTGCCCTGCTCTGCCTTTTCGGCGGCGCAGGGCATTTTGCGTTGTCCGGACGCCGTTCGCCAGGAACCTCGATCTGATCAGAGACATCGAGAGCCGATCGGACAGGGCGACGAGCAGGCCCGGCATGCGGTCGCCCAACTGTCCCGCATGGTGGTGACGGTGGTCCTCGCCGAGTCACCGCTTCCCGGGAAGTGGGAGCTGTGCAGCCGACTTGCGACTGCTGCGCCCGGGCGCGGCCCACTGCCCGGTCACCGTGATCGCCTGAACGATCGGCAGAGCCGTCCCGCCCGGCCCCCGAAGGGGCGTAGGCGGGACGGCTCTACGGTGTCGGTGTCCGCTACTCGGCCGAGCGGACCCGCAGGTTGGTGATCAGCGGGCCGTCGGTGACCTCGGCGAAGAAGTCGTTGCCCTTGTCGTCGACGACGACGAAGGCCGGGAAGTCCTCGACCTCGATGCGCCAGACGGCCTCCATGCCCAGCTCGGCGTACTCCAGGACCTCGACCTTCTTGATGCAGTCCTGGGCGAGCCGGGCCGCCGGGCCGCCGATCGAGCCGAGGTAGAAGCCGCCGTGCTTGGCGCAGGCGTTGGTGACCTGCTTGGAGCGGTTGCCCTTGGCGAGCATGACCATCGAGCCGCCCGCCGCCTGGAACTGGTCGACGTAGGAGTCCATGCGGCCGGCCGTGGTCGGGCCGAACGAGCCGGAGGCGTAGCCCTCGGGGGTCTTGGCGGGGCCGGCGTAGTAGACCGGGTGGTCCTGCATGTACTGGGGCATGCCCTCGCCCGCGTCCAGCCGCTCCTTGATCTTGGCGTGCGCGATGTCGCGCGCCACGACCAGGGTGCCGCTGAGCGAGAGCCGGGTCTTGACGGGGTACTTGGACAGCTGCGCCCGGATCTCGGACATCGGCTGGTTCAGGTCGATGCGCACGACCTCGTCGTCCAGGTGCTCGTCCGTGGTGTCCGGCAGGTACTTGGCCGGGTCGGTCTCCAGCTGCTCCAGGAAGATGCCCTCGGCGGTGATCTTGCCCAGCGCCTGGCGGTCGGCCGAGCAGGAGACCGCCATCGCGACGGGCAGCGAGGCGCCGTGCCGCGGCAGGCGGATCACGCGCACGTCGTGGCAGAAGTACTTGCCGCCGAACTGCGCGCCGATGCCGATCTTCTGGGTCAGCTCGGTGACCTTCTGCTCCAGCTCCAGGTCGCGGAAGCCGTGGCCGGTCTTGGCGTCGCCGCTGGTCGGCAGGTTGTCCAGGTAGTGCGCCGAGGCGTACTTGGCGGTCTTCAGCGCGAACTCCGCGCTGGTGCCGCCGACCACGATCGCCAGGTGGTACGGCGGGCAGGCGGCGGTGCCCAGCGAGCGGATCTTCTGCTCCAGGAAGGACAGCATCGACGCCTCGTTGAGGATCGCCTTGGTCTCCTGGTACAGGTACGACTTGTTGGCGCTGCCGCCGCCCTTGGCCATGAACAGGAACTTGTAGGCGTCGCCGTCGGTCGCGTAGAGCTCGATCTGGGCGGGCAGGTTGTTGCCGGTGTTCTTCTCGTCCCACATGGTGACCGGAGCCATCTGGGAGTAGCGCAGATTGAGCTTGGTGTACGCGTCGTAGACCCCGCGCGCGATCGCGGACTCGTCGGCGCCGGAGGTCAGCACGTTCTGGCCGCGCTTGCCCATGACGATCGCGGTGCCGGTGTCCTGGCACATCGGCAGGATGCCGCCGGCCGAGATGTTGACGTTCTTCAGCAGGTCCAGCGCGACGAACCGGTCGTTGGGGCTGGCCTCCGGGTCGTCCAGGATGCGGCGCAGCTGGGCGAGGTGGGCGGGACGCAGGTAGTGCGAGATGTCGTGCATCGCCTCGGCGGTGAGCAGCCGCAGGGCCTCCGGCTCGACCTGCAGGAAGGTGCGGCCCCCGGCCTCGAAGGTGCTGACACCCTCGGAGGTCAGCTTGCGGTACGGGGTGGGATCCGCACCGAGCGGGAGCAGGTCGGAGTATTCGAACTCTGGCGTGGGAGCCATGGGGGAGGTCCTTAACTGATTCGGCTGCGACGACGAAGCATCCTCAAGGGTAGGCGTCGCGGAAGAGGCCGGTGCGGGCAGGTGAGCCTGCGTGACGGGAGTCACGCCGATGCCGTCAGGTCATGCTGAACTGCCGTTCGGCCGGGGGTGCGATGGCTAGTCTTAGCTTGTGGACAACTTGCCGTCATCGCCGTCACCGCAGGACGACTCGGGCCAGCCGCCCGTCTCCATGACCAAGCCCGAGCAGCCCGAGCCGGCGCCCCAGCCGGCGCCCCAGCCGGCGCCGGTGCTCGCCCCGAAGCCGGCCCCGGCCGACGCTGCCCCGGCCGGCACGACACCGGTCGCCGAGGCGGAGCTACGGGCCTCGGACGCCGACCGTGAGCGGATCGCCGACCTGCTGCGCGACGCGTACGCGGAGGGCCGGCTCACGATGGAGGAGCACTCCGAACGGATCGAGGCGGCGTACGGCGCCAAGACGCTCGGCGATCTGGTCCCGCTGACCCGGGACCTGCCCACCCACCGCCCGATCTCGATGGAGAAGCCGCCGCTGCGGCAGCCGGACCCCGCGCCCGCTCCGGTGCCGAGGCCGCCGGCCCGCCAGGAGGCGCCGACCATGGTGGCGGTCTTCGGTGGCGCGGAGCGCAAGGGGCGCTGGCGGGTGGGCCCGCATCTGCGCGCGGTGGCGGTGTTCGGCGGGGTGGAGATCGACCTCACGGACGCGGTGTTCGAGTCGCCCGAGGTGGTCATCGAGGTGACCGCGATCTTCGGCGGGGTGGAGATCCGGGTACCGGAGAACGTGAGCCTGCACGGCGGCGGCGTCGGTATCTTCGGCGGCTTCTCGGTCCGGGAGCAGACGGCGGCCGACCCTTACGCACCGGTGGTCCGGGTGAAGGGCGCAGCGGTCTTCGGCGGCTGCGAGGCCAGGCCGCGCCGGGGCAAGAAGCTGCGCGAGTGGGCCCGCAAGCAGCTCGACTTCTGAGCACCCGCCCCACTGGACACCACGCACCTCCAGTACACCCGACACCTCCGGGACACCCGACACCTCAGGGCAGTTGGGCCACCGGGTGCGTGTCCGCCCCTCAATCACCGCACCGGCTCGGACAGTTGCGCACGTCCGGGCCGGTCGCGCTGTCTCTGGCGGCCGGGTTCGGGGCGGGCGTGGCGGCAACCGCCCGCCGGGCACTCGACCTTGGGGCGAGTGCAGTCCGTAGTCGGTCGGGTGCGTTGTGCATGAACCGGGATACCGCGGGGTAGTTCCTCCCGCACATCGTTTCTTGTACGGCTGTGACCCCGGAGGCGGCGGACGGCGAACCGGCCGAGGCCAGCTGGGGTGAGCACGGGGCAGCCGGGCAGGGACGCGAGCCTTCCCCCGAGTCTCGAAACCTCGTAGGAGTAAGCCGTGCTGCATCCGATCGAGTCCAGCGTCCGTACCGCTGTCGTGGTGGCGGGGCGGCGCAGTCCCGCCGGCCCGGTCGGCACGGGGACGCAGCAGCTCGACCACCCCGAGGACAGTCCCTGGCACACCGGCGCGGCCTGTCGCCGCGACGAGGCCGGGCTGTTCTTCGCACCCTCGAAGGAGCCCACCGCGGCCCGGCTGTCCCGGGAGGAGCAGGCCAAACAGGTCTGCGCCCGCTGCCCGGTGCTGCTGGAGTGCCGGGAGCACGCGCTCGTCCAACCGGAGCCGTACGGGGTGTGGGGCGGGCTGACCGCGGCCGAGCGGCGTGTGGTGCTGGCCCGGCGGCGCCGCCGCGACGGCGAGCTGCGGGAGGCCCGCCGAGTGGGCGAGCCCAGGCGGATAGCGGGCTGAACGGCCGGTGGCCTCGGGGAAGATCCCCGAGGCCACCGGCCGTTCAGCGGTCCGCCGACATCCGCCAGCGGACGTCGGCGTCTGCCGTCAGTTGGCGCGGTCGAAGTCGATCGCGCTGTAGGCCCGCAGCTTCGAGAGCTTGTGGACCGAGTCGATCTGGCGGATCGTGCCGCTCTTGGAACGCATCACCAGGGAGCTGGTGGTGGCGGTCTCCTGGCGGTAGTGGACACCGCGCAGCAGCTCGCCGTCGGTGATGCCGGTGGCGACGAAGAAGACGTTCTCGCCGCTGACCAGGTCGTCGGTGCTGAGAACGCGGTCGAGGTCGTGACCGGCGTCGAGGGCCTTCTGCCGCTCGGCCTCGTCCTTCGGCCACAGCCGGCCCTGGATGACGCCGCCCATGCACTTCATCGCGCAGGCCGCGATGATGCCCTCGGGGGTGCCGCCGACGCCCATCAGCAGGTCGATGCCGGTGCCCTCGCGGGCGGCCATGATGGCGCCGGCCACATCGCCGTCCGAGATGAACTTGATCCGGGCGCCGGCCTCGCGGATCTCCTGGACCAGGCCCTCGTGGCGGGGGCGGTCCAGGACCACCACGGTGACGTCCTCGACGGCACTGCCCTTGGCCTTGGCGACCCGGCGGATGTTGACGGCCGCGGGGGCGGTGATGTCGACGAAGTCGGCGGCCTCGGGGCCGGCCACCAGCTTGTCCATGTAGAACACGGCGCTGGGGTCGAACATGGTGCCGCGGTCGGCCACGGCCAGCACGGCCACCGCGTTGTTCATGCCCTTGGCGGTCAGCGTGGTGCCGTCCACCGGGTCGACGGCGACGTCGCACTCGGCGCCGGTGCCGTCGCCGACCCGCTCGCCGTTGTAGAGCATGGGGGCTTCGTCCTTCTCACCCTCTCCGATGACGACCACGCCGTTCATCGAGACGGTGGAGACGAGGGCGCGCATGGCCTTCACAGCCGCGCCGTCGGCGCCGTTCTTGTCGCCGCGCCCGACCCAGCGACCGGCTGCCATGGCGGCGGCCTCGGTCACACGGACGAGTTCGAGCGCGAGGTTCCGGTCCGGAGCCTCGGGTGCAACCTCAAGGGATCGAGGGAGGTTGTGCGGGTGGGTGGTCATCGTCGTTACCTCTCTGTACGCGACGGCCAGCGAGCGCCCGACTACTGCCTGGTCGAACGCCGTGATGAGGGTGTTGCGATCGTATCTGGCTACGAGATGACTGTCTGTGGCGCACCCCGCCGCTACCTGCGGCTCTGAGCCGTTTTGCGGCGTTTCCGTCCTCGGCGCGGACCCCGGTTGCCGGAGGTCCGGTACCGATGGGTCACTATGAGGGGGTGGCAGGCAGCAGCAGCATGAGGGGCCGGCAGACGGTACGGGACATGGTCCTGTCGATGGCGGCGATCGGTGTCGTGGTCGCGGTGGGGTACGCGTTCCTCCCGCACGATGGCGGGGACGGCGTGCACGTCGTGGACTACCGCTCCTCGCTCGCCTCGGCGAAGCGTGCCGCTCCGTACCCGCTGCTGGGGCCGGAGGGGCTCTCCGACAAGTGGCGGGCCACCTCGGTGGAGTACAAGCAGGACGCCAAGGGCACCGCCACCTGGCACCTGGGCTTTGTGACTCCGTCCGGCGACTACGCGGCGATCGAGCAGAGCAACGGCAGCCGGGACCAGGTCATCGCGGACGCCGTGTCCGGCGGGCAGCCCGACGGCAACGCCTCGGTCGACGGCAAGGAGTGGGAGCGCTACCAGGGCAGCCGCTACCGCGGCCTGACCGTGCAGACCGGCAGCGCCACCACAGTGGTCACCGGCAGTGCCTCGTACCAGGAGCTCTCCGAGCTCGCCCAGGCGCTGAAGTAGCCCCCCGACGACAGCACGGACGACAACAGTGACGACAGCGGCAAGGCCCCCGGCTCTCGGAGCCGGGGGCCTTGTGCGTCGCGCCGTGCCGCGGGTCAGACGGTGGTGACGACCTCGTCGTACGCGAGGCGCGGGCTGCGCGGGAACCAGGCGTTCTCGCCCGGCTTGCCGATGTTGACGACGGCCAGCACCGAGTGGTCGCCCTCGGGGAAGAACTCCTTGTTCAGGGCGTCGGCGTTGTAGCCGGTCATCGGGCCGGCGGCCAGGCCGGCGGCGCGGACGCCGACGATGAAGTACGCGGCCTGCAGGGCGCCGTTCAGGGTGGCGGAGGACTCGCGGACCGAGCGGTCGGAGAAGAAGAGGTCCTTGGCCTGCGGGAAGTGCGGCAGCAGGGCCGGCAGCTCCTCGTGGAACTCGTTGTCCTGCGCCAGGATCGCGACCAGCGGGGCGCTGGCGGTCTTCGGCTGGTTGCCCTCGGCCATGTACTGCACCAGGCGCTCGCGGCCCTCGGGGGTGCGGACCAGGACGATGCGCAGCGGCTGCTGGTTGAACGCCGTCGGGCCGAACTTGACCAGGTCGTAGATGGCCTGGACCTGCTCGTCGGTCACCGGCTCGTCGGTGAACGTGTTCGCGGTGCGGGCCTCGCGGAAGAGGAGGTCCTGGGCGGCGGCGTCGAGCACCAGGGCGTCGTTGGCTGCGGTAGTCATGCTTCTACACCTTTTGCTGGAAACGTAAGCGTCGGGGCGGCAGCATCGCCGCTCGGCAGGTCCAACGGTATGTGAAACTTAAACTATTCCGCAATCTGATGGTGATGTGGCTCACGTCCCGCCCGCGCCGGGTTCACGCCCCCGCGCTGTCGGTATCCCCCTCCTCGGCCGCCAGGGCCGCGTCGAGCCGTGCCCGGGCGCCGTCCAGCCAGCGCTGGCAGACCTTCGCCAGCTGCTCGCCGCGCTCCCACAGCGCCAGCGACTCCTCCAGCGGGACACCGCCCGCCTCCAGCTGCCGGACCACCTCCAGCAGCGCATCCCTGGCCTGCTCGTAACCCAGGCCGTCGTCGCCGTTCCCCTGGGCTGCCACCTGCTGATCTGCCATGCCGCCCAGCGTAGGGGCTGCCGCCGACAATCCGCCGGGCGTGCCCCGCGCCCGGCTCGGCCGACTCCTGCCCGGAGCCGAACGGCCGAACGGCCGAGCAGCCGGACGACCGAACGAGTTGGAGATCGGGGATACCGAACTGCTAGACGGTCTCCCCGACCGTGACGTCGAAGCCGCCCTCGGCGACCCTGGCGTGCAGCTGCTCCCCGGCCGTGACCTGGGCCGGGTCGGTGACCACGTGCCCGTCCGCCCGCTGGAGCACGGCGTAGCCCCGCTCCAGGGTGGCCAGCGGCGAGAGCGCCACGACCCGCGCCAGGGTGTGCCCGAGGTCGGACTCCGCCGCGTCCAGCCGGTGGCCCAGGCAGCGCCGGGCCCGTCCGAGCAGGGCGGCCACCTCGTCGCCGGGCCCGTCCACCAGCCGGTGCGGCGCGGCGAGCACCGGACGGCTGCGCACGCTCGCCAGCCCGGCCAGCTCCCGCTCGACCCGTCCGAAGATGTGCCGCCGCGCCCGGTCCCGCAGCTGGTGCACCTTGGCCAGCTCCTCCCCGACGTCCGGTACGACCCGCTTGGCGGCGTCCGTCGGTGTGGAGGCCCGCAGGTCGGCGACCCAGTCGAGGAGCGGCTGGTCCGGCTCGTGCCCGATCGCGCTGACCACCGGTGTCCGGGCGGCGGCGACCGTGCGCACCAACTCCTCGTCGGAGAACGGCAGCAGGTCCTCGACGCTGCCGCCGCCCCGGGCGACGATGATCACGTCCACCTCGGGGCGTTCGTCCAACTCCCTTACCGCCGCCGATACCTGGGCCACCGCGCTGGCCCCCTGCACCGGCACGTTCCGCACCTCGAAGCGGACGGCGGGCCAGCGGCGCCGCGCGTTCTCCAGGACATCCCGCTCGGCGGCCGAACCGCGCCCGGTCACCAGGCCGATGCAGTGCGGCAGGAACGGCAGCGGCTTCTTCCGCTCGGCGGCGAACAGCCCCTCACCGGCCAGTCGCCGCTTGAGGTGCTCCAGCCTGGCGAGCAGCTCGCCCAGCCCCACCAGCCGGATCTCGGAGGCCCGCAGCGAGAGCGTGCCGCGCGCCGCGTACCACTCGGGCTTGGCGTGCAGGACGACCCGCGAACCCTCCTGGACGTCCTCGGCGACCCGGTCGAAGACCGCCCGGAAGCAGGTGACGGTCAGTGAGACGTCCCGCTCCGGGTCGCGCAGGGTCAGGAACACCACCCCGGCGCCGGGCCGTCGGCTGAGCTGGGTGATCTGGCCCTCCACCCAGACCTCGCCGAGCCGGTCGATCCAGCCCCCGATCAGCGCGGAGACTTTGCCGACCGGGATGGGCGTCTCGGGTGAACTGGTGTTGGCCATGCGTACGAGGCTATCCCCGGCGGCCGACAGCGGTGCCCTGCGCGGCGAGCACCGGCAGCCCCGTCACCAGCCAGAGGCCGCCCATCACCTGGGCGGTGTGCGAGGCCGCGACCAGCACCGCGACGGTCACCCCGATGCCCAGCACCGGGATCACCGCGTGCCGCAGCCAGTGGTGCGAGTGGTGGCGGACCGCGTACCAGCCGAGCACCGAGGCGTGCAGCAGCACGAAGGCGGTGAGCGCGCCCACGTCGGCCTCCATCGCCAGCACCGCGAAGCCGACGGCCGTCGCGGTCCGCACCCCGGCCAGGTTCAGCACGGTGGTGACCAGCACCGCCAGCACCGTCCACACCCAGCGGGACACCCCGGGCACCAGCGAGTTCAGCGCGATGCCCGGGAACAGGTAGGCGACCGCCGGGATCAGCAGGTAGTCCAGCATCGCCATCCATCCGGCGATGAAACCCGGCCCCTCGCCCAGGCCCGCCCGCGCGTACGCGAACACCGAACCCGCCCGTGGCACGGCCCGCACCAGCTGCGCGTACGAGAAGGCGGTGAACCCCATCGCGACGGTGGCCGCGAGGTACACCGACGCGACCGCGCCACCGCTCCTGGCGTCCAGCACCCCGAACACCCCGACCGGGGCCATCGGGGCGATGAACAGCAGCCCGTAGACCATCAGGTCGCGCACACCGAGGCTGCGGCGCAGCTCGCTCGGCTCGACTCGTTCACTCATTCTCCTCATTGCAGCACCGTCCGTCCGACCAGCGGCGGAGGCCACGCACACGGCGGGGTACCGCTGTTGCGGTCCGGACGGGGGAGGGCAGGCCCGTACCATGGGTGCCATGTCCAACACTGCTCAGCGCCGCGTCCTGCTCGCCGCCCCCCGGGGCTACTGCGCGGGTGTCGACCGTGCCGTGATCGCCGTGGAGAAGGCCCTTGAGCAGTACGGGGCGCCGATCTACGTCCGCAAGCAGATCGTGCACAACAAGTACGTCGTGCAGACCCTGGAGAAGCAGGGGGCGATCTTCGTCGACGAGACGGAGGAGGTGCCCGAGGGTTCGATCGTGGTCTTCTCGGCGCACGGCGTGGCCCCGGCGGTGCACGACGAGGCGAAGGCCGGCAAGCTCGCCACCGTCGACGCCACCTGCCCCCTGGTGACCAAGGTCCACAAGGAGGCCGTCCGGTTCGCGGACGAGGACTACGACATCCTGCTGGTGGGCCACGAGGGTCACGAGGAGGTCGTCGGCACGATGGGCGAGGCCCCGGACCGGATCCACCTGGTGGACGGCGCCGAGGACGTGGCCAACGTGCAGGTCCGCGACGAGAGCAAGGTCGTCTGGCTGTCCCAGACCACCCTCTCGGTGGACGAGACCATGGCCACCGTCGGTGAGCTGAAGAAGCGCTTCCCGCTGCTGGTCAGCCCGCCCAGCGACGACATCTGCTACGCCACCCAGAACCGCCAGGTCGCCGTCAAGCAGCTGGCCCCCGAGACCGACCTGCTGATCGTGGTCGGCTCCAAGAACTCCTCCAACTCCGTCCGCCTGGTCGAGGTCGGCCTGGAGTACGGCGCCAAGGCGGCACACCTGGTCGACTTCGCCGACGAGATCGACGAGGCCTGGCTGGAGGGCGTCACCACGGTCGGCCTGACCAGCGGCGCCTCGGTGCCCGAGATCCTGGTCGAGGGCGTCCTGACCTTCCTCGCCGAGCGCGGCTACGCCGACGTGGAGATCGTCAAGACCGCCGAGGAGCACCTGATCTTCTCGCTCCCCAAGGAGCTCCGCCGCGACCTGCGCGCCGAGGCGGCCGGCAAGCTCTGAGCACTCCGACGACGCCCGGGACCCAGTGGGCTCCCGGGCGTCGTCCTGTCCGGGCCCGGGTATCAGCAGGCGGGCGCCGCCGTGGGCCCGTACGTTTGTACACAGGCTGTGGATGACGGAGGGCAGTGGCCATGACGGTGGTATTCGGCGTGGACATCGGCGGCTCGGGCATCAAGGGCGCGCCCGTCGACCTGGAGAGCGGCGAGCTCACCGAGGAGCGGTACAAGGTCCTCACCCCCCACCCCGCCTCGCCGGAGGCCGTGGTCGGTGCGGTCTGCGAGGTGGTCCAGCACTTCGGCCACCAGGGCCCGGTCGGCCTCACCTTCCCCGGCGTGGTGGTCGACGGCCACACCCGCACCGCCGCCAACGTCGCCCAGGGCTGGATCGGCCTGGACGCCGAAGGCCTCTTCCAGCAGGCCCTCGACCTCTCCTGCACCGTGCTCAACGACGCCGACGCCGCCGGTCTCGCCGAGGTCACCTACGGCGCCGGACGCGAGCAGGACGGGGTGGTGCTCGTCCTCACCTTCGGCACCGGCATCGGCAGCGGCCTCTTCGTGGACGGCACCCTGGTGCCCAACACCGAGCTCGGCCACCTGGAACTGCGCGGCAAGGACGCCGAACGCCGGGCCTCCTCGGCGGCCAAGGAACGCCACGATCTCACCTGGCCCGAGTGGGCGATCCGGGTGGACGAGTACCTCGACCTGGTGGACCGGCTCTTCTCCCCGCGGCTGATCGTGATCGGCGGCGGCGTCAGCCGTAAGCACGACAAGTTCCTGCCCCTGCTGAAGCAGCGCGAAGCGCGCGTCGTACCGGCCCGGCTGCTCAACGACGCCGGCATCGTCGGCGCCGCCATGGCCGCCGCCAAAGCCACCTGACCCGGAACCCCCACATCGACCAGGCAGCCCCCAGGGGCGCGGGGAACCGCGCGAACAACCCTGCAACTGCTTCACCGGCGAATCCGCGCCTGAACCAGGCAGCCCCCAGGGGTGCGAGGAACCGCGCGAACAACCCTGCACCCTCGCAGAGAGTCGGTCGCGCAGCACCTCGCGCCCCTGAACACTGCCTAGCCGCCCCGGAGGGACTCAGCCGCCCGTCCGGCTCCGCCGCAGGCGGCGCTGCGCCACGAACCGCGCCGCCACGATGACGGCCGCCAGGCCGGTGCCGCCGAACAGCCACTCCGCCCGCATCGCGAGCCCGCTCGCCAGCGCCACCACCTGTCCGGTCACTCCGGGGGAGGCGGCCGGGCCGAAGGCGAGCAGGGCGGCGGCGAAAGCGATCGGCCCGCTGATCGGCGCGGCGGCCAGGTCGGCGAACCGTACCCGGACGGCCACTTGGAAGCAGACCAGCAGGTAGCCGACGCCGAAGAGGATTCCGAGCCCGTCGAAGAGCAGCCGGTCCACCGCCGCCAACAGCACCGTCCCGGCCAGCGCCAGGACGCCGGTGCCGACGGCCGTGAGCCGGGCCGGCCGCCCGCTGCGCGGGCGCTCCCGGGCGCCGAGCTGGAGCGGCAGCCGAAGCCGCGGCCTCGGCGGGGCCGGACGGACCCCGGAGGCCGAGCGCAGCCTGGACTGGCGGAGCCGGGACTCGGGGGGCGCGGCTGGCCCCGGTACGGCGGCCTCGGCGGCGGGACCGGCTGGCGGTCGCCGTCTGGGCCCGGGTGGCTGGGTACGGATGCTCTGCTCCACCCAACCAACGTACGGTCCGATCATCGCCACACTGTGTAATGCTCGCGTTTGGCCCTCGCCCGTGTCCCGGCCGGTAGTACTGTCGGGCCGATCTTTCGGTGGTGACTCAGGGGGAGAAAACCATGTCCGCTGTCGACCCGACCGTTGTTCCGGCCGCCGACCCTGCCTTCTCGTTCGAGCGCCTGCACCACGTCCAGCTGGACATCCCGGCGGGCGCCGAGGATGTCTGCCGGGAGTTCTGGGGCGGGGTGCTCGGGATGGCCGAGGTGGAGAAGCCGCCGGTGCTGGCGGCGCGCGGTGGTTGCTGGTTCCGCGGCGGTGGTCTTGAGGTGCACCTCGGCGTGGTGGCCGAGTTCCTGCCGTCGGCCAAGGCCCACCCCGGCATCCTGGTCCGTTCGCTGGACGAGCTGGCCGCCCGGCTGGAGGCGCACGGCCACCCGGTGGTCTGGGACGGCAACTTCCCCGGCTACCGGCGTTTCCACTCCGCCGACGGGCTGGGCAACCGGCTGGAGTTCCTGGAGCCCTCGGCCGAGGTCTGAGCCGGACCCCCGCTCGCCGGGCCCTTAGACTGGGGGATCGGCCCTACGGTGCCACTCCACTCCTCCAAGCCCACGGGACTGCGCTTCATGTCGCTCACGATCGGAATCGTCGGCCTGCCCAACGTCGGCAAGTCGACTCTTTTCAACGCCCTGACCAAGAACGACGTGCTGGCGGCCAACTACCCGTTCGCCACCATCGAGCCCAACGTGGGTGTCGTCGGCGTCCCGGACGCCCGGCTGGCCAAGCTGGCCGGGATCTTCGGCTCGCAGCGGATCCTCCCGGCCACCGTGGACTTCGTCGACATCGCGGGCATCGTGCGCGGCGCCAGCGAGGGTGAGGGCCTGGGCAACAAGTTCCTCGCCAACATCCGTGAGTCGGACGCGATCTGCCAGGTCATCCGGGCCTTCAGCGACCCGGACGTGGTCCACGTGGACGGCAAGGTCTCGCCCAAGGACGACATCGAGACGATCAACACCGAGCTGATCCTCGCCGACCTGCAGAGCATCGAGAAGGCCCTGCCGCGGCTCCAGAAGGAGGCCCGGCTCAAGAAGGACACCGCGGCCACGCTGGCTGCGGCCGAGGCCGCGCAGGCCATCCTGGAGAGCGGCAAGACCCTGTTCGAGGCCGGGTTCGACACCACCCTGGTCCGCGAGCTGCACCTGCTGACCGCCAAGCCGTTCCTGTACGTCTTCAACGTGGACGAGGACGAGCTGGGCGACGAGGAGTTCAAGGACGCCCAGCGCGCCCTGGTGGCCCCCGCCGAGGCGATCTTCCTCAACGCCAAGATCGAGTCCGAGCTGATCGAGCTGGACGACGACGAGGCGCTCGAACTCCTCCAGTCCATGGGCCAGGAGGAGCCCGGCCTCGCCACCCTCGGCCGGGTCGGCTTCGACACCCTGGGCCTGCAGACCTACCTCACGGCAGGTCCCAAGGAGACCCGCGCCTGGACCATCAAGAAGGGCGCCACGGCCCCCGAGGCGGCAGGTGTGATCCACACCGACTTCCAGAAGGGCTTCATCAAGGCCGAGGTCATCTCCTTCGCCGACCTGGTCGAGACCGGTTCCATCGCCGAGGCCCGCGCCAAGGGCAAGGCCCGCATCGAGGGCAAGGAGTACGTCATGCAGGACGGCGACGTGGTGGAGTTCCGCTTCAACGTCTGATCCGGCGCGCGTACGGAGGAAGGGGGCCTGATCCTTCGGGATCAGGCCCCCTTCCTCATGCCCCTGGCGTTTCAGCGCACCTGGACGGACCTGACGTCCGTGGTGCGGTCGACGAAGGGTGGCCGCCGGTCGGCCTCGGCTCGTGCGTCGACTGTGGCGTCGTGCAGCGGACGTTCCGCGTTCCGAACGCACTTGACGGCATGTCAGGTGCCCGTCGCGCCCGGAGCCCAGTGGTGCCGCTCCGGCGGGTGCGGCGTCTCGGGTGTGATCAGAAGCCGGTGTCGTAGGTGTAGAGCTTGGTGTGGTCGAGCATGTCCGCGGGGGTGACGTTGTTCCACGGCCGCATGGTCTCGTTGAGGTCCACGACGTTGGCGGTGTTGCCGGTCGGCAGGTAGCTCTGGTCGCGGTGGCGGGACTGCCACTCGGCCCACAGCTTGTCGATGAAGCAGTGGTGCAGCCAGAAGGCCGGGTCGTTGGGGGACATGCCGGTGCCCATGTGGCCGCCGATCCAGACGTGCACCCGGTTGTGCAGGTTGACGCCGCGCCAGCCCTCGAGGTGGTTGCGGAAACCGCCCTCGGAGGTGCTGTTCCACGGGGCCATGTCGTAGGTGGAGATGGCGAGCACCGACTCCGCCTCGGCCTTGGTCGGCAGTGCGGCGACGGCGCCGCCGAGGCTGCGGCGCAGGTAGTTGCGGCTGTCCGGGCGGATCGTGAGGGTCCACTTGCCGGTGTTGTAGGCGAACGGCCCGGTGGTGACCTGGCCGTCGCTGCTGCGGCCGTTGCCGCCCATGAAGTCCGGGCCCCAGATCGAGGAGGTGGCCGTGCGGTCGGCCGTCCAGTCCCAGTAGGGCAGGGTGACGGCCGGGTTGATGCTCTGCAGGTCCTGCTCGAACTGGAGCAGGAACCTGCGGTGCCAGGGCAGGAAGGACGGCGAGCGGTGGCCGACCCGCTCGCTGTCGTCCCGGTCGCTGGTGATGAAGGTGTCGTGGGTCCTGACGTAGGAGTCGTAGCGCCCGAGGCGCTTGAGCTCCAGGACGGCGTCGACGAAGTCGCGCTTCTCCTTGGCCGTCAGGGTTGCCTGGTTCTTGCGGACTGCCATGAAAGTTCCTCCGGGGTGGGTGCTGTCAGGGAGTTGGCGGCGCTACCGCTCAGGTGAGCGGGAGCAGCTCGGCACCCTGGAGGTCGACCACGGCGGCGCGGGCGAGCGAACGCGGGGTGGCGTGGGTCTGGTAGTGGTTGACGACGCTGATCCAGGTGCCGTCGCCGTTCTGCATGACGTGCAGTTCCTTGCCGTCGATCAGGACCTGGTAGCCGCCGCCGTGGCCGCTGTGGCTGCCGCTGTGGGCGGCCGAGAGCAGCCGGCCCTGGATCCGGCGGCCCTGGTACACCTCGTCGAACTCGTCGCCGGCGCCCGGGTCGGAGGCCACGGCGGTCTGCCCGGTGGGCCCGGTGAAGCCGATCACGGCGGTACCGGCGGCCGCGGCGAGCGCGACACCCGCACCCTGCAGCATCCGGCGGCGGGTGAGGTCGGACGGCTTGTGTCCCTCGGGCGCGGTGTCGTTCGTGGGTGTGGCGCTGTTTTCGGACATGGCTGAGTAACCCCCCTGGGTTGAGTGCCTGACTGACGGATCGCCGGCCTGACGGGTGGGTCGAAGGCATATTCCAAGGTCGATCCGCAGGCTCATGCTTACAGGCAGAGGTGGATCGCAGGAACGGTCGATCGGCGGGGGTCGAACGGTTGTCCACATTTCCGGACATGCCACACCGAAAGTTGCATTCTGTACCAGTCAAGGACTTCTCTGAATGCGACGGTCCGGGGCGAGTTTTGGTAAAGATTCTTTACAGAATCTGCCACTCGACAGGAAATAGTTCATCAACTACGCGCGTCATGTGACCGGCCTTACGGCGCCAGGATGGCGTGATGCCGTAGGTCGAGCCGACTGGCAAGGGCTTGCCTGCCCTCGGGGGTGAGGCTGACGGCACGGGTGGTGCCGATGCGCACGATCCAGCCGGCCTCGAAGGCGTGCCGGCAGATCGCGGCGCCGACGGTCCCGGCGAGGTGGGGGCGGCGTTCGGTGAAGTCGAGGCAGGGGCGGACGGCGGGCCGCTTGGAGCCCGGGGGCAGCGTGATGCCCAGCGCGCCCAGCCAGTCGACGCCCGCCGGGGTGAGGGCCGGCCCGCGCTCCCAGTCCAGCAGGCCCCGTTCGGCCATGGCCTCGGTGATGGTGACCCCGAGCAGCCCGGCCAGGTGGTCGTAGCAGGTCCGGGCCCGGGCCATGGCGCTGCGCCGGGTGGTGGCGGAGAGCGTGCGGGGCGCCGGGGTGTGCTGCCGGGGCGCCAGCGCGGCGAGGTGCTCGACCAGTTCGGCGGCCTCCGGCCCGGCAAGCCGGACGTAGCGGTGGCGGCCCTGGCGCTCCTCCGCGAGCAGGCCGCCCTCGGTCAGGGTGTTGAGATGGGCAGTCGCGGTGGAGGCGGCGACCCCGGCATGGCGGGCGAGCTCGTTGGCCGTCCAGGCCCGGCCGTCCAGCAGGGCCAGGCAGAACGCGGCCCTGGTGGCATCGGCCAGCAGCCCGGCCAGGGCGGCCACCGTCCGGCCCTCGGCCCGTACCTCGTCGGCCGCCGCCGTGCGCTCCCGTACGTTCTCCGTCACGTCCCCAGGGTGCACCCTCGATACTTCGGCCGGCGTCGAAGTGTCCGGCACCTACGGTCGCCGCCATGACGATCACACCCGCCGGTACCCGTCCGGCCGCCGGACACCGCACCATCGCGCCGAGCATCCAAACTCGGCCACAGTTCCCGCTCGCAGACCCCGCGCTGACGGGAGACCGCGTCGGCGGGATGCCGCAGGGGCGCGGAGTACCAGCGGAGTGCAGAAGGGCGGCCGACGGCCTCAGCCGAGCAGGTGGGCGTTGACCGCGCGGGCGTCCTCGGAGAGTTCGGGCAGTTCCTCGACCGTCACGCCCGCCCCGGTGAGCAGCGCCGTCCCCTGGCAGGCGGTGACGAAGAGGTCCGGCTCCCGCCAGGCGACGACGACCCGGGGGATGCCCGCCGCGATGATCCGCTGGGCGCAGGTGAGCGGCCGGGAGGCGCGCTGTCCGCAGGGCTCCAGCGAGCTGTAGACGGTCGCGGTGCGCAGCCGGGGGTCCCCGTCGGGCAGTTTGGCGAGGGCGGCCTCCTCGGCGTGGCACACCGCGTCGAGTTCACGGCTGTAGCCCTCGCTGAGGACCTCGCCGTCGGCGCCGACGATCACCGCGCCGACCGAGAAGGCGGTCTCGGAGGGCGGGCAGAGCCGGGAGAGTTCGACGGCGCGGCCGAGCCAGCGCAGGTCCTCGGATGCGGTCACGGGCTGGTCTCCTTGGGGGCGTACCGGAGCAGAACGACATCGCCCACCGTACGCGCCTCGATCAGCCGCATCCGCCGGGTGGGACCGCCGGGGTAGGCGGCCGGACCGGCGAAGCGGGGTGCGTCGGGCTGGCCGACCAGCAACGGGGCGACGGCGAGCTGCAGTTCGTCGGCGAGCCCCTGGGCGAGGAACTGGGTGTGCACGCTGCCGCCGCCCTCGACCATCAACCGCCCGATGCCGCGCGCCCCCAGGTCGTCCAGGACGGCGCCGAGGTCCACCTCGGTGCCGAGGCCGACGACCTCCGCCAGCCCGGCCAGCTCCGACCGCAGCCCGGCAGCCGCCGCTTGCGCGGTGTACGCGAGCTTCGCGCCGCCGGTGTGCCAGAAGACGAGGTCGGCGCCGAGCGTCCCGCTCGCGGTGAGGGTCACCTTGAGCGGGTACTCGGGCTTCCCGGCGGCGGTCCGGGCGGCGCGCCGGGTCGCGGAGTTGACGAGCAGTCGGGGGTTGTCCCGGCGCAGGGTGTTGCCGCCGACCAGGATGGCGTCGCAGCCGGCCCGCAGCTCGTCCACCCGGTCGAAGTCGGCCGGGTTGGAGAGCAGCAGTCGGTCGGGCGAGGCGTCGTCGAGGAAGCCGTCGACGGACATCGCGGCGCTCAGCAGGACGTACGGGCGGCGTGCGGCCACAGGTGGTCCGTTTCTCTCGGGGTTGTCGCAGGGCGTCGGAGGATATCCGGCGGACGTGCCAAGGGGGACGGTGCCACGGTACGGCCCGAGATGTGCGGTCCGCCCGTCGGCTGTCCGCCCGTCAGGTGTTCGTCCGACAGTCCGGCGTCGTACGAGTGGAGTTCGCCGGGCGGACCGAGCCTGGTCCGGTCCACGTACGCTCCGGCAATCGAAGGGCCCGCCGTGCTCCGTCCTCGTTCGCTCGCGCTCAGCGCCGCCGCATTCACCCTGGCCGCCGTCCCCGTGCTGTCGGCGGGCTCGGCCGGTGCGGCGGGCTACGGCACACCCACCATCGCGCTCTCGGCCGGCTATCTCTCCGGCGCCGTCGGCGCGACCGGCGACCCGACCGTCACCGTGACGGTGGCGCAGAGCGGGGCCGACGCCTCGGCGCTCACCGTGGCCGCGTCGGCGAGCAGCAGGTCCTCGGTCGCCAAGGCCGGCGACGTCACCGTGACCGGCAGCGGCGCAACCCGCACGCTCGCGGTGGCGGCACGCGGCCAGGGCTACACCGACCTCACCGTGAAGGTCACCGGCGCGGGCGGCCGGACGGCGACCAGGACCCTGCACTACGCGGCCTCGGCCGCGGTCCAGCACACGGCGGACAGCCGCTACCTCACCGGTTCCAGCGACGCCTCGGCGGCGGTGGACGTGGGCGGTGGCTACGTCGTGGTCGCGGACGACGAGTCCAACGTGCTGCGCCTGTACGACCGCAACGCCTCCGGCGCACCGGTGCGGACCTGGGACTTCTCCGCCGCGATCGGGGTCTCCTCCGAGATCGACATCGAGGCCGGGGCCCGGGTCGGCAACACCGTCTACTGGACGGGCTCGCTCGGCAACAACAAGGACGGCAAGCTCAAGCCGGACCGCTCGACCCTGTTCACCACCACCGTCACCGGTTCGGGCGCCAACACCCAGCTCACGCTGGGCGGTTCGTACGGGGGGCTGCGGGACGACCTGATCGCCTGGGACAAGGCCAACGGCAACCGCTACGGCTTCGCAGCGGGAGCGGCCGCCGGTCAGGTGCCCAAGCAGATCGACGGGTTCAACGTCGAGGGCCTGGAGTTCGCGCCGGGGAGCACCACCGCGGCGTACATCGGCTTCCGCGCGCCCCTGGTGCCGCCCGCGAACGGGGGCAAGGCGCTGCTGGTCCCGGTCACCAACATCGACCGCCTGCCGGGCGGTTCGGCGCACGCGAGCTTCGGCCCCCCGATCTCGCTGGACCTGGGCGGGCTGTCCGTCCGGGACATCCGCAAGAACGCCGCCGACCAGTACCTGATCGTGGCCGGCTCCTGGGCAGCCGACGACAACTCCGACCCGTACGCGCTCTACCGCTGGACCGGCCGTCCCGCCGACGCCCCGGTCAAGCTGCTGGACCTGCCGACCAGCGACCCGGGCGGCTGGGAGTCCGTGGTGGACGTGCCCGACCTGACGGCTCCGGGCGCCCGGGTGCAGCTGATCACCGACGACGGCTCCGCCGACCTCTACGGCGACGGCACGGAGGCCAAGGACCTCGGCCACCCGGAGTGGAAGAAGTCCCGCTCCACCTGGTTCACCCTCAACTGACCAGATACCAGGGCGAAGTCCCCGGAGGCGCGCGGCTCCCGCGCCCCTCCGGGGACTTCGTGCTGGGGATCCTTAGGCGGCCCGGGGCGGGACCGGCAGCGGGAGGCCGGGCAGTCCGTCGATGCTGGTGGCGATGTGCTCCTTGCCCTCGCAGTACGCCGAGAACTCCTCCTCACCCTTCCGCTCGAAGAACTCGGAGTGCAGGCTGCGCTCCTCGCGGTAGTCCATGAACGGGACCGCGAAGCCGCAGGAGTCGCTCACCCGCTCGGCCCGTACCAGCACGATCGCGCGCAGCCCGGCCCCGTCCACGGACGGGTCGAAGTGCGCCAGCAGGCTGCCGAAGCGCGGGTCGTCGCGGAAGACCGCCTCGCCCTGCCCGTGCACCCGTACCACCGTGGGCGGTCCGGTGAAGGCGCACCACATCAGTGTGATCCGCCCGTTCTCCCGCAGGTGGGCGATGGTCTCGGCATGGCTGCCGCCGAAGTCCAGGTAGGCCAGGGTCAGCTCGTCCAGCACGGCGAGCGTCCCGGAGCGGCCCTTGGGGGAGAGGTTGACGTGGCCGTCCCCGGCCAGCGGGGCGGTGGCGGTGAAGAAGACCGGCTGACTCTCGATGAAGGTCCGCAGGCGGCCGTCGATGCGTTCGTAGGTCTTTCCCATGCCCTCGATTGTGGCGAGCACGGCCGGGGGGAGTGAAGCCGACAGGTCAAACGTCTTGACATACGGGACACATCTTCTCGTTCTGTGAGACGTCTGCGTGCTCTCGTCGGTGTTGTCGACATGAGGGGAGCACGTGATGACAGGGCATCGGACCGTCTACACCCACGGGCACCAGGAGCCGGTGCTGCGCTCGCACCGGTCCCGTACGGCGGCCAACTCGGCCGCCTACCTGCTGTCCGAACTGCGGCCGGGGCAGGCCGTGCTGGACGTCGGCTGCGGTCCCGGCACGATCACCGCGGACCTGGCCGAACTGGTCGGCCCGACCGGCCGGGTGGTCGCCGTGGACACCTCCGCCGAGGTGCTGGAGCAGGCCGCCGCGTACGTGGCCGGGCGGGGCCTGGCCAATGTGGTGTTCGAGCCGGCCGACGTGCACCGACTGCGGCACCGGGACGGCGAGTTCGACGTCGTGCACGCCCACCAGGTGCTGCAGCACGTCGCCGACCCGGTGGCCGCGCTGCGCGAGATGTGCCGGGTCACCGCACCCGGCGGGGTGGTCGCGGCCCGGGACTCCGACTACGCCGCGATGACCTGGTACCCCGAACTGCCCGAGCTGGCCGAGTGGATGGCGCTGTACCAGCGGATCGCCCGGGCCAACGGCGGCGAACCGGACGCCGGCCGGCGGCTGCTGTCCTGGGCGCACGCGGCCGGCCTGGAGCAGGTCCGGGTCACCTCGGGCACCTGGACGTACGCCACACCCGAGGAGCGGGCGTTCTGGGGCGGCCTGTGGGCGGACCGCACGGTCGGGACCGCCTTCGCCGAGAGCGCCACCACCCGGGGGTACGCCGAGCCGGCCGACCTGGAGCGGATCGCGGCGGGCTGGCGCTCCTGGGCCGCCGAGCCGGACGGCTGGTTCGCGGTCCTGCACGGGGAACTGCTGGCCCGGGTCTGACGGCCGCCGGGTCCCCCGATCGGGTCCGGCGGCGGCCGTCCCGTACGGCTTTCGAGTGGTGCGGGCCCCGGCCGGCCGTGTCGGCCGCCGAACGGGTCGGGGAGCCGCGCCTTACCTGGTGTTAACCGCACCCGCATCCGCCGGAATCAGGCCGCGGGTAGCGTCGGTGGCCGTACCAGGCCCCGGCCCGTCCCCCACCGGGCCGGGGCCAGTACGGCCCGGCTACCGTGCACGGTGTGGAGACGTACCGGGTGATGCGCCAGGACGACAACGGCAACCGCTCCGAGGTCGCCGGCGGCCTCGGGCGCGCCGAGGCCGAGGCGCTGGCGGCGGAGTTCGAGGCTCGCGGCCACAAGCAGCTGTACTGGACCGAGGCCGAGCCCGCATAGGGTCTGAAGCATGGAGAACCGGATCGTCGTCGGCGGCGCCCTCATCCACCGGGGCCGGGTCCTGGCCGCCAGGCGCAGCGCGCCGCCCGAGGTGGCGGGGTACTGGGAGTTCCCGGGCGGCAAGGCCGAGCCGGGGGAGAGCCAGGAGCAGGCGCTGGAGCGCGAACTGCACGAGGAGCTCGGGGTGCGCGCCCGCGCACTGCGTCAGCTGCCCGGCCGGTGGCCGATCCGGCCCGGCCTTGAACTGCGCATCTGGGCCGCCGAACTGCTCTCCGGCGACCCGCAGCCGCTGGAGGACCACTCCGAGCTGCGCTGGCTCGGCCCGGCCGAGCTCACCGAGGTGGACTGGCTGGAGCACGACCGCGAGGTCCTGCCGCACGTCGCCCTGCTGCTCGCACAGTCCTGACCGGCGGGTCTCCTCGCAGTCGGTGAGCCGCTCGGGCGGGCCAATCCTAAAGACGACCCGGCTGCCCGGGATACGCTGGCAGAGTGGTGGGTATGTCACTGTTCGGCAGCATTCGTCACCATAGGTGAGATGACACCCCGCCATCCCGTACCCCGGTGGTCCGCCGAGGTGCACAGCCCGAGAGCCGGAGGCCCCGTCCGTGTCGAGTACGGGTAACGGCGGGGGAGCACGGCAAGGCCAGGAGCTCCCCCGACGTGGTCCGCTGCGCGCGGCCGGCCCCGTCCCGGGCGCTGTCCCGGGTGCCGCCGCGGGCGGTACGGGCCGGGGGCTCGGCGGTGCCGCCGCCCGTGCCCGGCTGCGCCGCCGGATGCCGCCGCCCGCCGCCGCGCCGCAGGGCGTATCGCAGGACCAGCCGCCGGAGGCCCCCGATCCCGCCCGCCGACGGGTGGCCGCGCCCGGTGCGCCCACCTCGCGCGGGCGTCCGACCGCGCCGTTCCCCGGCTCCGGCACGCCGGCTGCCGCGCGGTTCGGCCAGCACACCGAGGGCAGTCTGTTCGACGTGGTGAAGGTGGCCATCGCGATCCTGGACACCTCGGGCCGGGTGGTGCTGTGGAGCCCGGCCGCCGAGGAGCTGCTCGGCTGGCCGAGCGAGCTCCTGGTCGGCCGTCGGGTCGGCGAGCTGGTGGGCGGCGAGGGGGCCGCCGACCGCACCCTGGCGGCGATCGAGGAGACCGTGCGCAACGGCAGCTGGCACGGGCTGACCGAGCTGCGCCACCGGGAGGGCGGACTGGTCGGGGTCGAGGCCCGGATCTCGCTGCTGGTGGACGGGGACGGGACGCCGTTCCTCCAGGTCGCGCTCGCCGACGCCGGCATGCTCCAGGCGGTCGAGCGCGACCTGGCGGTACGGGACGCGCTGTTCGAGCAGTCCCCGCTCGGCATCGCGGTCCTCGACACCGACCTGCGCTACACCGCCGTCAACCACACCCTCGCCGAGATGAACGGCGTGGCCGCGGAGGAGCACGTGGGCCGCACCACCGGTGAGACCCTCCCGGAGCGCGCCGCCGACGAGATCACCACCATCCAGCGGCAGGTGCTGGCCACCGGCGAGCCGGTCGTCGACGTCACCCTCGCCGCCCCGATGACGGCCCGCGCGGGCTTCCGGTCCATCTCGTACAGCCGGATGACGGACCGCTCGGGCCGGGTGCTCGGCATCTCGGGCACGGTGATGGACGTGACCGAGCGCTACCGCGCGGTGTCCAAGGTCGAGCACGCCCGGCGCAGGCTCTCGCTGCTCAACGAGTTCGGATCCCGGGTCGGCGACCTGCTGGACGCCGCCCGGATCGCCCAGGAGCTGGCCGGTGCGGTGGTCCCCCGGCTGGCCGACTACTCCGCCGTGATCCTGCTCCAGGCGGTGGCCCACGGCGACGACCTGCCCCGGCACGGCCACGACCGGCGGACCTCGCTGCTCCAGCTCGGCACCGCCTCGGTCCAGGACGGCCCCGAGGTCGAGACGATGCTCCGCCGGGGCGCCAGGATCACCTTCTCCGAGGACTCCGCCTTCGGCCGGGTGCTGCGCAGCGGCGTACCCGAACTGCTCTCCGGCCCGGACGAGCTGAGCGACCTCTCCTACCCCGGCGATCCGAAGGTGCAGGCGGCGCACGACCTGGGCGTGCACTCCCGGCTGGTGGTGCCGCTGCGCGCCCGGGGCATCGTGATCGGCCTGCTGGTGGTGAGCCGGGCGGGCTACCGGGAGGGCTTCGACCGGGACGACCTGGCGTTCACCGTGGAGCTCGCCGACCGGGCGGGCAGCTCGCTGGACAACGCCCGCCTGTACGCGCGCGAGCGCACCGCGGCCCTCACCCTGCAGCGCACCCTGCTGCCCCAGCAGGTCCCGCAGCCCGCCGGGATCGAGGTCGCCTACCGGTACGTGCCGGGCAGCAGCGGCACCGAGGTGGGCGGCGACTGGTTCGACGTCATCCCGCTGCCGGGCGAGCGGACGGCGCTGGTGGTCGGCGACGTGATGGGCCACGGTCTGCGGGCCGCGGCCACGATGGGCCGGCTGCGCACCGCCGTACGCACCCTGGCCGGCCTCGACCTGCCGCCCGAGGTGCTGCTGCGGCACGTCAACGAGCTGGCCGACGACCTGGCCCAGGGGCCGGACGAGGCGCTGCTGGCCACCTGCGTGTACGCGGTCTTCGACCCGGCGACCGGGCGGCTGACGGCCACCAAGGCCGGGCACATCCCGCCGGTCCTGATCGTCCCCAAGGAGCCGACCGAGGAGGCCGCCCGGATCGGCAGCCCGCTGCCGGGCGGCGCCGGCCAGGTGGTGGACCTGCCCTCCGGTGCGCCGCTCGGGGTCGGCGGAGTCCCGTTCGAGTCGATCGAGCTGGAGATCCCCGAGGGCAGTCTGCTGGCGCTGTGCACGGACGGGCTGGTGGAGTCCAGGGACAAGGACCTCGACGTCGGCCTCGGCCGGCTGATCAGCGTGCTCGAACAACCCTACGCATCCATCCAACAGGCGTGCGAGGCGGTCCTGGCCACCATGGAGCAGGGCCGCGAGCCGGACGACGTCGCGCTGCTGCTGGCCCGACTCGGCCGGGGTCAGACCGGTACGCCGACGGCCGGCTGGACGCTGCCCGCCGAGCCGACCGCGGTCTCCCGGGCCCGCCGCCTGGTGCGCGGCACGCTGGCCGACTGGTCCGTCGAGGGGCTCACGGACACCGCCGAACTGCTGGTCAGCGAGCTGGTGACGAACTCGGTCCGCTACGCCAGCGCCCCGATCGGGGTCCGGCTGACCCTGGGCGACACCCTGCTGGTGGAGATCTCCGACCCGCTGCCCGACCCGCCGCGCGAGCGCCACGCGGCCGAGGCCGACGAGGGCGGCCGGGGCCTGGAGCTGGTGGGCCGCCTCGCGCTGCGCTGGGGCGCCCGCACGGAGGGCATGGGAAAGGTGGTCTGGTTCGAACTGGCGACGGACGGTTCCGATCAGAGTGAGACATTCGGGTAGCCGGATGTTCACCGTCGCCACCGGCCGTTCAGCAATGCGCCGGCGTACGCCACAACTCGGCATGATCTTGTCGTATCTGAGCGGCATTCAGGTCGGATAAGCTCAACGCGCTTGACCCGGGCGTGCTGATTCGGCTGGGCTGCCTGGTTCGAACAGCCGCCGCCGGGTAAGGACCCGGGGCGGGGCCGCCCTTGATTCGATGTTGTGATGTCCGGGGCGTGTGCGCTTGCCCCCGGATGATGAATACTCGGTCTTCTCGACATCCGGATGGCCACGGGTTGGAGGGGTCGGTCCGTTGAACAGCATCCCGGCGCCGAACGCGCCGAGCAGTGGCAGCCATGCTGCCGTGCCCGGGCAGCTCGGTGTCCCGACCGACCGGGGTAGGGACTGCAGCGCGCCCGGCAGCTGGGGTCACACCCAGCCGGGCTCCATCTACGACTTCGTCCGGGTCGCCACCTTCGCGATCGGCCCGGACGGCCGGATCAGCCAGTGGAGCGGCCGGGCCGCCGAGTTCTTCGGCATCCCCGCCGCCGACGCGGTCGGCGCCGACCCGATCACCACCTTCGTCCCCCGCGAGCTCTGGCGGCGCGGCCGCGCCCGGCTGGAGCGCATCCTGGGCGGCGAGGAGTGGGTCGGCACCGCGCCCTACCGCAACGCCGACGGCAGCGAGGGCCTCGCCGAGCTGTACGCGATGCCCGACGCGGTGCCCCACGCGCCGCCCGGCACCGGCACACCCGGCGCCACCTGTCTCGCCGTCGACCTCGGACGGCTGCGCCGGATCGAGACCGACCTGGCCGCCTCCGAGGCCGTCTTCGGGCAGACCCCCACCGGCTTCTTCCTCTTCGGCAACGACCTGCGCCTCCAGCGGGTCAACGACGCCTTCGCCGCGGGCGTCGGCCTCTCGCCCACCGAACTCCAGGGCCTCACCCCGTACGACCTCTTCCTGCCCGGCGAGGCCGAGCGGCTGCTGGTCGCGCTGCGCAAGGTGCTCGACGGCGGCGGGCCCATCGTCGACCTGCGCTTCACCGGAGCCGTCCCGCGCACCGCCAGCGTCCCCGCCCCCGGCGGCGGCCGGCGCGACGGCGGCCGCCGCTGGGCCATCTCGCTCTACCGGCTCACCGGCGCGGCCGGGCACCCGATGGGCGTGGCCGGACAGGTCATGGACGTCACCAGCCGCCACGTCGCCGAACGCGAGGCCGCCGGAGTCCGCCGCAGCCTCGCCCTGCTGAACGAGGCCAGCAGCCACATCGGCTCCACCCTCGACCTGGAGACCACCGCCAAGGAGCTGCTGGACGTGATCGTCCCGCAGTTCTGCGACCTGGCCACCGTCGACCTCTACACCGCGCTGCTCACCGGCGACTCCGGCCCGATCTCCGGCCAGTCCGGGCTCTCGGACGGATGCGGCGAACTGCGCCGGGTCGCGGTCTCCAGCGTGGTCGGCGGCGCCTCCAGCGTGCTCGGCGCCGAGGGGTCGGTGCCGGTCGCCGAGGCCGGGGGGACGCTCTGTTACCCCCGTCGCTCCCCGCACGCCCGCGCGCTGCGCACCGGCCGCAGCGTCGTCCCCCAGCCGGGCCCCGACCCGCTGCTGCGCTCCACCCTGGTGGTCCCGCTGGTCGCCCGCGACCAGGTGCTCGGCCTGGTCCAGCTCTCCCGCGCGATCGGCAGCGAACCCTTCGACGCCCGCGATGTCGCCATCGCCGAGGAACTCGTCGCCCGCGCCGCCGTCTGCGTCGACAACGCCCGGCTCTACCGCCGCGAGCACGAACGCGCCCTGCTGCTCCAGCGCAGCCTGCTGCCCCCCGGCAACCCGGCCGCCACCGGTCTGGAGATCGCCCGCCGCTACCTGCCCAGTAACAACAACACCGAGGTCGGCGGCGACTGGTTCGACGTCATCCCGCTGCCCGGCAGCCGCACGGCACTCGTGATCGGCGACGTGATGGGCCGCGGCCTGCGCGCCGCCGTCGCGATGGGCCAGCTCCGGACGGCCGTGCGCACCCTCGCCATGCTCGACCTCGACCCCGCCGAGGTGCTCGGCGCGCTGGACGAGATCGCCCGCGGCCTCGGCGGCGACAGCGACCGCCCCGGCGAGGAGTCCGTCGAGCTCTACCTCGCCACCTGCGTGTACGCCGTGTACGACGCGGTCAAGCAGCGCTGCACCTTCGCCAACGCCGGACACCTGCCGCCCGTCCTGCTCAGCCCGGGGGAGCCCGCCAGGATGCTGGACGTGCCGCCCGGACTGCCGCTCGGCGTCGGCGGCGAGCCCTTCGAGGAGGTCTGGGTCGACCTGCCGGACGACGCGATCCTCGGCCTCTACACCGACGGCCTGGTGGAGTCCCGCAAGCACCAGCTGGACGAGGGCCTGCGCGCCTTCCGCACCGCCCTGACGAACGGCTCCAAGGAGCTGGAGAAGCTCTGCGACCAGGTCCTGGACGAGCTGATCCCGCACCACGGCGAGGACGACATCGCCCTGTTGATGGCCAAGGTGCAGAGCCTGCCCGAGGACGCCGTCGGCGACTGGAGGCTGCCCGCCGAGCTGACCTCCGTCGGCAAGGCCCGTGACCTCGCCTGCGGCTGGCTGCTCACCCGGGGTCTCGACGAGCTGGTCGACACCACCGAGCTGCTGGTCAGCGAGCTGGTCACGAACGCGCTGCGGCACGGACGCGGCGAGATCCGGCTGCGCCTGCTGAAGGACCGTACGGTGGTCTGCGAGGTCTGGGACGACGGCTACGCCCAACCCCGGCAGCGCCGGGCCCAGGAGACCGACGAGGGCGGCCGCGGCCTCCAGCTGGTCAGCCTGCTGGCCGAGCGCTGGGGGAGCCGCCGGACGCCCAACGGCAAGATCGTCTGGTTCGAGCTGTCCCTGTAGGCACAGCCCGGGCGGGCATGGCCGATCGGTCGTCGAACGGTAGGCCGGGAGGGTGCTTCCCGTGGTGGGGTCACCGTGTCGAGCGCTGCCGGGCGCGCGAGTGTCCTTCAGTGGTGGTCCGCCCTGATCCTCGGATCAACTGACCATCCGCCGGAGAAGTGCATGCGCGTCCCCCAGGTCACTGCCGTCGCCCTCGCCCTGATGATGAGCACCGCTCTGGCCGGCTGCTCCGAGGACAACGCCCCGCCGCCGTCCGCCGCCGACCTCGCCCGCGTCGACCGGTCCGACCTCCGCGAGGGCGGCACCCTGCGCTGGGCCGTGGACTCCGTCCCGGCCACCCTCAACGTCTTCCAGCCCGAGGCGACCGCCGACTCGGAACTGCTCGCCCATGCCCTGCTGCCCAGCCTGTTCCGGCTGGACGAGCACGCCCACGCCACCGCCGACCCCGACTACCTTGTCGCCGCGGAGTCCACCAAGGCGGGGAAGAACCCCCAGGTCGTCACCTACCGGCTCAACCCCAAGGCGGTCTGGAGCGACGGCACCCCGATCTCGGCCGCCGACTTCACCGCCCAGTGGCACGCCCTCTCCGGTGCCGACCCGGCCTTCCACAGCGATCAGCCGGGCGGGTACGCCGCGATCGCCTCGGTCGAGCAGGGCGCGGACGCCCATGAGGTGAAGGTCACCTTCAAACAGCCGTACGGCGCCTGGCGCGCCCTGTTCAGCCCGCTCTACCCGGCCGCGGCGACCGGCTCGGCAGCCACCTTCAACCAGCCGCTCACCGACACCCTCCGCGTCTCGGCGGGCCCGTTCACGGTCCGCTCGTACGACCGCGCGGCCGGAAAGGCGGCGCTGGTCCGCAACCCCGGCTGGTGGGGCGATCCCGCGAAGGCCGAGGAGATCGACTTCCTGGCCACCCCGGCCACCGCCCGGCTGGACGCCCTCGACCAGGACAAGCTGGACATCGCCCCGCTGACCTCCGCCATCGACTACGCGCTGGCGGACCGGGCCGCCACCGGAGGAGCGGCCTCGGCGAAACCGTCCGCCTCGGACGCTTCCGGCGCCGCCTCGCCCTCGGCCTCCGCCTCCCCTTCCGCCTCCGCGTCGGGCGCTTCCGCCTCCGCGTCCGGTGCCTCCGCGTCTGCGGCCTCCGCCGGACCGGTGAAGCCGACTCCGGCCGCGCCGCCGGCCGCCGCGGCGTTGGTCGACGCCTCCGACCAGGCACTGCGGCGGGCCGAGTCGCTGCCCGGACTGAGCCTGCACCGGGCCCCCTCCGCCGCCTTCACCCAGCTCACCCTGAACGCCGCCAGAGCCCCGCTCGCCGACACCGCCGTCCGCCGCGCCGTCGCCCGGGCCGTGGACCGGGAGCGGATCGCCAAGGCGGCCCTCGGCCCGCTGGGCCTGCCCGCCACCCCGCTCGGCAACCACCTGCTGATGGCCGACCAGGAGGGCTACCGGGACAACAGCGCCGCCGCCGACGGCGACGAGACGGCGGCCAAGCAGCTGGACGACGCGGGCTGGAAGCGGAGCGACGGGGGCCGGGCCAAGGACGGCAAGCAGCTCGCCCTCACCCTGCTGATCCCGGACGGCTCCGCCACCGCCCGGCGTACTGCCGACGCCCTCACCGCCAACCTGGCGGAGGCCGGGATCACCCTGCACACCTCACCGGTCCCCGCCGACGGCTTCGTCAAGGACCACCTGGCCACCGGCGACTACGATCTGGCCCTCTTCTCCTGGCCCGTCACCGGCTTCCCCGGCGCCGAGGAGCGCGCCCTCTACGCCAAGCCCCAGCCGGGCCCCGACGGCATCCCGGTGGTCGGCCGCAACTACGCCAGGGTCGGCACCGAGGAGATCGACCGGCTCTTCGACCGGGCAGCCGCCGAACTCGACCTCGGCGCGCAGCGCAAGCTGCTCCAGCAGGCCGACGGCCGGATCTGGCAGCTCGCCCACTCGGTCCCGCTCTACCAGCGCCCCGACCTGGTCGCGGTGCGCAACACCGTCGCCAACGCCGGTGCGTACGGGTTCGCCGGCCCGCGCTTCCAGGACCTGGGTTTCCGCACCGGGAGCTGAGCCGATCCGGCCGTCCACAACCGGTTCCGACCGTCTTCGGATGCCCGTTTCGGATTCGTTGGGTGGTTCCACGTACCATAGGAGGAAGCCGTGGCATGTCATCGTGCCCGGCGGGTGGACCGGTAGTAGCAGGCGGAACGGGCGGCGGCGATCAACAGGGATCGCAAGTCGGCGTCACGCAGCCGGGCGCCGCAACCCACGATTCCGGGAGAATCAGCTAGGCATGCCCACGCGCAACGACATCCGTAACGTCGCCATCGTCGCCCACGTCGACCACGGCAAGACCACCCTGGTCGACGCCATGCTGAAGCAGGCCGGCGCTTTCGCCGCCCACCAGCAGCTCGACGACCGAATGATGGACTCGAATGACCTGGAGCGCGAGAAGGGCATCACCATTCTCGCGAAGAACACCGCGGTCAAGTACCACCCCAAGGACGGTGGCGCACCGATCACCATCAACATCATCGACACCCCGGGCCACGCCGACTTCGGCGGCGAGGTCGAGCGCGGTCTGTCGATGGTGGATGCGGTCGTGCTCCTCGTCGACGCCTCCGAGGGTCCGCTGCCGCAGACCCGCTTCGTGCTCCGCAAGGCGCTGACCGCCAAGCTGCCGGTCATCCTCTGCATCAACAAGACCGACCGTCCGGACTCGCGGATCGACGAGGTCATCAACGAGACCTACGACCTGTTCCTCGACCTGGACGCGGACGAGGACCAGATCGAGTTCCCGATCGTCTACGCCTGCGCCCGTGACGGCGTCGCCTCGCTGACCAAGCCGGAGGACGGCACCGTCCCCGCCGACAGCGAGAACCTGGAGCCGTTCTTCTCCACCCTGCTGGCGCACGTCCCGGCCCCGACCTTCGACGACGAGGCGCCGCTCCAGGCCCACGTCACCAACCTGGACGCGGACAACTTCCTCGGCCGTATCGCGCTGCTCCGCGTCGAGCAGGGCTACCTGAAGAAGGGTCAGACCGTCGCCTGGATCAAGCGCGACGGCTCGATCCAGAACGTCCGCATCACCGAGCTGATGATGACCGAGGCGCTCACCCGCAAGCCGGCCGAGCAGGCCGGTCCGGGCGACATCTGCGCCGTCGCCGGTATCCCGGACATCATGATCGGCGAGACCCTGGCCGACACCGAGAACCCGATCGCGCTGCCGCTGATCACGGTGGACGAGCCGGCCATCTCGATGACCATCGGCACCAACACCTCGCCGCTGGTCGGCCGTGGCGGCAGCGGCAAGGGCGCGGACGCCAAGGCCGCGGTCAAGGACCGCAAGGTCACCGCCCGCCAGGTGAAGGACCGGCTGGACCGCGAGCTGATCGGTAACGTCTCGCTGCGCGTCCTGGACACCGACCGTCCGGACGCCTGGGAGGTGCAGGGCCGTGGTGAGCTGGCCCTGGCGATCCTGATCGAGACCATGCGCCGCGAAGGCTTCGAGCTGACCGTCGGCAAGCCGCAGGTGGTCACCAAGGACGTCAACGGCAAGGTCCACGAGCCGGTCGAGCGTCTGACGGTCGACGTGCCCGAGGAGCACATGGGTGCGGTCACGCAGCTCATGGGTGTCCGCAAGGGCCGCATGGACAACATGTCCAACCACGGCTCCGGCTGGGTGCGCATGGAGTTCGTCGTTCCGTCCCGTGGCCTCATCGGCTTCCGTACGGAGTTCCTGACCAGCACCCGCGGCACCGGTATCGCGCACTCGATCCACGAGGGCCACGAGCCGTGGTTCGGCACCCTGACGACCCGCAACAACGGTTCGCTGGTCGCCGACCGGGCCGGTGTGGTCACCGCTTTCGCGATGACCAACCTGCAGGAGCGCGGCGTGCTCTTCTGCGACCCGGGTACCGAGGTGTACGAAGGCATGATCGTCGGCGAGAACTCGCGTTCCGACGACATGGACGTCAACATCACCAAGGAGAAGAAGCTCACCAACATGCGTTCCTCGAACGCTGATGTTGCCGAGTCGATCGTCCCGCCGCGCAAGCTCTCGCTGGAGCAGTCGCTGGAGTTCTGCCGCGAGGACGAGTGCATCGAGGTGACTCCGGAGACCGTCCGCATTCGCAAGCTGGTCCTGGACCAGAAGGACCGCGGCCGCACCGCGTCGCGGGCCAAGAAGGGCTGACGCTCTTTCGGTAGTACTCGAAGGGCCGGTTGCTGCCCCCCTCTCGCAGGGGGGTGGCGACCGGCCCTTTTCTCACTCTCCGCGATCGACGCGCGTAGTTAGATGATCTTCTAGATGTCCGTTAATCGTACGTAACCGACCGTCATTCAATGCAACTGTCCGTTTCGTTCCTGTCTGAGTATGTCTCATATGTCCGATTTTTAAAATCAATCCAACTTTCATGTGACCAAATTGAAATGCGTAATGGTCATCTAAGTATCCGAGCGTGACCGATAGTGGGTTCAGTCGAGCTCGGGTCAAGGGTTACGCGCAGGGGTGCGCGCCGAAACCTCGGGCGAGGAAGCATCGCTGGGGCGCGGACCTCTGGTCGGTCACCTCCTGCGGTGCTCTCCACGTTTGGATCACGGATACAGGAGGCATATCCATGCGCGGTGCCAGCCAGGCAAAGTGGGTCGTCGCGGCTGTCGCGGTCGCCCTCGCCGCTACCGCCTGCAGCAGCGGCGGTTCGTCTGACAGCAGCGGTGCGGCCGACGCCAAGGGTTCGTTCAGCTACCAGAGCACCGAGCCGCAGCACCCGCTCCAGCCGGCGAACGCCATGGAGGTCGGCGGCGGTCGCATCATCAAGAACCTGTTCCGTGGGCTGGTCGACTACGACCCCGCCAACGGCAAGCTGCGCAACCAGGTCGCGGACAAGATCGAGACCACCGACTCCCAGCACTACACGGTGACGCTGAAGTCCGGTTGGACCTTCCACGACGGCACTCCGGTGACCGCCCAGTCCTTCGTGGACTCCTGGAACTGGTCGGCCAACACCAAGAACAACCAGGTCAACAGCAACTGGTTCGTCGACATCGCCGGTTACGCGGACGTCCACCCGGAGAAGGACAAGGGCGCCCCGACCTCGGACAAGATGTCCGGTCTGAAGGTCGTGGACGACACCCACTTCACCATCGACCTGACCGCCCCGGTCTCGTACTTCGAGTACAAGCTCGGTTACACCGCCTTCTCGCCGCTGCCGAAGGTCTTCTTCACCGACCCGGCCAAGTACGGCGAGTCCCCGATCGGCAACGGCCCCTACAAGTTCGTCTCGTGGGAGCACAACAAGGCCGTCACCCTCGCCGCCTACGACAAGTACGCGGGCGTGGACAAGCCGAAGAACGGCGGCATCGTCTTCAAGAACTACACCCAGGCCGAGGCCGCCTACAAGGACCTGGTCTCCGACAACCTGGACGTGCTGGACCAGGTCGACCCGAGCGACCTGGCCTCGTACAAGAACGACCTTGGCGACCGCGCGGTCGACCAGCCGCAGGGTGGCATCACCTCCATCGCCTTCGCGATGTACCAGCCGGACTGGCAGGGCGCCGACAAGGCGAAGGTCCGCCAGGGCCTGTCCATGGCGATCGACCGGGACACCATCACCAAGACCGTGCTGCAGGGTTCGCGCATGCCGGCCGACAGCTGGGTCGCGCCGGGCGTGGCCGGCTACAAGAAGGGTGCCTGCGGCGAGGCGTGCACCTTCAACCCGGCCAAGGCCAAGGAGCTGATCGCGGCCGGCGGCGGCGTCCCGAACAACAAGGTGACGATCCTCTACAACGCCGACGGCGGCCACAAGGACTGGGTCGACGCGGTCTGCAACTCGATCCGCCAGAACACCGGTGTGGAGTGCGTCGGCGACCCCAAGCCGGACTTCAAGACCGCCCGTGACCTGATCGACGGTCACAAGGTCGACAGCATCATGCGCTCGGCCTGGCAGCAGGACTACCCGCTGAACGCCAACTTCCTGCGCGACATCTACGGCACCGGCGCCTCCGCCAACGACTCGCTGTACTCCAGCCCGGAGTTCGACCAGCTGTCGAAGCAGGCCGACGCGGCCGCCTCGATCGACAAGACCACCGAGCTGTACAGCCAGGCCGAGGCCGTGCTGGCCAAGGACATGCCGGCCATCCCGCTGTGGTACTACAAGACCAACTCCGGCTACTCGAACAAGGTTCAGAACGTCAAGTTCGACTCCTTCGGCGACCCGGTGTTCACCGAGGTCGAGATCAAGAAGTAGGCAGGCCGGTACCACCAGGCCCGCCAGGGCTGCCCTCAGCGCAGCCCGGGACCAGCAGCAGGCGTAACGGGCCGGTGCCGACCCCTCCCCCAAGAAGGGCGGGTGTCGGCACCGGCCGCTTCCGCGCCGACCACGCAATGGAGGCATGATGGGGCGCTTTGTCGCGAGGCGACTGCTCCAGATGATCCCGGTGTTCATAGGTACGACCGCACTGATCTTCTTCATGGTGCATGTCCTACCGGGTGACCAGGTCCGGGCGATGTGGGGAGACAAGCAGCCGGATCCGGCTCAGCTCGCCTCACTCAAGCACAAGTTCCACTTGGACCTGCCGCTCTGGCAGCAGTACGTGGAGTATATGAAGGGCCTCTTCACCGGGGACTTCGGTGAGACCCTGTCGGGCCGCAAGGTCATTGACGTGATCTCAGAGGCCATGCCGGTGACCGTTCGACTGGCACTGATGGCCTTCGGTATCGAGATCGTCTTCGGTATCGCGCTCGGCCTGCTGTCGGGGCTCAAAAGCGGGAAGTTCGCGGACAAGAGCACTCTTGTCCTCACCCTGATCCTGATCTCCATTCCGGTGCCGGTGCTCGGTTTCGTCTTCCAGACGATCTTCGGTATCAACCTGAAGTGGGTCAAGCCCACTGTCCAGGACTCCACGGATCTGCAGCAGTTGCTGCTGCCGGCCATCGTGCTGGGGTCGCTTTCGCTGGCGTACGTCGCCCGTCTGACCCGCACCTCCATCGTGGAGAACATCCGTGCCGACTACATCCGCACCGCGGTGGCCAAGGGCCTGCCGCGCCGGAAGGTGATCGTCACCCACCTGCTCCGCAACTCCATGATCCCCGTCATCACCTTCCTGGGCACCGACCTCGGTGCGCTGATGGGCGGAGCGATCGTCACCGAGGGCATCTTCAACGTCAAGGGTGTCGGGAACGCGCTCTACCACGCGATCAACCAGAAGGAAGGAGCGACGGTCACCGGGTTCGTGGTCGTCCTCGTGATCGTCTACCTCGCCGCCAGCCTGATCGTGGACCTGCTGTACGCGGTCCTGGACCCGAGGATCCGTTATGCCTGACCTGATCGACACGAAGTCCCCCGCCGACCCGGCCAAGAGCGGTGCCGTCGAGGCAACGGCCAAGCCGGAGAAGGCCCGAAGCCTCGGCTCGGATGCCTGGGAGGACCTGCGCCGCCGCCCGATCTTCCTCATCTCCGCAGTGCTGATCCTGGTGCTGATCGTGATGAGCATCGCCCCCGGCCTGTTCACCTCGGTGGACCCGCGGGCGGGCGATCTCACGCACGACTACCTGAGGGCGCCGAGCTACGGCCACCTCTTCCAGGGCGACTGGTTCGGCTACGACGTCCAGGGCCGTTCCATCTACGCCCGGGTGGTCTACGGCGCCCGCGCCTCGATCGTGGTCGGTATCTGCGTCACCGCCTCCGTGACCATCGTCGGCGGCCTGATCGGCATGCTGGCGGGCTACTTCGGCGGCTGGATCGACACCCTGCTCTCCCGGCTGACCGACGTCTTCTTCGGTATCCCGCTGCTGCTCGGCTGCCTGGTCGTGCTGAACGCCTTCACCGACCGCACGGTGTGGAGCGTGGTCTTCGCCCTCGCCTCGATCGGCTGGACCCAGATGGCCCGCGTGATGCGCGGTTCGGTGATCACCATCAAGCAGGCCGACTACGTCACCGCTGCCAAGGCGCTCGGTGCCGGTACGGGCCGGATCCTGTTCAAGCACGTCCTGCCGAACGCGATCGCCCCGGTGATCGTGGTGGCCACCATCGCCCTCGGCGGCTACATCGCGACCGAGGCGACGCTGAGCTTCCTCGGCATCGGCCTCCAGGACCCGACGATCTCCTGGGGCATCGACATCGACTCGGCCCAGAAGGCGATCCGGCAGGCGCCGTTCGCACTCTTCTTCCCGGCCGGCATGCTCAGCATCACCGTGCTGGCGTTCATCATGCTCGGTGACGCGGTCCGCGACGCCCTCGACCCGAAGCTGCGCTGAGAGAGGCGAAACGCACCATGACCACTGTCACTGAGAAGACCGACGGCGGGGAGCGCCTCACCCCCGGCACCCCGCTGCTCGAAGTCCGCGACCTGCACGTGGAGTTCGTGACCCGGGACGGCATCGCCAAGGCCGTCAACGGCGTCAACTACTCCGTCGCGGCGGGCGAGACGCTGGCCGTGCTCGGCGAGTCCGGCTCCGGTAAGTCCGTCACCGCGCAGACCATCATGGGCATCCTGGACATGCCTCCGGGCCGGGTCACCTCGGGTGAGATCCTGTTCCGGGGCCAGGACATGCTCAAGATGTCCAAGGAGGAGCAGCGCAAGCTCCGCGGCCAGAAGATCGCGATGATCTTCCAGGACGCGCTCTCCGCGCTCAACCCCGTGCTGAGCGTGGGCTACCAGCTCGGCGAGATGTTCCGGGTGCACCGGGGCGCCTCCCGCAAGGAGGCCAAGGCCAAGGCCATCGAGC
>NZ_JYJF01000121.1 GCF_000955975.1 Saccharothrix sp. ST-888
GTATGCCCAAAACCAGCCGGAACAGCCGACAAGCAAGCCACCGGCGCTTGACCGGCCCCGCCCCTTCAGGGATGACGTTGCCGTCAACTACTGCCGTCAAAACGCCAGGAAGCCCCGCCAGAATTCCTTCTGGCGGGGCTTCCTGGTTAGTTACTTACGGAAGCGAAGGAAACACTTCTCCCCACGCTTTCAAGCGCTCATGGAACTCTTCTCCGGACACCAAGCTTGCGAGATCGAGCGCAGGCGACACGAGATTCTTGGCAGCTCGCAAACGCCGAATCTGCGCAATGTCGAGAGCGCGCCAATCGACCGACAGCTCCCGAGCCTCCTCGGCCGACATCGGAAGCTCTTGAAATAGAAGCTCGATTAGGCCATCCGGATTCAGGATGTCAACTTCAGCATTCGGCGGAATCTGCCGAAGTACGGCGGCAGAGAGATTTAGACGGCGAATCACGCTCTCACGCTGATCGATCGAGTCCGAGGCAACCGCAGCTTCGAGAGCGTACGCGAGCGCCAGTGAGCAGGTGGCCCAGGACTCCACAGACAGGCCGTCACACTCGTCAGTGAGGCGCATCGTCAGCAGCTCAACAACACCCAGCCACTCGCCCGGCCCCAGCTCAGGAAGCGTGGGGGCGCGTCCAGCCAGTACCTGAGAGAGCGACCGCAAGTCGAGCGATGTCAGTTCATTGAAGCGGTTCATCAGAAGTGAACCCCCGCTGCAGCAAATGCATCCTTGCCGATTTGCAGACTCTCGCCCGAGGGCAGGAAGTGGCCGCTGTGGTTGTTGATATCCAGTCCGAAGAACCCGTCTCCCGATGAGCCGGCGATGTCGGCCTCACCGGCCGCGCGAACAGGAGCCCCTCGGGTCAGAACCGAGTGCGAAATCTCTTGCCCATTGACGAACTTCGGCATGATCACGAGGCTCCCGTCCTCCCGCACTGCCCACTTCACAGTCCCGGAACTGACTGCGGAATCGAATCCAGCCGATCCCGGTCCCGCTGGCGTGACACCCAACCTGTCCCCCAGGGCAAGCTCCCTGTCAAGAGTTCCTGGCATCGTATTGGGGAATAGCCCACACGAATTGTTATGCACCAGTACCGGCGTGGTGCCGGCGAGTACATAGTACGTGTGGACGCCGTCGATTGTCAGATCATGCGTGGTCTTCGCCGCTTGATAGAGCCGAACAGTCGAGACTGTGGCCGTATGGCCATCGGCGGTCTGGAGCTCGTCGCCAGGGTTGATCAGCCCTGCGTCAGTCCATTTTTCTGACGTGACACTGTAGAACGGGTGGTTACTGGTGGCCGTGATGACCTTCGGGCCGGTTTCGGTGTCGATGGTCAGGTCGACAAATTCCTTGTCGTCTACCGTGGCGTGAGTGGCGTCGACTCGATGTACTTCACTCTTGTCGCCGTCCGGCTGTGCGTTGGCTATTTCATCGCCAACCGCGAGATCCTCGATCTTCTTGGTCGACCCGTCCGCCATGAGGACCAGAGTTCCGGCCGCGAAGCTATGAGGACGCGCACAGAATCTCGCGGCTGCGGTGCCGATATCGTCGAAAAGGAGAGCTGCATCCCTTGCCGCGACTCCGGCATCCAGGGTGGACATGGCAATGCCGAGAGTGTCGCAGTCGTCCGAGTACTTACCCCCGGAGCCGCCACCCATCGTGCATCTGATGGAAGGGACGATGACGGTGACGTCGGAGACGAACTTCAGGAGATTCTTGCCGAAGTGGTCGTGTTCGTCCCACTGCCGCTGAGTGAGGCAGAGGGGAACTTCCTTGTTTCCACGGCAGGAGACCTTGGTGTTGTATTCCTCCCACCTGTTCTTGAGGTCTTCGACCTGCTTCGTCAGCTCCTGCTGCTTCTTCTTTCCGACAGGGTGGAAGTAGCCGTCGCCGTCGTCGTAGTCGTTGCCGCCACCGTCGTCGTAGGCCGGTCCGCCGCCGCGGCCGTCACCGGCACCGGTGCGGATGGGGTCGCCGGGGCCGTGGCAGTCGTCCAGGCACATCCTGGCGAGGCCGGTGGGGTCGGTGAAGGTGAGTGGGTTGTTGTTGCTGTAGGTGTAGCCGGCTATGGACTGGGGGTCAGCGGAGTTGAGAAGCGGGTCGACGCTGATGAAGCGAGCGGTCTTGGGATCGTAGTCTCGGGCCCCGAGGTGGGTCAGACCGGTCGGTTCGTTGTCGCCGCCGAGGAAGCCGCGATTGCCGGCCCATGCCGACGGGGTGGACCCTCGGGTGTCTCCGAAGGGCGTCGTGCGGCGTTGGCCGACCTCGCCGGTGGTGGCATCGATGTTGAGTTCTGCGGTGCCGTGGTGGTCGGCGACCTGGAAGGCCACCTTGTTGTCATCTGTACGCACAGCCGTGGCCGCGCCGAGGGGGTAGTAGCGGGTAGCAGCGGCCTTACCCGCCCCCTTGAGGAGCTTGACCTCGGTGCTTCCGAGATAGAGCGTCCAGTTCTCCGACGACGGGTCGGAGGTGTCGAGGGTGTGGGTGGTGAGGCGATTGCCGTCCGCGTCGTAGAGGTAGTCGGTGGTCTTGGTGGTGGTTGTGGTGGTGCCACCGGTGGTCTTCTTGACGGTGTCGGTGACCTTGGCCAGGCGGTCCTCACTGTTCCAGGCGAGAACCTGGTCACTGGACTGGTTCGCGGCCGACTTCAGATGACGAGCCGTCGTATTGCCACTGGTGTCGTAGGAGTAGGACTCTCCGACCGGGGTGCCGAGAGCACCGGTGACCCTGCTGGTGCTGGTCAGGGAGTGCGGGCGGGCAGCAGTGGCCGCCGGGTAGGTGTAGGTGGTCTTGCTGTCCTGGGCGGTGTTGCCGGTCGGGTCGTGCTGGGTTTCGCTGGCCCGAGTGCCGTTGGTGTTGTAGGTGTAGCTGCTCCAGTACGGGGCCGGCCCACCCAGAGCGGCGGCGTCAGGTGTGGCGGGGCAGTTGGCGCCCGCGGGCGTGAACGCCTCGGTGAGGCGGGCGAGGTAGTCGTACTGGAAGCACTGCCGGTCGGTCCCCGAGCGGGACGTGTCGGTCACCGAGGTGACGTTGCCGGCGTCGTCGTAGGCGTAGACCGCGGAACGGGCCGGGGTTGGGATGCCGTACTGGTCGGTCCTGCTGGATGCGAGCCGCTGTGTACCCCACTCGTAGGTGTTGGTGACGTAGGCGTCCTTGCCCGCGGTGCCGTTGGACAGCGTGGCCTGCAAGGGTTTGCCGGTGAGACTGTACTTCTGGTCGGTCAGGTACGTGGCCTGACCACTGGCGGTCACGGTCGCGGGACGGTGGAGGTTGTCGTAGCTGAGTGCCACGACCTCGTTGGGCAGGCTTCCGGCAGCCGGATACGCGATCGTCCGGGGTTGCCCGTCGTACCGGTAGCTGGTCCCACTGACGTAGTCCCCTGCCAGGGCCTCCTGTCCGGGGACGGACGGGACCGTGATGGTGGTGCGCTCAGGTCGGCCCAGGTCGTCGAAGAGGGAGTACGTGGTCCTGTACTGGTAGGTGGTACCGGAGACCGTGAGGTAGCGGGTACTCGAGGAGAGCGCGCCCTTGTCACCTGCCGGGTCCCAGGCGCGGGAGGTCAGCAGGGGACCGGTCAGTGAGGTGTCCCGGGTCTCGACGACACGCGAGAGGTTGTCATAGACGGTGGCGATGATCTTGCCACGTCCATCGGTCGTGCTGGTGATCTCACCGCGGTCGTTGTAGGTGTTGCTGGTTGTTCCCGAGTCGGGGTCGACGGTCTTGGTCTGACGGCCGCGCTGGTCGTACTGCCAGGTCCACTGAGTACCCGACGGGTCGGTCAGCTTGGTGAGGTGCCCGGCCGCGTCGTAGCCGTAGGTGGTGCTGTCGTAGCTACTGAGCGTCTTGTCCTTGTACTGGCGCAACTCGGTCATGCGACCGGCGGCGTCGGTGAGCGTGGTGGTGGGTGTCGCACCGTTCGGAGGGATGACAGTGGTCCGGTCGCCACCGTAGGTGGTGACCGTTGTCGCAAACGGAGTGCCGGCGCCGTTGCCGGCCAGCTGGGTGCTCTTGGTCAGTCGGCCGAGGCCGTCGTAGGTGTTGGCGGTCTGGGTCTCGACGCTGGTGGCGTTCTCGACCTTCAGCAGGGTCGAGGATGGAGCACCGGTGGCGTAGTAGGGGGCGAAAGCGAGGACGGACTGGCCCCGCTCGTCGTAGAACGTGTCGGAGAGAATGCGGCCACCGTTGTCGCCTGGGACCTGGGTCTGCCGAGCTCGGCCGAAACCGTCGTAAAGGGTGTAGGCAGTGTCCTGGGAGCCGTCCTCGTTCAGCGCCTTGGTCGTGACCGCCGCGATCCGACCGTCGGTGAGGAGGTACTGGAACTCGTTGTTGGGAGTGTCTCCGTTGCCCTTGGAACGGTTCGGAAGCCAGGCCTTGAGGATGCGTCCCAGGCTGTCGTACAGAACATCGGTACGGCGCCCGTTGGTGTCGACAGTGGCCGTGGGAAGACCACGCGCCAGGTCGAACTCGGTCACGGCGGTCTGTGCCGTGGAGGCGTCGCCGACGGTCGCGGGGGGCCCTGTGACGGTCGACTTCACGGGCCGACCGGTCGCGGGTGTGAAGGACGCGGTGGTGATGCGGGGATTCGTCGCCGCAGTGGTCACCGGGGCGGTGGCATCGGTGGTGTCGAAGACCGTCGAGGATGCCAGGTCGGTCGTGGTGGTGGGGCGTCCGTACTTGTCGTAGGCAGTGGTGCTGTCCAGGTAGGTGGCGCTGGTACCGGTCCGTGACTTGAGGGTGTGCGTAACCGACGCGTCGCCCTTGGTCGGTGCCGCGCCGTACGCCTGGCCGTCGAACTGAACACGGACGTCGGCCAGGACCACGGACGTACCGTCTGCCTGGGTGTCACGGTTGACCGTGGCGCCGCACTTCGCGGCAACCGTCTCGGTGTGGATGGTCCCCTTGAGGATCCAGGCGGCGGTGTTGTCCGCATAGGTGGTGGTAGTGCAGGTGTCGTCGGTGTCGAGCGTGACGTCGCCCAGGCTTTCGGCCTGGGCCGGCCGACCGTAGCCGTCGAAGGTGGTGTTGGCCCGGGTCTCGCGCCACTTGACACCTGCTCCGTCATCGAGGGACGTGAACGAGCGGGTGGTGCTGGTGCCGGTCAGGTTGGAGGTCGTGGTCCCCCAGTCCATGACCCGCTTGGCGGTCTCCTTCTTCCACGGCGTGTTCACGGTCTTGGCGAGGACCTTGCCGGCGGGCCTGTCGAACTGCTCGGTACGGTACTCGTAGCCGCCCCAGGCGGGGTCGTCGGTGAGGGTGCCGCCTTCGCCGTCGCTGATGTCGGTGACGACACGCTTCTTCGTCTTGTCGGCGGGATCCGTCCGGTCGCCGTCCATGCCGCGCAGGAAGAAGTGGTCGGCCTGGGTGGACATTCCGCCGGTTCCACCGGTCTGAACCCGGGTCTGGGCGTAACCGCGCCACTGGGACCAGGTCTTGAGCTTCTCCTGGGTCAGGCCGTTGTCGTCGTCGTAGTGCCAGGCAGCGTCACCGAGGTAGGTGTACCGGGTGACCATGTCCGGTGCGCCACCGGTGCGGTCGGTGGCGGTGACCGTGTTGACGACGTACTTGTTGAACCACTCGGTTGTCACCGGGTCCTTTGTGGACGCCTGGTACATCTGCGGGAAGCAGCGGGTGGTGTTGGTCTGCGGGGTGAGCAGGTTGTTCCAGTCACACGTCGGTGCACTGTAGTTGACGTCGATCTGGCCGCCGAGCTGGTCGGTGACCGTGCTGAGACGCTGCTTGATGAAAGGAGCGCGTCCGTCGCCGACTCTGTCGAGACGGTTGACGAGCTGAGTGTAGGCGAAGGTGGTCTTGGGCAGAGTGACAGCCTCACTGCCCGTGCCACCGATGTGCTCGACCGAGTTGAGCAGGAGTTGGTAGTCGAAGTCTGCGGTACCCCACTTGTGGGTGAGGTTCCAGGTGTCGGTGGTCCGGTAGGCCCCGTCGGCCTGGAGCGTGCCGACTGCGACGCCGGTAAGGCGGGTGCGGGTGAAGAACGCCGGAGAGTAGACGGTGTCGCAGACTGCGTTGTCCTTGCAGTTCTGGTCCCAGGGGGTGTCGTACCAGTACTGCCGGTTGGTGTCGATCGCCGACGGGTCGCAGCGCCCTGCGGTGGTCTCCAGGCACCGTTCGGCGGTGGTGAAGTTCACCTGGGCCATCGGCTTGACGGTGGTCGAGTAGATGTCCGACTGCTGCTGACCGTAGTCGATGCGCTCAAGGTACCCGCCGCGCACGTAGGCGGTGTGGTCCTTGGGGTTGAGGTTGCGGCCGTAGTTGTTGGTCTCGGGGTGGTACCAGTAGGTGATGTCGTTGCCGTTGGCGTCGATCACCAGGTCGAGGTTCCATCGCCAGCCCTGCTGGCACCAGGAGGAGGCGAAGTCTGCCTTGTTGCACGGCTCGCCCGCGTTGTTGCCGTAGACCGGGACCGTGTAGACGGACTTGGTCTCCGGTTTACCCGCGCTCCAGTTGGAGAGGCGGTTGTACCCGAAGTAGTAACGGGTGCCGTCCGGGGTGACCGCGCGGAAGTACTCACCGTCGTCGTCCCCGTTTCCGCGGTTCGGATCACGGCCGCGGGTGACCTTGGTGTTGTCGTCTCCCTTGATCCGCCACTCGTTCGCGCCGACGGGGATCAGCTCACCCGAGTGCCCGGCGAAGCTGATCGTCTCGTTGTCGTACGCCCAGCAGAGGTCGCCGGGTTCGATTCCGTCGGTCTTCACTCCTTCGTCGGCGCAGGACTTGTACGAGCGCTCCACGAAGCCCGGACTGAGGTCGAAGCCGTCGCCGACCCAGGATGCCTGGTTGTTGCTGTTCGCGGTTCGCCCGTCAACACCCCCTGAGTCGTAGGACAGACTGAGCTTGGGGGACAGGCCGCCCGGCATGGCTGGAACCGGCATGTCGTAGGACCAGTTGAAGGAGCCGCTGTTCAGCGCGGTCGACCAAGTGGACGCCGCTGAGAGAGGGCTTGCCTTGTAGTCACCGGACGGCCCGGCCGAGGAGGCACTGGCCGCAAGCAGTGTCACACCGGAACCTGCGTCGGCCGCCCGCGGCGCGAGCGCTTGCAGAGAAGCCGCGGCAGGGGGCGAAACCGCGACAGAGTCAGCGGTGACCGTCTGCTTCTCGACGTCGTTGCTTCCCTCCAGCGGTGTCTGTGTCCGGCACTCGGGTTTTTGGGGAGTCGTCAGCGCGCAGGCCGGGAGCTGAACCAGGTGGAGTCGTGAGCCGAACGCGCCGCCGCCGACCTGAGCGAAGCTGCTGTAGTCCAGCGTCACCTTCGTCTGCCCGGCCGCTGTGGTGCCGGCCAGAGTGAACAGCACGCCGTTCACCCCGGCCTTGTGGGCCGCATCCTGGCCGAGAACCGAGACCTTCGCCTCGTGCACGGGCTCGGAGGCCGCCTGAGCAGCGGCGGAGGCCCGGGACTTGGGAGTCGCCGGGACGGACAGGCCGATGGGCAGATTCTTCACCATGGCGGCCTGGGCGCCGACGGACGCGACGGTGACGATGGCGCTGCCCGGCTGCGGCCATGCCGTGCGTGCCGTCGCCGGGTCACTGACTGTGCTGTCGGCCTTGCGCGGCTTGGCCTTCGCCGCTGATCCCTTGACCGGCTTCTCCTGAGAGGAGACGGCCGGCTTGTGATAAGAGGCTGCCGCTGCGTTGGCCGCGACGGAGATGGTCGGGAGGAGCGAACCGACCAGAGTTGCCGCGATTACTGCGGAGACTCTGGTCCTTGGCGGTCGTTTCCCCGTGGTGGGTGTACTCAATGTGATTCCTTACAGGTTCCGGCCCCTGACAGGGACGGGGGTTTGTGTGGCGCCCGGGTTCGGCTGTCGCGCTACCTGAAGCAAGAAGCGGTCCGGGACGACCGATGACCGCGTGGGACGACCGCAAACACGGTCGGCCCACGCGGTGCCCGTCAGACGCCGGGCTGGGTGGGCAGCTCGCCGCCCTTGCTCGCGAGAAGTGCGATCTGAGTCCCACCCAGGACTCCCTGGTAGGCCCAGACGTCGTCAATTTCGCCGGAGAAGAACTCTCCCCAGGCTCCTGCCGTCACACGGCGGCCGATCTGCAGGCCGGAATACGTGTGCGGCGCAGCCGCGTACGACTCGAAAGGCCGGACCGCGGATGCGGTGGCCACCCGGCTGGTGCAGGTGGAGTCTCCGTCGGCGCAGACGAAGTTTTCGACGCGGCCGTTGACATACAGGGTCACCCGGGAGGCGAAAGCGTCGTAGACCACAGCAAGATGAGTCCAGCTCCGTGCGGGTGTGCCGGTCACGCTCGTCCTGGTGGGGGTGCTGCTGTCGCTGTCGGCGAGCTCCACCTGCCAGCGTCCGGCCGCAGCGTTCCAGCGGACCACCACCGCGCTGTTGCCGTTGGCCCCGGCGAGGGAGAACACGGTCATGTCCCGGGTCGGCGTGGCGGCGGGCAGCACCCAGCCCGCGAGCGTGAAGCTCTCGCCCGTGCGCAGCGGGGTGTTGCGTGCTTCGGCGTAGCCGGTCGTGCCGTCGAGGCTGAGGGCTCCGCCGAAGATGCCGCCCGCAGTGTCGATGGTTGCGGTTCCGCCGAGGGTGGCGCCTGCGGCGAACGGGCTCTCGTCCGGGGTGGTCTTGGCGGTGGCGGTGTTCAGCTTCCAGCGGCCCGCGAGTTGGGGGCGCTGGCGGACCATGTCCCTGGCCTCGGTCGTGGTGAGGACGCGGTCGAAGATCCGGACGTCGTCGATGTCACCGCCGAAGTACTCGCCGTTGGCGCCTTCGCGGTTGACCGCGCCCAGTTGGAGCGGTCCCGGCTTGGCCCAGGGGCTGGTCTGGGTGTAGTCGGACTCTCCGACCAGGTAGCCGTTGATGTAGAGGCGCAGCTTCCTGGCGGTGGTGTCGGAGACGGCGGCCAGGTGGGTCCACTGGTTCTCGGTGGGGCCCATGCAGGGGACGCCGTTGATGATGCTGCCGGGGGTGCAGTCCGGCTGCATGGTGCGGACCAGGGTGTCTGCGGAGGTGTCCTCCTTGTAGCGGGCGAAGAGCCAGCGCTTGTAGTAGGCGGAGTAGTAGATGGAGAACTCGCTGTTGTGCTCGCCGATCTGACTGAGGGCGATGTGGGCGGAGGTGTCTCCGTCGGCGAGTTTGGGGAGCTTGACCCAGGCGGAGACGGAGAAGCTCTTGGCGCCGTCGAGCTGGGGGTTGTTGGTGCGGGCGTAGCCGGAGGTGCCGTCGAGGTGGAGGGCCTGGCCGGTGACGCCGGTGGCGGTGTTGGCCGCACCGCCGCTGAGGGTGAGGGGCGAGGTTTCGGGTTTGCCGGTGACGGTGTTGCCGGTCTCGTCGAGTTCCCAGACGGCCTTTGCGCCGGTGCCGGTGGTGGGCATGGTGCCGCCGGCCAGGGCGGCAGTCTCGGTGGTGGTCAGGGCGCGGTCCCAGAGCTTGACCTCGTCGACCTGTCCCTTCCAGGGGTCGGTGTAGCCGCCACGGTAGAAGAGGCGGCCGAGGTCGAAGGCGTTGCGTGCGGACCAGGCCGCTGGGGCCGGAACCGGTGCGGTGGGTGTGCCGTTGACGTAGAGGGTGATGGTCCTGGCCTTGGCGTCGTAGGCGCCGGCCAGGTGGGTCCACTGGTTGAGTGTGACGGGGACGGTCGAGGCCGCGACCTGCCAGGCGTAGCCGCTGTCGTCGCGGGTGGTGGTCTGCAGGGCCCACTGGCCGCTGCGGACGCCGAGGCTGAACGCGCCGATGTACTGGCCGCCCTGGCTGACGGCGGAGCGGTTGCGGCTGGCGTCGGCGAGGTTGACCCAGGCCGAGACCGTGTAACTGCCGGCGGTGTCCAGCACCCCGGACTGTGCCTGGGCGTAGCCGTCGGCGGTGCCGTCGAACTGCAGGGCGTTGCCCTTGTGACCGGTGGTTCCGCTCTTGGCACCGGTACCCAGGGTGGCGTCGAAGCCACCGCCGCTGCCTGCCAGGGTGGTGGATCCGCTTCGGTCGTCCATGGACCAGCCCGCGCGCTGGGGCTGGCCGGTGCGGACGGCGAAGTAGTACGTCTCGTCCTGGGAGGAGGCGTTGCCCGCGCCGTCGATCGAGCGCAGGGATATCCAGTGCACGCCGGGCTTGTCGGGCAGGACGTTGATGGTGCGGGCCGAACCGCCGGTAGTGGCGATCTCGTTGGCCGCGGAGGGGCTGGTGTCCAGGCCCCACTGGTACTTGACGGTGTCCTTGGACGCCGAGCCGATGGTGAAGGCACCGTACTTGCCGACGCCGTCGGACCAGGACAGGGTGCCGGCCGGGTCCTTGGTGACCGGGTAGTCGGAGGCGCTGACGGTCGGTCCGTCGGGGGCGCTGGTGTCGACGAGGAAGTAGCAGCCGCTGTTGCTGTCCCCCGACGAGGAGGTCGGACCCCACTGGGCGCCGTCCCACGCCCGCATGTCCCAGGCGATCCTGGTGTTCAGCGGCAGGGTGGAAGGCAGGGTGTAGCTGAAGAGCGAACCCGACGCCTTGAAATCGGTGGGGGTCTGACTGCCGTTGTTGTCGGTGGACCACCAGTGACGCTTCCACCCCGTGCCGTCACCGGCGTCCCAGGCTGCGCTGAACTGGACCGCGACCGGCTCACCGTCCGGGTCCGACGCCAACGCCGTGACCTGCGGCACCTTGTTGATCCGCACCGTCGCGTTCTGGCAGACCGACCCCGGCTGCATCGACAGATCACTCATCGCCGTCTGACGCGGCGGCAGGTTGTACCGGATCCTCAGCGCCGCGTTCGTGCTGAACTTCTGCCACCCGTACAGGTCGGACTCGTCCCCGGCCCGCAGACCCAGGTTCAGGTAGTCCCAGCCGCCGTCCGCAGCCCGCTGCACCATGCCCTTCACATCGGAGGCACCGAACTCCACGTCACCGGAGCCGCAACCCGCCCCCTTCGTCGGGTTGACCGTTTGAAGATGCTGCTCCCAGAACCCCGACCGCTGGGTGTCGTTCCAGTTCGTCCCCTCGTCGAACCCGCTGGTCCACCACAACTCCACCGGGTGGTGCGGATCGTCGCAGTTGTCGTAGGAGTGCACCTCCTGGGCGGAGAAGGTCGCCGAGAGGATGCGCTTGCCCGCGAACTGCGCCGTCGGCATCCGGTAGAGGACCCGCTGGACATCCCGCGGCGCGCACCGCGACGTGTCACCGCAGTAACCGACACCGAACTCGCCGACGTAGTCACTGTTGTAGGAGAAGTGCCAGTACGACTGCGAGGAGTAGTACTGCGACACACCCGCCCACTCCGCTGGGCGCGGCGTGTCCCAGGACGGATCGATCACCACCGGGAACACCGTCGCGGGGTCGTCCAGCATGGTCTGGCTCGGCGTCAGTAGCAACGCGTCCTGGGACTGCGTCACCGACACGGCCACCAGTGCGGTACGCCCCGGAACGCTGGGCTGACCGGGACCGTCGGCAGCGCCTGGAGCGGAGCTCGGAGCGGCGGAGCCCGGGACCGCGGAGCGCACGGCGGAACGGGAGGCCGCAGCCCCGGAGGAGGAAGGAGCCGCCTTGGAGGAATCCCACATCAGCGGCTTCGGCGCCCGGAAGACCGTCCCGCCGGCCCCCTTGTCGACCGCCGAGAGCGAACCGTCCGGTTCCCTCCTGATCGTCAGCCCTTCTCCCTGGAGGCCGAGGCGCAGCTGGTCGAGCTCTGGATTCTTCGCGGCCTCCGCCGTGCGGACCACCACGAGCTGGGTGAAGCCGGTCGCGGTTGCGGTCAGCTTGAGATCCACGTCCGGAAGGATGGACCGGTATTCGGCGGTCGATCCGTCCAGCACGGGCTTCGGCAGCGCCTTGGGCCATGAGAGCTTCAACTCCTTCCCGGCCCGGGCCATTCGCACCAGCGGTTGCCCGCTGCCGCCACCGGAGAACTCGACCTCCGACGTCACAGCCCCCGGCGCCACTCCACCGCCCGGCACGATGCGCAGGGTCGGGTCGATATCCACCCAGGCACCGTTCCTACGGGTGCGCTGCGGCTGGAGGTACTCGGTGGCGACTAGCTTCCCGTCGGGCTGGGCGACCACGTCGGACGTCTCGGTGCGCATCGACTCGACCGCGACCGGCTTGCCCGTCCGTCTGGCCTCCGCGACCGCCGCACTCTCCGGTGAGTCCCCCGGGGGTTCGGACACGGCAGCGCCGCCGCCCGCCACCGCATCAGCCGTTGCGGATTGGGCCACACCGGGCACCGTCCCCGCCCCGGCCAACGCCCCTGCGGCGACGACCGCCGCGAGCCATTTGCGGCCGGTCCACCTCCGCCTCGATCTCACATTGACCACTGAACACCTGAGCCTTATTCAAAATTTATCCTTAGAAATCGGAGCTTGGTGGAGACTTGATGGTTAGTCAACGTCCAATGTGATTCGATCGAAACCCAATCGAATTGGGATCGTTCTCTTCGGGCTGCCATCAGCGGCGAATCCGGACAATCCAATCCACAAACGTGTCTGACATCACATGACATCCACCTTTGCACTGTCGCTCGGAGACAGCCCGTTCGACACTCGTGACTCTTCGTCAAGCTGATGACTGTGGAGAAACCGCGAGCCCCGTTGCCTCCTGACGGTCAGGAAGCAACGGGGCTCGCACGTTCCACTCAGTGCACGGCGGTCACGGCCGGAGGCGGACCACCTGCGGGTCGTGGTCGCTCGCCTGGGTGGCGAACTCGCTGTTGATGTGGACGACGTCGTACTTGGCGTCGCACTTCAGGGACGGGCTGACCAGGATGTGGTCGAGCACCTGGGAGTTGCCCTGGTAGACGTAGGAGTAGCGCTGGTTCGCCGGGAGGTCGTTGACCAGGTCGTGCAGGACGCCGCCCTTGGTGAGGGTGGAGAGCGCCGGGGAGAACTGGTAGTCGTTGAAGTCGCCGAGCGAGACCACCCGGGCGCCCGGGTCGGCGGCCAGCAGCTTGGCCACGAAGGCCTGTTCGACGGTGGCCTGCTTCACCCGCTGGACCTCGGAGCTGCGGGTCGGGGACTGGAAGCGGCTGTCCAGACCCTGGTCGCCGCCCTTGCTGTCGAAGTGGTTGGCGATCACGAAGATCGGCTTGTTGTGGAAGCGGAACTGGCCGACCAGCGGCTTGCGGCTGTTGTCCCAGGCCTCGTTGTTCGGGTCGATCCGGCCCGGGGAGGCGGTCAGCGAGGTGGACCGGCCGTGGCCGGTGACGTCGACGGCCGTGGTGGAGTCGCCGCCGGCGATGTCGGTGAAGCTGATCCGCTGCGGGTTGAAGAGGAAGACCTGGCGGATGTTGCCGCCGGGCTCGCCGCCGTCCTTGTCGTTGACCGGGTTGATGGAGCGCCAGTCGTAGGCGGGACCGCCGGCCGCGCGGACGGCGGCGACGAACTTGGCGACGGTGGCACTGGCGTCCACCGTGCCGTCGTTGGTCGGCCCGTTGTTGTCCTGGATCTCCTCCAGGGCGACCACGTCGGGCGAGCGGAGGTTGGTGACGACGCCCTGGGCGAGGGCGGCGAACTTGCTGTCGGGGTCGCCCGGGTCGAGGTTCTCGACGTTGTAGGTGGCGATGGTGGCCTCGCCGGGCTGGGCCTTCGGGGTGACCTCGCGCTTGAGGCCGTTGTCCTTGACGCCGCCCACGGTGTCGGCCGCGATGGTGTAGCCGCCGAACTGGTTGTAGTCGAGCGGCCCCGCGGTGGTGCCGGTCAGCTGGTCGCCGACGTTGGCCTTCGGGAAGGGCTGCTGGGCCACCGGGGTGAGCGACTGGACCATCAGGCGGCCGGAGTTGGGCCGGTTGTAGCCGAGGTAGACCACGCCGCCGCGGGCGCTGCGCGGGTCCTGCCGGCGGGCGTCCACCCAGAGCTCGTTGTACGCGTCGGTGGCCTGCACGACGGGGACGTCCCGGATCTCGACCCGCATGCCCTCCAGCGACTCGTACAGGTCGAGCGCGTAGTCGGCGGGCTTCAGCGGCAGGCCCTCGATCGAGCCGCCGTTCGCGTCGGGGGTGTACGCCGCCGGGATGGAGCGGCTGTCCAGGACCACCGGTGCGGGCAGCGGGTTGCCGGAGGAGACCACGGTGACGACCGGGTTGGTCAGCTGGGTGAGCGACTGGCCGCCGCCGCTGTAGGCCGGGTAGTACTCGGCGACCTTGCCGGTGACCAGGACCGAGTCGCCGGCCTTCACGGTCGGGACGGCGCTGCCGGTGTAGACGAAGATGCCCTCGCTGGTGGCCGGGTCGGCGTCCGGGTTCGGGTCCTGGATCCAGAAGCCCTTGGAACCGTACGTGCGCACGCCGGTGACGATCCCGGGGACGCCCGCGATGGTCCTGCCGAGGCTGGGCGAGATGCGGGTGCCGCCCTGGATGTCGTGGATCCGGACGCTGCCGGGCTCGGTCGGGCCGCCGGGCGTGCCGGTGCCACCGCCGGTGCCGCCGCTCTCACCACGGCTGTTGACCGGGTTCGGGGCCGCGGACTTGAGGTCGGCCGCGTTGTCGTCGGTGTCGGCCAGGCCGGCCGCGCGGGCGACCGAGGCGGTGCTGCCCGCGCCGGCGGCGGCTCCGCTGCCCTCGTGCACCACGGCCGTGCCGAAGCCGACCAGGTCGCGGATCCGCGGCTCGGCGGCGCAGTCGGCGGCGGTCTTGCAGGTCAGCGGGTCGGTGCCCTGGACCAGCGCGACGGTGCCGCTGGTGGCGGACAGGGCGAGGCCGCCGGTCGCGTCGGCGGTGGGCAGCTCCGCGGTGCCGCCCGCACCGGCCGCCTCGGCGACCAGGAAGCGCCCGCCGGGGACTATCGACCCGCTCAGCGGGGTCACGCCCCACTGCGAACTCGCTCCCGGCGTACCGGAGATGTACTGGACGCTCCAGCCGCTCAGCCCGAAGGCCGCGCCACCCCGGTTGGCCAGCTCGATGAAGTCGTTCTTCAGCGTGGCACCGGAGTTGCCCCCGCCGCCGTAGACCTCGGCGATCACCGCGTCGGCCGAGGGCGCGGCGAAGGCGCCCGGCAGCGGGACGAGGACGAGCGAGGCTGCGAGGCCGACCGGAAGGACGGCGGCGCGCAGCAGCGTACGGCGCGAACGGGGGCGGGACACGGCGGGTCTGTTCACCGGGCAGGGCTCCTTCGGCTTGCGCCAGCGCGATCCGGGATTCGAGAGGCGTCCGGATGCTGGCGGTCAGTCAGGGAGCGGGCGGTGCAGGCGCCTTGCACTACCCGCGTAGATCAGCGGCCGGGCCAAAGGTACGCGCGCAGAAAAAGCCACGGCAAGACATCGGACGTTAACTCTTGGCGTGATCTTGACGACTTGGCGACAGCCGCGCGACCTCGCTCGACGAGGCCCGAACATTTTCAAACACCCGCCCTGACAGTGCAGTTGTGGCCTGATCCGGCGTCAGCAGTCTTGACGCGGACCTGAAACCCCGATGTCATATGTCGTGTTCCGTTGGAACACGTTGGTTTTCGTTGCCTCTCACCCTGCAGGAGCCGCACCGTGCCGTCCCGCAGAACCTCCTGGCGCCGCCGATCGGCGGCCGCGCTCACCACGCTCGCACTGCTCACCACCGGCGCCACCGCTCTCGGCGCCGCCCAACTGGCCGCCGCCCCACCGGCGCTGGCCCTGGACAACGGTCTGGCCCTGACCCCGCAGATGGGCTTCAACAACTGGAACTCCACCCACTGCGGCACCGACTTCAACGAGGCGATGGTCGAGGGCATCGCCGACCTGTTCGTGGCGAAGGGCCTCAAGGCGGCCGGCTACCAGTACGTCAATCTCGACGACTGCTGGGCCCTGCCGAACCGCGACGGCGCGGGCGACCTGGTACCCGACCCGGTCCGGTTCCCCCACGGCATCAAGGCCGTTGCCGACTACGTCCACGGCAAGGGCCTCAAGTTCGGCCTCTACTCCAGCGCCGGATCGGCCACCTGCGACGTCCAGGGCTTCCCCGGCGGGCTCGGTCACGAGCAGCAGGACGCCAGGCTCTGGGCCTCCTGGGGAGTGGACTACCTCAAGTACGACAACTGCAACAACCAGGGCGTGGACGCGAAGTCCCGCTACCAGGCGATGCGCGACGCCCTGCGGGCCACCGGCCGTCCGATCCTGTTCAGCATCTGCGAGTGGGGCTCGACCCAGCCGTGGAACTGGGCGCAGCCGGTCGGCAACTCCTGGCGCACCACCGGCGACATCGGCGACAGCTGGTCCAGCATGATCACCATCGCTCACCAGAACCAGCAGCTCGCCCCCTACGCCCGCCCCGGCGCCTGGAACGACCCCGACATGCTGGAGGTCGGCAACGGCGGCATGACGGACACCGAGTACCGCACCCACTTCAGCCTCTGGGCCGAGATGGCCGCCCCGCTGCTGATCGGCACCGATCTGCGGAAGGCCGGGCAGGGCACCCTGGACACCCTGACCAACCCGGACGTCATCGCCGTCGACCAGGACCCGCTGGGCCGCCAGGGCACGGTGGTGTCCGGCTCGGGCGGAAAGGTGGTGATGAGCAAGCCGCTGGCCGACGGCGGCCGGGCCGTCACCCTGACCAACGAGACCTCGTACCCCGCCGACGTCTCCACCACCGTCCAGGCGCTGGGCATCGGCGGCGCCACCTCGTACGCCGTCAAGGACCTCTGGTCGAAGGCCACCGGGAGTACGACCGGCGCGCTGAGTGCGACCGTCCCCGCGCACGGCACGGTGATGCTGCGGGTCACGCCCGGCAGTCCGGTACCGCCGCCGAGCGGCCTGAACCAGCTCACCGACCTCTCCTGGACCTCCGCCGTCAACGGCTGGGGTCCGGTCGAACGCGACCGCAGCAACGGCGAGACCGCCGCCGGGGACGGCCGGACCATCGGCATCCGGGGCACCCAGTACAGCCGGGGTCTCGGGGTGCACGCCCGGAGCGAGGTCGACTACTACCTCGGCGGCACCTGCCGGAACCTGAGCGTGGACGTCGGCGTGGACGACGAGACGAACGGCAACGGCTCGGTGGACTTCCAGGTCTACCGGGACACCGCCCTGGTCGCCGACAGCGGAATCCGCACCGGCAAGGACCCGGCCAAACACCTGGTCGCCGACCTGACCGGCGGCGGCCGGCTGCGTCTGGTGGTCACCGACGGCGGCGACGGCATCGACTACGACCACGCCGACTGGGCCGCCCCGCTGCTGAGCTGCGGCAGCGGACCGGCCGCCGGCAGCCACCCGCTCAGCGACCTGGCCTGGTCCTCGGCGGTCAGCGGCTGGGGCCCGGTCGAACGCGATCGCAGCAACGGCGAACAGCAGTCCGGCGACGGCCGGACCATCGGCATCCGGGGCACCACGTACGCCAAGGGCCTCGGTGTGCACGCCTACAGCGAGATCGACTACTACCTCGGCGGCACCTGCACGAACCTGGGTGTGGACGTCGGCGTGGACGACGAGTCCAACGGCAACGGCTCGGTGGACTTCCGGATCTACCGGGACACCGCCCTGGTCGCCGACAGCGGAATCCGCACCGGCAAGGACCCGGCCAAGCACCTGGTCGCCGACCTGACCGGCGGCTACGAGCTGCGGCTGGTGGTCACCGACGGCGGCGACGGCGTCACCTCGGACCACGCCGACTGGGCCGCTCCGACGCTCAGCTGCACGTAGGCACGTAGGCAACCGGGCGGGTAGGCCCGGGAAAGCCGAAGGGGCGCGGGGACTGCGCGACCACCCTCCACTCAGGAGCACGGTCGGTCGCGCAGTTCCCGCGCCCCGGGTCGTGCGGGCGAGGTCCGGCGGGCTGCTCAGTCGCCTTCGGTGGCCGCCGGGACGGGCTCGCGGATGCCGGCCGACCACTTCTGCTCGACCTTGCCGAACTTCCAGAACGCGAGCGCCCCGGCCCAGGTCAGGATGAAGAGGCCGACGATGGCGTAGCCGACCAGGTTGAGGTCGAGCGCGGCGATCCAGCCGATCGGTCCGGTGGTGATGTCGAACTTCTCGCCCAGCAGGCCGATCAGTTCGATCACGCCGATCACCAGGGCGACCAGCACGGACAGGCCGGTGACGGTCAGGTTGTAGTAGATCTTGCGGACCGGCTTGGAGAAGGCCCACTCGTAGGCGAAGTTCATGAACGAGCCGTCGATGGTGTCGAGCAGGCTCATCCCGGCCGCGAACAGCACGGGCAGCACCAGCAGGGCGTACCAGGGCAGCGAGAAGGCCGCCGCGCCGCCGGCCAGCACCAGCAGCGAGACCTCGGTCGCGGTGTCGAAGCCGAGGCCGAAGAGCAGGCCGACCGGGTACATGTGCCAGGGCTTGGTGACGGCCTTGGTGACCCGGCCGAGGATGCGGTTAAGGAAGCCGCGCTTGTCGAGCTGCCGTTCCAGCTCGGCCTCGTCGAACTCGCCGTCGCGCATCTTGCGGAAGACCTTGAGGATGCCGTTGAAGGCGCCGAGGTTGATCAGGCCGATCAGCAGCAGGAAGGTGCCGGAGACGCTGGTGCCGATCAGACCGGTGACGTTGTGCAGGCTGGAGTCGTCGGACTCGACCTGTCCGGCCAGCGAGCGGATGCCGAAGGCGAGCAGCGCGCACAGGCCGAAGACGATCGAGGAGTGCCCGAGCGAGAACCAGAAGCCGACCGAGAGCGGTCGCTTGCCCTGGCCCATCAGTTTGCGGGTGGTGTTGTCGATGGCGGCGATGTGGTCGGCGTCGAAGGCGTGGCGCATGCCGAGGGTGTAGGCGGTCAGGCCCATACCGGCGCCGAAGACCTGGCCGCCGACGTCGTAGTGCTTGGGCGCGATGACCGCGAGCAGCGTGAACCACCCGATGACGTGCAGCGCGAGGACGAAGCCTCCCATACCGGCGAGGCGGATCCATTCGTCCCGGGTGAGCCGGTCACGAAGACGGCTTGGCGCAGACATGAAGGGGTCCTCTCCGAGTAACAGCGCAGTTGAGCTGGGACATCTTTCCCCCTACCGGTGCGTATTTGCAAGTCATGTGCAACTGCTGGACGCCCGCACCGTGCTCTCCCGAATTCCCCCACCCGCCGCCCCCGCGACGATTCCTGTCCGCGAACAGTCACCCGCCGTACCGAATTCCGTAACCTCCGACCCCTTTCGGCCCCGTCCGCTACGCGCGGATACTCGGATCTACGCGCGAATACCCCCACCCGATGCTCCATCAACTCTTCCGGGAGGAACGGACGATGACCCGTACTCGGATTTCCCGCAGCACCCTGGCCCTGGCCGCCGCAGCGGCACTGGCGGCCGGACTCACCGGCCTGGCGGGCCCGGCCACGGCGGCCGCCCCGGCCAAGAAGGCGGGCCCGGTGAAGACCACCGGGCCGGTCAGGACGGCAGGCACCCCGCACCGGGTGCTGTTCGACAACACCAAGGCCGAGACCGCAGGCAACGCCGACTGGATCATCAGCACCAGCCAGCCCGACCCGCTGAAGCAGAACGCCAACCCGACCACCGAGAAGAGCTGGACCGGCGCGCTCTCCGCCTGGGGCGTCGCACTGCAGAAGACCGGCGCGTACAGCCTGAAGACCCTCCCCAAGGGGTCCACCATCAGCTACGGCACGGGGGCGGCGCTGGACCTGGCCAACTTCGACACCTTCGTGCTCCCCGAGCCGAACATCAGACTGAGCCAGTCGGAGAAGTCCGCGCTGATGAACTTCGTCAAGAACGGCGGCGGGCTCTTCCTGATCTCCGACCACACCAACAGCGACCGCAACAACGACGGCTGGGACTCCCCCGCCGTCATCAACGACCTGCTGACCAGCAACGGAGTCGACAACAGCGACCCCTTCGGCTTCTCGGTGGACCTCAAGAACATCGTCACCGACAACCCGCGCGCGATCCAGGACGCCACCGACCCCGTGCTGCACGGCTCGTTCGGCACGGTCACCGGCTCGATCCTGCGCAACGGCACCACCTTCACCCTGAAGCCCGCCGACAACCCCGCCGTCAAGGGGCTGCTCTACACCGCCGGCTCCAGCGGCAACTCCGGGGCCTTCTTCGTCACCAGCACCTTCGGCTCCGGCCGGGTGGCGATCTGGGGCGACAGCTCGACCGTCGACGACGGCACCGGCGAGAGCGGCAAGAAGCTCTACAACGGCTGGAACGACCCGGCCGGGACCAACGCCGCGCTCGCCCTGAACGCCACCGCCTGGCTGAGCAAGGCGAACTGACGCGCACCGTCGATGAGCCGGTGAGGGCCCGCCGCGGGGGACGCGGCGGGCCCTCACGCCGTCGGCGATCACCGCCTGCGGTGAAATAGGGCGAAGAGTCACTTATTGTCGGATTCTGGTCGTGACCGGACAGTGTGGAGAGGCAGGTCCTTGCCCAACAGTGCCGACACCCGGAAGCCGGAGCCGCACGGTCCCGACGGATCGCGCTCCGGTCACGCCGCGCTCCGCGCCGCAGCGGCCGACGGCGATCCCGGCCCGGCGCAGCACAGCGGCGCCCCGTCCCGGCCGCGCCGCACCCGGCACCCCGTCCCCTGACTCCCGGGAGCCCCCGCCATGCAGCACCCCGCCTCGTACCCGTACCGGACCGCCCGCGAGGACCTGCGCATCCCGCTCGCGGACGGCGTGGAGCTGTTCGCCCGGGTCTGGCGGCCGGTGACCGAGGAGCCGGTGCCCGCGCTGCTGGAGTACCTGCCGGACCGGCTCGGCGACCGGACCGCGCCGCGCGACGCCGAGCGCCACCCCTGGTACGCCGGGCACGGCTACGCGAGTGTGCGGGTGGACGTCCGGGGCCACGGGAACTCGGGCGGCCTGCCCGGCGACGGCTCCGGCGAGCAGGAGACCGCCGACGGCGTCGCCGTGGTGGAGTGGCTGGCGGCGCAGCCGTGGTGCAGCGGCCGGGTCGGGATGTTCGGGATCTCCCGGAGCGGTCCGGGCAGCCTGCGGATCGCGGCGAGGGCCCCCGAGGCGCTGAAGGCCGTGGTGGCCGTCTGCGCGACCGACG
>NZ_JYJF01001192.1 GCF_000955975.1 Saccharothrix sp. ST-888
GTGAACCCGGACAACGGGCTCGCCTCGGACATCAAGACGCTGCTCGGCACCCACTCCTGGGCAGGCACGGTGTAGCCAGATTACCCGCCGGTAAGTTTGGCTGATCATCATCTCGTCAGGGCCGGTGAGCTGCCCCTACGCTCCGATCACCGGACCGACGAGTGCCGCTGTGGCACCGTCAGATTCTGATGGAGCAGCAATG
>NZ_JYJF01001193.1 GCF_000955975.1 Saccharothrix sp. ST-888
GCCTCGGAGAGTGCGACCAGGCTTCGGGCGAGGCTCGAACCGGTCGCCGCATCAGCGGAGTTGGACTCGACGGCCCGGCGAACCGACGTCCTGACCAGTCCGCGCAGCAGCGGCGGCAGGGTGCCCGCCCGGGCTTCGGCGCGCAGCGCCACCAGGTCGAGCTGCATCGGCCCCAGCATCCGGTCGTCCGCAGCGCACGC
>NZ_JYJF01001194.1 GCF_000955975.1 Saccharothrix sp. ST-888
CGGCCGAGCAGCTGCGGCGGCGCGGCCTGCGGGTCCTGGCTCCGGAGCTCGGGATCACCGCGCTCCAGCAGGCCCTGGACCACCAGGAGACAGCGCTGACCGTCGCCGACGTTGACTGGGCGCTGTTCGCACCCGCGTTCGCCGCCGCCCGCCCCCGGCCGCTGATCAGCGAGATCCCGGAGGCCCGCGAGGCGCTCGAC
>NZ_JYJF01001195.1 GCF_000955975.1 Saccharothrix sp. ST-888
TGCCTCGCCCCGCGCCACCACCCTGTTCGACGAGATTCCCGAGGCCCGCAAGGCCCTTGACGCGGTCGGCACCAAGGCGGCCGCACCCGAGGGACCGGCCGAGCACGGCCCCCTCACCCAGCGCCTCACCGGCCTGTCGGAGGCCGAGCGCGACACCGCCCTGCTGGACCTGGTCCGCACGGAGGTCGCCGCCGTCCTCG
>NZ_JYJF01000122.1 GCF_000955975.1 Saccharothrix sp. ST-888
GAGCTCCGGGCGCTGTTCGCGCTCCGCGCTCCGCTGCGCGAGCAGGTCACCTGGCACCTGCTGCACGAGACCGGCGGCACCGTCGAGGACATCCTCGCCCTCGACCTCGACGACCTCGATCTGCTCCACCGCCGCACCCACCGCCGCCCGGGGCGGCCGCTGTTGCAATGGCGCGCCGGAGCCGCCCGCCTGCTGCCGCTCCTGGTCATCGGCCGTACCGGCGGCCCGCTGCTGCTCACCGACCGCCGGGCCGTCGCGGGCACACCCGCTGCCGACCTCTGCCCGCACAGCGGCCACAGCCGGCTCTCCTACCGCCGGGCCGCCGAGCTGTTCACCGCCACCACCCGCGCTCTGGACCCCGAGGGCTGCGGCTGGACCTTGCGCCGGCTGCGCCCGGCGGCCCGGCCGGTGCGGGAGCCGCGCTCCCGGACCGTCCGGGCCGCCGACACGGACCGTCCGGACCCGGGACGGGCGTGAATTCGGCTGGGCCGGGGCAGGATGATCGGACAGTCCCGTCCACTGCCGGAGGCACCCTGGTTCGAGCCGGGTGCCAGGTGGTCCGTGCGACGGGTGCTGCTGCACGTCATCGCCGAGACCGCGCAGCACGCCGGGCACGCCGACATCATCCGCGAAGCCCTCGACGGCGCCCGGACCATGGGCTGAACCCACGCGCGAGGGCTGTCCCGCAGGTCCGAGTGGCGAAGCGGCCGTGGCCGGTTCACTGTGCGGGAGGCGGCGGGGACCCCACCCCGGCCCGGTCGAGCAGGTGGTGCATCCCGGCGACGGGTACGGCGGGATTCGCGGCGGCGCTGCGGGCGGTCTCCGTACCGTGCAGGAGAGCGGTCAGCACGCGGGCCGGAAGACGGGCGTCACCGGCGGCGGCGTTGCGGATCCAGTCCTGCGGGTCGTCGAGCAGCCGCACCACCGAGGCGGGTGAGAGCCGGCTGTCCCGCAGAGCCTGGTAGCGGACCTCGGGGTCCTGGTCCCGGCTGCGGAGTTCGACCGTCTCGGTGGTCGACTCCGCTGCCGTGCACTCCGGTTCGTCCGTGGGGCGGATCGGCCGAGGACGCGGGTGGGCCCGGGTCGCGGCCCTGCTGCGGACCAGTGAGTCGGGGTCGGCGGCCAGCGCGCCCAGCAGCTGCACCGGCAGGTCGGGATGGCGTGCTATCTCCGCCCGGACGCGCGGATCCCGGTCGGCCGCGAGGCCGGCGTACCCGGCCTCGGTGAGCGGTTCGCCCATGGTGGCGGTGAGCATGGCGAGCACGGTCCGGTCCTCGGGCTCGGCGTCCGCCAGCAGTTGCGTCCGGTCCTGGGCGGAGAGGTGCCGGCTCTCGACGAGCCGACGCCGTACCGTCCAGTCGGGGTGGGCGAGCCAGGCCGCGACCACCTCCGGGGGCAGCTCCCGGTCGAGCAGGGCGGACCACACCCGCTCGGCCGGGTCCACGGTCAGCAGTCGCCGCAGGACGGCGGCGGGTGCCGCCGGGTTCCCGGCCAGGCCCTCCAGCCAGGCGCGGCGCAGCCGTTCGGGGGCGCTCGTGAAGCGTCGGAAGGACTGCCAGCAGGCCGCCTGCTCCTCCGGGCTCTCGGTGGCCCTGGCCCGCGCCTCCGCCTCCAGCCGCTCGCCGAGCCGGTCCACGGCGATCAGCCAGACGGAGTACTCCTCGGTCGTCACACCCAGCAGGCTGTCGCCGTCGGCCGAGAGCGTGACGAACTCGGGCCGGCCCGGCCGGGGGCCCAGGACCCCGGCCAGGTCCCAGTGTTCGGTGAGGCGCACCCTGAGCCAGCCCCGCGGCGAGGTGAGGGCGTCGAGCAGGAACTCCCCGTCGGCGCCGAGCACTCCGTACTCGGTCGCGAGCCGCCGCCACTGCGCGTTGAGCTCCGCGACGAGATCCGGGTGGTCGTCGCGGACCTCGGCCGTCGGCCGCGTCGATGCGGCGGCGACCGGCCGCCAAGCCGCCTTGGGGGGAAGCACGTTCACGGCCCCGCCGTCGCCCACGATCTCCAGCCCGGCCCGCCGCAGCAGGTCCGCCAGCTCACCGTTCCCAGCCGTCATGTGGCCATCCTGCACCAGAGGCGGCCGGGCGCGGGTCCGATTCGGCACTGCCTACGAAGGTCTGACGCGGCGCTGCCGATGGCGAGTGCCCGTGGCCGGTGCCGGTGGTCAGTGCCGGTGGTCGGCGCCGCGGGTCGGTGGGGTGGTCGGTCAGGGGGCGGTGGTGCGGCGGCTCCGGTCTGCCTGGTAGGCATGGCCCGTGCGTTTTGACACCGTTCCGATGCCGCCCACCGTCGACTCCAGGCCCCGCGACACCCGCGGCTACCCCGTTCCGGCCATCACGCCGTGGCAGGGTGACGAGCCGCAGTTCGCGCTCACCGACTACGGGCGCAGCGCCGACTGCGCGCGGGGGAGGCTGTGTTCGGTCTGCAACACGCTGATGCCGCGCGGCCCGGTGTGGCGCGTGGTGGGTGCCACCGAGAGCGCCGCGATCGGTGCGGCGCTGGCCGCCGGACGGCCGTACCGGAACCTCGCCCCGACCCTGGAGGGTCCGGGGCACCGTGCCTGCATGCTGTACGCCTCGATGGTCTGCCCCTACCTGGCCCGGCCCAACGCGCGGCGCGGGCTCTCCGCCGAGCGGCCGGACGAGCTGACCGAGCACGTGGTCCGGGGGGCGGTACGCGGCGAGATGGGCGCGGTGGTGGGGTTCGGCGACTACGAGTACGCGGTCACCGACTCCCAGGTGCTGTTCCGCTTCCTGGACGTGGTCGAGTTCCTGCCGCACGACACCGCCGACGCCCAGCTGGACGAGCTGAAGGCCGAGTTGGACCGCCTGGCCGGGAACTGACCCGGACCGGTGGTCCAACTCGGCCTCCTGAAGCTGCCGTTCTGTCGCTGACTGCCTCCCCCAGGAGCGGTCAGCGGCGGAAGGCGGGCATGCCGGTGCTGGTGGACACCAGCGTGGGCTTCGCGGAGCCGTCGGCCGGGACGGTGGCGATGCCGCCGGTGGTGCGGGCCGCGATGGTCTTGCCGTCCGGGGACCAGGTGGGCTGGACGTAGTTGGCGGTGGCACCCGGGGTGAGGTCCTTGACGGTGTGCTGCTGGCCGTTGATGTCCAGCTCGAAGAGGTGGTTGTGCCCGTCGACCGAGCGGACGAACACGACCTCTTCGCCGTTGGGCGACAGGGCGGGCTGGGAGCCCTTGGTCGTCGCAGCACCCTGCTGGCGCAGGTAGTCGTCCCGGATGAAGACCTCGCCCGTGTTGCTGTTCGCGTAGACGGCGCTGCCGTAGCTGCCGCCGGCGCTGGGCCACACGTTGCCGGTCTGCGGCAGCGGCTTGGCGTCGTCGTCGGAGTAGGTGTTCAGGGAGAGGACGGTCGGCTTGCTGTTGTGTGCGGTGGCCACCATCCGCAGCAGGGTGGAGACGCCGCCCTTGTCCGCGCTGAAGATGATGTTGTTCTTGGCCGGGAGCCGGTACTCCGGCACGGCGGCCGTCACCTGCCAGGTCGGGTGCGACCAGATCTGCCCGCCGGGGTTCCTGGCGACGACGGTCTTGCCGCTGCCGTCCGGGTTGGAGACGACCAGGCTGCCGTTGGTGCCGTCGATGAAGGCGGCCTTGGAGCCGTCCGGGGACCAGGAGAGGTCACGGAGCGGGGTGCCGAAGTCGACCGACTTGCCGTTGATCACCACGTACTTGGTGCCGTTGCTGATCGTCAGGCCGTTGGGGGCGGTGGCGGCGCTCGCCGCGCCGGCCGTGAGCAGTGCGACGCTGCTGGTGGCGACGACGGTGGTGAGGGCGATGGAGGCTGCGCTGCGGAGCCGGGTGCGAGCGGACATGACTGGTTCCCCCCAGGGAAGTCGACGGTGCGGTGTTCGGCGGTCGCGGGAGCCGCGTTCACCGTCCTCCGGGGGGCTTTCGTCCGCCCGTTCGACTGGCTGCCGCTCTGTGCGATGTGAAGATCCTGTCAGTCCGAGATCCGGGTTCCGTGTGGGCGATGTCTTCGCCGTGTAACGGGGTTCGGCGCATCGTGGGCCCGGTGGTCAGCCGCCGCCCCAGATGTCCTCCAGGTAGCGGTCGGCCTCGCGCAGGCCCGCGAGCCAGGCTTCGCCGTCGGCGGTCGTGGTGCCGGTCTTGCGGCTGAAGACCTCGGCGAAGGCGCGGCGCACGTCCGGGGCCATCCGGCTGGCGTCGCCGCAGACGAAGATCACCGCGTTCTGCTGGAGGAGGTCCCAGACCTCGTCCCGGTGCTCGGCGATGGCCTGTTGGACGTAGGTCTTGGGGTGGCCGGGGCGGCGGGAGAAGGCGGGGCGCAGCCGGACGATCCCGGCGTCCTCGAAGCCGCGCAGCTCCTCCTCGTAGAGGAAGTCCTGCTCGGGGTCGCGGCAGCCGAAGAAGAGCATGGACTCCGCGACCGGGACGCCCTGCGCCTGCTGCGCGGCCCGTTCCTGCAGGAATCCCCGGAACGGGGCGAGGCCGGTGCCGCAGCCGACCATGATCATCGGGGTGTGCGGGTTCTCGGTCGGCCGGAACGGGATCGTGGGCTTGCGGACGAACGCGAACACCGTGCTGTCCGGACCGCTGTCGGCCAGGTGGCTGGAGCAGACGCCGTGGAACCGCCCCTGGCCGGACCTGGCGGGGGCGTCCACCACGCCGGTGGTGATGCTGCAGGTCTCCGGGGAGGCCAGCGGCGAGGAGGAGATCGAGTAGTACCGGGGGCGCAGTGGCGGCAGCAGGTCCAGGAAGTCGGCCAACGGCAGTTCGCAGGAAGGGAATTCGCCGAGCAGGTCGAGTACGGACCGGCGCGGCGTGAAGACCCGCTCCTGGTACGCCGAGCGGCCCGCCTCGTCGTCGGCGGCCAGCGCGAGCAGCTCCGCGCGCTGCGCGGGGTCCGCAGCGTGGGCGGCCATCGTCTCGAGGTCCGAGCGGGTGGCCACGTCCTGCAGTTCGACGCAGCTCGCCAGCACGCCGATCAGCGGCACGCCCTCACCGGTCGGCAGGTGGGTGGGCACGCCGGGGCCCGGAGTGATGGTGACGTACGTGCCGAGGTCCAGCTTGAACTGCTGCACCGCCCGCAGGACCAGGTCGGCGCTGTTGCGTGGCAGCACCCCGAGGTGGTCGCCGGCCTGGTACGCCGTCCCACCGGGCAGGGCGATCTCGACGTGCCGGGTGGAGCGCTCGGGCGGCCGGGCGTCGCAGCGCTGCAGCTCGCGGTTGGCCCGGACGGACGCCGGCTGCGCCCGGTAGGAGACCACCACGGGATTGGTCTCCCGCTTGTTGACCATGGAAACCGCCAGCCGGGGCCCGGCCTTGGCCTGCGCGCCCACCTCGTCGGGCAGCCCGAGGGCCTCGGCGAGGGCGGACCACAGGCCCGCGTGCCAGTCCCGGTACTGGCCGTCGAAGTCGCCCCGGGCGTCGCCCTCGCCACGCGGGTGGATCCGGGTGGCGCCGTGGGCCGCGAGCTCGGCGTCGAGCAGCTTGGGCACGGCCTGGTAGGTCGCCGCCCAGTCGCTGTGCCCGCAGCCGAACACGCCGTACCGGACGCCCGCGCAGCTGTCCGAGGCGGTGTCCGCGGCCCGCAGCCAGCTGCAGAAGGCGGTGGCGTTATCGGGCGGGGTGCCGTTGTAGGACGAGCTGACCATCACGACCGCGCCCTCGCGGGGGAGCCCGCCCGCCCGGTCGTCCAGGGGCGCGAGGGAGACGGCGAACCCGCGTTCGGTCCCCTCCCGCGCCAGCTGGGTGGCGATGCCTTCGGCGGTACCGAGGTTCGAACCGAACAGCACCAGCAGCGGGGTGCCGTGGCCCTCCACCGCAGGCGCCTCGGCCACCGCCGGCTGGGCCGCCTGCCGGGCCGCCGGGGCCGCCGCGAGCACCGGCGCGGTGAGGGTGCGTCCCGCGCGCGGCGCGACCAGGATCCGCAGGCCCACCGGCTTGATGGTCAGGGTCTGCTTGACGCTCAGCCGGTAGTCGAGGTGGTCGATCAGCTCGAACCGCTGCAGCAGCATGCCCAGCACCAGTTGGGCCTCTTGCATGGCGAACTGCCGCCCGATACAGGCCCGTTGGCCGGTGCCGAAGGGCTTGTACGCGTTCGGCGGGAGCTTCGCCCGGCGCTCGGGGCTGAGGCGGTCGGGGTCGAACTCCTCCGCGTCGGCGCCCCAGACCGCCTTGTCCCGGTGCAGCGCGGGGATCAGCACCGTCAGCGGATCGCCGTGCGCGACCGCGTACCGGCCGCCGATGACCGTGTCCTCGAACGGCGACCGGGTGAACGCCGGAGCGGTCGGCCACAGCCGCAGCGTCTCCTCCAGGATCTGCCTGACATAGGTCAGCCGGTGCACCTGCTCGTACGTGGGCGGGACGCTCGGGTCCGTGCCGAGCACCTCGTCCACCTCGGCCCGGGCCCGCTCGACCACCTCGGGGTGCTTCAGCAGGAATTGCACCGCGAAGGAGAGCAGACCGCTGGTGGTCTCGTGGCCGGCGATCAGGAAGGTGATGCACTGCGCCCGGATGTTCTCGTCCGGCAGGCCCTCCCCCGACTGCTTGTCGACACCGGTCAGCATGCAGCCGAGCAGGTCCCGGGTCTCGGTGTCGCCGGACTCGCGGCGCTCCTGGATGATCCGGTCCACCGTCTCGTTCATGTACGCGACGTCCTGCTCGAACCTGTGCTGCGCCCCCTTGCGCAGCGGGGCGACGAAGTCGGGCACCCGGGCCCGGTGCTGCGCCTCCAGCAGGGTCCGGACCATCGCGTCCACGAAGGGGTGCGGCGTCTCGCGGTAGAAGGAGTTGAACCGGTAGTCGAAGCCGCACAGCGCGATGGTGTCCAGGGTCAGCCGGGTCATGTCCGCGGCGACGTCGGCCTCCTCGTCCGGGTTGAGCCGGGCCCACTTGTCCATCAGCTGCCCGGCCAGGTCCAGCATCATCGGCAGGTAGTCGCGCATCGCCTGCATACCGAAGGGCGGCATCAGGATGTTGTGCGCCCGGTGCCACAGCGGGTCGTCGGTGTCGGCGCTGAACAGCCCGGCACTGATGGCACCGCGCAGGTTCGCCAGCCCGCCGCCGACCAGCTTGTCGAACCGGCTGTCGTCGCACACCTCGTCCACCAGGTCGATGCCGGAGAGGATCACCCGGTCACCGGCGGGCGTCTGCAACCGGTAGATCGGGCCGTACTCCCGGGCCAGCTCCACCATGTTCTCGATCGGGTTCCCGTGCGAGAGCTCGCGGATGTTGCCGAGCACCGGAAGCCCGTGCGGGCCGGGAATCTCCTGCAGGCCCTGAGCCTCGGGGCCGGTCGACGTCGTCATGGCAGTCCTCCGGGGGTACCTCGGGTGTCGGCCCGTCGTCCGGATGCGCGGCTGGGCGATCCCCTCGGCGACGGAGCGGAACGGCGGGCCCTGGCCACCCTTCCGAGCATGCGCCCGCCCCTCACCGGCCGCAAGATCGGCGGTCGCGGGCCCCGGGACGGCCGCGACCGGGCGGGACCGGCCGCCGTCAGCGGTCGGTGCGCGCGGGCTCGAAGCGCGAGGCGGACGCCAGGATGTGGATGCTGACCACCAGGGCCCAGAACGGGAACGCCAGCTCGAACCAGGCGACGCTGCTGACCATGACGAGCAGGACCAGGGCGGTCAGATAGCCGAGGTGGGCCAGCCAGCGCGGGGTGATGCCCAGCCGCCGCCCGATCGTCGAGACGGACAGCGTGAAGACCGCGGCCATCCGCATCGAGTACGTGGTCAGCAGCTCGTACGAGGTGCGCCCGAACTGCCACAGCTGTTCCTGGGAGCTCGTCACCGCCGTGCCGGACGGCCCGGACATGGCCAGCAGGCCGCCGGCGAAGGCGGCGTCGGCCAAGACGGCCGCCACCAGCAGCAGGCCGCTGCCGAGGAAGACGGTCGCGAAGAACCGGTCCTCGCGGGGGCCGATCCGGTTGCGGATGACGGCCATGAACCAGAGGAAGGAGATCCCCGCGAACGGGACCAGGTTCAACGCCACCTGGAGCGAGTTCCGCCGCGTCGGGTCGGTGAGCCACTGGCCGGTGTCCGAGGCATGCGTGGGCACCGCGCTGCGGACCAGGACGATCACCGCTCCCAGCAGCAGCGAGAACACGATCCCCGCCACCGCCGCGGCCCGGGGCGCCCGCAGTGCCTGCTCCGCCGCACCGGCCTCCGCCCGCATCGCCTGCTCCTTCCGGCTCGCTGCCCCGCTCGCTGCCCGCTCGGTGGTCGCGCTCTCCCGCGAACACCAGCAAGCCGCCACCCGCCCTCCACCGCCAGCCGGGCCACCCGCCGGGGTGACGCGGCCCTCGGGCACCACCGCAGTGCCCGGGCGGGCGGAGGGCGGGGCGGGTGCTTACCGGGCCGGCAGGGTGGAAGGGCAGAGCCGCTGCGGCTGCTTCCCGCCGAGCTTCGCGTCCACGCAGCCGGGCGGCAGCGAGCCGTACGCGGTGCTGCCGAAGTTGGCCGTGACCTGGAGTACGCCGCTGCCGAACGTGGTCCGCTGGACCTGGTGGTCCGGCGTGAGCCAGCGGAAGCCGGTCATCGGCTGGGTGCCCGCGGCCTGGTGCAGCGGTGCGAAGTAGCGCTGCAGCTCGGCCAGTTGCCTGCCCTGCGCGGTGAGGGCCGGGCCGTCGAGCACCAGGTTCAGCGGGGTGTTGTAGAGCATGGCGAGCAGCGCCCGGTCGGTCTGCAGCGCGGGGAGCTTGCCGTACGACAGTTCCCACCGGTCGAGGTTGACCTGGGAGTCGTGCAGCGCGGTCTCGTACAGCGGGATGCGGTACGCCGGGTCGAACATGGCCTTGGTGAGGTCGGGCGGCAGCGTGACCGGCTTGAAGAAGGTGCCCGGCGCCCCGGCGGGTGCGTACCCGCCCCAGACCGCCTTGTCCCGCTCCAGGGGCCACAGGCCGTCGGCCACCGGGGTGGACGAGCCGTGGCTGAAGGCGAGGACGGGACTGGCCCAGCTGCCGGCGCTCTCCGAACCGAGGACCAGCCGGTCGGGGCCGGACAGCCGGCGCATCCGGGCGAGCCGGTCGGCCTGGTCCTGCGACTGGTTCATGGGGTGGGCGGAGCTGTAGTCGTCGTACAGCTCGCCTGCCGCGTCGACGTCCAGGAAGTAGCTGGTGGCGCCGTTCGCGGTCATCTGCGCGGTGCGGTCGGCCAGGTACCGCCGGCCCGCCGCGCTCTGCTCGAAGGCCCGCGAGCCGAGGTAGCAGCCGCGGTCGTGGAAGCCCGCCTTCACCGTGCCGTCCTGGTTGCGGACGCAGTAGTCCGGATAGACCGGGGACGGCCAGCTGGAGGTCGGTGCGTCGGAGGTCCGCGGGTCCTGCCCGTTGGCGAAGGAGTCGTACGGGCCGACCAGGTAGCCCGCCCGCTTGGCGGCGGCCACCGCCTGGGCGTCCATGGGCTGCCCGTCGGCGTCGTAGCCGAGCCACATCCGGCTCAGCCCCAGCGCCTGCATCCGTGCGACACCCTGGGCGGTCCTGGCGGCACCCCAGGTGTAGGCGTGGAACGCGCCGAGGAGCTTGCCGACCTCCGGATTGGCGGCGATCTTGCTCGTCAGGGTGACCAGCTGCCCGTGGTCGGTGAGCCAGCGCCGGTAGTCCAGCGCGGGCGCGACCGGGGACGGGTCGGTGAGGGCGAAGGTGACGGAGTAGTCCGTGGTGGCCGCCCGCTCGGAGAAGGTGTGCACGCCGGTCCCGTGCAGTCGCCTGCCGTCGGACGCGAAGCCGAGCGAGGTGCCGATCGGCTGCGGGACCAGGTAGCTGACGCCGTGGCTGCCCAGGGTGTAGCCCCACAGCGGCATGGTGAGGTCGGCGGTGAGGTCGTAGGTGTGCCCGGCCAGGCCGGTGGAGGCCGAGTTCCACCACTGGTCCGCGACCGGCACCCCGAGTCCCTCGCCGCGCGGGAGCTGCACCTGCGAAGCGGCCGGATCGGTTCCGGTGACCGGCCAGGACAGCGTCGAGCCGTCCTTCGCGCCGTGCACGGTGACCCGCAGCCGGCCCTGCTCGGCCGCCGCGGTCACGGTCAGCCCGCGCTCGGGCAGGGTCCAGCTCGCGCTGTTCCGGCCGACCTCGACGGTACCGGGGCGGCCGAGCGGCTCCGCGGCCGGCGCCGACAGCGTCAGCTCGCCGCCGTCGGCCGCGCTCAGGCCCACGGCCAGCGAATCGGTCCGGACCTCGGCCGTCCCTCCGGCGACGGGTATGCCGACGTACCCGTCGTGCAGCCGGATCTCGGGCCGGGCACTCGCCCCGGCGGCGGGGGAGAAGCCCACGCCGCACAGCGTGCCCGCGCCGGTCACCACGAGCGCGGCCGCCACCGCGGCACGGCGCCGCCGGGGCCGTACGAACTGACGGAATGTCATGGAATCCATGCCTGGATCGTGGCGATCCCGGCTAAGAGCGCTCCTTATGACCGGCGCCGGCCGGGGCCCGAGGTCCGAACTCCGGGGCCCGGGGCACGCCCGGTGCCCGCCCGTCCCGGCCCTCGGCGCCGCCGCCCTACATCCGCAGGATGACCCGCCCGACCGGTTACCTCGCCGGGCTGATGACCGTCCCGGCCGTGGCCCGTAGTTTCAGACCATGATCAGTGAAGACGGTTCGGAGCAGGTGATCGTACGCCTGGACGGCGTGCGGAAGGAGTACGGCGACTCCGTCGCGCTCGACGGCGTGTCGCTGGAGATCCGGGCGGGGGAGGCGGTCGCGGTGATGGGGCCGTCGGGCTGCGGCAAGTCCACCCTGCTCAACATGATCGCCGGGCTGGACCGCCCGACGGCCGGGTCGGTCTTCGTCGACGGTGAGGACCTGGCGCAGCTGAACGAGACCGGGCTGGCGCTGTACCGGCGCCGCCGGATCGGCATGGTGTTCCAGTTCTTCAACCTGATCGACGACCTGCCCGCGCTGGACAACGTCGCGCTGGCCGCCCAGCTGACCGGCACCTCCGCCGCGCAGGCCCGCAAGCGCGCGCTGGAGCTGCTGGACGAGCTCGGCATCGCCGACCGCCGGAACGTCTATCCGGCCGCGCTGAGCGGCGGCGAGCGCCAGCGGGTGGCCGTCGCCAGGGCCCTGATGAACCGTCCGGCGCTGCTGCTGGCGGACGAGCCGACCGGCGCCCTGGACAGCCACGCCGGCGAGCAGGTGATGGACCTGCTGATCGACCTCAACCAGATCGGCCAGACGCTGCTGATGGTCACCCACGACCCGCGCCTCGCCACCCGCTGCGCCAGCCGCCTGATCGAGGTCGCCGACGGCCGGCTGGTCCGCGAGAGCGCCCTGGAGCGCACCCCGTGAGCGGCGCCGTCTGGCGGGCCTCGCGCGCGGCGGTGCGGCGCCGCCGGTTGCAGACCTTCGTCATCGGCCTCGTCGTCCTCACCTCCACCGTCGCGCTGGTGGTCGCCCTCGGTCTGCTCGACGCCGCCTCGGCCCCCTTCGACCGCACGTTCGACCAGCAGCGCGGCGCCCACCTCGTCGCCACCTTCGATCCGGCCAAGGCCACGGACGCCCAGCTGGCGCAGGCCGCGCACCAGCCGGGGGTCACGGACGTCGCCGGGCCGTTCGCCCAGGTCGTCCTCACCGCCCCGCCCGACCGGGCCGCCCCCGCCGCGGGCGTGGACACCCCGCCGCCCGGACCGATCACGGTCGTCGGCCGCGCCGACCCGGGCGGGCCGGTGGACCGCGTCGACGTCTGGAGCGGCCGCTGGGTCACCGGGCCAGGCGAGGTCGTCGTGATGCGGCCGCCCGGCGAACACTGGGGAGCGAACGAGGAGGTCGGCAGCCGGCTGATCCTCCCCGGCGCCCCGCCGCTGACCATCGTGGGCTTCGCCTCCAGCCTGAGCCAGACCGCTGGCGCCTGGGTCTCGCCCGACCAGATGCCCGCCCTGCACCCGACGGCCACCCAGCTGCTGCTCCGGTTCGCCCACGCGGGTTCGGACAGCCAGGTCCGGGCCGGCCTGACGGCGGTCACGGCCGGGCTGCCGCAGGACTCGCTGCTCGGCTCGCTGTCGTACCTCACCGTCAAGCAGGACATGACCAGTACGGCCAACGCGTACGTCCCGTTCCTGATGGCCTTCGGCGTCCTCGGACTGGTGGTGGCGGTGCTGATCGTCGCCAACGTGGTCAGCGGCGCCGTCGTGTCGGGGTCCCGGCACATCGGGGTGCTCAAGGCCATCGGGTTCACCCCGAACCAGGTCGTCGCGGTGTACCTGGTGATGGTCCTGGTCCCCGGGGTCGTGGGGTGCGTGCTCGGTACCGTCCTCGGTGTCCTCGCGGCACACCCCCTGCTGCACATGGTCTTCGCAGGGTTCGACTACGGGTACTTCACCGCCACCCTCAGCCCCTGGGTGGTGGTGCTGACCCTGCTGGGCATGCCCGTCGTCGTCCTGCTCGCCGCGCTCGTCCCCGCGCTGCGCGCGCACCGGCTGTCGGCCGCCCGGGCGATCAGCGCCGGCAGTGCCCCGGGCACCGGACGAGGGCTGCGCGTCCAGCGCCGGCTCAGCGGCACCCGGCTGCCGCGAGCCGTCAGCCTGGGCCTCGGCCTGCCGTTCGCCCGGCCGGGCCGCACCGCCATGACGCTCACGGCCCTCGTGCTGGGCGTGACCACGGTGACGTTCGCCGGCGGACTGTCCTCCTCGGTCGCCGCGTACACGGATGCCGCCCGGGACCACGTCCAGTCCGTGAGCTACGTGGGCGACGCCGGTGTCGGACAGGTGGAACCGAAGCTGACCGACGCTCAGATCGAGGCGAAGCTGCGCTCCCTGCCCGGCGCGCTGCACGTGACCGCCGCCGCACCGGTCGAGCTCCGCATGACGGGGGGCTCGCAGGTCGTCCGGGGCTGGTTCCTGCGCGGGGACTCGGCGGACATGAGCTCGGCGATGGTCAAGGGCCGCTGGATGAAGGGGCCCGGCGAGGTCGTGGTCGGGACGCCGTTCGTGCGCAAGCACCACCTGGCGGTCGGCGACCACTTCACGCTGGCCCTGGACGGCAGGCAGCAGTCCGTCACCATCGTCGGCGAGACCGTGACCGGCGACGCGGACCGGGTGGACGCCACCTGGGAGACGCTGACCGCGTTCGCACCCGACCGGTCGAGCAGCCGGTACGTCAACCAGTACTGGGTCCAGCTCGCCCACGGTGCGGATGTCGGGGCCTTCGACAACGCGGTCAAGGCGGCCGAACCCGGCCTAAACCCGTCGGAGTCGGGCGACGTGAACTCGGTCACCGTCACCATCGTCGGCTCCTCCTCGGTCCTGACCCTGCTGCTGACCACGGTCGCGGCGCTCGGGGTCTTCAACACCGCCGTCCTCAACACCCGTGAGCGCCGCCGCGATCTGGGCATGCTGAAGTCGATCGGCATGACACCACGTCAGGTGATGGTCATGGTGGTGACCTCGATGGCCGCCCTGGGCCTGGTCGGCGGACTGCTCGGCGTCCCCCTCGGGATCGTCGCGCACCGCCTGATCGTCCCGTCCATGGTCGAGGCGGTGGGCAGCTCCCTCCCGGCCGCCATGATGCAGGTCTGGCACGCCCCGACCCTCACCCTCTTGGTGCTGGCGGGCGTGGCCATCGCGGTCCTCGGCGCCCTCGTCCCGGCCCGCTCGGCGGCCCGGCTGACCATCGCGGAGGTGCTGCGCAGCGAGTGACCCGCCGGTGGCCGACGGTTGGCGGCGGGGCTCCCGCCGCCGCTCGGTCTTCGGAGCCCGACACTTCACCGGACATCTCACCTGATACCTCACCCGGTGCATCGGTCGCGAAATGCTTTTGAGCAGTTATGGCGCTCTGCTGCGGCAGTCTTCGCGACCCACGCATACCTGCTCTCATCCGCTCTCGAATTTCCCGGGATTTCCCAGGGCCGCCCGAGTGCTGTAGAGTCTGGTTTACCGACGCGGGGTGGAGCAGCTCGGTAGCTCGCTGGGCTCATAACCCAGAGGTCGCAGGTTCAAATCCTGTCCCCGCTACGAACGGAAGGCCCGGCGCACATAGCGCCGGGCCTTCCGCATTCTCCGGTGTTTTTCCCGGGAGAACCGGGACCGTCCGGCTGCGAATTTCCGGCGGGTGGACGACGGGAGGTCCGGACCGCCTGCGCGCTCCGGACCGTCCGACGGGTGGTGCCGCGCTACAGCGGTACCGTCACGAAGGTCTGCCCCGACTCGTTCACGACCGACACGGATGTGACGTCGGCCGGTGCGACCAGCGCGGAACCGTCCAGTGTGGTCCCGGCCCTGGCGCCGGCCGGGGAGACCAGCCAGCTGCCCGCGTCCGTCTTCGCCCCGTCCCTGCCGTTGACCACCAGGTGGCAGCGCTGGCCTTCGGCGATCCCGGTGACCGCAGCGCTCACCCGTACCCAGCCCGCCGCCGGGGTCATCGTCAGCGTCATCCGCGCCCCCGTCGAGGGGTCCGTCACCGAGGCCGTCCTGGTGCCGGCCGGGGGTGGGGTCACAATGACGGACGGGGCCGGAGCGACCGCGACGGGTGGCGGTGCGGGGGCCGTGCTCCTGCCCATCAGCACACCGCCGCCCAGCACCACCGCCGCCGCGACCGCCGCAGCCACGCCGACCGTCACCCAGCGCCGCCGCTGCTGCGCGCCCCGCTCCGCGCGGGCCTGCCGCAGGGTGCGCTGCAGCAGCAGGTCACCACCCTCGGGACGCCCGTCCACGAACAGCTCGGGCGGCACCTCGCCCAGCACCCGCTCCAGATCACGCAATTCGGCCACCTCGTCCCGGCAGGACGCACAGGTGGACAGGTGCGCCTCCACCGACTCCACCTCCGCCGCCTCCAGCGCGCCGAGGACGTAGGCGCCGAGGAGTCCCGCGCTCTGCTCGTGCTGCTCCGTGCTCATGCCGCCGCCTCCTTCAACGTCCCTGGCCTGCCCGGGTACGACCGTTTCAGCGCCCGTAGCGCGTAGTGCGCACGGGACTTGACCGTCCCCGCAGGCACGCCCAACTGCTCGGCGGCCTCGGCGACCGACAACCGCTGGAAGTAGATGGAGTGCAGCACCGCCCGGTGTTCGGGGGAGAGCTGCTCCAGCGCCTCCGTCATCACCAGTGCCTCCACCACGGTGTCGGCGTGGTCGCGCTCCACCGGGACCGTCGCCGTCGCCTCGGACACCTCGGCGACCTCGGCCGGACGCGAGGCTTTGGCGCGGAACCGGTCGGTGATCAGATTACGCTCCACCGTCAGCAGCCAACCGCGAACCGAACCACGGGCGTTGGTCAGCGCCTCGGGGTTCCGCCAGGCGCGGATCAGCGTCTCCTGCACCGCGTCCTCCGCAGCCGCCCGGTCGCCGGTCAGCCGGATCGCGTAGGCGAGCAGCGCACCGCCGTGTTGCTCGTAGAGCGTCCGGATCAGTGCCTCGTCAGCCGCACTCCGCCGGGCGCCGGATCGTGCCCCTGCCATCCGCCCACTCCTCCGTCGGGATCTGTCACGGCAGGCACGTACGGCGCGGCCGATCGGTTCAATCGCTGCCCCGGCACTTGCGATTTTGGTTCAGGCAGGCGACGACGGAAGCCATCCGGGAGTCGCTCATCACGTCGATGAACACGCCGTGGTCGGTGACCGGGCTGTGCCGCTGCTCGGGGAAGGCGTCCAGGGCGAACGCCTCGCCCGGCGGGGGCCGGTAGCCGACGGTCACCCGCAGCCGGGGGATCGGGAAGGTGTCGTGCGGGCAGACGCCCGAGTCGGAGGGGAACACCGCCTGCGCCCGGTGGCCCGGGGAGTCCGTGCTGCGCCCGTCCCAGCAACTGGGGAACTCGAAGGTGCGGGTGAGCAGGCTCCCGGCCGGGCAGAGCGGGTAGCGGCCGGTCCACCGGCCGGGGAATCCGCTGCACCCCCACCGCGCACGGGCGTTCGCGCCGCCGTCGGTGGCCGCCGTCGGGTCTCCCACCAGCAGCCGCAGGAAGCGCGGCATCGGCACGACCTGGCTCCACGGGTTGCCGAGGAACTCGATCGACACCGTGTCCGGGGTGAGGATCTCCCCGAGGTTGCCGTGCTCGCCGTCCTGGCTGAGACCGCGGTCGGTCCGGCGCAGCACCGGCCAGTAGTAGCTGGAGCGGTCACCGCCGGCGCAGGTCGTCCCGGCGGCGGCCAGCGTGCTCTCGGTGGACAGGGCGTCGGTGGACAGGTTGCCCACGTAGTCGTGCACGTGGTGGGCACCGCCGGCGACGCCCGGTGAGATCACCACGTTGTCGGAGTTTCGGTGCCCCTCCTGGTCGCGCCCGCAGTCCTCGGTGTACGAGCCGGTGGCGGCGCCCGTGGCCGTCGCCGTGTCCGTGGAGGTGGCTGCGCCGGTGGACGCGCCAGGCCCGGGCGGTGCGGGCGGCTGCTGGACGGGGACGTCGGTGATCCGGACGAAGTCGGGCGAGCCGGAGGCCGTCGGCCACAGCCGCACCGAGAGCAGCGAGAGCCCCAGCACAAGGCAGAGCAGGACGCCGACCGGCAGTGCGGCGCGTCCGAACGGCCAGCCGTCGCGACCCGGGTTCACCGCGACAGTCTCTCCGTGCACTGCCGCGACGGCAAGCCGGGTCAGGTTCGTGGTCCCTCCGGCCGCCCCGTCCGGTCGATCCTGTCCGGCCGGCCCTGTCTGGCCGACTCGGCGTCAGTATCCGCTCGAATAGCTGCTGCTCTGCGAGGGGTCCGGCGCCGGTGCCTGCGCGGGGGCCTGTCCGGTGCCCCGGGCCTTCTTGCCCTCCGGCGTGCTCGCGAACCAGGTGCCGCCGACGCCCTGTCCGTTGACCTGCCCGGCCGCGCTGTCCCCGGCGAAGCGGTACAGCGGCCAGCCGTTCAGCGTCAGCTGCCGGCTTCCGTCGGGCCGGGCCACGCTCCCGACCAGGGCCGAACCGACACCGCTGAGGGCCACCTTGTCCTTGTCCTGGACGGTGGCGGGCGGCCACTTCTCGGCGCAGGCACCGGTGCAGTTGGTGGCGGACGGCTTGTTGGTGTCCTTGTCGAACCGGTACAGGGTGCGCCCGGCGGAGTCCGTCACGATCGCGCCCAGCTGCGCGGAGTTGACCGCGACCAGCTTGACCGGCCCCGCCGCAGCAGCGGCTGCGCCGGCCGGGGCCGCCGGGGCGGGCGCGGACGCGGAGGAGCTGGGCGTGGCGGCGACGGCGTCGGTGCGGGTGCTCGTGGTGGTGCCGCAGGCGGTGGCGGCGAAGGCGACGGCGGCGAGGCCGGAGGCGATGAGCAGACGGCGTCCGGTGGGCTTGGGCATGGCGAAGTCCCCCTGGGTATGGGCAGGTTGAGGTTGTCGGCGCGTCTTCGTGACGCTCGCACCCTCAACACGTAAGCGGTCCGGGGAGGGTTCAACGTCCGTCGGAAATTTCTTCGCCCCGCCGGCCCTCGACGAGCCCGAACTCTGGGGCAGCCTCGCCGGCCTGACCGAAGAGGCACAGGCCCGACTGGTCCGCCTCGCCGCACCGCAGCCGCTCGGCGCCCTCACCCAGCCACTGCGGCTGTCGGGGGCGGCCGCCGGAGTGCCGACCTCCGGCATCCTCTGCACCGCCAACGGCCTGAGCATCGCCCTGGTCGAAACCCTGCTGCGCATGGGGGACCCGCGCCTGCAGGCACTCGTCGACCCCCGGGTGGGCTTCTTCGACCTCGACACCGGGCACTGGCCGATGCTCTCCGCCCCCGACGAACTGGCCGACGTGCTGCTCCGAGCCGCTGCCGGGGAGGGGCACCGGCTGGCCGCGCCCGAGCGGCCCGGGTACCTCGGGCCGTTCCTGCTGGAGGTACCGGAGCGGCCTCGTGAGCGGGTGGGGCGGGTGGATCTCTTTCTGCCCGATGCCGACGGGCCTCGTCCGGCGGCGCTGTTCGTGCACGGCGGCCCGATTCCCCCCGACGCGCAGCCCACGCCACGGGACCGGCCGGCCTTCGTCGGCTACGGCCGGTACGCGGCGAGCCTGGGTGTGGTCGGTGTGGCGGTGGATCACCGGCTGCACGACATCGGCGACTACGGGCAGGCTGCCGGGGACGTCGCCGCGGCGGTCGAGCTCGTACGGGCCGATCCGCGCGTGGACGCGGACCGCGTCGCACTGTGGTTCTTCTCCGGCGGCGGGCTGCTGTCGGCGGAGTGGCTCTCGGCACCGCCGCCGTGGCTGCGGTGTGTGGCGGCGACCTATCCCGTGCTCGCGCCGATGCCGAACTGGGGGTTCGCGGGCTCCCGGTTCCGTCCCGCAGCCGCGGTGAGCACCGCGGGGGACCTGCCGATCGTGGTGACCCGGGTGGAGCTGGAACTCGCGGAGATCGCCGGGACGATCGAGGAGTTCCTGACCGCCGCCAAGGACTGCAAGGCCGATGTCGAGGTGATCGACGTGCCGCTCGGCCACCACGGGTTCGAGACGGTCGACCACACCGAGCCCGCGCGCCAGGCCGTGGAACGCGCGGTCCGATCCGTGCTGGGCCACCTCCGGGGCTGACGCCGCCACGGACACCTGCCGAGGCCCCGCGGCGGCTCGGGCCTCGGCAGGACCGAGCGGAACGGAGACCGGGACGTCAGTGCCGGGTGAAGGCGCCGGCGTTCTCGCGGGCCCACTGCCGGAAGGTGCGGGCGGGCCGGCCGATGAGGGTCTCGGTGGTGTCGGCGATGGTCGCGAGGCCGTGGTCGGCGGCCTCCCACAGGTTGAGCAGCGAGGAGACCATCGGCGCGGGCAGGTAGTCGCCCAGCTGCCGCTCGGCCTCGGCGCGGGTGATCCGCTCGACCGGGATCTCCCGGCCGATGGCGTCCGCGAGGACGGCGATCTGGTCGTATCCTCCGCCGCTGCCCTGGCGGGCAGCGGCGGAGGATACGAGATTCGAACTCGTGAGGGGTTGCCCCCAACACGCTTTCCACCTGTTCGGCCGGCCGTTCAGGGGTGGCCGGATCTGCCCTGACCTGTGGCGGAGCGGGTGTCGGCGGGCGAGTGCGGTGCCTGGTCAGGTGTGCTGGGGCTGACAGCTGGCGGCGGTGCTGTCGAGGTTCTCTTCGACCCAGGTGCGCAGAAGCCCGAGAGGGACGGCGGCGCTGTGGCCCAGCGGGGTGAGGGCGTATTCCACGTGCAGTGGCACGGCGGGGTAGATGGTGCGGGTCAGCAGGTCGGAGTCCTCCAGTCGGCGCAGGGTCTGGGTGAGCACCTTGGGGCTCACGCCCTGCAGGCGCCGCTGCAACTCGCCGAAGCGCTGCGGTCCTTCCTCGAGTGCTCCGATGGCCAGGGCGGACCACTTGTTGGCCAGCAGGTCCAGCATCGCGCGGCACGGGCACTGGGCCGCGTAGACATCGTGGTCGCTGTGCCGGCCCGTCGCGCATTCCATCACCATCACACGCTCCTCACCAGGATGCTTCCCAAAAGGAAGTAGTAAGCCTTGCAGGTAACTATATGCCTGTCGATACGGTCGTCAACGTCAGCGAGAAGGCCGCATCAGCGGCCTTCCGCCGTTCTCGCCATGGGAGTTGACGTATGACCGTATCCACGATGCGCGCGGTGACCCAGGACGGCTTCGGCGGTCCGGAGGTCCTGAAGGTGGCGCAGGTGCCGCGTCCCGTGCCCCTGCCGACGGAGGTCCTCGTGCGGGTGCACGCCGCCGGGATCAACCCGGTGGACTGGAAGACCCGCGCCGGCACCGGCATGGCCGGGGTACTGGGCGAGCCGCCCTTCATCCTGGGCTGGGACGTGTCCGGGGTGGTGGAGGAGACCGGCTTCGGCGTGACCACCCTCAAGGCCGGTGACGAGGTCTACGGGATGCCCTGGTTCCCCCGCGCGGCAGGCGGCTACGCCGAGTACGTCACCGCACCGGCGCGCCAGTTCGCCCGCAAGCCCGCAACCGTCGGCCACGAGCAGGCCGCCGCCGTCCCGCTGGCCGCCCTGACCGCGTGGCAGGCCCTGGTGGACGCCGCCGAGGTCCGCCCCGGTCAGCGGGTCCTGATCCACGCCGCGGCAGGAGGGGTCGGACACTTCGCCGTCCAGTTCGCCAAGCACCTGGGAGCCCACGTCATCGGCACCGCCAGCCGCAGCCGCCACGACTGGCTGACCAAGCTCGGCGCGGACGAACTCATCGACTACACCGCCGTCCGCTTCGAAGACGCCGTCCGCGACGTGGACGTGGTCATCGACCTGGTCGGCGACCATCACGACACCACCAGCACCCGCTCACTGCAGGTGCTGCGCCCCGGCGGCCTGATCGTCGCGATCCCCGCCGGGGTCTCCGAGCAGCTGCGCGACGCCGCCGAGGCACGCGGAGTGCGGGCCG
>NZ_JYJF01000123.1 GCF_000955975.1 Saccharothrix sp. ST-888
CGAGGCATGGGTAGGCAGCGGCTGGTCGCCGCCGATGCGGGGAGCCACGGCCTACGCCCCTCGTGCTGATAGGCCACCGCCGAACGGGAATTGACCACTACTGAGCAGAGGAGACGGCCATGGCCACCGAGGACGCCACCGGAGTCACGTCCACCAGCGAGAGCACTCCCCGGCCAGCACGCGCGCGGTTCGCTTCGCCTCGGCCTCGACCCGCGGGCCGAGCACCGGGACGGGCCGCTCGCCTCGGGGCTCACGGAAGACAGCGACAGGAGGATGACCGGCAACCGGCGATAAGCCCATTGGTTGAAATATGCCGCCAGGAACCCGCCGCACGAAACCCTGACCCGCAGGACGATCCCCGTGCGGTGCACTGGAGTTGGCAGCCGGCGCGGCGATCCGACCGAGGAGCACGTGACGACGGGCACTGCGACGGCTCGCCAGGTAGAACAAAAAGTCCGGCACGGCACACCAGGTGTGCCGGGCCGGACTTCGCTACTGAGTATCGGGGACAGGATTTGAACCTGCGACCTCTGGGTTATGAGCCCAGTGAGCTACCGAACTGCTCCACCCCGCGTCGGTGAACATGGCCCTACGGCACTGCGGGGGTAACGCGAAATCCGGTCGTGGTGGAGCGGCGGCCCGACCGGTGACACTCCCGGACAAATACCCTCCGCGTACGACCGTTAGCATAGAGTGGCTGCCGATGTGATGGGTTCCGCGCGATTGGCGCGTTCTGGCTGGCATCCCGCCCGATGGGATGTCGCCTGGCGCTGTGTCGTGTTCCCATCACTCGGTGTACTGGTTGGCACTGGTGGCGCACGCTCTGGCGCGCCGGTACGGATGCCTCCGGCAAGTGCTTCCTGCCGTCGCGTTGCGCACGAGAGGATCTCCGCCCCATGCCCGTGGCCATCGTCGACCTGCTCGACTCCTTCCCCGCCCCGGGCGAGGACTTCGTGCTGCCCCTGGATTCGATCGAACTGCCGGAGCTCTACCAACTGTTCGGCGCGGGCAAGGAGTTCGTGCTGCAGGTGACCGAGGCCATCCGGGACGAGCTGACCGTGATCGGCACAGCCGCGCTGCTGAACGGGCGCGAGGCCGTGCTGCGCCTGGAGTTCCTCGCCGACACGGCGGGCCGGTACGTCGCCGGGCTCAAGGCTGGCATCGATGTGGCGGTGGGGCTGATCGAACTCGCCGGGGCCTGGGAGCTGGACCTCGGGGACGTGCCGCCGGCGTTCCTGGCCGAGGTGCGCCAGCTGCTGGCCCGGTACGACCTGACGAACAGCCAAGTGGTCATCGGCGCGGAGACCGAGCACCTTCGGCTGGTGTTCGCCGCGCCGTCGATCGGCGGGCCGCTGGTGGCGCTGGTCGGCGTCAAGGAGAGCGGCGCCCTGCTCGCCGAACTGCCGTACATCGGGGGCGAGATCCCCGACGGCGAGCTGATCGGGGTGCACGGCGTCGAGGTGATCGTGGCGGCCGGGAGGCTCACCGCGGCGCAGAGCGCGGCGGTGAACGCCGCGGTGACCGCGGCCGTCGGCAGCGCGCAGTGGTGGCCGCTGCTGCCGGAGCGGGAGCTGGCTGCGGGCGTCTGGGTGGGCGCCACCTACCAGTTGCCGAGGCAGGACCCGCAGGTGTGGGCCGTTCGATTGACGGTCCCTCAGGTCGACTGGGTGCCGAGCTTCCCGCCCCTGGTGCTCGGGCGGTTCAAGCTCTCCGGCTTCGGCCTGCGCTGGCCGTTGGCGGGCTCCGGCGGCGGGGGTGGCGGCAGCGGCCTGGGGGTGTACTTCCAGCTGTCCGTCAAGCTGGGCTGGCTCGACCTGCAACTCCCCGACGTCGGCTTCGACTTCTCACTGCCGGACCTCCCGGACGCGGGCGGCTTCTCGGTCGTTCCGCGCCTGCCGTCGCTCGGACTCTCCGTGGGCGGCCTGGAGTTGACCTTCACGGTGCCCAAGGGGCCGGAACTGCCCCAGCTGCCGGGGTTCCCCGGGCTGCCGGGGCTCGGGCTGCTGACCGGCTGGTGGGACAGCGCCGATGGTGGCGGGGGCGGGAAACGGCTGCGGGACCTGCTCGCCCTCTTCTTCGGCACCGAGCTGCCCCCGCTGCCGGGCAGCTTCAATCCCGAACTGCCTTCTCTCGGACTGCGGTTTAACCTGACCGTCGGCGACTTCGAACTGACCGGCGAGTCGGAGTGGCTGCGGTTCGTACTGAGCGGCCTGCCGCCGCTGTCGGGCCCGGAGGGCTGGGGCAGGGTCGTGCTGCTGGGGGTCAAGGGCCTCGGCGCCTGGCTGGCGGATCTGCCGTTCATCGGGGGCCTGCTCACCGACCTGCCCGACTTCCTGCTGAACGGGATCAGTCTGGCCGGGATCGGATCCGGCCTCAGCCGACCGCAGTTGGAGCTGCTGAACGGATGGATCGGGGCCTTCCCCGGCGGACGGGACGGCTGGTGGCCCACCCTGGACTGGGACTCCTCCGGCGGTGGCGCCGGCAGTCAGGGCTGGTCGCTGGACGTGAACTGGCGGCTGCCCGGCCGTCCCGCCGTGGCCTGGGGGATGCCTTGGCCGCCGCTCACGCCCCCCAACCTGTCCTGGCTGGAATTCCCGGAGCTGAAGATCGAGCCGCTGGTGATCTCGGGCATCGGCCTGTCCTGGCCGGCCCTGGACGAACCGGACTGGAACTTCGGCAGCGACTGGGTGCTGCGCATCGTCTTCGACGTCAAGCTCGTGCTCGGCGGCGGCATCTCGCTGGGCCTGCCCGGCCTCGGATTCGACATCGACCTGAAGCAGTTCACCAATGTGCACCCCCGGTTCCCGCGCCTGACGCTGACCCTGCCCGGCGGGTTCGACATGACGTTCGACATCCCGATGCCGACCGGCCCGACGCCGCCGATCGCGCTGACCGCCCGCTGGCGGGACGACGGCGACGGCGTCCCGGCCTCCGACCTGATGCTCGGCCTGGGCATGACCGTGGCGACCGCGGTGATCCCCGACCAGCTGATGCCGCGCCTGCACTCGGCCGCGGTGCGCTTCGACTTCCGGACCTACGAGATCGTGGTGGCCGCGACCTCCTCGTTCTTCGGCTGGATGCTGGCCGTCCAGCCCGCCAACGACCCCTCGCGCCGCCGCTACCTGGTGGCGGTGCGCGGCACGGTGCAGGCGAAGGCCTCCGATCTGCCCATCGTCGACGCGACCGATCCGAATCGCGACGTCACCGTGAGCGACATCCAGTTCGCCTACGCGGGGGTGACCAGCGGCGCGGTCCAGCGGGGGTGGACTGCCGCCGAAGTGCTCAAGCTGAACCAGCTGCTGGCCGAGTTCGGCACCGAAGCCGCTGTCGCCGCCGCGGACCCGACGGCCGCCGGCCTGCTGCCGGTGCTGCTCCCCGGCGACTTCGAGCCCGAGACGTCCGTGATCTGGGCGAAGCTCGGCTTCGAGGGCGGCAAGCTGGACCTGGTCTATCCCGCCGACCGGGAGTTCCCGGTGCTCGGCCAGGGCGGCAGCGTGGTGCTGGGCCGCGAGCGGGCCGAGGAGGAGAAGCGCCGCTTCGACGGGTACGCGCTCGGTCCGGTGCGGTTCAGCCACGCCGCGCTGGGCTACGCGCACGGGCAGCTGTTCATCGCCCTCGACGCCACCATGGCGATCGGCCCGCTGACCTTCGAACTGCTGGGCCTGGGCCTCGGGGTGGACAAGGACTGGAAGGTCAGGCCGGTGCTGCGCGGCGCCAGCAGTGCGCTGGAGCACCCCGGCCCGCCCAAGGCGGTGATCTCCAGCGCGTTCACCCGCGTGGATCTGGGCCCGGACTACGAGCTGGCGTTCGGTGCCGCGGGCCGGATCGAGCTGCTCGACACCTTCGTCCTGCAACTGACCGGCAGTTGGGCCAAGCACAAGGACGGCTGGGACTCGATCTTCGCCTACGCCGAGTTCGTGGCGGGCAAGAACCTGGCCAACGGCCGGCTCACCATCGGCCCGGTCACCTTCACCGGCATCGTGCTCGGCTTCGGCATCAACAGCACCGTGCGCATCCCCACCACCGGCGAACTCGCCACCTTCCCGCTGATCAAGCGCCTGGGGGCGACGGCCGACGAGCCGAAGATGACCCCGGGGCAGGCGCTGAACGAACTGGCCGGTACGGACGGCTGGGTGACCCCGGCCCGGGGCCAGTACTGGGTGGCCGGCGGCGTGGAGTTCACCGTCTACGAGTTCATCGAGGCCCGGGCGCTCGCCCTGGTCGAGTGGGGCCAGGCGGGCTGGAAGGTGATGCTGGCGGGCAGCACCACGATCCTGCTGCCGCCCAGGCTGACGACCTCCAGCGAGGCCTTCGCGGGGGCGCCGCAGGCCGTCAACCTGCCCTGCCTCGGCAAGGTCGTCGTGGACTTCGTCTACGTCTACGACTCCGCGCTCGGCCGCTTCTCGATGGACACCGTGATCGCCAGGGGCTCCTACCTCCTCGACCCGGACGCGCAGCTCACCGGCGGCATCTCGCTCTACGTCTGGGGCAAGGACCTGCCCGGCGGGATCAAGAAGGGCTTCGTGCTCACCGTCGGCGGCTACCACCCCCAGTTCCAGGTCCCCGCGCACTACCCGAAACCGCCGCGGATCGGCTGGCTCTGGAAGCGCGGCCCGATCACCATCAGGGCGCAGTCCTACGCGGCGCTCACCGACGGCGCGTTCATGATCGGGGGTGCGCTGTCGGCCGTCTTCGACGCGGGCAACAACATCCGTCTGCAGGCGTGGTTCACCGCCCACGTCGACGCGCTGGTGCAGTGGAAGCCGTTCTACGCCGACCTTAACTTCAACCTGAGCATCGGTGTCGCCGCCACCGTCAAGGTGCTCTTCGTTCGGGTGCGGGTCTCGCTGGAGGTCGGCGTCAGCCTGCAGCTGTGGCTGCCGCCGCTCGGCGGGCGGGCGAAGGTGAAGGTCTGGTTCATCTCCTTCACCATCGGTTTCGGCGCCGCCCGCGAGGGCGCACCGCCGGTGCCCTGGGAGGACTTCCGGATCCAGCTGCCCGCGCCCTCGCGCACCGCGCTGAAGCGGGGCTGCGAGCTGCCCGATGTCACCAAGGACGAGTTCGAGGCCCGCACGGCGGCCGAGCTGCCGGAGCTGGTGCGGATCGACGGCTTCACCGTGTCCGTGGAGTCGGCGCTGCCCGCCTCGAAGATCACCCTCAACGGTGCCCTGTTCGCGGGCAGCGAGGAGGCCAGGATCGACATCCGCCCGATGCGGCTGACCGGTGTCGTCTGCGAGCAGGTCGTGGAGATCCTCGACCAGCGAGGCAAGCAGTACGACTGGAAGGCGGAGGGCTGGACGGTCACGCCCACGATCGAGGGCATGCCGCAGGCCCTGTGGGGCGTGCCGCTGGACGACCCCGACCAGGCGCTCAAGCAGCCCGGCCTCGTCCCGGACTGCCTGACCGGGCTGACCATCGTGGTCCCCGAACCGACCAAGCAGCTGGGCGTCGGTGACGTCCCGTCCAAGGCCCTGGACGTCGAAGGCCTGCCGTCCAGCCGGATGCCGCTGCGCGACGGCGCCGTGGCCGGTGAGTCCCCGGTCCCCGACGAGGGCAGCGTCGGCGTGATCACCAGCACCCTGGCGGCCACCGCGGCCAAGCGCACCCGGCTGCACGAGGCACTGGCCGCACTCGGCGCCGCACCGGGCAGCGACGGCCCGCTGACCCAGTCCGCGAAGAAGGCCGGCAAGACCCTGACCGACCCCCCGCTCCTGACCGCAGCCGCGAGGTGACCGCGATGCCCACCCGACCCGACCTCAACGTCTCGTTCTACGATCACCTCGATCCCAAGGTCACCGCCGACGTCTACACCATCACCGTCGAGCACCTGCTGACCAAGGACGGCGTGCGGATCGACACTGAGGCCGACCCACTGCCCAAGGCCTCGGACAGCTACGAGATCCGCGCCGCGCAGTTCGTGCTGGACCCCTCCTCCGTTCACGCCGTCTTCCCGCCGCCCGGCGCGGCGGGGCTGTACACCCACGTGCTGCCGCACATCACCCTGAGCCGGGCCATCCTGCCCTGGGAGCGGCAGCTGCGGGGCCGGCTGGCGGCCAAGGAGCCCTGGCTGGCGCTGCTGGTCTTCGCCGCAGGCGAGCTGGACGACGACCCGGACGCCCAGGGCGAGTTCACCATCCGGCCGATCAGCGAACTGCGCGAGCCCGGCGCGGGTATCAACGGCCCGGAGCTGTCCGGCACCATCGACGGCAGCAACCCGTGCCGCACCATCGACCTGCCGGTCGCCGTCTTCCACGCGATCGTGGCGCGCCAGGACGAGCTGTTCCACCTCGCCCACATGCGCGACGTGCACACCGCCCCGCAGCGCCGCGACAACGGGGAGATCCTGACCGAGGGCGAGTACGCGGTGCTGGCCGCCAACCGGTTCCCGCGCACCCCCGGGAGCTACGCGGTGCACCTGGTCTCGCTGGAGGGCTGGCTCGGCCGCCTGGCGCCCGGCACCCTGCCCGCCAACGAGAAGGTGCGGCTGTGCAGCCTGTGGTCCTGGTCCTTCACCAACGACCCTGTCGGCTCGCTCGACCCGGCCGGCCTGCTGCGCAACCTGGTCCGCCCCGGGTACACCGACCCGGAGGGCCTCGGGCTGCGGCTGGCTCCCGTCGGCGAACCGTCGGCCACCCCGGAGACGGAACACGCGCGGACCCGGCTGCACCGCGGCTGCACCGCCGTCGCCTACCGCACCCTGGCCGGGGAGGACACCTACGCCTGGTACCGCGGCCCGTTCACCCCGCTGACCGCCCCCGAGCTGCCCGTCGAAGCCACCAAAGGCCCGCACACCACCGCCGACCACGCGCTGATCTACGACAGCGAGTACGGCCTCTTCGACGTCAGCTACGCCGCCGCCTGGACGCTGGGCCGCGCCATCGCCCTCGCCGACCCCGACTACAGCAGCGAAGTCGTCCAGGCGCGGCGGGAGTTGGCCAACCGCGCCGCCGCCCTGCTGGCCCTGAGCGCCGACCCGGCCCGCGCCATGACCGACCTGGACGAGCCGGCCGGTACCGCCGCCCTGCGCAAGCTGGCCGCGCCCGGCTTCGGCCGCGGCCTGGTCGAAGCCCTGCGCGCCCCCACCGTCCAAGGGCCACCCCCGGTGCGGGCGGCGCGCCGGAACCGACTTGAGCCGTCTGCCCTGCTCGCCGAACCCCGTGCCCACAGCTCGCTCCTGAAGCTGGCTCAGGACACCACCCCGACCATGCCCGACTGGCTGGAGCGCCTGGGCCTGCTCAACGGCGTGCCCTTCGCCCACCTGGTGCCCGACCCGCGGATGCTGCCGCCCGAGAGCCTGCGCGCCTTCCGGATCGACCCGGCCTGGATCCAGGCGCTGGTCGCCGGCGCCGCCGACGTCGCCGCCCACACCACCCTCGACCACGACCTCCACCCCGTGCTCACCGAGCGCCTGAGCCGGACCGGCAGCGCGCCGCCGGTGGCGGGCCTGCTGATGAACTCCGAACTCGTGCGCGCCTGGCCCGTCTTCGACATCCTCGCCACCACGGCGGACGGCGAACCGGTGGGCGAGCTGCGCCGCGACCACCTCGCGCCGGACGTGCTGCTGGTGCTCTGGGACGCCGTCCCGGACCAGATCGCCATTCGCGAGCCGGGCCAGGGCATCCACTTCGGGATCAACTCCGAGGAGCGGATCAGCCTGCGGCACCTGACGGGCAACCGCGTCGGCTACCCGACCGACACCGAGTTCCCCGACCCCGGCGTGCCGGGCTCCGGTACCGTCTTCGACTACCTGCGCCCGGGCCGGGGCGGGGCCCTGCCGGACGTGCTGGACCTGGGCGGCTCCGGCGGGTTGCTGCGGGCCCTCTCGGCTGCCTGCCTGCCGAGCGGTGATCTGTCGCCCGGTCAGTTCGCGCTGGAGCTGGTCAACGCACCGCTGGAGCAGCTGCTGCTGCCGCCCACGGTGCGCCGCGACTGCGTCGCCGGCACCATCGCGCAGTACGGCCAGGGGGCGGCGTTCGGCGCCGCGGATCCGCTCATGGTCGAGAACGAGGGCCCGACCAGCACCACCACCCGGATCGCCTACCTGCGCTTCGACACCACCCAACTCCCGCCGCCCGAACAGATCGGCAAGGCACTGCTGCGGGTGTACGCCGCCGCCCAGGACGCGGGCGACTTCGACCTCAAGGCGTACGCCACCGGCAACGACTGGGGCGAGTCCACCCTCGCCTGGGCCGACCGGCCCGCCCTGTCGGCCGATCCCGTCGCCGGCGCGCACGTCGGCGCCGTCGACGCCTGGGCCTGGCTGGAGTTCGACATCACCGCGCTCCTGCGCCGGCACAGCGGCGACGAGCTCTCGGTCGCGCTCGGCAAGGACCAGGGCGGCAACGGGATCGCCCGGATCGCCTCCCGCGGGGCCGCCGACAACCGGCCCCACCTCAGCATCACCATCACGCAGCCGACACTGGACTCCGGGGAAGAGCGCTGATGACCGACACCGACCTGATCGTGCCCGTCGAGCTGCACGCACTGGTGGCCAACCGCGCGGTCCGCGCCGACAAGGACCGGTTCAAGCGCTGGTCGCCGATGTTCACCATGATGCTCAACGAGGAGTTCAAGACCAGCGGCGAGCCCGAGCCGTACGAGAACCTGCAGGACTACTGGACCGGCACCGGCTTCGAGGGCGTCCACCTGCAGTGGCAGCTCCCCGAGGCGCTGACCACCGGCCACCTCGACCACGACAGCGGCGAGAGCACCTTCCCGCTGGTGCCCAACCGCTGGCTGGTGGTCCGCTACGCCACGGTGCGCGGCGCCACCACGGTGGCCGGCTGGGTGGTGCACAGCGACTACCTCTCCTCCCAGCGCCCCGACGCCAACCCGATCTGGGACGGCAGCAACTCCTACCTGAACCCGTATGCCGCCACCGCCACCACCGACCGGATCGGCCGCGCCCACGACCTGGCCACCGGGCCGTGGCACGATCCCCGCGAGGACGACCCCGCGCCCCGGCCGCTCTTCCTGACCGCGATCGGGTCCGGGCTGCCGGCGTTCGCCGCGTTCGCGCCCTACCACCGCAACGTCTTCCTCTTCCAGGACACCCTGCAGGACCTGCGCGACCGGCAGCACGGCGACAACTACCCGCCGGACGCGATGCTCAGCTACGCCGTCATCGGCTGGTACTCCGACGACGACGCCGACATCCTGCGGCAGGCCCCCGAGATCCCCGACCTGCTGCCACCCGGCGCCGACCCCGGCAACCTGGTCGACGTGCTGGAAGCCCTTGGCTGGGCGGTACCTGACTGTGCGTCAGGCGCGATCAGGCGCACCCGCTACGCCGGCACCGCGCTGGGCGTCGACTGGCAGCGCGAAGGCCTGGTCCCCGACTCCGACCGGCCCGACGGGACGTCGACCAAGTTCGCCCTCGGCCACAGCACCGCCGACGCCGGCGCCGCGCTGGTGGCCCAGCAGACCCGGTCGGCCCGCGACGGCGACCTGATCAAGGCGCTGTTCCACGGCGAACTCGGGGCGATGGACAGCGCGGACGGTCCGATCGACCTGGACGAGGCGATGCGCCGCTCCTGGTTCAGCGGCAGCGAGGGCGGCTCCCTCTGGCGGGTCGTCAACCGGCCAGCCGAGCAGGACACCGACGAACCGGCCCCCGAACTCCCGCAGCCCGAATGGCTGGACCGACTCAACGACCACCAGGCCGAGTACGACCAGGGCATGGCCGAACTCGCCCGCCTCCAGTGGCGGTTGTGGTCACTGTGGTGGCTGCGCGAGCTGCCCGAGAAGCGGCGGCCCAAGCCGTTCGAGTTCGACGTGGCAGCATGGAACGGCGAGATCACCGCCGTCGGCGAGCAGATCAGCGCCTTGCAGGCGACCCTTGAGGAGCTGCAAACGGCGATCGACGAGTTCGCCGACCGGGAACTGCCCGAGACCCAGGAGCTCAAGCGCTCCCCGCAGCCATCCTTCTACCGACCGGCCGACCCGGTGATCGTGATGGAGGGCGCCGGCACCACCCAGCCGCTGGGCCGGCCGGACGACCAGCCGTTGCCCTGCCGACTGCCCTCCGCGCTGCTGACCCGGGTGCGGATCGGCGGCGCGGACGTCACCCCGGCCCCCGACCCGCCGGCCCCCGACCTGACCGGCCTGCCCGAGCTGTGCCGCCCGCTGATCGCCGAACTGGCCATGCTGGACCGGGCCGCCCGCACCGGCAGCGCGCTCGAGGACATCGTCGCGCGGCCGGCGGACCTCACCGACGGCCCGTTCCCCGAGTACACCCGGGTCTGGCGCCAACCCTGGCTGCCGATGTACCTGCAGTGGCGGATCAAGTACTGCGCGACCCCGTTCCGCAGCGGCGGCACCGGCCAGGGCGGCAGCGACAACTGGACCTTCGACGGCGACGACTACCACTGGAACGGCACCGGCGTGCCCGAGGGCGACGGCGAGGGCGGCGTGCGCTGGACCAGCTTCGCCGGGCGCTCCTTCCTCACACCCGGCCTGTCCTACGTGCTGCGCGAGCAGGCCAAGCGCAAGCTCGCCGGGGCGCCGGACGAGCTGCTGGGTCAACTGCGCCTCCTGCAGGACGACTTCGACGAGCTGGACATCCTCTCCCAGACCCTGGACGGCTTCAACGACTGGCTGATCCAGCAGAACGGCGCGGCCCAAGTCACCACCGACCAGCGCATCCTGGACCTGGCCGGGCAGAGCAACCACGTGCCCGACGCGGCCGGGGACCGCCGCGAGCAGCGGTTCCAGCCCGTGCGGGCCGGGCAGTTCTACTTCACCGAGCTGCACGTCATCGACCGCTTCGGCCAGGCCCTGCGGCTGGTCACGGCCCTGGACTCGCAGCCTGCCCAGCTCGCCCCGGTCCGTGCGGCCAGCGTCACCCCGGACCCCGAGAAGCCCCTCTTCCCCGGCGCCAAAACGGACCGCTTCATCCAGCTGCCGCCCCGGCTGCTCCAGGACGCCCGGATCCGCTTCGAGCCCGTGCACCACAGCGACGACCGCCCGCTGGCGGCGGTGAGCAGCGCGCCCGACCCGCTCGGCGACACGCCGGTGGCCGGCTGGCTGCTGGTCAACCACCTCGACCAGACGCTGCTGGTCTACGCCCCGGACGGCAGCCCGCTGGGTGAGCTGCGGGTGATCCGCACGGCAGCGGGGCAGCGGGAGATCGCCTGGAACTCGCTGCCGCACGCCCGCTACGACGAACCCGGGGACTTCGAGGGCGTCTACCCTCATGTGGCCGGTTTCGCCAGCGAGTTGGTCGGCCGCGACGCCGACACCTTCGGCCTGCTGATGACCACGATCGACCGGGCGCTCAGCCGGATCGCCGACCCCGCGCCCGAGGAGGACCGCACCCCGGCCCGGCTGATCGGACGGCCGGTCGCCATGATCCGGGCCCGGCTCGGCCTGGAACTGCTGGGCCCGCCGCTGACCGACCCGGCCTGGGACGAGGCGCTGCGGCCCAGCGCGCAGGAGTACCCGGACTACCGGTGGCCGGTGCGCCTGGGCGCGTACGAGCGGCTGGCCGACGGGCTGATCGGCTACTACACCTCCGAGCCCGGCCAGGACACCTCGTACCGGCAACTGCACGTGCCCGTCCAGGGCCGTGACACCGCGGCCTACGCGTCTGCGGCGGCCGACGACGGCCCGTACTTCTCGCTGATCGGCACCGGCGCCGGGATCGCGATGCCCGCCCGTTCCGTCGACCGCTCCCTCTCCCGGTACCTGACGCTGCTCGCCTGCCCGCACACGGCCGTGCACGCCACCACCGACCTCCTCCCCGTCACCTCGCTCGCCGTGGACGCCGACCTCACCCACCGGGCGCTGGCCGCGATCCGCGCCTCGTTCCGCCTCAACCCGCTGCTGGCGCCGGTCCGTTCGGAGGAGCCGACGCGAGGTTCGGCCCGCTCCGAGCCGGAGCCTGCGAACAGCGGCATCTTCATGCCGCGACCCAGCGCCCTGCACGGCGCCTGGAGTTGGGCCGAGCCGCTGGTCTCGGGGGACGGGCCGCCACTCTGGACCGACCTGCCGATCCTGCCCGCCGACGACCTGTCACACCCCGACGACCCGGTCCCGGCCGCCCGCGCCGGCTACCTGCAACTGCACCCGCGCGCGGATGGCCAAGGAGAGACCCGATGACCCTGCTGCTCCCCTACCGGGTGGACATCACCCCCGGACCGGCCACCGCCGATGACGCCCCGCCGCGTTACCACCAACTCCGTTTGACGGTGGGCGAGGAGGGCCAGGGCCGCGCCGAGCAGCCGGTGCGCTGCACCCGGATCGCGGTGCGCGTGCCGGCCCCGACCAGCGACCCGCGCCTCGCGCGCCAGCCGCTGGCCTTCTCCACCACGGTCCCGTCGGTGCGCAGCAGCGCGCAGGGCCAGGAGTGGTGGATCGTGCCCGACACCACCGACCCGGCCGCCACCGTGTTCGCCTGCGTGCCGGACCAGCCCGCCCGGTTCGACGGCACCTGGACCATCTCGTTCCTGATCGAACTGGACCCCGGCTTCGAGACCACCGACGTCGAGATCACCGAGGAGACCGCCGCCGACAACGGCCCGGTCAGCAACCGCAGCAGCCGGGTAGCAGCCACCGTGCTCGCCGCCGGCGCATGGGAAGGACAGGAGTGACCGCCATGGAACCCACCGCGGATACGAATCTGGTCAAGCCGGCACGGGGGACGGTGCCGAGCCCGTTGCGGGTGAGCACGATGGACGAGCTGGAGTACGGGACGGTGGTGCTGCGCTTCGGCCGTGACCTGCCGTCCGGAACGTCCAAGGTGTACTGCAAGGGGATCACGCTCACGGTGCCGACGGGGGGCTCGGGTGCGGACCTGACGATCGAGCCGTCGTTGATCAACACGGCGGTGAGCAAGGTGGAGGGTGAGGCACAGGGAACGCAGTGGTGGATCGACCGGGACACGACGGATCCGAACAAGGCGGTCTTCTCGTTCGTGCCGGAGACCACGGCGGTGTTCGACGGGAGTTGGGCGGTCAGTTTCACACTGTCGGGGATCGAGGTGAATTCGTCGATCGGCCCGGTGGACCTCGACATCGAGGAGATGACGTCCACGACGGGGGCGGAGGGCAGTTACCAGAAGCGCACCGGGCAGGTGAAGGTGAAGAAGGGGAATGACGAGTTCTTCTTCCACAGCCTGCGCCCCGAGACGGTTGTCATCAACCGGGGCACGCGCGTGAAGCTGCTCTGGAAGGCACCTGCCGACCCCCGCATCACGTACACGATGTACTACCGGAAGGCGGACGGGACTCAGACGCTCGACAATGTCCAGGCCAACTTCACGAACCAGTCCTGGACGTCGCTGGCGTTGGACAACAACGCCAACTTCACGCTCAAGGCGACCGTTGACGGGAAGGACTACTTCCTGACCACCTACCTGACCGTCAACACCCCCAACGTCGTGGTCAACACGCTGACCGCCACTAGCCACGTCACCGTGGAGGCGGCCGGGACGCTCACGACATACGGACCCCTCGACGCCAACGGCGACGTCACGATCAAGGCGGACAAGACCCTCACCGTCGGTGGGGCAATCGCCGCCAACGGGGGAATCAGTGCCACCGCGGTCACCGCCGACGGCGCCCTCACGGCCAATGGTGACGTGACTGTCGCCGCGGGAAAGGCCCTCATCGTGAAGACCATCAAGTCGCCCGAAAATCACGCGCTCACCATCGAGAACATGCCGACGGCAAATCCCGCGAACAAGGTGAAGATCAATTTCGACAATGGTGTTCTCGCTGTCACGGGAAATGAGACCTACAGTGGTGCCATCAGTACCATTAGTATTTCGGCTAGTGAAATCACCGGACGCGGGCCCTATGCCGAGCTCAGTCTTAAAGGAATTGCCAGAATTGGTGACCTGCGGGGTCTGGGGGATAATGCAGCGCCCGTGGTAGTCAACTCTCCGATCACCGCCACCAAGACCTTGACCGCTAGCGGTGGAATCTCCGCCACCACTCTCACTGCGAGTGGCCAGATCGCCGCTAATGGGAGCGTTGTCGTCAACGGCCCCGCAGATGGAGGGGTAGCCAACAGCTACCTGTGGATCAAGAATGGAGCCCGCCTCGACACCGAAGCCGGCTCTGCCCTCAACGTCTACGGTGCTCTGGGCATCCTCCACAGTACCTCGAGCATCTCCGGGCGCTTCAAACCACCCACCGACGGACTGGTCATCGGATTCGGCAATGGCAGCCCAGTTCACGTCAAGGGCGGAGGACTGACGGCACCGACCACAATGTCACGAGACACAAAAGACTCGATCGTGGTTCCGGTGCGACGGGGAAATGATGTATGGCTCGAAGGAAGTGGCGGAGGCTGGCGCTGGATCCCGTTCGGCGGGCGAGGTCCCGCTGTAGCCGGCGTCCAGTCCAAGGAGGGAGCAGAGCCGACCGAACTTGGAGAGGTCACCACCGGGAGCGCATCGGGTGGCGCTGGCCTGGGCGAGGGGCACGTCGACCGCCCCCCAGTCCCACCGGCCGGTGCCGATCAGGACTGAACCGTTTCGGCGGCGCCCACCCGACCGGCCCGCTCAGGAGTCGGACCATCGCTCGAGCCAACTGCTCTTCCAGGCACCCTGAACTGCATGGATGACATTCTCGGCAGGCGCAGTGTGCCGGGCCGTCGGGGCGGCCCCAGAGCTGTTCGTTGCAGGGTGGACAGAGTTGGCCCTGGTGCATGGCTGGTCCGGGTCCGAGCGCTCTCGGCCACCGGGTGGCTGCGGTGTCAGATGAGCCGGTCCCGCTTGTCTGCGGCGATGGCGCGGACGAGTGCGGCGAACTGTGCGCGGCTGTGGTGGTGGTGCCGTTGGGCCGTCTCGTCGTCCGATTCTTCCTCGTCGTCGTCCTGATCCTCGTCCTCGGCGTATTCCTCGTGGAGGAGCCAGCAGCCGTTGATGCCGGTGAGGAGGTCTTCGAGGAGGTCGCGGGCGGGCCGGCGCGGGTCCAGCGGGGTGAGGCGGATGCCGGTGAGCACGTCGTCCGCCTCCTCGGAATCGTCGTCGGCGTACTCGGTGATCACCTCCTCGGCCTCGTCGAGTTGCTCGCGGAGAGCGGCCGGGTCGGGCAGCACGCCGTCCGCGATCCGCATGGCGTGGCGCACCAGCCTCGTGACCGCGTCGTAGGGGGAGACACCGTCGTCGAGGAGTTCCAGAACGAGGGTGGGTGTCGCGTGGGGGAGTGCCTCGATGTTGTCCGCCTCCCGGATCACCTCGGTGGGTGCGTACCCGGACGCCTCGGAGACGGCCTCGGCGGCGGCGTACAGCCAGTGGGCGGCTGCCACGGCTGCGGCGGTGGGGTCGATGTCGGAGTAGAGCGCGGCCGGCCCGAACGGGTCCTCCTGCAGGAGCCGGTCGGCGGCGGCGACCTGGACGGGGGAGGCGCCTTCGCGGCTGAGCAGCACGGCCTGCCGGGCCCGTCCGGTGAGGTCGCCGAGTTCGGCACTCCCGACGGCGGCGAGCTCCGCCTGGGTCTCGGCGTGGACCGCCTCGGTCAGCTCCGGGATATCCAGGGCGAGCAGGGCGCGGCCGACTCGGTTCGCGCTCTCCAGCACCGGGCTGTACTCGACCGTCATCGCGCCGCCATGGGGGAGATTTGGCGAGGCCACGGCATCGGCGACGTCCTCGAATGCTTCGCGTTCCTGCTCCCTGCGCCAGCCCTCGCTGTTGACCTGCAACGAGTCGGCGGCGCTGGCTGGGTGGGTGTAGGTGCGCCAGGCTGCGGTCGACAGTTGGGTGAGCGCGCTGGCCAGGCGCGACAGTGCGGCGAGGTCCGCGCCGGCTGTGACGGCGGCGACCCGGGTGGCCAACTCGCCCTGCCCGGTGCCCCAGGTGGCGATGAGTTCGTGCCGATCAGGATCGACGCAGTACCGGGTCATGACGGACCACCTCCAGCTCGGCTCCGTCATACCACCGATCACTGGACCGTCATGACGCGAAGGAAGGTCTCTCACCCGATAAGGCTCCTGGAGCGGCCCCTGTCGTCGGCGCACGGGTGAGATACACCAGCCTCGGTTCAGCTTTGGGTGGGCGATGCTCCGCGTTGGGCTTGTGTCGGCCGCGATCGACCTTCGGGGCGAGAAGTCGGCGGGTCTGGCCACATGGTGGCGAAATATCGCTTTACGGAACTAGTTGATCACGAAGTGTGATCCGATCGGGTCCTGTCGCATGACGATGGTCGATGTCTGCTGGGTGCGTAGGCTGATCCGTCGGGCCTGGACGACTCACCGCTGGGACGGGCGCCCGAATCGCCGCCCATGAGAACACATGCCTACCCGTGGGACCTCTTGCGGTGTCTCAGCTTCGATGCTCGGCGGGAGCTTGAGGGCGACCACCCGGTTGGAGGTTGGTGCCGCTGGAGGTGTCCGGCGGCGCATCGCCCAGGGCGTTGTTGAGCGCTTTCAGCGCGGCGATCACCGCGTCGACCTCTGTGTCGGTGAGTGCGGGGAGCATCTGTCGCAGAGTCGGCTCGGCATCCCGGTTTCTGGCTTCCCGGGCCTGGATGCGGGCGTGGTCGGCGATCGTGGCGACGGTCCGGCGCCGGTCGGCCGGGTCGGCTCCCAGTTCGACCAGGCCCCGCTTGTGCAGTGACGCGACCACGGTGGATACCCGGCTCTGGGCGAAGCCGGTCCGCTGGGCGATGACCCCCACCGACTGCGGGCCGGCGTCGTAGAGGCACTCCAGCACCAGCAACTCGGTCGGTCCCAGGTCGGAGGCGTCCTTCATTGCCGAGATCGCGGCAGCGGTGAGCCGCCTGCCGAGATGGTGCAGGTCGGCAAGGTCCAGGGAACTCTTCGGCGATGTCACGTACATCCTCCTCCTCAGATGCATCTCGCATGATACATCCACCATAATGCATCACAAGAGATGTATCTTGGCAGATGCATCCGCCCTGAGAGGCGTGCCATCCCGAGAGGTCCCCAGGAGGAGACATGGCCCGACCGATAGCCCGAGTGCTGCTGTTCCCGCTCGCCATGGCCGCACTGCTGGTCGGCATCTACACCGCCGCCATGCACGCCCCGACACCGCACCACCTGAAGATCGCGGTCGCCGGACCACCCGCGCAGACCGAGCCACTGGCCGCTTCCCTGCGCCAGACCCTGGGCGACGCCTACGACGTCAGCACCGTCACCTCCACCGAACAGGCCCGGCAGCTGGTGGCGCACCGGGCCGTGGCCGCCGCCTACCTCCCCGCCCCTGCACCCGGTGACCGCAGCGCCGGCACGCCAGGCAAGACGTTCGCCCAACCTCCGCAGCCGGACGGCCCCGTGCTCTACATCGCCTCGGCCGCCGGTGCCGCCCAGGTCAACCTGGCCGCCGTGCCGTTCGAGAACGCCGCCGTCCAGCAGCACCAGTTCCTCCAGGTCCGCGACCTGGTCCCACTCAGCGCCCACGACACCAGCGACACCAGCACCATGTACGCCGCGATCGGCCTGACCCTCGCCGGCTACCTGTCGGCGGTCATGCTCTCGACCGTGTTCGGCACCGCCCTCACCCTCCGGCGCACCGTGGCCGCACTCGCCGCCTTCGGCGCCGTCGCCGCCACCGCCGTCTGGCTCATCACCGGCCCCGTCCTGGGCGCCGTGCACGGCTTCGCCCCCGCCATCGCCGTCACCGGCTGGCTCACCGTGATGGCCGTCGGCACGGCCACCCTGTTCCTGTCCCGCTTCTGCGGGCGCATGACCGCGCTGCCCGCCGTCGGGATCTTCATGTTCCTCGGCATGCCCGCCTCCGGAGCGGCCCTGCCCATCCAGGCCATGCCCGCACCCATCCGGGCCCTGCACGACCTGCTGCCGATGACCTCAACCGCCGGCAGCCTGCGCCAGATCATGTACTTCGCCGGCGACGGCATCACCCGCTACTGGCTCGCCCTCACCCTGTGGGCCCTCACCGCCCTCGCCCTGACCCTCGCCCACGACGCCATCAAGGCCCGCCACACCACCCACCGCAACGACACAGCCACCCGGCACACCGCCAAGCCCACCCCCACCCACTGACCGCACCCGGCACGCACACCACCCGCCACGCCCCAGAACGAGGCCCAACCCGTGACCGAAACACCACCGCCCTTCAACAGACACGACCACGACACCGCCCCGGCCAGCCCGACCAGTGACCCACAGACCCTGCTCGCCACCGAAACCGAGCTCACCGACCTTGACTTCACCGGCCTGGACCTGCGCCCGGCCCTGCGCCGCCATCAGCATCCCCGCACGTTCACCCGCTGCACCTTCACCGAAGCCAACCTGCGTGGCGCCCACCTCGCCGAGGTCGTCTTCACCGACTGCACCGCCACGGCGGCCGACTTCACCGGCGCCCTGCTCGACCAAGCCCGCTGGCAGGGCGGCAGCGCCGCCAAAGCCAACTTCACCGATGCCGACTGCGGCGACCTCACCTGCGACAGCACCGACCTGGCCAACACCCGGTGGGGCGGCGCCATGCTCGCCGACGCCACCTTCACCGGCTGCCGCATGATCGGCGCCCGCCTCACCGGCCACCGCGGGCTGGGCCTGCATCTCACCCGCTGCAACCTGGCCGTCGCCAACCTCAACGGCCTGAGCCTGCGCGGCTCCCACCTCGTCGGCATCCGCTTCACCGAAGCCGACCTCGGCGGCGTCGACTTCCGCGACACCACCCTCGAAGACTGCCGACTCGCCGACGCCAACCTACGAGCCACCGACTTCACCGGCGCCGACCTACGCGGCGCCGACCTCGGCGAACTCACCATCGCCACCGCCGCACAGTTCCGCGGCGCCGTCATCTCCCCCAGTCAAGCCGCCCAAATCTGCGCCGCCCTCGGCCTGAACGTCATCGGCTGATCCCTGACGGCAAGGCAAGCACAGGTCTCCCGACGATCACGGAGCGTCGCAACTCCGTGATCGCCAAAGCCTGTGCCGCGTCGCTGTCGGGGTACCACCACCGTGCCTATCTGCGTGGCCTCCAAGTCGTACAGCCAGAGTGTGATGCAAATCACGCACGGAGTCGGGCTCGAGTGCTACCTCTCACGCGCCTCTCACGGACTGGGTGTCATGGGGTGGCATCAGGCGTCATGCAGGGCGGATGAGATAGGCCCTGACCTGCGCGATTCGGACTGGTGAGCATCAGTCAGACGTTCGTTCGACTACTGGGGGTCAAGGGGTCGCAGGTTCAAATCCTGTCGTCCCGACTGGGGTTCGCCCCATTGTCGCAGGTCAGAGGCCGTTTTCTCGTTCGCGAGGAAGCGGCCTTCGGCGTGCGCTGGGGCTGCCTCTCACATTCGTCTCACGGTTTTCACGGTCCGACG
>NZ_JYJF01000124.1 GCF_000955975.1 Saccharothrix sp. ST-888
CGGCCCCCGCGCATCAGCGGCGCAGCTCCCACACCACGTCGACGCCGTCCCGGGCCGGGGTGGACGGGCCGCCCGGGCTGGGCCCGCGCTCGACCTCGGTGAAGCCCAGGCGTCGGGCCACCGCGATGCTGGCGGTGTTGGCGCTGTCGGTGCGGATGACGACCCGCTCCACGTCCGGCAGCGCGAACGCCTCCCGGACCAGGGCGGCGGCCGCCGTCGTGACCAGCCCCCGGCCGGCCCACCCCGGGTGGATCCAGTAGCCGATCTCCAGCGCCCCCGGGCCGACCTGCCGGGTCAGGGTGCAGTTGCCGACGATCTCGCCGCCCGTGGTGATCGCGTAGTTGTACGCCTCGCCGGCCAGCCACCACTGCTCGCTGCGAGCGGTGTAGTCGGCCACCGCGGCGAAGTCGTGCTCGGCGGCCCAGGGCATCCACGGCAGCAGGTGCGGCAGCGACTCGGTGACCAGGCGGTTCATGGCCTCGGCGTCCTCGGCACGCCAACGGCGCAGCTCGACCCGGTCGTCACTGATGAACTCGGCGGGTCGTTCCATGGTGGTGATCCTTGACGCCTCCTGACCGATCGACAAGTCCTTTTGCCGCACGACTGCCCTGCCGTACGGTCGCCCTGCCGCACGGCGGACCGTGCCGTACGACCGGTCCCGCTGCCGGGCTCAGCTCGGCGCGCCGAAGTCCTGGGTCCACCACGGGCCGCCGCTGCCCTGGTGGACACCGACGCCGAGCTCGGTGAACGCGCAGTTGAGGATGTTCGCACGGTGCCCGGGGCTGTGCATCCAGCTGTCCATCACGGCGGCGGGGTCGCTCTGGCCGCGCGCGATGTTCTCGCCCCAGGTGCTCCACCGGTAGCCGGCCGCCTCTATCCGGGCCTGCGGCCCGGCACCGTCGGGGTTGGTGTGGTCGAAGAAGTTCCGGGCCGCCATGTCGTCCGAGTGCCCCTGCGCGGCGGCCTGGAGCTTGGAGTTGTTGCGCACCGGGCTGCAACCGGCCTTCGACCGCTCGGTGTTGACCAGGTCGATGACCTGCTGCTGGATCGAGGAGGGCGCCGTCTGCCGGATCGCCGGGGCGGCACTCGGGCTCGACGCGGCCCGGGCGGCCGTCCGGGTCGGCGACGGCGTCGGGCTGGAGGCGCCGGCCGAGGAGGTGGGCGAACTCGTCGGGGAGGGTGCGGCCGAGGACGGAGCCCCCGAGGAGGGAGCTCCGGAGGACGGCGCGGCCGAGGCGGAGGGCGGCACGGCGGCCGGTGCGGCGGCGGGCCCCAGCGCGAACGCCGGGACGGCCTCCGGGGGAGCGGCGACCGCGTCGGCCTGCGTCACCGACCCGTTGGAGTGCTCCTGCTCGGCAGCCACCACACCGACGGCGGCCGCCGTGACGGCCGCCGTGCCCAGCGCGGTCAGCAGCAGCCTGCGGGACTTCGACGACTTCGGCAGCGCCCGCCGCCTCCGCCCGGCGGCATGCCGGTGGGCCCGGTGGCCGACGGGGCCGGAGTTCCCGTCGGACGGCGCGGCGCCGTGGGCGGCTGCGGAGCCGTCGGCCGACCCGCCGGTGCCCGTCGACCCGCTCGTGCCCGCCGATCCGCCCGCGTGGGCGGAGCCGGCTGGGTGCGCCGCCGTCGGCTGCGCCGAGAAGGCGGCCGTGAGGGCGCCCGAGGCGAGGTGCCCGTGCGGGACCGGGACCAGGGCGAGCCCGGCGAGCAGCCCCTCGGCGGGGAAGAGCCCGTCACGCTGCTGCGCGCAGTACCCGCACTCCCGGGCATGCCGGGCTATCCGCTTGCGCCACAGGGTCCCCGGCGAGCCGTCCCAGGTGGCGGTCATCTCGGCGAGCTGCCAGCAGAGCGGTGCGGCGGACAGGGCCCGGACCGCCACCCGGGCGTTCTCCAGCTGGTTCTTCATCCGCTGCACCCGGACCGCCGCGTGCTGCGGAGCCAGCCCCAGCGCAGCGGCCAGCTCGGCGCGGGTGAGCTGACCGGCGGCCTCCTGCCACCACAGGGCCAGCAGTTCGCGGTCGTCCTCGTCCAGCCAGCGGGTGGCCTCCGCGACCTCCCGGCGCTGGCCGGAGAGGCCGAGCCGGACGATGGTCAGGTTCACGAAGTCCGCGCCGGGATCGGCCGGCTCGGCGCCGGCCGCGCCATAGGCGCTCGCGCCCGCGCCGGTGGCGTACGCCTGCTGCGCCTGCTGAGCCTGGGCGGTCTGGTGGCGGCGGCGGATCTGGTTCATCGCGATGGCGACCAGCCACGACCGGAAGCTGGCCGGTTCGCGCAGTGAGGGCAGGCCGTCCACGGCGTGCAGCATGGTCTCCTGCACGACGTCGTCGGTGTCCGGGTGGCCGGAGAGGGCCCGGCCGACGATGTTGTACACCAGCGGGAGGTGGCTGCCGATCAGTTCGTCCGTGGCGAGCCGATCCCCGGCCTGCGCCTGCACCACCGTTGCCGTGCCGCAGTCCCTGTCCATCGTGTGGTCCACCTTCTCCGTCGGCCTGTCCGTTCTGCCCTGTCGTGATGGGAGATCCGGTGACCGGTGTTCGATAACGGAAAACCGGGACGGAATTCGGAGGAGTGCCTCGGCGGCTCCCTCTCCGGACTCCGGGAGCGTGCTCGACGCCCCGGCCGCACGGTATCCGCAGGAGGTGGAAGAAGGACCTGCTGTGCCCCAAGTCCTCACCAGGGCATCACAGTTGTGCGTACGGAGGGCCGTGCTGCGGGCTTTCGGCGGGCACCGCCGCGCGGGCCGTGGTGTCGGAGGGACCGGCGGCCGTCGGTGGTGCTGTGACAGTGGCCACAGCACCACCGACGGCCCGTTCGACGCGTTCGAGACGGTCGACGCGTTCGGAGCGGGAGGCTCCGGGGCTGGTCGGGGGTCCGGGGGTAGGGGCCGTCAGGGCCAGAGCAGGGTGCGGGCCCAGGCGCCCGACGTGGCCCCGACCTCGTTGCGGCTGTAGTGCACCCGGACGTGGCGGCGGGTGGCGTCGCCCTGCCAGAACTCGACCTCGGAGGCCCGCAGGGTGTAGACGGTGTGGCCCGGGGTGATCGTCTTCGAGTCGGCCTCCAGGCGACGCCTGGCCTCGCGTGCGGCGTTCTCGTACACCTCGAGGGAGGTGAGCGGCTCGCTCTGGTGGCCGACCAAGGCGGCGGCCCGGGACCAGGGGGAGCGGTCCAGGAAGTCGAGCGCCGACTCCTCCGGCGACGCGGTCTCGACCAGGCCCCGGACCCGGATCTGCCGGCCCAGCAGCGGCCAGTAGACGGTGATCGCCGCCTTCGGCCGGACGGCCAGCTGCCGTCCCTTGGGGCTGTCGGCGTCGGCCGCGAAGACCCAGCCCGCACCCGGTACGTCGATGCCGCGCAGCACCAGCACCCGGGCGTCCGGACAGCCGTCGGTGTCCACCGTGGACAGCGTGACCACCTGCGGATCGAGCACCCCGGCCGCGAAGGCCCCGGTCAGCCACGCGCCGAAGAGCTCGGCCGGGTTGGCGGGCAGCCGGTCGGTCGCGAAGCCGGGGAGCTCACGGGCCATGGGCGGGTGCCCCTGCAGCAACTCCGCCAGTGTGCTGCGGTCCTCGGCCTGTGCTTGCTCGGTCACCGTGACTCCCGTTCAGAATCGTGCCGACCTCGCGCCGGCCGGCGCCAGGCCCCTGTTCGGTCATATCCGGTCTTGCTCCGTCAGGCCCGGTCGGGCGGGTCGACAGGAAGGTCAATTCCCGGTATGCACCAGGTCAAGTGTCACCCTACCCGGCCCAACGGCTCCACCGGACGGCCCGTCAGGTACGGCTGCGGCCGCACTCCCCCGAGCCGAGGGCGCACGCCGCCCCGGCAGCCGATCGCCCCGGCGCCGGCACCCGGTCAGCCGATCGCTCCGGCGCCGGGCTCGGTCTCCAGCAGCCGGGCGAGCAGCTCGCGGCCCTCGGGCCAGTCGCCCAGCCCGGAGTCGGAGTTGAGGTGCCCGTGCGCACCGGCGTCGACGAAGGCCGACCCCCAGCTGTCCGCGAACGCCCGGGCCCGCTCGGTCGAGCACCACGGGTCGTCGCTGCTGGAGGCCAGGAGGCTGGGGAACGGCAGCGGCTGCCGGGGGATCGGACGGAAGCCGAACAGTTCCGGGACCTCGGCGGTCTCGATGTCCGGCGGCGCGACGAGCAGCGCGGCCCGGACCGGACGGGAGTGTGCGGCAGCCCAGTGCGCCACGGTGGTGCACCCGAGGCTGTGCGCCACCAGCACGACCGGGCCGGGACCGTCGGCGAGCGCCCTGATGACGGCCCGGTCGAGGGTGTCGACCCAGTCGCCGAGCGAGGGGTGGTCCCAGTCGCCCTGCTCGACGCGGCGGAAGGCGGCCGGGTCCTGCCGCTCCCACCGGCTCTGCCAGTGCTCGGGGCCGGAGTTCTGGTAGCCGGGCAGGACCAGGAAGGTCGGTTCGGCCGTCATCGGTGTGCCTCTCGCTCGCGGACTGCCGCACCACAGGCACGGCGAAGGGATGGCGCCCCCAGCGCAGGACCCTATCCGCCGAGGGCACGCCACCGGCCGGGCACTCCCCTCCCGAGGGAATCGGGCCACGTGCGCCGGACCGTCAAGGAGTTGCGGGCGCTCGGCGCGCGCCCCGCGCGGGCGGAGCTGGCGGGCCCCGGTCGGTCGTTCGTGCCCGGCGGGCGTCGGCTATTCTCCGAGCAGGCTTTCACGGGGGAAGGTGCAGGGCGATGGGGAAGAAGCGGTCGGAGGAGTCCGAGGGGCAGGTCGGGGAGATCCTTCTCGATCTGGAGCCGGGCATGGAGCCGGGTCCGGACGTCCTGGCCGGCTCCCGCTCCGACCCGTCCCGGCCGGACGACGGCGAGCCGCCGCCCTATCGAAGTGGTCTGACGCGACGTCAGATGCTCCTGGGGGCTGGTGCGTTGGCGCTCGTAGGCGGGGCGTGGTGGCTGAACGAGCGCTCCCGGACCGCGCCCGGGCGGACCGCGGGGCCCGCCGTCCCCACCGCTCCCGCGGTCCGTCCCGGCCCGCGGCCGCTCTGGGTGCACCGTGGGATCACCGCACAGACGCCCGAACTCCTTGTGGGCTCGGTGTCGCTCCCGGTCTTCGTCGACGGTGACAAGCTGCTGACGCTCGACCCGGCCACCGGGGCGGAGCGCCGTAGGATCGATCTGTCCGACGGTGAGGACCGGGTGGACGCATCGTCGAGGCCGTTTGTCGCCAGTCCGGCGCTGGCGGGTGCCGAGCGGGTCTTCGACTCTCGGATCGGGCGGATCAGAAGCTTCCACCTCACCGACCCGTCCGCCGACTGGCAGCTGCCCTGCCCGCCGGAGCTCGGCGGTTCCGACGAGCAGGTGCAGCTCCAGACCTGCGTCGACGGCACGCTCTACGGGATGACCAGCCCCATGGGACCGGACAACCGGACGGCCGTGTTCGCGTTCTCGGCGGAGACGGGCCGACCGGTCTGGATCCACCAACTGGCCAAGGAGGACTGGCTCTGGGGCGTGCTCCCGGCTCCCGGCGACCGGCTGCTGGGCCTCGCCGGGGCAGGGGCGCTGGTCTCGCTCAAAGCCGCCGACGGCTCGCGCGAGTGGTCGGTCTCGGTCGGCGAGCAGTTCTCCGTGCGGGGCCTGGGACCGGAGCACGTCTACGCGTCGGACCGGGTGGGCGGCATGCAGGCGATCCGGCTCGGAGACGGCAGCACGGCATGGACGATCACCCCGGAGCAGAGCGACAGCTGGCGCTGTCTCTGGGCGAAGGCCGTGGACGGCGACGTCCTGCTCCTGCGCGACGACAGCCAGGTGACCCGCCACGCCGCGGCGGACGGAGCGCGGAAGTGGTCGGTCAAGGTGCCGTTCCGCCTGGACCTGCGCAACTACCCGATCCTGGTGCGCGACACCCTCTACATCCCCGGGCCGGCCGACGCGGGCGTCTGCGCGATGGACGTCCACACCGGCGAACTGCGCTGGCAGTTCCGCGACTCGAGTCCCGGAATACAGGTCTGGCACCTCGGCGCCGACGGCGACCGCCTCTTCGCCGGCCACGACCTCCAGCTGTACGCGCTGCCGCTGTAGCGGGCCGTCAACTCCCGGCGGCGGCAGCCTGCTTGATCGCCTCGCGGATCCGGAAGTACGTGCCGCAGCGGCAGACGTTCTCGATCCGGTCGATGTCGGCGTCGGTCGGGTCGGGGGTGCGGCGCAGCAGGGCGACGGCGGTCATGATCTGTCCGGGCTGGCAGAAGCCGCACTGCGCCACGTCCTGGTCCAGCCAGGCCTGCTGGACGGGGTGGAGCCGGTCGCCGTCCGCGAGGCCCTCGATCGTGGTGACCCGGCGGCCCGCGCAGTCCTGGACCGGAACCGTGCAGGGCTGGATCTCGGCGTCGTCCAGGTGGCTGGTGCAGGCGCGGCAGACGCCCACCCCGCAGCCGTACTTGGGGCCGGTGACGCCCAGCTTGTCGCGCAGGACCCAGAGCAGCGGCATGTCGGCGGGTGCGTCGACCGTGACGGACCGGCCGTTGAGGACGAACTGGTAACTGGGCACGGCTGATTGACCATCCATCAGGAAGTGGGATTCGGGGGAGTGGGGTTCGGGGGAGCGGGATTCGGGGCTCGGGCCAGGGGGCGGGCTGCGATCAGAAGTTGACCGGGAAGCTCCGCGGTGAGGTCCCGGTGGCGCGGGCCCAGGCGTTGGCGACGGCTGCGGCGGCGGCCGGTACGCCGAGTTCGCCCGCGCCGCCGGGCGACCCGCTCGGCGGCATCAGGTGCACCGCGAACTCGGGCGGGCTGTGCCGCTGGCGGGCGTACCTGAAGTCGGCGTAACTGCCCTCGCGCACGGCGCCCTTGTCGATGTGCACCCCGGCCTGGAGGGTGACGGAGATGCCGTCCATCAGCGCGCCCATCAGCTGGGCCTCCAGGCCGCGCGGGTTGATCACCCGGCCGACGTCGGCGACGGCGACGGCCTTGGTGACCCGCGGATTGGCCCGGTCGGTGGCGTCCAGTTCGACCAGGTAGGCGACGCTGGAGCGGTGTTCGGCGTGGAAGGCGATGCCCTGGGCGTGTCCGGCGGGCATCGCGCGGCCCCAGTCGCCCGCCTGGACGAGCCGGTCCAGCACGGCCCGTCCGGCGGCGTCGGACAGCCGGCTGCGGCGGAAGGCCGCCGGGTCCTGGCCGAGGGTGCGCGCCAGCTCGTCGACCATGATCTCGTCGGCGACCCGGACCAGGCCGGAGTAGACCGAGCGCCAGCTGCCGGTGTGCATCTCCAGCGGCACCTCGGCGAGCAGCTGAGTGCTCAGCCCGAGTTCGTAGGGGAGCTTCTCGGTGAGCAGGAAGAACGCCTGGGAGAGGGTGATCCCGGCGACCGACAGGTCGAAGGCGGCGGCGGTCAGCGCCTCGCCGAGGCCGTGCCGGAAGTCGGTCCGCACGGTGGCGACCCGGTGCTCGTAGGTGAGGACCTGGCCGAGTGCGTGGGTGGCCCGGATCCGGTGGTGGCTGGCGGGGCGCATCCGGCCGTGGCGGACGTCGTCGTTCCTGGTCCACATAAGCTTCACCGGCCGCCCGGCCGCCTTGGAGATCTGGGCGGCCTCAAGTCCGGCGTCGAAGAACAGCCGGCGCCCGAACGAGCCGCCGCCGCGCACCACATGGAGGGTGACGGCAGAGAGCGGCAGGCCGAGCTCGGCGGCGATGGCCTGCTGGGCGACGATCGGCGCCTGCGCGCCGAACCACAGCTCCGCCCGGTCCGCGCGCACGTCCGCGACGGCGGTGAGCACCTCCATCGGCGCATGGCTGACGAAGGCGAAGTCGAACTCGGCGTCGACGTGCTGGGTGAGCAACGGCGGTACCAGGAAGGGCGGTTGGGCGTCCCGCAGCCTGCCGCGGATGTCCTCGTCGGAGAGCGTGGCCAGCGGGCCCGGACCCCAGTCGATGTCGAGCCCGGCCTTGGCCTTCATCGCCTGGTCGAAGGTCTCCGCCAGGACGGCGATCCCGGTGGGTATCCGCACCACGCCGAGCACGCCGGGCATGGCGAGCGCGGCGTCGGCGCGGTACGAGCGGACGGTGCCGTTGATGGTCGGGGGCCGGGAGACGACGGTCGGCACCGCACCGGGGATGTCCAGGTCGCCGGTGTACTTGGCCTTGCCGGTGACGATGTCGCGGGCGTCGATCCGCCCGGTGGCCTGCCCGACCAGCCGCTGCTGCGAGACCGGCTTGGGCGTGGCCGGGACGGCCGGCACGAGCACGCCGGCCGCCTCGACGGCGAGCGAGGCGTACGAGGCACTGCGGCCGTCGGGCGCGAGCACGGCGCTGTCCTGGACGCGCAGCGAGCCCGCGGACAGCGACCAGCGGCGGGCGGCGGCGGTGACCAGCCTGGCGCGGGCGGCGGCGGCCGCGGCCCGGACCGGGTCGTAGAGCGAACGGACCGAGTTGGAGGCGCCGGTCAGCTGGTTGAAGAGCAGCTCGGGCCGGGCCGGGGCGAGCGGGACGTCCACATCCCCGAGCCGGGCCCCGAGTTCGTCCGCCACCAGCATCGCCATCGCGGTGGTCAGCCCCTGGCCCACCTCCAGGCGCGGGAGTTGGAGCACCACCCGGCCCGCCGAGGTGACCTCCAGGACCAGCAGGTGCGAGGTCGGCAGCCCGGCCAGGATCAGGGCGTCGCCCAGGTCCAGCACGTCGGGGATGCCGGGCAGCGCCTCGGCCGGCTCGCCGTCGAGGGCGAGTTGGGCGCCGACCGCGAGTGCGGGCGCGGCGACCAGGTAGGTGAGGAACCGCCGACGGCTGACGGAACGCGGAGTGGTCGGCGTACTGATGGGGGAGGTCCCTTCCCGGACGGCTGCCGGGCACGGCCCGGGAGGACGGAGCGGATCGAGCATAGGGAGCGTGAGTTGACAGGTCAACAACAGTGATCAAGCCCCGCCGCAGGGCCGCCCGACAGGCCCGTTCCGGCACCGGGCAGACGAGTTGACGGTGTGTCGGAGAACACCGCGGCGCTGGGATCTTCCAGGAGAGACAGGGTGAAGCCCGGGCAGGGCGGGCTCTCTCCGGTCCCGTGCTCCTGACGGCCGTGGCCCGGGCGGCGTGGCCCGGGCGGGTACGGTCGCGGCCAGTGCCTGGCGTCGGTGGGGACCGGCTTGCCCCGGAAGCAGCGGCGAGCAGGCCGCCACCCCGGGTGCGCTGCCCGCGAGCACCGACCGGGCGTGGTGCGTGGTTTCCCGGGCGGATCCCCGCGCTGCCGGGGGCGGTGCCCGGTTGACACCGTTCAGGGGTCGGGCGTACAGAGAGATCGTGCGCCAGGGTGTCCCGGCGGGCCGGGCCGGCCCGCACGCTAGGGGCGGTTCGGGAACGAAGCGGACCGTGCGGGAGCGCCCGGCCGCCCCCCGGGCGCTCGTCGCCACGGCTTCGGCCGAGGAACTGCTCACCCACGGCCTGCGCCGGGCGGTCCACAGCACCGCGGCGTACGGCGGCATGGTCTACCTCCGCTCACCCGATCGGCGCTCCCTGGTGCTCTGCGCCGTGGCCGGGGTGCCGCTGTCCCTGCTCAGCGGGTTCCGCCGGATCCCGGTGGCCGGGCAGCTGCCCGCCGCCGTCGCCTACCGCACCGGCCGCACCATCAGCCTGGCCGGCGCCGAGGAGACCATGCGGCGCTTCCCCAGGCTCTCCGTGGGGATGCCGTACGCCTTCGCCCTGGCCTGTGCGCCCGTCGGCGTCGGCGCGGAGGTCTTCGGGGCGCTGTGCGTGCTGTGGCCCAGCTTCGACCAGGGGGTGCCGCTCACCGCCCGCCGCCACCTGCGGACCTCGGCCGTACGGCTGGGCAGCGCGCTCGGCGGACTGCCCGGCCCGGGCGCGGCCGTCGAGGCCGGCGGTGAACCGATCGTGGTCGAGCTGCCGGGACCGGTCGGCCCGGCCGTCCAGGTCGGCACGTTCGACTGGGACCTGATCGCCGGCACCGTCGCCGTGGACGACGGACTCCAGGCCATCCTGGGCCGCTCCGCCGCGGAACTCGGCGGCAGCGCCGCCACCCTCGCGGACCTGATCGCCCCCGAGGACCGGTCCGCGCTGCGCCTCGCGGTCCTCGCCGCCGCCCGGACCGGCACCCTGCCCGCCCGCAAGGTGCGACTGCGCGACCGGCACGGCCACTACCGGCCGGTCAGGATCTGGGGCCGGGTGCCGGACGGCCCGATCCGCACCCACCTGATCGGGGCGGTCCTGGACACCGGCCACGGCGCCGCCGCGGTCGCCGCCGTCGAACGGCTGCGCGAGGGCATCTTCGCCCTCACCCCCGACGGCCGGGTGGACTACGCCAACCGCAGCACGGAACTCCTCCTGGAGACCCCGCGCGAACAGCTGCTCGGCCGCCACCCCTGGACCGCCCTGCCCTGGCTCGCCGACCCCGTGTACGAGGACCGCTACCGCGCCGCCATGCTCTCCCAGCGGCCCACCGCCTTCCTCGCCCGCCGGCCGCCCGACCAGTGGCTCGCCTTCTCGCTCTACCCCGACACCCAGGGCGTCACCGGCCGCGTCATCCCGACCGCACCGCCCCGCGAACCCGGCCGCCCGCACCCCCCGCCGACGACCGCCGCGACCACCGCGACCACCGCGACCACCGCGACCACCGCGACCACCGCGACCACCGCGACCACCGCGACCACCGCGACCACCGCGACCACTCTGACCGTCCCGGCCGGCCGGACCGTCCCGAGCCCCGACCGGGACAGCCCGCAGCCGGCCCGCGCCGGGCCCGGGGCCACCTACTACCTGCTCCAGCTGGCCAGCGCCCTCACCGAGGCGGTCAGCGTCCGCGAGGTCTGCGCGGCCGTCGCCGAGCAGATCCTGCCGGGCTTCGGCGGCCAGGAACTGGCGATCTACCTGGTCCGCGACGGCCGCCTCTACCTGGCCGCCCAGACCGGCTATCCCGACGGCTTCCTGGACGGCTTCGAGGGCATCCCCGTCCATGCCAGACTTCCCGGCACCGAGACCCTCACCGGCGGCGCCCCGATCTTCTTCGAGTCCGCACACGAGCTCCTCGCCGCCTACCCGGGCATCCCCCTCGACGAGATGCGGTCCTGGGCCTTCCTGCCGCTGATCGCCTCCGGACACCCCGTCGGCAGCTGCATCATCGGCTTCGACCACCCCAGGACCTTCACCACCGAGGAACGCTCGGTCCTCACCGGACTCGGCGGCCTGATCGCCCAGGCCCTCGAACGCGCCCGCCTGTACGACGCCGAGTTCGCCCTCGCCCGCGGCCTGCAGCAGGCCCTGCTCCCGCACCGGCTCCCCGACGTCCCCGGACTCGCCATCGCGGCCCGCTACCTGCCCGGCACCCAGGGCATGGAGATCGGCGGCGACTGGTACGACGCCATCGTCACCGACCAGGGGCTCTGCCTGGTCATCGGCGACGTCGAGGGCCACAGCGTCGGCGCCGCCGCCACCATGGGCCAGCTGCGCAGCGCCGTCCGCGCCTTCATCACCGGCGGCAACCCGCCGGGGGAGGTGCTGCTCCGCACCAACCGGCTGCTGGTCGACCTGGACCCGGGACTGCTCGCCAGCTGCTGCCTGATCAGCCTCGACCCCGCCGACGACCGGGCCCGGGCCGCCCGCGCCGGCCACCTGCCCCCGCTGCTGCGCCACCCCGACGGCCGCACCGAGGCGCTCGACCTCGCAGGCGGCCCGCTGCTCGGCATCGACCACACCAGCGCCTATCCCGTCAGCAGCTTCGCCGTACCGCACGGCTCCGTCCTCGCGCTCTACACCGACGGACTGGTCGAGGAGGCCGGTACCGGGATCGACCAGGGCATCGACCGCCTCCGGGTCTCGCTCGCCCACGGCGCCGCCGTCGGATCCCTGGAGACCCTCGCCGACCATCTGCTGGGCGCCGCCCGCCACTCGGCCCACCGCGCCGACGACGTAGCCCTCCTGCTCACCGCCCGGCGCCCGTAGCGCGTCGCCCGTGGCACGCCGGTCGCCGCACCGCCGGGAGGAGCACCGGTGGTGACTTTCGTCGTGTCCGGACGCGACCAAAGACAGCGGCGCAGGCCGGGACGGTCCGAGTACCCTCGCCCGGGTGGCGAAGACAGCAGAGCTCCGGACAGCAGCACGCAAGCGTGCCCTCCCCGGCCCCTGGGGCAGGCGGGAGTACCTGCGCGAGGGCGGGCCCGCCCTCCTCCTCGCCATGCTGGGCGGACTCCTCGCGCTGACCGACCCGATCGGACCGCTCGGCGCGGCCGCCGTCGCGCTGGCCTGCGCCGTGCTGTACCTGCTGCGCCGCGGGCTGCCGATGGCGGTCCTGCTGCTCACCGCGGGGGCCGTCGGCGCGCTCGGCGGATTCCTCCCGATGCTGGCCGTCGCCGGCTGGTCGGCCGGCTACCGAATAGCCAGGGCGCGGACCCTCGCGGCTGCCTGCGCGGGTGTCCTCGCCCTGAGTACCGCGACCTCGTTCTGCTTCAACGTCGACGAGCTGCCGATCAAGGGACTGATCGGGGTCAACCTGGCGATGTTCCTGCTGGTCGTCGTCCTGCCCGCGGTCTTCGGCCGCTACCGCGCGCAGCGCCGCACCCTGCTCAGCACCCTGCAGGAGCGCAACGACCAGCTGCTGCGCGAGCGCGCCATGATCGCCCACCAGGCCAGGCAGCGCGAACGCCAGCGGATCGCCCAGGACATGCACGACAGCCTCGGCCACCAGCTGGCACTGATCTCCGTCCACACCGGCGCCCTGGAGGTGGACCGCAGCCTCACGGACCGCCAGCGCGAGGCGGTCACCGTGCTGCGCCAGGCCGCCGTGACCGCGATGGGCGAGCTGCGCGAGACGGTCGGCCTGCTACGGGACGAGAACGCGATCGGCGCGGCCGGCTCGCGCGGGGTGGCGGGCGCGGCCGGGGACACCGGGGTCGCGGGCGGTGTGGAGGCGATCGAGCGGCTCACCGACGCCTCCCGCGCCGCCGGAACCGCCGTCCGGCTGACCCGCTCCGGTGAGATCCGTCCGCTGGCCGCCGCCACCGGCCACGCCGCCTACCGGATCGTCCAGGAGGCCCTGACCAACGCCCACAAGCACGCCCCGACCGCGCCGATCGACGTCGCCCTGCGCTACGAGCCGGACGCGCTGCTGGTCGAGGTGGTCAACGGAGCCTCGCCCGCGCCCGCCCCGGGGCCGGTGGTCAGCGGCGGCCAGGGCCTGACCGGCCTGCGTGAGCGCGCCCGGCTGCTCGGCGGCATGGTGCACAGCGGCCCCACCCCCGGGGGCGGCTTCCGGCTCGCCGGAGTCCTGCCGTACGAGGGGACCGGGCGCCCGCCCACGGACGACCCCGACCTGCCGGAGGCACCGCCACCGGGACCGCCGGCCCGCCGCAGCCCGGCCCTCGGCTGCGCGGTGGCGGCGGGTCTGGTGGGCATCGCGTTCCTGGCCCTGCTCGGCTTCGGCGGCTACATGCTGGTCAAGTCGTCCGACAACGCGACGCTCGACCGCGACGTGTACGACTCGATCGAGGTGGGCCAGCCCGAACACGCGGTCAAGGCCAGGCTGCCGTCCGGCAGCGACTTCATCACCGGTGGGTACCGGCGGAAGGGGCCCGACGTCCCGGCCGGGGCGTCCTGCCTCTGGTTCACCGCGGACGAGGCGGGCAGCGAGCCGGGCACCGAGTACGTGAACCGGCTCTGCTTCCGCGATGGTGTACTGATCGAAAAGGTGCACTACCGTGCCTAGGTGCAGCCGCTGAACCAGCACACCCAGGAGGCAGAGCAGTGATCCGAGTCCTCGTCGCCGACGACGAGCCGCTGATCCGCGCGGGGATCCGGCTCATCCTCACCTCCGCCGACGACATCGACGTGGTGGCGGAGGCCGCCAACGGTCGCGAGGCACTCGACCTGGCGCGGGCACACGCGGTGGACGTGGTGCTGCTGGACATCCAGATGCCGGTGATGGACGGTCTCACCGCGCTCGCCGAGCTGCCCAGGGTGGTGCCCGGTGCGCGGGCGCTGATCCTGACCACCTTCGGGGAACGGGAGAACGTGCTGCGCGCGGTCGCCGCGGGCGGCGCCGGCTTCCTGCTCAAGGACACCGCGCCCGGCGAGCTGATCCAGGCCGTCCGCGCGGCCGCCGGCGGGCATGCCTTCCTGTCGCCCGCCGCCACCCGGCACATCGTGGACAGCCTCGCCGCCGGTCCCGCCGCCGGCCGCCGCGACGCCGCCAGGCGGCGGCTGGCCGCGCTGTCGGCGCGCGAGCGGGAGGTGCTGGACCTGCTCGGCGAGGGCCTCTCCAACGCGGACGTGGGCAGCCGGCTGCACATGAGCGAGGGCACGGTGAAGACGCATGTGAGCCGGATCCTCGCCAAGCTGGAGTGCGAGAACCGGGTGCAGGCCGCGCTGCTGGCCCGGGACGCCGTGCTCTGACGGTCCGGCGGGCCTGCCCCGGCGCGGGACCTCAGTGCCAGTAGGTGTAGGGGCTGCTGTGGCTCTGGTGCCAGGCCCAGACGACCAGCGAGGTCAGCAGCGCCAGCAGGAGCAGCAGGAACAGGAAGCCGGCCAGTCCGCTGCGGCGGGAGGGCTCGCGGGCGGCGGCCGTCAGCCGGGGAGCCACCCGGCGTATGTCGTCGGCGTGGTAGCGGACGACGGTGTGCGGACCCCAGGCGCTGTCGGCGGTGTCGGTGCGGAACCGGACCCCGTGGGCCACCGCCGTCTCGTGCACCGGCCCGACCCCCGGCCACAGGGTGCGCACCTGCGGCACCGTCAGCCAGCTGATCTCCTCGCCGTCCACCCGAAGTCCCCTCCGCCCGGTTCGCCCCCTCATGTCATGACAGGGCCGGCGCACTTCATCGTCAAGGGGGCGCAGTCTCAAATCCTCACGCCCGGAAGGCGGTTGGCAGCCCGGCGGCGGTCGTCCGGCCCGCGTCCGGCCCTCGGACGGCTGATGTCGGCCTTCCGGGACGGTCCGCCCGCCCGGGTGCCGCGACCCGAGTAGCCCTGTTGGGCGGGCAGCGGCCCGCCGGGTGCGTACACGATGAGGAGGATGCCCACGGTCGGCCCGGCCGACAGGACCCTCGGGAGTGAACATGGCTGAGCGATCGGAGCGGGCACCCGGATGGGGATTGGCCGGTGAACTCTTCGCGGAGTTCACCGGCACCATGATCCTCATCCTGTTCGGCGTGGGCGTGGTGGCCCAGGTCCTCGCGGCCGGCCTCGGCGACCACGACAGCATCTCCTGGGCCTGGGGACTCGGTGTCACGCTCGGCGTCTACGTCGCGGCCCGGCTCAGCGGCGGTCATCTCAACCCGGCGGTCACCGTGGCGCTGGCGGCCTTCAAGGGCTTCCCGTGGCGCAAGGTCGCCCCGTACGCGCTGGCGCAGACGGCGGGCGCGTTCGTCGCGGCCCTGCTGGTGCGGTGGAACTACACCGAGGTACTGGCCAAGTTCGACCCGGCCCACTCGATCAAGAGCCAGGGCGTGTTCTCCACCCTGCCCGGCAACGGCGGCTTCCCGGTGAGCGAGCTGGGAGCGCTGCGCGACCAGGTGATCGGGACCGCGGTCCTGGTGCTGCTGGTCTTCGCGGTCACCGATGTGCTCAACGACCCGCCGCGCGCCAACCTCGGCCCGTTCATCGTGGGCCTCATCGTGGTCGCGATCGGCATGGCCTTCGGCACCAACGCCGGCTACGCCATCAACCCGGCCCGCGACTTCGGCCCCCGGCTGGCCAGCTATCTGACCGGCTACGGCACGGCCTGGCGGGACCAGTACGGGAACCTCTACTTCTGGGTGCCGATCGTCGGCCCGCTGATCGGCGGTGTCGTCGGCGGTGCCCTCTACCGGCTCCTGATCGGCCGGTTCCTGGTCAAGGGCGGGATGCAGGAGGTGGGGCGGGCGCCGGCCCCCGACACCGCCGAGTGATCCGGGTCGGATCGCGGCCCGGGCGGCGTCGCGGGCCGGCCGGTGGGCGGCCGGTGAGCGCCGGCTGCTGAGTGCCGGTCAGCCGGTGGCGGCGGCGCGGGTGAGGGCGGCCTGGACGGTGTCGAGCTCGACGGTGAGCTGGTCGCGGAGGGTGGGCAGCAGGGCGAGAGCGGCGCGGGCGGCGTCCGGGCCGGGGGCCGGGTCGGTCCGGGCGGCGGCGATCGCGGCGCGCAGCGGCATGGTGGTCAGCGCGGTCTCCCAGGCGGTCCGGTGGACGCCGTGGGCATAGCGGGCGGTCAGGAACTCCAGTGGGTCGAGGGCCAGTCCGACCGGTTCCCCGGGGGCGGCGAGCCGATGGTCGGGCAGCAGCCAGGCGATGCCGTCGCGGGCGATCAGGTCGAAGGCGCGGCTCTCGTCCGGCACGGCCCAGGGCCCGTCGCCGGTGGTGGCCTCGGTGAGCAGCCGGTCCAGCATCGCCTCCTCGCGCGGGTCGGCGGCCCGCTCGGGGTGCGGCTGGTCGGCGATCACGTGTTCCAGGTGGTAGCGCTGGCCCCAGCTGCCGACCCAGCGCCGCATCGCCCCCGCGCGGGTCTCCCGCAGCGCCGCCAGTGCCAGCGCCCGGGTGGTGAGGTCGCGCCGCACCAGCACCGGCGCGGTCGCGGTCCCCTCGCGGTCGAGTTCGGACCTGATGGCGGCCACCGAAGGCCCGTCGTACCACCGCAGGGTCCAGCTGCTGCGTTCGGAGTCGTACCAGGTCTCGATCGGGGTCCGGTGACGGGTGCCGAGCCGTTCGGCGAGGCGGCGCAGGCGTACCTCGAGGGAGGGGGTGGGGGTGGGCATGGGCAGCACAGTAGCGATCGGTGCGGTGCTGGGCGCGTAACGCCGCCGGGGGCAGCCCGGGCCCCACCCGTAGTGATCGCTCGGACGGGTGAGGCGCGGCCGGTCGGAGGCCGAGCCGTCCACCGTTTCCGCCCGATTCGGTGAACCGCCTTGGTGTGGCGTGACCTTGGTGCGTTCCGGTAGTTGCCTCGGGTGTTGTCCGAGTGCATATGCGATGGAGTGATTCCGTGGATCTGCCCACCAGTCAGTCGCCGACGGCCCAGGAACGCGGTGGGGTCTCCCGCCGTACGCTGTTCGGTTCGGCCGCCGCCGTGGCCACCGTGGCCGGGGCCGCCGGGTTCGCCGGACGGGCGGCGATGGCCGCGACGCCGACGGCCGCGCCGAGCGGCGGCGCGGACGAGGTCCGGTCGCGTGACCTGGCCCGGAAGATGCTGATGGTCGGCGACGACGAGCGGCGGGACCTGACGCTCGACTATCTGAAGATCCTGATCGACGGCAAGCTGCCGCCCCGGGCCAGGCGCAAGAAGGTGCTGGTGGTCGGCGCCGGGGTGGCGGGCATGACGGCCGCGTACCTGCTCAAGCAGGCCGGACACGAGGTGGTGGTGATCGAGGCCAACGCCGGCCGGACCGGCGGCCGGGTGAAGACCTTCCGGAACGTCTTCGAGGACAAGCAGCTGTACGCGGAGGCCGGCGCGATGCGGCTGCCGGACTTCCACCCGATGGTGCTGGCGCTCTCCGACAAGCTGGGCATCAAGCGGCGCCTGTTCTACAACGCCGATGTCGCGCCGGGTGCCCAGCCCACGGGCGACGTGCCGCCGGTGGTCTACCGCTCCTTCACCGACGAGGTGTGGAGCAACGGTCCGGCCGCCGACACCTTCAAGGCGCCGACGGCCAACTTCCGCACCTGGATCTCCGTCAACGGGTCACGCAGCACCCGCGCCGCCTACGCCCAGTCCCCGAACGCGGTCAACCGCACTTTCGGCACCGATCTGAACAGCACCACCACGGCGGCCGTCAACGAGGCGTTCAAGAGCGTCACGGTCCCGGACGGCCCGATCGCCGACCGGCTGGGCGCCTGGACGAAGATCTTCCAGAAGTACGCCGGCTACTCCACCCGCCGCTTCCTGACCGAGGTGGCCGGCTGGGACGACAACCGGATCCAGGCGGCCGGCACCCTGGAGAACATGACCTCGCGTCTGCACTACTCGCTCGTACCGACGTTGATCGACCATGCGGTGATCAGCCCTACCAACCGGTACTGGGAGCTGGAGGGCGGCACCGCCGTCCTCACCGACAAGCTCGCCGACCTGCTCAAGGGCGAGCTGCGGATGGGCCGTCGGATGACCCGCCTGGTGCAGACGGACAGCGGGGTGCGGATCGAGACGACCGCCGAGAGCGGGGACGAGGAGTCCTGCGACGGCGCGCCGACCGATCCGACGGAGGTCTTCCAGGGCGACTACGCAATCGTCACCATCCCGTTCAGCGCCCTGCGGTTCTGCTCCATCGAGCCGCTGATGTCGTACCAGAAGCGGCGTGCGGTGACGGAGCTGCACTACGACTCGGCGACCAAGGTGCTGCTGGAGTTCAAGAACCGCTTCTGGGAGCAGGGTCCGGGCGGCTTCACCGGCGGTGGCTGCGTCTCCGACAGCGCCAGCCGGTTCACCTACTTCCCCTCGCACTCGCCGCAGGGGTCGAAGGGCGGCGTGGTGCTCGCCGCGTACACCTGGTCGGACGACGCGATGCGCTGGGACTCGCTGACTCCGGGCGAGCGGTACGCCTTCGCGCTGAACGACCTGGAGCGGATCTTCGGGCCCCGGGTCCGTACCGAGTTCACCGGGGTCGGCGCCACCCAGTCCTGGGCCAGGGCCCGTTACGCGCTCGGCGAGGCGGTGATGTTCACTCCCGGTCAGGTCCACGAGCTGCACCCGGCGGCCCGGACCGTCGAAGGCCGGGTGCACTTCGCCGGCGAGCACACCAGCCTGAAGCCGGCCTGGATCGAGGGTGCGCTCGAGTCCGCGGTGCGGACCTTCCTGGAGGTGCACCCGCGGTAGCGGTGGCACCCGGTCGTGCACGGAGGCGGTGAGCGGGGGCGACCCCTGGCTCACTGGTCTTCTTCGGCCGCGAGCGGGCACGGTGCGTGCGGGCGCGACGGACATGGTTCCTCCCCTCGGCGAGCGGACGCACGGCCGGGCGGCCATGCGCATGACACGCTAGCCAGACCGGCGGGCTGTGGGGAAGGGGGCCTGCCCGCGAGCAGCACTTCGGCCGGCCGAAGTGCTGCTCGCGGCGGGCTGCTCCGACGGCTGTCAGGCGAGGGTGCCGACGTGCAGACTGCCGTCGCTCAGTGCGGTGCTGCAGAGCGCGAAGATGCCGCGGTTGTTGTCGATGTTGCGTGCGTGGATCTGCCAGGTGCCGTCGGAGCTGCGGGTGCGGTCCCAGACGGTGCCGTTGGTGAGGGTGAGGGCGTGGAGGGTGCCGTCGGGGAGTGCGGTGGTGGTGATGGCTGTGATGG
>NZ_JYJF01000125.1 GCF_000955975.1 Saccharothrix sp. ST-888
CGCGCACGAGTTCCTGCCCGCCGCCAACGGCTATCTGCTGCGGCAGGACTGGGAGGAGGGCTTCGCCACCGCCGTCCACCTGGTGCTGGACCTGGACACCGGAGAGTACGAACTGCTCTCGGCCGGGCACCTGCCCGGGATGCAGCGGCTGTCGGGGGCCGGGCGCTGGGAGGTCCAGGAGGCGGCCGAGGGCCCGCTGCTCGGGATCTACGACGGCGCCAAGTTCGAGGGCGCGCGCGGCCGGCTGAACCGGGGCGACCTGCTGATGCTCTGCACCGACGGCATGGTCGAGGTACCGGGGCGGGACCTCTCCGAGGGCATGGACCGGCTGATGGGCGAGGCCGACCGGCTGGTCGCCGGGGCGCTGCTGCAGAGCGGCAGCCGGGGCGCGGCGGTGCGGCTGATCGAGACGGTCGCCAAGGACGTCAACGACGACCGGGCGGTCCTGCTGCTCTGGCGGCGGTGAACCGGCAGTGAAACCGAACGCCGGACAGGTGTGTCAAGTCCGGCAGCCGATCTTCGGCCAATCCTGACGGCCCGTCGACGCGGTGGTCGGGCCGGTGCCCGACCGATCGATCACCGCTGGCCGGGCCGGTGACCGTGCCCCTGCCGACATCCCGTCAGAAGCCCTCGGCTATCGTCTCGGTCGGCGGAAATTCGTCTCACATGCCAGGAACTTCGAACCCGGCTTTCGGCTATGCCTTTACGCAGTCCGCACGACCGACCACACTGAGTCGGGGCGGGACTGGTCGGTATCGGTACTCGGGGGTTGGGGGCGTCTGCATGCGGCTCTCGGTCGGCGCCGTTCGGCTGCCCGTGCCCCGCCTGACAGGCCGGGCTCCGGCATCGCCACAGGGCTTCCCGATGAAGCCCCGCAACGAAGTAAGGAAGTGAGTCCGGGTGGTGCTCTCCGTCTCCGCACTGGTGCTGTTCGGTGCCCTCGTCTTCATTTTCATCCGCAACAAGCAGTTGAAGACCAGCCACGCGGTCATCTCGGCGCTATTCGGGTTCATGCTCAGTGCGTCCACGGCGGCGGAGCCGATCAGGAACTTCCTGTCCTCGGTGGCCAAGAGCCTCCAGTCCTTCTCCGGCTGACCCGCCGTCGGGGCCGGTCTACCGTCGGGCGGACCGCAGGGCCTGCCTGACCCGTCCCAGCAGTCCCCGCCGGGGGGCGGTGACCGTGCGGAGCACGGGTTCCGGCGCGGAGCGTACGGGTGCGGGCTGCACTCCGCCCTCGGCGACCAGCAGGACGAACAGGCGTGCCCAGCAGAACCGCTCGCCGCGCGGCCAGTCCAGGGCGTGCAGTGCGGCCGAGGCGGCCTCCGAGACCTCCCCGTTCACCCGGACCTCGGCGATGTCGTCCCCGGCCCGTCCGCCGAGGAACAGCTTCACGCCGTTCAGCTGCGGACCGGTGAGCTCGGGGCGGAGCGCCTCGGCGAGGGCCGGCAGCGGCTGGTGGTCGGCCAGCCAGCCGGCCAGCTGCTCGTTGCCGAAGCCGAAGACCGCCGCCGGGCCCTGGATCGCCTGCCAGCCGGCCAGCTCGGCGGGCCGGTAGTGGTCGCCGTGCTCACCCCGGTGCTCCAGCAGCTCCACCACGGTGGAGGCGGTGGTGGTGGCCCACATCTTCACGGCGTTGTCGAGCTTCTCCTCCTCGGTCTTGCCGAGTCCTGCCGCGCAGTCCCAGACCACCGGGGCGTCCGCGCGGCCGAGGTCGAGGACGAAGCCGAGGTCCACATGACCGCTCCCGCCGTCTCCCGGGTGCTCGCGGACGGCCACCGCCGTGCTCCCCGGTCCCCGGACCACCTCGCCGTCCACCGTGAACTCCACGCCGAACTGCGCCATTTCGCGGACCACGCTGCGCTGGATGACGGCCATTCGGTCCTGCGGACGCACGGGCGGGCTCCTAGCTCGAATAAATGATCGGTAAATCGAACGCGAGGCGAGATTATCGGCCGCGAGCCCCGGCGGGAAACGGACCGTCAGTTACGCCGGGTGCGGGCGGGGTGACGGAGGTCACCGGGGATTCCCCCGGGGGCGCCGGAGCGTGTCCGATTGCATGCATACGGTGTGATTCGTGACCATCTGTACCGATCTGTCCGGCCGATCGTGACGGCGGTGACTGCGCAGAGCGGTCCGTCTCGGTCGGAGAGTGACCTCGGGCACCATCGTCTTTATGCGTCCCTTATGTCCACGCCGAGACGGGCTTGCTCTGTGTACGTCGGATCGGCTTTTCTTCTCACTCAGCCCGGCCATCGTCCGGGTCGGCCCGCCGGGTGGAACGCCGAGTCCTGCCGCTGCCCGGGGGCTGCACTTCACCGCAGTGCACGGCAGGAGCGGGGGACCCACAGGTAAGTCGCCGAGCCCGGAGATCCGGGACGGCTAGGGGCGAAGCCGCATCCGTGCGGCCGGGCTACTCCCTGCCCGAACCCGACAGCTCACCTCGCAGGCGTCGGAGAGGATTTCCCATGTCCGCACAGGACAACCGTCGTTCCCGCCTGCCCCGATCCGCCCGTCTCGCGGTCGTCGCCGGTGTGACCGGTGCCGCCCTGGCGCTGCCCGCCGCCGTGGTGACCGCCCAGGCGGCCCCGGCCTACACCTCTCCGGTCGCCAACCCGCACCTCGGCACCCCGTACCACGCAGCCGGTTCCGCCTGGGCCAGCGGCTACCACACCGGGGTGGACTTCCTGGTCTCCACCGGCACCACCGTCAAGGCGGTCACCACCGGCACCGTGGTCGCCAGCGGCTGGGGCGGCTCGTACGGCAACCAGGTCGTCATCAGGCACACCGACGGCAAGTACTCCGAGTACGCCCACCTCTCGGCCATCACCGTGAGGACCGGCCAGTCCGTGGGTGCCGGTCAGCAGATCGGCCGCTCCGGCGCCACCGGCAACGTCACCGGCCCGCACCTGCACTTCGAGGTCCGCACCGGCCCGGCGTACGGCTCCGACATCAACCCGGTGAGCTACCTCGCCGCCCACGGCGTCCGGGTCTGACGCACTCCCGGTCCGCCCGCGCAGGCTGCCGGCGATCTGACGCCGCCACAGACGACTTCGGGCCCCTGGCCGACGGTCAATCCGTCGGCCAGGGGCCCGAAGTGCTTGGAGCGGGTGACGAGAATCGAACTCGCGTGACCAGTTTGGAAGACTGGGGCTCTACCATTGAGCTACACCCGCATGCCGGAACTGCGCACACGACGCCCCCGAGCACCTGTCGGTCACGAGGACGGGGTCAGCCTACCTGGTTCGGTCGGTTGCTTGCACACTGCTTTCGGTTCCGGGCATGTCCGGCGGCCTCTCGATATAGCGGCGAGCGCGGACCGGCCGACGTGTACGCTTCCTCTCGGCACCACGGGGTGTGGCGCAGTTTGGTAGCGCGTCCGCTTTGGGAGCGGAAGGCCGTCGGTTCGAATCCGGTCACCCCGACAGTGCGGCAGGGTCTCGTCCGAGGGCGGGGCCCTGTTGGCTTTCCCGGGACTTCTGGCGTTCCGGAGGCGGTTCGGGCAACCTGGAATGTTGATCGTTCACCAAGTGTTTCGGTCAGTAGACGCCCACGCCCCGAGGACAGCGAGAACCAGATGACAGCCGCCGACCAGCCCGCCGCCCGCCGGAGGGGGCTCGACCCGAAGGTCGCCGTCGGCGCGGTCTTCGTCGCCGCACTCTTCATGTCGATCATGGACACCACGATCGTCAACGTGGCGCTGCCGTCGATCGGGCGACAGTTCGACGTGGACCCGGCCTCGGTCGGCGTGGTCAACGTCGGCTACCTGGTGAGCCTCGCCGTGTTCGTGCCGCTCTCCGGCTGGCTGGGCGACCGGTTCGGCACCCGCCGGGTCTTCCTGGCCGCGCTCACCCTGTTCACGCTCGCCTCACTGCTCTGCGGAGCCGCCGGCAGCCTCGACCAGTTGACGGCCTATCGGATCTTCCAGGGGGCGGCCGGCGGCCTGCTCACCCCGGTCGGGATGACCATGCTGTTCCGGGCCTTCCCGCAGGAGGAGCGGATGCGGGCCACCCGGGTGCTGATGCTGCCGACCGCGGTCGCGCCCGCGCTCGGGCCGGTGCTCGGCGGCTGGCTGGTGGACAGCTGGTCCTGGCACTGGGTCTTCATCGTCAATGTCCCGATCGGCGTGCTGGCCCTGGTCTTCGGCCTGCTGTTCCTGCCCGACTACCGCTCGGACGCCGCCCACCGCTTCGACCCGGCCGGGTTCCTGCTCGCCGCGCTCGGCCTCGGCCTGGCGATGTACGCGCTCTCCGAGGGGGCCGGCCGGGGCTGGGGGAGCACCGGCATCCTGGTCTCGGCCCTCCTCGGGGCGGCCGCCCTGGTGGCCCTGGTGGTGGTCGAACTCCGGCTCCCCGAACCGATGTTGGATCTGCGGCTGTTCCGCGACCGGATCTTCCGCACCGCCAACCTGCTCTCGCTCTTCTCCGGTGCCGCCTTCCTCGGCATGCTCTACCTCTTCCCACTGCTGATGCAGGACGCGCTCGGGATGGACGCCCTGCACAGCGGGCTGATGGTCTTCCCCGAGGCGATCGGCGTGATGATCGCCTCCCAGGTGGCCGGCCGGCTCTACCCGAGGGTGGGTCCGCGCAGGCTGCTCGCCGTCGGGGCGGCCGTGGTCGCGCTCTGCCTGGCGCTGATGGCGACCATCGGCCCGGACAGCAACCTCTGGGTGGTCCGGGTCCTGCTGTTCGTCACCGGGTTCGCCATGGCGCACGTCTTCATGCCCTCGCAGACCGCCGCCTTCGCCACCGTCCCGGCCCGCTCCACCGGCGGCGCGTCCACTCTCTACAACGCCCAGCGCCAGCTCGGTTCGGCGCTCGGGGTGGCCGTGCTCGGCACCGTGCTGGCCGCGATCGGCACCGTCACCACCACGTCCGGAGGTACGCCCACGGCGAACCTCGCCGCGTACCACTCCGCCTTCCTGGTGGCCGCCGCGCTGGCCCTGGTGGCGGCCGTGACGGCACTGTTCGTCCGGGATTCGGACGCTGCGGCCACCATGCGCCCGGTCGCGGCGGCCGAGCCGCGGGCCGGGGCCGAACAGGCGGCGGCACACTGATCGCGGGCGGGCCTGGCGTCGGCCTTTCGTGGTACCGGTAGGATGGGCCGCTGGCCGGTAGTGCCTGTGCATACGCCCAGGTCGACCGCCTGAGGGCGAGGAGTCAAGCTCACCGTCCACCACGTACGGGAGATGCAGCCCCAACCGCCCATCGCCCGTCTCGCCCGCACCGGATCAGCCGGACGGGCGGAGACAACCTGACCGCAAGCCCTTAGGAGACCCAACCGTGAAGAGCGCCGTCGAGACTCTGAACCCGACCCGGGTTCGACTCACCGTCGAGGTGCCCTTCGAGGAGCTCAAGCCCAGCCTCGACGCGGCGTACAAGAAGATCAACCAGCAGGTCACGGTCCCGGGCTTCCGTAAGGGCAAGATCCCGGCCAAGGTTATCGACCAGCGCTTCGGTCGTGCCGCCGTGCTGGAGGAGGCCGTCAACGACGCCCTGCCGCGCTTCTACACGCAGGCCGTCGACGAGGGCAAGATCGAGGTCCTCGGGCAGCCCGAGATCACCGACATCGAGGGTGTCGAGAAGATCGCCGATGGTGGCGACCTGAAGTTCACCGCCGAGGTCGATGTCCGCCCGGAGATCACCCTGCCGGACTTCGCCGCCATCGAGGTCACCGTCGACCCGATCGTGGTCGAGGACGCCGACGTCGAGAAGTCCCTGGAGCAGCTGCGCGAGCGCTTCTCCTCGGTCAAGGACGTCGAGCGCGCCGCCGCCGAGGGCGACGTCGTGATCGTCGACCTGGAAGCCAAGGTCGACGGTGAGGTCCCCGAGGACGGCACCGCCACCGGCGTGAGCTACGAGATCGGCTCCGGCCGCCTGCTGGACGGCATCGACGAGGCCGTCGTCGGCCTGTCCGCCGGTGACTCCAAGACCTTCACCACCGAGCTCAAGGGCGGCACCCAGGCCGGCAAGAGCTCCGAGGTCACCGTCACCGTGACCGCGGTCCAGGAGAAGGAGCTCCCCGAGCTGGACGACGAGTTCGCCCAGCTGGCGAGCGAGTTCGACACCCTGGACGAGCTGAAGGACGACTCCCGCAAGCGCCTGGAGCGCATGCGCGAGTTCGACCAGGCCACCCAGGCCCAGGAGCGCGTCCTGGACGAGCTGCTGCAGCTGGTCGAGATGGAGTACCCGGAGAAGCTCCTCAAGGACGAGATCGAGACCCGTCGCCACAACCTGGAGCACCACCAGCTGGAGCCCATGGGTCTGAACCTGGAGACCTACCTCGCGACCCAGGGCAAGACCCTGGAGGAGTTCCAGGCCGAGACCGAGGAGCAGGCGAAGAAGGGCATCAAGACCCAGTTCGTGCTCGACGAGATCGTGGCGAAGGAGGAGCTCGGCGTCAACCAGGAGGAGCTCACCGAGCACCTGATCCGCCGTGCCGCCGGTTCGGGCCTCACCCCGGACCAGTTCGCCCAGCAGGTCGTGCAGGGTGGCCAGGTGCCGCTGCTGGTCGGCGAGGTCGCCCGCGGCAAGGCGCTGGCCGCCGTGGTCGAGGCCGCCACCGTCAAGGACACCAACGGTGAGGTCGTCTCCTTCGACGACGCCGAGGACGAGGCCGAGGAGTCGGCCGAGGCCGCCACCGAGGCCTGAGTCCTCCGTAGTTCCTGATGGTGAGCCCGGGTGCCGAATGGTGCCCGGGCTCACTGTTTCCGATTGCTGACCCTGCGCTCACAGCGAACAGTTCTGCGTGGGGGATTCCGAGGCCCGGCCTGCGCGTTAGGGTCCTTAGACAGCGACATTCACACAGTGAAATCCCATAGCTGTGCGACACCGCGACGGCCCGGTGCGGCCGTCCAATTCGACTGAGCAGGTGGCTAAGTGACGTTCCCGCAGATGCAGATGCCTGGCCTCATGGCGCCGCACGCCGCCGCTGGTGACGTGCTCGGCGGCCTGGGGGACCAGGTCTACAACCGGCTGCTCAACGAGCGCATCATCTTCCTCGGCCAGCAGGTCGACGACGAGATCGCCAACAAGATCACCGCCCAGCTGCTGCTTCTGGCCGCTGACCCGGACAAGGACATCTTCCTTTACATCAACTCCCCGGGCGGCTCGATCACCGCGGGCATGGCGATCTACGACACCATGCAGTACATCAAGAACGACGTGGTGACGATCGCGATGGGCATGGCGGCCTCGATGGGCCAGTTCCTGCTCACCGCCGGCACCCCCGGCAAGCGCTTCTCGCTGCCGAACGCCAACATCCTGATGCACCAGCCCTCCGCCGGTCTCGGCGGTTCGGCCACCGACATCAAGATCCAGGCCGAGCAGCTGCTCCGCACCAAGCGGCGGATGTCCGAGCTGATCGCGCACCACAGTGGCCAGACCTTCGAGCGCGTCACCGCGGACTCCGACCGCGACCGCTGGTTCACCCCGGAGGAGGCCATGGAGTACGGCCTGATCGACAAGATCATGCACAGCGCCGCGGACGTCCCCGGCGGCGGCGGTACCGGCGCCTGAGCGCCGCCCGCATCCCCACCTCGTCCCGTACGCACTCGGAGGCCAAGAATCCCATGAACACCCCCCTGACGCCCCGCGGCGAGTTCTACGGAGCCCGCTCGGAGTCCACTGCCCCGCGGGCAGAAGGCCGCTACATCGTCCCGCGCTTCGTCGAGCGCACCTCGCAGGGCATCCGCGAGTACGACCCGTACGCCAAGCTGTTCGAGGAGCGCATCATCTTCCTCGGCTCGCAGGTGGACGACGTCTCGGCCAACGACATCATGGCCCAGCTGCTCTGCCTGGAGTCGATGGACCCGGACCGCGAGATCCAGATGTACATCAACTCGCCGGGCGGCTCCTTCACCGCGCTGACGGCGATCTACGACACGATGCAGTACGTGAAGCCGGACATCACCACGGTCTGCATGGGCCAGGCGGCCTCCGCCGCCGCGGTGCTGCTGGCCGCCGGTACGCCCGGCAAGCGGATGGCGCTGCCGAACGCCCGGATCCTGATCCACCAGCCGTACACCGAGACCGGCCGCGGCCAGGTGTCCGACCTGGAGATCCAGGCGAAGGAGATCTTCCGGATGCGCGAGCAGCTGGAGGAGATGCTGGCCAAGCACTCCAACAAGGACATCGCGCAGGTCCGTGACGACATCGAGCGCGACAAGATCCTGACGGCCGAGGAGGCCCTGGAGTACGGGCTGATCGACCAGATCATCTCGACCCGCAAGACCTCGCTGACCGACTGACCTCGGCAGCCCCGGGGCGGGGCGTACACCATGACTCACGTGATGTACGCCCCGCCCCGTTCTGTTCCTTCCGGGCCCGTGGGCCCGGCACAATCAGGTGCGGGCCTCATGCCCGCGAGACGGCATCTGTTCGGTATCAATTCGCCCAGGGCGTAGGGCAGAGCAGTCGAAGTCGGCGGATTCACCGGCTCAGCAGAGTACCGTCGGATAGCGAGACCGACCGCCGACGGCGCAGCCGGTCCACAGCACCAGGCCCCGGACCCCCGCGGGGCCCCTGGCGAAGGGGAAGCACCTCGTGGCACGCATCGGAGACGGTGGCGACCTGCTCAAGTGCTCGTTCTGCGGCAAGTCGCAGAAGCAGGTGAAGAAGCTGATCGCCGGGCCAGGCGTGTACATCTGCGACGAGTGCATCGACCTGTGCAACGAGATCATCGAGGAGGAGCTCGCGGAGAGCTCCGAGGTGCGCTTCGAGGAGCTCCCGAAGCCGCGCGAGATCTACGAGTTCCTCGATCAGTACGTGGTCGGCCAGGACTTGGCGAAGAAGGCGCTGTCCGTCGCGGTCTACAACCACTACAAGCGGGTCCAGGCGGGCGAGGCCGGCCGCAGTGGCGGGAACGGCCGCGAGGACGCGATCGAGCTGGCCAAGTCCAACATCCTGCTGCTCGGCCCGACCGGCTCCGGCAAGACGCTGCTCGCGCAGACCCTGGCCCGGATGCTCAACGTGCCGTTCGCGATCGCCGACGCCACCGCGCTCACCGAGGCGGGCTATGTCGGCGAGGACGTCGAGAACATCCTGCTGAAGCTGATCCAGGCGGCCGACTACGACGTCAAGAAGGCCGAGACGGGGATCATCTACATCGACGAGATCGACAAGGTCGCCCGCAAGAGCGAGAACCCGTCGATCACCCGTGACGTCTCCGGTGAGGGCGTCCAGCAGGCGCTGCTGAAGATCCTGGAGGGCACCACCGCCTCGGTGCCTCCGCAGGGCGGACGCAAGCACCCGCACCAGGAGTTCATCCAGATCGACACCACCAACGTGCTGTTCATCGTGGGTGGTGCGTTCGCCGGTCTGGAGCGGATCATCGAGGGCCGCGCGGGTGCCAAGGGCATCGGCTTCGGCGCCAACATCCGCTCCAAGCGGGAGCAGGACGCCAGCGACCACTTCCGTCAGGTGATGCCGGAGGACTTGGTGAAGTTCGGGATGATCCCCGAGTTCATCGGCCGGCTGCCCGTGATCACCAGCGTGCACAACCTGGACCGCGAGGCGCTGCTGCAGATCCTCACCGAGCCGAAGAACGCGCTGGTCAAGCAGTACCGCAAGCTCTTCGAACTGGACGGCGTGGAGCTGGAGTTCACCCGGGACGCGCTGGAGGCCATCGCCGACCAGGCGATCCTGCGCGGCACCGGCGCGCGCGGCCTGCGGGCGATCATGGAGGAGGTGCTGATGTCCGTGATGTACGAGGTTCCCTCGCGCCAGGACGTCGCCCGCGTGGTCGTCACCGGGGACGTGGTCTCCAAGCACGCCATCCCGACCCTGGTCCCGCGCGACATGATCAAGCGTGAGCGCCGCGACAAGAGCGCCTGACACCCGACACCGAAGGGGCCCCGCCGAGTTGGTCGGCGGGGCCCCTTCGCTGTCGGGGTGTTACTTCTGGACCTCGGAGATCACAGTGATCACGTCGAAGCCGTGACGGGTGCCGCCGAGCCTCGCGCCCTGAACGCGGTCTCCGGCTGCTGGTCGGGGAACAGCAGCCGGCCCCGGCCGCCGGCCACGGCACGGCCCTGCGGTGGCCGTGCCGTGGCCGGCGACGTGCTACTTCGCGACGACCATCGCGTCGCGGATCGCGCGGGCCTGGTCGGCCGCCTCGGACGGCGACAGCTGCGTGGCGGCACCGGTCAGCGAGATGTGGGTGAAGGTGACCGAGCCGGCGGTCGAGTGGTTGGCCCAGATGCAGACCGGGATGTCGAAGCCGCTGGAGGTGGCGACACCGCAGGAGAGCTTGCCGCCCGGGTCCTTGCCGTCCTGGGCGTCGACCGAGGCCAGCGGCGTCTTCCAGGTCATCTTGCCGGTGGCGGTGATCTGGCTGCCGGCGTCGTTGATGAACGTCGCCGGGTTGTCGAGCGTGCCGTAGGAGCCACCGATGGTGATCATGTCGGTGCTGTCCGCGCCCTTGCTGTACGTGGCGAGCACACCGCCCGCGTACGAGGTGACACCGTGGTTGCTGACGCCGGAGGCGTTGCCGGGCTGGTCCTTGGCCGACTTCTGCACATAGCCGCCGGGCAGGCTGGCCGGGGCGGAGAGCTTGTACTGGCCCGCCGTGGAGCTGCCGGGCCCGGTGCCACCCTTGCCGCCCATCAGCGCGAACGCGGCGATACCGCCGCCGCCCAGTACCACCGCGCCGATCACCAGGCCGACGATCAGTCCGGTGTTGCTCTTGCGCGGCGCGGGCGGCTGTCCGTACTGCGGGGGCTGCGGCGCGCCGTACTGGGGCGGCTGCTGCCCGTACTGGGGCGGCTGGGGCGCCCCGTACTGCGGTGCGGGCGGCTGCTGCGGGTACCCGTACTGGGGTTGCTGCGGTGCGCCGTACTGGGGCGCCGCCGGCGGCTGGCCGTAGGGCGGCTGACCCTGCGGGGGCTGCCCGTACGGTTGCTGCGGCTGGCCCTGCGGATACTGCTGCCCTTGGCCGTACATCGGCTTCGCTCTCCCCCACCGCGTCCGCGGCCTGTGTCTGGCATACGTCTGTCGTCGTCACCCGTACAAACGGGTGCACGAGTATCGGGCACGGTACCGTACCGGAGTGTCGGCCCGTCGGAGTGGCCCACCCGCAATGCGTTAGTAAGGCGCCCTCCGGCATACGTAAACTGTGCGTCGTGACCGACACGACGAACCAGCGCCCCGACGCCTCCCACCCCGGGGACAACGCAGCCACCCTTCCGACGACCTATGCTCCGGCCGAGGTAGAGGGCGAGCTGTACGAGCGCTGGGTGGACCGCGGTTACTTCACCGCCGACGCGAAGAGCGACAAGCCCGCGTACACCATCGTCATCCCGCCGCCGAACGTCACCGGTGCCCTGCACCTGGGCCACGCCTTCCAGCACACGCTGATGGACGCACTGACCCGCCGCAAGCGCATGCAGGGCTACGAGACGCTCTGGCTGCCCGGCATGGACCACGCCGGTATCGCCACCCAGAACAAGGTGGAGCAGCAGCTCGCCGAGTCCAACCTCTCCCGCCACGACCTGGGCCGCGAGGCCTTCGTCGAGAAGGTCTGGGAGTGGAAGGAGAACTACGGCGGCAGGATCCTCGGCCAGATGCGCCGCCTCGGCGACGGCGTCGACTGGTCCCGTGAGCGCTTCACCATGGACGAGGGCCTCTCGAAGGCCGTCCAGACCATCTTCAAGAAGCTCTTCGACGACGGCCTGATCTACCGCGCCGAGCGCATCATCAACTGGTGCCCGCGCTGCCTCACCGCGCTCTCCGACATCGAGGTCGAGCACGAGGACAGCCCCGGCGAGCTGGTCTCGATCCGCTACGGCGAGGGTGACGACTCGGTCGTCGTCGCCACCACCCGCGCCGAGACGATGCTGGGTGACACCGCGATCGCCGTCCACCCGGAGGACGAGCGCTACGCGCACCTGGTCGGCCGCACCGTCAAGCTGCCGCTGACGGACCGTGAGATCCCGGTCGTCGCCGACACTCACGTCGACCCGGAGTTCGGCACCGGCGCCGTCAAGGTGACCCCGGCGCACGACCCCAACGACTTCGCCATCGGCCAGCGCCACGGCCTGCCGTCGATGACCGTCATGGACGAGCACGGCGTGATCACCGTCCACGGCCCGTTCCTCGGCCTGGACCGCCTGGAGGCCCGCTCGGCCGTGGTCGGCGCACTGCGCGAGCAGGGGCGGATCGTCGAGGAGAAGCGCCCCTACATGCACGCCGTCGGCCACTGCTCGCGCTGCCACACGGTGGTCGAGCCGCGGCTGTCGCTGCAGTGGTGGGTCAAGGTCGAGCCGCTGGCGCAGGAGGCCGGCAACGCGGTGCGGGACGGCCGGGTGCAGATCCACCCGAAGGAGCTGGAGGGCCGCTACTTCTCCTGGGTCGACAACATGCACGACTGGTGCATCTCCCGCCAGCTCTGGTGGGGCCACCGGATCCCGGTCTGGTACGGCCCCGAGGGCCAGGTCGTGTGCGTCGGCCCGAACGAGGAGCCGCCGGCCGGCGAGGGCTGGCACCAGGACCCGGACGTCCTGGACACCTGGTTCTCCAGCGGCCTGTGGCCGTTCTCCACGCTGGGCTGGCCGGAGCAGACCCAGGACCTGGAGAAGTTCTACGCCACCGACGTCCTGCTCACCGGCCACGACATCATCTTCTTCTGGGTCGCCCGGATGATGATGTTCGGCCTGTACGCGATGGACGGCAAGGCGCCGTTCCACACCATCGCGCTGACCGGCCTGGTCCGCGACCAGTTCGGCAAGAAGATGTCCAAGTCCTCCGGCACCGCCGTCGACCCGCTCGACTGGATGGACGCCTATGGCGCGGACGCCGTCCGCTTCACCCTGGCCCGCGGCGCCAACCCCGGCGCAGACGTGCCGATCGGCGAGGACTGGGTCCAGGGCTCGCGCAACTTCTGCAACAAGATCTGGAACGCCACCCGCTTCGCCTTGATGAACGGCGCGACGATCGAGGGCGAGCTGCCCGCCGCCGAGCAGCTGACGGCCGCCGACCGCTGGATCCTCTCCCGGCTCAACGCGACGGTCGCCGAGGCCGACGCGCTGTACGACGACTACCAGTTCGCCAAGCTGGCCGACCTGCTGTTCCACTTCGCCTGGGACGAGGTCTTCGACTGGTACGTCGAGCTCTCCAAGACCACCCTGGCCAAGGGCGGCGCGCAGGCCGACGCCTCGCGCCGGGTGCTCGGCGAGGTCCTGGACGTCACGCTGCGCCTGCTCCACCCGGTGGTCCCGTTCGTCACCGACACCCTGTGGACCACGCTCACCGGCGCCGAGTCGCTGGTGGTCACCGAGTGGCCCAAGGACAGCGGCTTCCGGGACGCGGCGGCCGAGTCGGAGATCGCCACCCTGCAGCAGGTCGTCACCGAGGTCCGCCGGTTCCGTTCGGACCAGGGCCTGAAGCCGGGGCAGCGCGTCCCGGCCCAGCTGGAGCTGGCCGGCACCGTGCTCGTCCCGCACGAGGACGCGATCCGCTCGCTGCTGCGCCTGACCGAGCCGGAGGCCGGCTTCCACGCCACCGCCTCGCTGCCGGTCGCCGGTGCCACCGTGGCCCTGGACCTCTCCGGCACCATCGACGTCGCGGCCGAGCGCAAGCGCCTGGCCAAGGACCTTGCGGCGGCCGAGAAGGAGAAGGCGCAGACCTCCGGCAAGCTCGGCAACGAGGCCTTCCTGGCCAAGGCCCCGGACGACGTGGTCGCCAAGATCCGCACCCGCCAGGCCGCCGCCGAGGCCGACATCGCCCGGATCACCGCCCAGTTGGCCTCGCTGCCGCAGGGCTGATTCCCACCCGGCACTCCCGAGGGCCGTACCACCCGCTCACCCGCGGGCGGTACGGCCCTCGACTGCTTTACGGGCAGAGGGAGTTGAAGAAAGGGAGGGCTAAAGACCGGTGGGCTTAGGGGATTTGACCAGGCTGCCATTCGGCAGTGCGGCGACAGTTCCTGATAGCCCGTTCGGCCGAATTCCCCGACGGTCCCACCGAAGGCGGATGTGCACGAAGAGTTGGAAACGGCACAAGAGTCGACTACTCGGGAGAGTGGGCAGGTCCCCCGGCCGGCGGCGGTCGGCTGCCGGTGTGCGGGATGCGCCGCTGCGGCCGAGTCCACCGAGTCGGCGGACGGACTGCCGACCGTAATTGAGGGGATACCCGTCCCATTCCCGGGTATTGCCTTCCAGTGGAAGTCCCGTTGTCGTCCGCGCCTGTTACCCGCGCGAGTTCACCGAATTTTGCAGGTGAACTGTGTACGGTGTGCAGGAGTTCAGCAGCGGGTGTTGCGACGGACGGAGGGCACGGCGTGGCGGTGACCGAGGAGTTGGCCGACGAGCTGCCTGTGGAGGAGGTCGAGGCGGCCAAGTCCCGTGCGGCGACCCTGTTGCTCGCCTTCCGGCACGGCAATCAACTGGCTTTCGACCACGAACTGGACTGCCTGCTGGAGGAAGGCGCCGAGCGCGAGGTGACCTCCCTGCTGGTGTGGATCGCCGCCGAGGCGGTCCGCAAGGCGTATGCGCCGGTGGTGGGCGACCGGGTGCTGCGGTCGCTGGCCCGGCGGGCACCGCTGGACACCGGGGCGGTCGCGGTGGACGAGGACGGGGCGGGCGCGGCCCGGCTGGTCGAGGCGGTCGGCGCGGGCGATGTGGCGACGGTGCGGGCGCTGGTGGCCTCCACGGCCGACACCACCTACCTGCTGGGCGGCCTGCTGCAGGCGGTCGCGATGATGCTGCCGCTGCTGCCGGAGGGGGAGGCCGAGGAGGTGGTGGCCGAACTGCGGTCGCGGCACAGCGACCGGACCGGCCGGCCCGCCGGAATCCCGGAGGCCCGGCAGTCCTGACCGACCCTCGGGCCCGGGTCGTCGCCGGACGTCCTTCACGTTCAGCGCCGGCCGGTGTCAGGCCGCCAGAGCGGTGGACCCGGCCAGGGCTGCGGTCAGCCGGGCGATCCGGGCCGAGGCCAGGCCGTCGCCGTACGGGCTGGGAGTGCCGGCGAGCCGGGAGAGGCGCTGCGGGGTGTCGGAGAGCCACTCCCCGGCGACGGCGCCGAGTTCGGGGCCCGGCTGGACCAGCACGGCGAACCCCGTGTCGATCGCCTCGGGCCGTTCGGTGGAGCGCCGCACCACCAGCAGCGGACGCCCGAGCACCGTGCACTCCTCCTGCACCCCGCCCGAGTCGGAGACCAGCAGCGCGGCATGCCGGGCCAGCCCCAGGAAGTCGGCGTACCCGACCGGATCGGCGTCGGCGAGCCGGCCGACCAGCGGGGTCAGCCCGTGCCGATCGACCGCCGCCCGGGTGCGCGGGTGCATCGGGAACAGGACCGGAGTACCGGCGCGGGCGATCTGGTCCAGCCCGGCCGGCACGGCGCCGAGCGCATCGGCGGTGTCGGTGTTCTCCGGCCGGTGCACGGTGGCCAGGACGTACCTGTCGGCCGTCAGCCCGTGGCGGGCGAGCAGCGCGGCCCTGGCCCGGGAGCCGGGCAGCTGCCGCCGGACCACCTCGACCACGGTGTTGCCGGTCGGCGCGATCCGTTCCGCGGGCAGCGACTCGGCGCGCAGCTGGGCGGAGTTGGCCTCGGTGGCGGCGCAGAGCAGGTCGGCGATGTGGTCCACCATCACCCGGTTGTGCTCCTCGGGCATCGCCCGGTCGTGGCTGCGCAGCCCGGCCTCGACGTGCACCAGCGGGATGCCCCGGGCGTTGGCGGCGAGCGCGCCGGCCAGGGTGGCGTTGGTGTCGCCCTGGACCACTACGGCGGCGGGCTGGTCGGCGGCGAAGGCGGTGTCCAACTGGTCCAGTGCGGCGGCGATCTGTCCGGCGCGCGGCCGGCCGCCCACGCCGGTGAGCAACTCGGGCTCCGGCAGGTCGAGTTCACGCAGGAAGCGGCCGGACATCGCCTCGTCCCAGTGCTGGCCGGTGTGTACCAGGCGGGCGGCGGGGCCGAGTTCGTGGATCAGCGGGGCGAGCTTGACCAGTTCGGGGCGGGTGCCGAGAACGACCGCGATGCCGGCCGTGCCGGGGTGGTGGGGAAGGTGGTGCAGGGACATCGTCTCTCCGTGGACCGGTCAGGCTTCGAGTGCGGTGGGGGCGCCGACGGCGGTGAGTTCGGCGTTCCGCCGGGTCTTGGCCCAGCCGTTGCGGCCGAGCAGCAGTCGCACCGCGGCCCGGACGGCGACCACGAAGAGGTGGTAGGTGTAGAGCCAGAGCAGCAGGCCCCACAGCAGGCCGGTCCGCCGGCTCCGTTCGGGACGGACCGACGTGCGGTAGACCGCGCCCCAACGCACCAGCGGCAGCGCGGCGATCACGAAGGCGATGAGCATCAGCAGGCCGAAGCGCTGCTCGAAGACGGCGGCATCCTGCGGGTAGCAGATCCGGGTGGCCAGCGAGATGCCCAGCGAGACCGGGGTGAGCAGGACCAGCAGGACGCAGACCACCGGCTGCAGGAAGGTGTACAGCACCTCGGCCTTGCCCGCGAGGGTGTAGTGCGGCGAGCGCAGCACGCGGGGGTTGTAGCGCAGGCGCTGCATGTTGCCCTGGGCCCAGCGGGTGCGCTGGGTGAGGAAGCGCCGGACGGAGACCAGGCCCTCCTGGGAGACCCGGGTCTCGTGCACATGGGTCAACCGGTAGCCGGCCAGCCGCAGTTCGAGTCCGGACTCGTAGTCCTCCAGCAGTGCCCGCTCGGGCCACGGGGCGCCGGTGCCCCGGCCGAGCTCGTCGAGTGCGGTGAGCCGGACGAACTGGCCGTTGCCGCCGAGGCCGACGCTGCCGGTGCGGCGGCGCTGGACCAGGTGGATCCGCGGATCGCGTGCGGCGGCTTCGAGCACCAGCTCGCGGGTGCGGTCGTCGCTGTCGTCGTCCACCACCCAAAGATGCGCGCGCGGGGTGGAGGCGCGCAGCCCGTCGAGGGTCGCGGTGATCACGGCGTCCTCGTCGCGGCAGGGGACCACCAGGTGCCACTGGAAGACGTCCGGGTCGCCGGGCTCGGCGGGCCGGTTGTGGCGGAAGGCGTGCGCGGACCCGGCCCAGTACAGCAGGAAGCGGCCGAAGTCGACCATCATGTAGGCGAGCAGTGCCAGCGATACCAGCTGCGCCGCCCCGAGGACTGCCACCTCGTGGGCGACGAAGAAGTTGTGCAATGAACCGGTCCCGTGAGCTTCGAATCAACGGCAAATAGCGACATTTGGCAACGAATCCATGCTAAATGATCATTTTTACTCTGTCTTGGTGAAGTGATGACCCTCACCCGGGACGGCCTGCTCCGACCCGGTGACCGCAGCTCCGTAGACTGAGGGCGTGAGCGACAAGGCCGAGCAGAACCCGTACACGATCCGCCCCACCAGCAGCGACCCCGCCGACCCGGTGGCCGGGCTGCGCGAGGTGGAGGCCGAGCTGGCCAAGCGCTGGCCGGAGAACAAGCTGGAGCCCTCGCTCGACCGGATCGAGGCCCTGATGGACATCCTCGGCCAGCCCCAGCGCTCCTACCCCTCGATCCACATCACCGGCACCAACGGCAAGACCTCCACCGCCCGGATGATCGAGCAGCTGCTGAACGGCTTCGAGCTGCGCACCGGCCGCTACACCAGCCCGCACGTGGAGTCCGTCACCGAGCGGATCAGCCTGGACGGCAGTCCCATCCCGGTCGAGAGGTTCGTCGAGACCTACCGCGACATCGAGCCCTATGTGCAGATGGTCGACGCGCAACAGCCGGTGGCGATGTCCTTCTTCGAGGTGCTGACCGGCATGGCGTACGCGGCCTTCGCCGACGCCCCGGTGGACGTGGCCGTCGTCGAGGTCGGGATGGGCGGCTCCTGGGACGCCACCAACGTGATCGACGCCGCCGTCTCGGTGATCACCCCGATCGGTCTCGACCACACCGACAAGCTCGGCGAGACGACGGGCGAGATCGCGGTCGAGAAGTCCGGGATCATCAAGCAGGGCGCCCTCGCCGTGGTCGCCCAGCAGCCGCTGGACGCCGCCCAGACCATCCTCAAGCGGGCTGTCGAGGTGGACGCCACGGTGGCCCGCGAGGGCATGGAGTTCGGCGTGATCCACCGTGAGGTCGCGGTCGGCGGGCAGATGGTGACGCTGCGCGGGCTCGGCGGCTACGAGTACGAGGAGATCTTCCTCCCGCTGCACGGCGCCCACCAGGCGCACAACGCGGTCCTGGCGCTGGCGGCGGTCGAGGCGTTCTTCGGCGTCGGCGGCGCGCGCGGCGGGAACCTGGACCCGGACAAGGTGCGCCAGGCGTTCTCCGGCGTCCGCTCGCCGGGCCGCCTGGAGGTCGTCCGCCGCAGCCCCACCGTGATCCTGGACGCCGCGCACAACCCGCACGGCGCCGAGGCGACCGTCGCCGCGATCGGCGAGTCCTTCGGCTTCAGCAAGCTGGTCGGAGTGATCGCCACCAGCGGCGACAAGGACGTCTCGGGGCTGCTGGAGGTCTTCGAGCCGATCCTGGCCGAGGTGGTCATCACCCAGAACTCCACCCACCGCGCGATGCCGGTGGACGAGCTGGCCGCGCTGGCCGTGGAGATCTTCGGTGAGGACCGGGTCCAGGTGGAGCCGCGCCTGGACGACGCCATCGAGGCGGCCGTCACCCTTGCGGAGGAGGAGGACCTCGGCGGCGCCGGCGTCCTGGTCACCGGTTCGGTCATCACGGTGGGCGAGGCCCGCCTGCTGCTCGGGAGGAAGTAGTCATGCGGACCCTGTGCTCCTCGACGCTGATCGGCGAGGCGCTGCTGGTGATGTTCGCAGGCCTGGTGGCCATGCAGCTCAGCGACGTCTCCACCGCCACCATCTGGACGGTCAGCGGGATCGCGATGCTGCTGTGCATCCTGCTCTGCGGCGCGATCACCCGGCCCGGCGCGGTCGCCGTCGGCTGGGCGCTCCAGCTCGGCCTGATCGCCAGCGGCTTCGTCCTGCCGACCATGTTCGGCCTGGGCGTGGTCTTCGCGGGCCTGTGGTGGTGCTCGGTGCACTACGGCCGCAAGATCGACGAGATCAAGGCGGCTCGCGCGGCCGCAGCAGCCGTCTGACCTGGTGGAAGCAGCCCGGCCGGGAAGGCGGGCTGCTCACCCGAGGTAATCTCTGGGCAAGGCCGCATACACCATGCCCTACCGATTCCCCAGGAGC
>NZ_JYJF01000126.1 GCF_000955975.1 Saccharothrix sp. ST-888
CTCCAGCGGGAACTCGCCGCGCTGGACGGGACGGTGTTCGGTGATCCGGAGAACTGGTGGGCGGTGGTGGTCGAGCAGCACTGGGACGGCCTGCTCTGACCGTGTGCGCGGCCGGCGCGCGGCTCACCACGCGCGCCAGCCGCTCCAGTGCAGGACCGAGACCTCGACCACCGGTCCGCCGGGAGGGCGGCCGGTGTACTGCCGGTACTTGGCCGTGAGCAGGCCGACGCAGCGGCTGGCCTCGGGAGAGCGGTCCGCCGGCGGGAGCACGCGGGCCTCGCCGTCGGCCCGTACCCACCACAGGCGGTCCCAGTCCTCCTCGTAGTGGTCGACGAGCAGACAGACCGACGGGTTGGCAGCGATGTTGGCCAGGCGTTTGAGCCGAACCGTCCGCTTCGGTTTGTGGTCCACGGCCAGCAGCACCGTGTCGCCGTCCAGGGCGAACACCACCGGCACCAGGTGCGGCCGGGAGGCCGCGTCGGTCGTCGCGAGGTGGGCGATGCGCGCTGTGGCGAACCGCTCCCTCGCCTCGGCGCTCGTCAGAGCGGGCATCGCACCCCTTCCGGTAGCCATGGCGGCAACGGCAGTTGTGGCGCCTCCGGCGGCTGGTGGCCGGGGTCGGTCGCGGACCCCGAGGCGCACCGGTGTGCCGCGTCTCAGCGGTACTTGGCAGCCACTGCGGCCAGCCGGTCCAGGTGCTCCAGGGTCTCCCGCTCGGGCCGCGTCGGCACGAAGAACAGGAGCCGTTCGACGCCGAGGCTGCGGTAGCCCTCGATGTGCTCGGGCTTGTCGGCAGCCGCGTACACCGTCACCGGCACCTCCCGTCCGGCAAGGGCGCGCAGTTGCTCGACCCGGGGGCCGAGCTCCTGCGGCGACGTGCTGTTGGCCAGCCACGCGTCGCCGAGCTCTGCCACCCGGGGGAAAGCGCCCTCACCCCCGCCGACGTAGATCGGCGGATGGGGGCGCTGCACGGGCTTGGGCCATGCGAAGACCGGATCGAAGTTCACGAACTCGCCGTGGAACTCGGCCTTCTCCTTGGTCCACAGCTCCCGCATCGCGCGCAGCCGCTCGTCGGCGAGCCGGCCCCGGGTCGAGGGGTCGGTGCCGTGGTTCCTCATCTCCTCACGGTTCCAGCCGACACCGATGCCGAAGATCACGCGGCCGCCGGAGACCAGATCGAGGGTGGCGACCTCCTTCGCGGTGATGATCGGGTCGCGCTGCGGGACCAGCGCGATGCCGGTGCCCAGCAGCAGCCGTTCGGTCACCACGGCGGCCGCGGCCAGGGCCACGAACGGGTCGAGGGTGCGGTAGTACACCTCCGGCAGCTCACCACCGCCCGGGTAGGGCGTCTGACGGTCGGCCGGGATGTGGCTGTGCTCGGGGACGAACAACGACTCGAAGGCACGTTCCTCGAGTGCGGCTCCGAGCGAGGTGGGGCTGATGCCCTGGTCGGTGATGAAGGTCGAGACTCCGAATTTCACGGCGGCTCCGTCGGGTGTCGAGTACGGGAAAGGAGGGGTGCCGCTTTACTGACTACCCGCCCTGCGCGATCCCGCTCCCATGACCACCCGGGAGAACCATCGCGGAGCACGGTTCCGGGCCCCGAGTTCCGGCGGCGCCGACCCCGTCACGTGTCATGCCCTTCACCGCGTCGTGGACGCGGGCACGCTCAACCGGTATCTTGTGTTGCATGGTACCTGGCGAAGCAAGCTACGACAGTGCGGACGGCCCGGTGGCAAGCCAGCTGCGCAGAGGAGTGCTGGAGTACTGCGTCCTCGCGCTGCTGCGCGACGGCCCGCGCTACGGAGTGGAGCTGCTGCAGGAGCTTGCCCAGGTCCAGGTGATGGCGACCAGCCAAGGCACGATCTACCCCTTGCTGTCCCGTCTCCGCCGGGCCGGCCTCGCCGAGACCTACCTGCGGGAATCGGCCAGTGGGCCCTCGCGCAGGTACTACACGCTCACCGACGACGGCCGCCGCGCCCTGGAGGAGTTCACCGCGCTCTGGCCCGCCTTCCGTACCGCCGTCGACCACTTTCTCAACCCTGGAGACCTGCCGTGAACGATCACCATGACCAGCCGCTGGTCCACGCCTACCTCGCCGAGGTCGCTCAGCGCACCTCCGCGCTTCCGGACGCCACCCGCCGCGAACTGCTCGCGAACCTGCGCGAGCACATCGATGTGGCCCTGGCGGAGAGCGACCGCGCGGACCAGGAGACGGTACGCCAGATCCTGGACCGGCTCGGGCGGCCGCAGGCCGTGGCCGACGCCGCGCTGGCAGAGGAGGGCTGGCCCCGCGCCGAAGCGGAGAGCCCGGGCCGTACCACCGTCACCCTCGGCCTCATCGTCCTCTCCTTGCCACTGGCGCTGATCCCGGCCGTCGGACCCGTTCTGGCACTGGCCGCCACGGTCACTGCCGTGGTGCGGGTGTGGAAGTCGGCCCAGTGGGTCCGGAAGGAGAAGATGCAGGCGACGCTGCTGCTGCTCTCGCCCGTGGTGGTCACCCCGGCCATCGCCGTCGTCCTCTCCCTGACGGCCTCCGGCGTGACCCCCGTCGCGTTGCTAGCTGCGTGTGCGGCGGCGTTCTGCCCGCCGCTGGTTGCGGCGGCGCGGCTCTGGCGCTCGGCCGCTCGCATCCGCACCATCGGAGCCATTGCCGAGGCGTAGCACCAACCGGCCCCGGCCGCGTGACCCGCGCAGGAACGGTGCCCGCCGCGCTAGCCGCCGGTCAGCAGTGCGTGGACACGGCGCCAGGCGTCGACTGTGGTGCCCGGATCGGTGGTGAGGAGGCCATGGCCAGCCAGGTGGCGAAGCCCCGCCCATGCGCCACGGGGGGACGACGCACGGACGGGGCGGCTCTTGGGTGCGTGCCAGATCCCGGGAAGCAGGCGCGGGGGTGCGGGTTGGGTGGGCACTCACCCTCAGCGGGCAGCCGGACCGGCACGGTGATCTTCACGGAGTCCTGCCGTGCCGAACAGCGCCAAGTGGTTCCGGCGAAGGCGTAGGGCCAGACTGCGGCACGGCAGCGTGCACGTAACTCCGGTGTTCCTGCTTGGACTCGATGTGATCGAACGGCCAGCGCTGCGCCGTCTCGAAGTCGTCGCACACCGGACCCTCGGCGCCGCACGGCTTGCCGTTCTCGTCTTCACCGAGGCACCGGTACATGACCGTCAGCCTTCCCCTCGTCCGGGCACTCCTCGCTGCCGCACTCGCAGAACGACCAGTCATCCCGACAAGGCTCACCATCGGCTACGAGTACAACGCCTGAGCTGCTCCGGTAGAGCGTCTCCGGCGGGACAGCAACAGACCCCACTGGCCACTACTCAGGTCGGTGGGGTCTGTTGCTGCCGGTGGGCGCCAGGATCTGTGAACTACCCGATCCTGACGGCGGGACAGCGCTCAGCCGGTGTCCGATGCCCCATGGCCGGCCTCCTCGCGTCAAGGGTGATCCGGTGGGGCGGTAGTGGGGATTCACCCGATCGTGTGCAGGGTGGGAAGAGGCGGATCAGGGGCGCGGCCGATAGGTTCAAGTTCGCGTACGGACCCTGTCGGGGCCTGGCCTTGCGGGGTTGTGCCCGCAGGTGCGGGCGTATCCCGGGCCGTCTCCACGTCCTCGAAAACGAAGGATGATCAGCATGGTGGCTCCGATGCCGGCCCTCACCGCCACGGGTGTCAGCTGCTCGGCCTTCACCCGCCTCTCGGCCCCGCCGTTGCGGTTTCTCGGGGAATGCGATCGCCTTCGTACCCACCACCACGCTGGGCAACCATCCTCATGCGAAAGGCAGTTCGGGCTTCCGCCGGGAGTGCCGGAGCCCGGTGCGGTCCTGCCGGACCTGACGGTGGCGGCCTCGGCCGGAGCGGGCTACGGCGGGCACGAGGCCCACTTCGACCCCAGTCGCCGCGCAACTCGCCACCGCTCCGCCCGCGCTGCCGCCGGAGCGACGACCTGACCGTCATGTCCAACCCACCCGGAACCCGATGCCGCTGCTTCGGCCGCGCGGGCTCCACCTGCCGATCGAGCAGGCCGGGCAGGCCGACCGATCCGCCAACACCAGAACAGGTATCGAGAAGATGACCAAGAACAAGACCGACCGGCCCGCGCCGGTGACCACACCCCAGGGCGGCGCCGCGAACGCGCTCTACCAGGCCATGATCGGCGGCGCGGGTCCGGAGGCCACCGGCTGGGCCGGTCCGCTGCATTTCCCCGTGCCGCGCAGACGGGGGGAGAAGGTGCTGATCCTCGGCGCCGGGGTCGCGGGCCTGACCGCGGCGTACGAGCTGAGCCTGCTCGGCTTCGACTGCACGGTGCTGGAGGCGCAGAACCGGGTCGGCGGGCGGAACCGCACGGCCCGCAAGGGCGACAAGCTCTACGAGCTCGACGACGTGACGGGCGAGCCCGTCCACACCCACACCTGCCGCTTCGACGACAACATGTACCTCAACCTCGGCCCCGGCCGGATTCCGTACCACCACCGCCGGGTGCTCAAGTACTGCCGCGACTTCAAGGTGGCGCTGGAGCCGTACGTCATGGAGACCACGGCGAACCTGGTCCGTCCGCCGCACCTGGAGAAGACCCTGCCCAACCGCCGGGTGGCCAACGACACCCGAGGCTACCTCGCGGCGAAGCTCGCCGAGACCCTGGCGGAGACGGATTCGTTCACCGGTGAACTACGCGACCTGCTGCGGGTCTTCGGCGCCCTCGACGTCAACGGCAAGTACAAGGGTTCCACCCGCTCCGGCTACCTGGACGACCCGGTGATCGAGGAGCCGTTCCCGACGCCCGCCCCGCCGCTGCCGTTCGAGGAGCTGGTGGAGTCGGGCTTCTGGAAGGCCCGGTTCTACCAGCCGGTCGACTACCTGTGGCAGGCCACGATGTTCCAGCCGGCCGGCGGGATGGACAAGGTCGTCGACGCGCTGGCCCGCGAAGCGCGGCTGGCCGGTGCGGAGATCGTGCTCCAGGCGGAGGTCACCGACATCCGGCTCGAGACGAAGGGTCCCGGAGTGACGGTCCAGTACCTCAAGGGCGGCAAGGAGTGCGAGGCGCGGGCCCGTTACTGCGTCAGCAACATCCCGGTCCCGCTGCTGGACGACGACATCGAGCTGGACGGCTTCTCGGACGCCTTCGAGAAGGCGATCGGGATCGTGGAGTTCGCGAAGACCTGCAAGGTGGGCTGGCAGGCCAACCGGCGCTTCTGGGAGGGCGATCTCGACGGCATCCACGACACCGAGGGCATCTACGGCGGCATCAGCTGGACCGCCCACAACATCACCCAGCTGTGGTACCCGTCCAACGACTACTTCTCCGCCAAGGGAACCCTGACGGGCGCCTACAACTTCGGCGACCAGGCCGACGAGCTCGGCAACCTGTCGCCCGACGACCGGATCGAACTGGCCCGGGAGGGCGCCGCCCAGCTCCACCCGGAGTTCGCGGACAGGTCCGTCGTCCCCGACGACAAGGCGGTCACCATCGCCTGGCACAAGGTGCCCTACCAGGAGGGCGGTTGGGCGGACTGGAAGCAGAGCCGGAAGGACCACAAGGAGGCCTACCGGCAGCTGCTCCAGCCCGAGGGCGGTGACGTCTTCTACGTCACCGGCGACCAGATCTCCCCGCTGCCCGGCTGGCAGGAGGGCGCCATGATGTCGGCCCACTACGTCACCCAGCAGATCCTCGGCATCATGCCGCTCTCGGTCCCCGAGGTGGTCTCCGTGCCGGACTCCGTCGCCCTCACCCAGGGTCTGTTCTGACCCTTCGAAGGGCCGGCGGCGCCATCGGCCCGGCCGATGGCGCCGCCCCGCGCGGGCGGGTGTCCGTCAGGAGCTGCCGGACGGCTTGTTGGCCTTCAGGCAGAGGACGTAGTTCGCGCCGACCTGCTCGTGGATGAACGAGCTGTCGTAGTCCGGGTACGGGGAGCAGGCGGTGTGGTCGTCGGTCGTGCCGTCGACCCGCGCCTCCACCCTGAACTCGGCGCTCGGGTCGGAGCAGGGGAGCACCCGGAGGCTCGGGCTGGCCTCGGTGCCGGCGTTGTGCACGCAGTCGCCGGTCCGCGCGGAGACCTTGGGCGCGTAGGGCGTCGGCGAACTGCTGGGCATCGGTGAACTACCGAAGCCGCCGAACGCGTTGCCCGTCGGGTTCTGCGTCGGCGAAGTCCCGTAGCCGCCGAACGAGGTGTCCGTGGTGGTGCGGCCGCCGGCGGCCGCACCGGCCACCAGCAGGCCGACGAACAGCAGGACCGACAGCACCGGCAGCAGCAGCATCAGCATCGCCGGACGCTTGGTCAGCGGAACGCCCGGGTCGAGCTGCGGCCCGAGCGGTCCCGGTGCGGCCGGCGGCAGCTGCTTGATCTTGTTGTAGGCGAACAGGTTCCGCAGCAGCGTGATGGGGGTGAACACGGACGAGAGGTAGCCCCACCACCCCTGCACCAGCGTGCGGGCCGACATGTCGCGGACCATCGCGGTCCCGCAGGTGCGGCAGAACGGGCCGTGCTGGCGCAGGAACCGCATGATGACGATCATGCCCTGGTGTCCCCGGACGGTGACCTGCACGGCCGGGAACCCGCCGCAGAAACGGCAGGTGACCGCACCGGGCGGCGGCGGGTAGCCGGGCGCTCCGTAGGCCATCGGCTGCTGCGGCGGTGCGCCGTACGGACCCGGTTGCTGCGGCGGTGCGCCGTACGGCCCGGGCTGCTGCGGGTAGGCGGCGGGCGGCGGCGCGGCGGGGTAGCCGTACCCGCCGGGGGGCGGTGGCGGGGCCGACGGGTAGCCCGGAGCGGGCTGCTGCGGCGGCGGGGAGCCGTAGGGGTTGGACGGAGGGTAGGGCGAGGTCAAGGTTTCGTTCCCGTTGGGTGGTGATGGTGAGAGTGCTGTGGGCGCGTGGACACGCGGTCAGGAGTTCGGTGCCTTGGCGACCGTCGGCGTCGGATCACCGGGCGTGTGGCGGCCGAGGCACAGCACGTAGTGCTGCGTCCTGCCGAGCCGGCGGCTGGTGCCCTTGTAGTCGCGGGAGGCCTTCCACTGCATCAGGCAGGGCATGGTCGAGGTGCCGCTGTACCGCGCGGTCACCACCCACTGCGCGTCGGAGGCGGCGCAGTTGACCTTGCCGAACCTGCCCGAGGGGTAGCCCGCGCAGTCGCCGACGCGCGCCCGCTCCGGGGTGCTGTCGAGGATGGTGAAGCCGACTCCGACGCCCAGCAGCCCGAGTATCCCGAAGAGCGTCCAGACCGACCGCCGCCGGCGCGGCTTCTCCGTCGGTACGACCGGTCCGGGCGGCGGCGGGAAGGCCGGTGCCCCGGGGGCCGGCTGCGGCTGCCCGTAGAACTGCGGTCCGGGCGGCTGCTGGCCGTACGGCTGTGGTCCGGGCGGCTGCTGCCCGTACGGCTGGGGCTGCCCGTACGGCGCTGCGGCCGGGAAGCCGGGCGCGGACGGAGTGGCGTACGGATTGGGCGGCTCGCCCTGCGGCGGTCCCCCGAACGGATTGGGAGGTGGAGTGCTCACGGTGGTCCCCCGAAGCAGTGACTGATCGTAAGAGTGCTGACGTACCTTAGCGACTCGACGGCGGGTCGGTCGGAACGGCCACCCCCCATGCCCTCGCCGGTGCGGTGTACTCCGTGCGGGGGAATCTCGGTCGCGGGCGTGTCACCGGCGGCGGGGGCAGCCCGTCGGCGCCAAGGTGGTGGTCGCCCGTCCGCCCCCTGGAGGTCCCGTGCGTAGCCATCCGGTCCGGCGGCTGTGCGTGCCGCTCGCCGCCGTCCTCGTCGCCCTCGTCCTCACCGGTTCGGCCCCGCCGTCCGCAGGGCGGCCCCGGGCAGCGGTGGCGGGGTCGCTCTCCGCCGACCTGGACCGGCTGTTCGAGGACTCGCGCCTGACCGGGGCCCAGGTCTCCGCCGTGGTCGCCGACGCGGCCACCGGAGAGGTGCTCTACCGGCACACCCCCGGTGCGCTGATGCTGCCCGCCTCCACGCTCAAGACCGTCACGGCGGCCGCCGCGCTCGACCTGCTCGGCGCCGACCACCGCTTCGGCACCGACATCCTGGCGGCGGGCCGCCGCGACGGCACCACCCTCGACGGGGACCTGGTCCTGCGCGGCGGCGGCGACCCCAGCCTGCTGCCCGCCGACCTGGACACACTCGCCCGGCAGGTCGCCGACTCCGGCGTCAGCACGGTCTCCGGCGGGCTGCTGGCCGACGCCTCCCGCTACGACGGCGTGCCGCTGGGCCCCAACTGGGCCTGGGACGACCAGGCGGCGTACTACAGCCCGCAGATCTCCGCGCTCACCCTGGCCACCGACACCGACTACGACCCGGGCACCGTCCGGCTCACCCTGACCCCGGGCCGGGCGCCCGGAGAGCCCGCGACCGTGCGGGTCACGCCGTCCGACGCCCCGGTGCGGCTGGCCGGCCGGATCGCCACCGGCGAGGCGGGCAGCGACCGGACGGTGGACGTGGGCAGGCAGCCCGCGACCAACGAGCTCGTGCTCACCGGCAGCGTCCCGGCGGACGGCGGCACCAGCGAGGAGTGGGTCGCCGTGGACGACCCGGCCCGGCTGGCCGCCACGGTCTTCGCCGCCGACCTCGCCCGCCACGGGGTGACCGTCCACGGCCCGGTGGGAGCGGGGCGCGCCCCGGCGGACGCCACGGCCCTGGCGCACCACGACTCGGCGCCGCTCTCCGCGCTGATGGTGCCGTTCCTCAAGCTCAGCAACAACGGCATCGCCGAGCACCTGGTCAAGGAGATCGGCCGGGTGCGCGGTGGAGCGGGCAGCTGGTCCGCAGGACTCGACCGGATCGCCGACTTCGTCCACAGAAACGGGCTGGACGTCACCGCCGCCCGGCAGGCCGACGGCTCGGGACTCTCCCGGCACAACCTGATGACCGCCCAACGGCTGCTGGGACTACTGGAGTTCGCCCGCAGCCAGCCCTGGTTCGCCACCTGGTACGACGCACTCCCGGTGGCCGGCGACCCGCGCCGGATGGTCGGCGGCAGCCTCAGCAACCGGCTGACCGGCACGCCCGCCGAGGGCCGGGTGCACGCCAAGACCGGTTCGATGACCGGGGTGGACGCCCTGGCCGGCTACCTCGACCGCCCCGACGGACACACGCTCGCCTTCACGGTGCTGCTCAACAACTTCGCCGGGAACAGCCCCCGCCCGGTCATCGACGCCTTCGTGCTCCGGCTCTTCGGCGACACCGCCACCACCGCAGCGGCCGCCGCCCCCGCCGACGGCCGCCGCACCCGCAGTCCGCACGACTGGGAGAACGCCTGCTCCGCGAGTTCCCGCTGCTGACGGGCCCGGCAGGGGCGCGGGCAGCCGCGCGAGCGACCCCGCCACGGCACGGCCGCCTCCACGCGCGGTTCCCCGCACCCCGGTGCGAGTTGCATGGTTGGCCTATGAGAACTCCCTTACGGAGAACTCCCTTACCCAGACGCCGGGTTCGTCGCGCGGATGCTCGTACCATCGGCCGCCGCACGGTTGCTGTCACCGGGAACGGAGCCCCATGAAGACGACGCGGCACCCTCGGTCCGTCCCTACGGTGGTCCGGTCCGCTGCCCTGGCACTCCTGCTGCTCGCGGCGCCCGCGTGCACCCGTCCCGCCGACCAGGACGACGGCGAGATCCCGCAGATCCCGGGCGGGTCGTTCACGGTCGGGCTCACCGAGCCCGACCACCTCACGCCGGGGCGGACCACCAGCAGTTACGCGCTCCAGGTCCTCCAGGGCCTCTTCGACACCCCCGTCACCCTCGACCCGGGCGACGGCCATGTGGTGCCGCTGGCCGCCCGCGCGGTGGAGTCGGCCGACCAGCGGGTCTGGAAGGTGACGCTCCGCCATGGCGCGGTCTTCCACAACGGGGAGCCGGTCAGCGCGCAGAGCCTGGCCGCCGCCTGGAACGCCGCCGCCTACGGGCCCAACGGCTGGGAGACCAACTCCTACTTCGCCCAGATCGACGGCTACGCCGACCTCAACCCCGCCCGGGGGCAGCAGCCCAGGGCCGACCACCTCTCCGGGCTGCGGGTGCTGGACGCCGACACCCTCCAGGTCACCCTCAGCGCCCCGTTCAGCCAGTTCCCGATGCTGCTCGCCTTTCCGGCCTTCGCGCCGCTGCCCACGGCCGCCTTCACCGACCCGGACGGCTTCGACCGGCACCCGATCGGCAACGGCCCGTTCGCGATGGACGGCGACTGGCAGCACAACCAGCGGATCGACCTGGTGCGGGCCGCCTCCTACACCGGCAGCCGGCCGGCGACGGCCGACGCGGTGCACTTCCGGATCTTCACCAGCAAGGACACCGCGTTCACCGAACTCCGCGCCGGACACCTCGACTTCATGAGCACCGTGCCGGCCGCACGGGCGTACGAGGCGAAACGCACCTTCAAGAAGCGCTACTCGGTCCGCCCCAGCGGCACCATGGACTACCTCGGCCTGCCGCTGTGGGACCACCGGTACACCGACCCCGAGCTGCGCCGCGCCCTCTCGATGGCGATCGACCGCAAGGGCATCACCCGGGCCATCTACAACGAGGTGCACACACCGGCCGACTCGCTCGTCGCCGCCATGATCCCGGGCCACCGCGCCGGAGCCTGCGGCGAGACCTGCACCTACCAGCCCGCGAAGGCGAAGGAACTCCTCGACCACGCCGGTGGATTCACCGGACCGATGGTGCTCTACTTCACCAACGCCGACCCCACCTACGAACAGTGGATGACCGCCGTCGCCAACGAACTCCGGCAGAACCTCGGCATCCGGGACATCACCTTCCGGAAGATGGCCGCCGCCGACCTCGGCCCGATCCTCAACAGCCGCAAGACCACCGGCCCCTACCGGCAGAACTGGGTCATCGACTACCCCAGCATGCAGAACTACCTGGCCGGCCTCTACAACCACGACAACCGGATGGGCTGGCGGAACCCGCAGTTCGACGACCTGCTCGCCCGGGGCGACGCCGCCCCGACCGAGCGGGAGAGCATCGGGTACTACCAGCGGGCCGAGGACATCGCCCTCGCCGAGCTGCCGCTGATCCCGCTCTGGAACTGGCAGGACCAGTCCGCCTGGAGCAGCCGGGTCGGCAACATCCTGATCGACCCGTACGTGGCCGGACTGCACCTGGACCGGGTGACCGTGCGCCACTGACACCGGGACCGGCGCCCGAGAGACGTAGCCACGAGAAACGTAGGCACGAGAACCGTAGGAACGTAGGCACGAGAAACGAAAGGGTCCGATGGGCCGATTCATCGCCCGCCGCCTGCTGTACGCCGTACCCGTACTGCTGGCCACCACCTTCCTGATCCACGCGCTCGTCTTCGTCCTGCCCGGCGACCCGATCCAGGGCCTGGCCGGTGACCGGCCGGTCCCGCCCGCCGTCCTCGCCGAACTGCACCGCCGCTACCACCTGGACGACCCGCTGGCCGTCCAGTACGCCGAGTACCTCGGCGGCCTGCTCACCGGGGACCTCGGCCGGACCTTCACCGGCGAGCCGGTCGCCGACGTCATCGCCGGACGCTGGCAGGTCACCCTCAGACTCGGGCTCACCGCCTGGTTCCTGGAGACCGTCCTCGGTATCGCACTCGGTGTCTGGGCGGGGCTGCGCCGGGGCAGGTGGGTCGACAACCTCGTCCTCGCCGGGACCACCCTGGTGATCGCCGTCCCGGTCTACACCGTCGGCTACCTGGCCCAGTTGGTCCTCGGCGTCCGGCTGGGCTGGTTCCCGGTCTCCGGCGACCAGGACGGCTGGCCCGCCGCCTACGTGCTGCCCGGACTGGTCCTGGCCTCGTTCGGTGTCGCGTACGTCGCCCGGCTCACCCGCGCCTCCCTGCTGGAGAACCTGCGCGCCGACTACGTCCGCACCGCCGAGGCCAAGGGGCTGAGCCGCCGCCGGGTGGTGGTGCTGCACACCCTGCGCAACTCGCTGATCCCCGTGGTGACCTTCCTCGGCGTCGAACTGGGCTCGCTGATGGCCGGGGCCGTCGTCACCGAGTACATCTTCAACCTCCCCGGCATCGGCCAGCAGGTCTTCCAGTCCATCCAACTCCGCGAGGGGCCGACGGTGGTGGGCATCACCACCCTGCTGGTCCTGGTCTTCTGCCTGGCCAACCTGCTGGTCGACATCCTGTACGGGGTGCTCGACCCGAGGATCCGCCATGACTAGCGGGTCACGGACGACCGGGACCTGTCCGGCGCGACCGGCCCCCGTCCCCGCCGAGCACCCCGCCCACACCTCCCCGCGCCCCGGGACCGCCCATGGCTGACGACACCCCCCAACCGCTCCCGCGCACCGAAGACCTGCTGCTGCCCCCCACCGCCCCGCCCCGGACCCGGACCCGGACCCGGACCCCGAAGCCGTCCGGCTCACTGGCCTCCGACACCTGGCGCGAACTGCGGGCCCGCCCACTGGTCGGCCTCTGCGCGGGCGTGGTGCTGCTGATCGTCCTGATGGCCGCCGTGCCGGACCCGTTCATCGCCCTGCTGACGCACGACAGCGGGCGCTGCGAGCTGATCGACTCCCGGGTCGGCCCCAGCCTCGACCACCCGTTCGGGTTCGACCTGCAGGGCTGCGACTACCTGGCCCAGGTGGTCCGGGGGAGCCGTCCGTCGCTGGTCATCGGCCTCGCGGTGACCGTCGGCGCGCTGCTGCTGTCCGTCCTGCTGGGCCTGCTCGCCGGGTTCTACGGCGGCTGGATCGACGGGCTGCTCTCGCGGGTCACCGACGTCTTCTTCGGCCTGCCGTTCATCCTCGGCGCCACCGTCGTCCTGGTCGCCTTCCCCTCCCACGGGCTGGGCGCCATGACGCTCGTCCTGGTGGCCCTCGGCTGGACCACCATGACCCGGGTGATGCGCGCCCAGGTGATCGGGCTCAAGGACGCCGACTACGTGCACGCCGCGCGCTCGACGGGGGCGGGTCCGCTGCGCCTGATGGTCCGTCATGTGCTGCCCAACGCCGTGACACCGGTGGTGGTGGTCGCCATGCTGAACATCGGGAACGTCATCTCGGGCGAGGCCACCCTGGACTTCCTCGGCGTCGGACTCCAGTACCCGGCCCTCTCCTGGGGGCTGCAACTCAACGCCGCACAGAGCTACTTCCTCGACTTCCCGCATCTGCTGCTGTTCCCGGCGCTGTTCCTGTCCGCCACCGTGCTGAGCTTCATCCTGCTCGGCGACGCGGTCCGCGACGCGTACGACCCGAAGCTGCGATGAGCCACCGCCAGCCACCACCACGACCGCTCCCCGCTGCCGCCGAGCCCCCTCGGCGGCTTCGCCCGCAACCGGAAGGACCGACCGATGACCCTCACTCCGCCACCTCCGGCAGTCGGTGCAGCCCCGCCCCCCGGCGACCGGCACGCCGCGACCGAGGCGGTCCGGATCTGCCGGGAACTGCTGCGGATCGACACCACCAACCCGGGCGACGGCACCGGACCGGGTGAGCGCGCCGCCGCCGAGTACGTGGCGGCAGAGCTGGCCGAGGCCGGGATCGAGCCGCTGGTCGTCGAGTCGGCGCCGCGCCGGGCCAGCGTGCTGGCGCGCCTCACGGGCACCGATCCGCTGCGCGCACCGCTGCTCGTCCACGGGCACCTGGACACGGTGCCCTTCGACGCCGCCGACTGGTCCAGGCACCCGCTCTCCGGCGAGCTGCACGACGGCTGCCTGTGGGGCCGGGGAGCGGTGGACATGAAGGGAGCCGTCGCGGCGACCGTCGCCCTCGTGCGTTCCTGGGCCAGGACCGGACGCCGTCCGCGCCGGGACATCGTGCTCGCCTTCCTCGCGGACGAGGAGTCCACCGGCGACCACGGCGCACGCTTCGTCGCCACCCGGCACCGGGAGCACTTCGCGGACTGCGCCGAGGCCATCGGGGAGTCCGGGGGTTTCTCGGTCCCGGTCCACCCGCAGCGAGGATCAGGCCGGACCGGCGGCCCCGGCGGCGCCGAAGTGCGGCTCTACCCGGTCGCGTTGGGGGAGCGCGGCACCGCCTGGATGCGGCTGGGCGCCACCGGCACCGCCGGGCACGGCTCCCGGGGCAGTGCCGACAACGCCGTCAGCACCCTGGTCCACGCGCTGTCCAGGCTGGCCGCCCACTCCTGGCCCACCCGGCTGATCCCGCCGGTCGAGGCCCTGCTCGGGGAGCTCGAACGCATCCTGGGCACCACCATCGACCGCAACCGGCTGGAGGCGGAGGCGGTCCGCCTCGGCCGGGCCGGTGAACTCTTCGCCGCCACCGTCCGCAACTCCGCCAACCCCACCGTCCTGCAGGCCGGTCACAAGGTCAACGTCGTGCCGGGCGCCGCCAGGGCACAGGTGGACGGCCGCTTCCTGCCCGGCACCCGCGAGGAGTACCTGGCCACCGTGGAAGAACTCCTCGGCCCCGCTGTGACAAGGGAGTTCATCAACCTGGAGGAGGCCGTCACGGGCGATCACTCCGGTCCGGCCTTCGCGGCGATGGCCGCCGCCCTGCGGGCCGAGGACCCCGCCGGGCACCCCGTCCCGTACCTGATGGCCGGCGGGACGGACGCCAAGACCTTCGGCCGCCTGGGGATCGACTGCTACGGCTTCGCGCCGCTGCGCCTCGATCCCGCCCTGCACTACCAGCGGATGTTCCACGGCGTCGACGAACGCGTCCCGGTGGCCGGACTCGACTTCGGCGTCCGCGTCCTGGACCGGTTCCTCGGCGCCTACTGAGGCGGCGTCACCACGGTGCCGGCCGGTCCCGGCATCCCGCCACCGGCCGGCGGGATGCCGGACGGCCAGGCCAGGCCCCGGGCCGCTCAGAAGACCGCGAGCGGATTGACCGGGGAGCCGGTGCCCCCGGGGATGTGCAGGGGCGCGGCGACGAAGAGGAACTCCCAGCGCGAGTGGCGTACGCACGCCTCCGCCAGGTCCTCCAGGTCCATGTTGTCGATCAGGGGCAGCCCCATCGCGGTGACGGCCAGCACGTGGACCGGCGAGTGGACCCCGTCGACCGGGCTCGGTCGCACGTCGCTGTCGCCGTCGCCGCCCAGCGCCGAGGCCCGCGACTCGTACGGGACGTGCATCGCGGTGGGGTGGAGTCCCGCACTGAGCTCGTCCGGGTCCCACGCGCCCAGTTCGCGTCGCCGGGCGAGATGGCCGGTGCGGACGAGGAGGATGTCCCCGGGGTCGAGCGGGCTGCCCTGCCGGTCGGCGCAGGCGATCAGCTCCGGGCCGCCGACCGCCTCGCCCGGCTCCAGCCAGGCGAGGCCGCGCAGACGTGCCACGTCCAGCAGGACGCCCCGCCCCACCACCCCGGGCAGCAGGTCGGTCACCGCGCCGTAGGCCGCCCCCTGCGAGGAGAGGACCTGCTGCGCCCGCACGCCCGCGAAGAGCAGTCCCCGGTACGCGATGTGGCAGAGCGCGTCCAGGTGCGTCTGCGCCTTGCCGTGGTAGTCGGAGGCGATGAAATCCTTGTACGCGGTCGGCTCCGGGGCGGTGGTGTCCGCCAGCTCGGTCATGAGGTGCAGCGCGGGCCTGCGGTTGTCGGGCCCCGGGGCCGTGTCCCACGGCCGTCCCAGGGCGACCACCTCACCGCTGCGCACGAGCCCCGCCGCCGCGACCCGCTGCGCCGCTGCGGCCGGTCCTGGCGGCCGGTCGCGGCGCAGCCGGCCGAAGAGCGCGTCGAACTCCTCGCGGGTCATCGCCGGCCCGTTGGCGGCCGAGGCTCGGTGCCCGGCATCCTGCCCGGGCGGGACGGCAGAACCACTCATAGCGCTCCTCGATCCCGCTTCCCCCAGTACAGCCGATGATGCGGTGGCGGAAGGGTTGCCGCCACCGTGGTGGGGCAAGGGCCAGGTGGCAGGCACCACGATTCGGGCAAAGTCCTAATATTGCCTCAAAGGGTGCAGCTCATCGGAGTGTGAGTGCTGTGGCGATCATGACAGGTTCCGGTGAGGCGGGCGCAGTTCCCGCATGGGTCCGTGAGCGGTTCCTGCATGGCGGATCGGTCGAGGGAGGAGTGCGGAGCACGATCCTGAGCTCGTGGCAGCGCTGTCGGCTGCTGGGGCTCTCGCCCGACCAGGCCGAGCTCCCGTTCCGGCAGGACTTCGAGTCGGACGGCCGCCTGGTCCGTGCGGCCGAACCCGTGCTGGACCGGCTGGCGTACCGGTTCGCGGGCAGCCGGATGAACGTGGCGCTCGCCGACGCCGACGGAGTGGTGCTGCAACGCCGTTTCGGCCAGGTGTCCATGGCCAGGAGTCTCGCGGCGATCCAGAGTGTGCCGGGCTTCGTGTTCGCCGAGCAGTTCGGGGGGACCAACGGCATCGGCCTCGCCCTCGCGGAGCGGCGGCTCTGCCACGTCTACGGCGCCGAACACTTCGCCGAGCGCTCCCAGGCGAGCGCCTGCGTGGCGATCCCGGTCCGTGACCCGCTCAGCGGGCGGATCGAGGGCGTCCTGTGCTTCGGCTTTCCGCGCACCGACGCGGACCCGGCGCTGGACGCCGTGATCTGCCGGGCGGCCGCCGCCATCGAACGGCGGCTGCTGGAGCAGAGCTCGGCGCGCGAGCGCTCGCTGCTGTGGGCGTACCTCGAGTCCGGCCGCCGGTCGCGCACCGGCGCGGCGGCCGGCAACGGGCGCCTGATGGGGGTGGACGAGCTGTCCCGGAGCGGACTGGACCACAGCGACCAGATGGTGCTCGCGGAGAAGGCCACCGACCTGATCTCCTCGGCCCAGTGGGCCGCCGTCGAACTGGTCCTGTCCCGCGGCCGGCGGATCACCCTGCTGAGCCGGCCGGTGACCAGCTCGTCCGGGGTCGAGGGCATCGTCATCGAGGCGGTCCTCCACAACGGCCCGCAGCAGCTCGTCGCCGCCGGTCACGTCGACGAGGCGCTGGGCCTCCCGGCGCACGCCATGGCGCACACCGCAGCGCACACCACGACCGCCACCGCCCCGCCGTCCGGACACCTTCCCGGTACCGGCTCCGGCCCCGGCCCGTCCGTCACGACGGCCCGCACGCCCGGCGGCACCGCCGGTGACCCGGCCCCCGGGCTGCTGCTCGTCGGCGAGCCGGGCGTGGGGCAGTACGCCGTCGCGGCACGCCGCCGCCTGGAGCTGCTGTCCGAGGCCAGCGCCCGGATCGGCACCACCCTGGACGTGAGCCGCACGGCCGAGGAACTCGCCGAGATGGCCGTCCCGCGCCTGGCCGACGTCGTCACCATCGACCTGTCCGAGGCCGTACTGCGCGGGGACGAGCCCGATGACCCCGCCGCCGATCTGTACCGCACGGTGGTCCACGGCATCCGCGACGACTACCCCTTCTACCCCGTCGGCGAGCGGCTCGACCTCCGCCCCACCACGCCCCAGCTCCGCTGCCTGGCCGGTGGGCAGGCGGTGCTGGAACCCGATCTGCGGGTGTCCGCCGGCTGGCGCTCCCAGGACCCCGAGCACAGCAGCCGCCTGCTCGCGCACAACGTCCACTCCCTGATCACCGCCCCGCTGCTCGCCCGTGGCGTGGTGCTGGGCATCGCCAGCTTCTACCGCTCGAAGGACCCCACCCCCTTCGGGGACGACGACCGCTCACTGGCCCAGGAACTCACCACCCGTGCCGCCGTCTGCATCGACAACGCCCGCCGGTACACCCGCGAGCACGCCATGGTCCTGGCGCTCCAGCGCAGCCTGCTCCCGCGCGGCCTGCCCGAGCTGAGCGCCGTCGAGGTCGCCCACCGCTACCTGCCCGCCGAGTCCGGGGTGGGCGGAGACTGGTTCGACGTCATCCCGCTCTCCGGCGCCCGGGTCGCCCTGGTCGTCGGCGACGTCGTCGGCCACGGGCTGCACGCCGCCGCCACCATGGGCCGGCTGCGCACCGCCGTGCACAACTTCTCCGAACTGGACCTGGCCCCCGACGAGCTCCTCACCCACCTGGACAACCTCGTGGGGCGCCTCGACCGCGAGGAGGACGGCGCGGGGCCCGCCGTCGGCCCCGGCATCATCGGCGCCACCTGCGTCTACGCCATCTACGACCCGACCACGCAGCGCTGCACCGTCGCCCGGGCCGGCCACCCCCCGCCCGCGGTGGTCCTCCCGGACGGCACCGTGATGTTCCCCGAACTGCCCGCCGGGCCCCCGCTCGGGCTGGGCGGCCTCCCCTTCGAGACGGCCGAGCTCCACCTGCCCGAGGGCAGCCAGCTGGTCCTCTACTCCGACGGGACCATCGAGGACCGCCACCGCGACGTCGACGCGGCCCTCGACCAGCTGCGCCGCGCCTTGGCCCACCCGGACCGCCCGCCCGAGGCCACCTGCGACGCGGTCCTGGCCACCGTGGTGCCCGGGCACCTGGTCGACGACGTCACGCTGCTGGTCGCCCGCACCCGTGCCCTGCACCCCCGCCGGATCGCCACCTGGGAGCTGCCCGCCGACCCGGCCCGCGTCTGCGAGATGCGCGCCGCCGCGACCCGCAAGCTCGGCGACTGGGGGCTGGAGGAGGTCGCCTTCGCCGCCGAGCTGCTGCTCAGCGAGCTGGTCACCAACGCCATCCGCTACGGCGCCGAACCCATCCGGGTCCGCCTGATCCACGACCGCACCCTGATCTGCGAGGTCTCCGACGCCAGCAGCACCGTCCCGCACCTGCGCCACGCGGCCAGCACCGACGAGGGCGGCCGCGGCCTGTTCCTCGTCGCCCAGCTCGCCCAGTCCTGGGGAACGCGCTACACCGCCGGCGGCAAGGTCATCTGGGCCGAATGCGCCCTGGAGGAGCCCGGGCACGCGCCGGACATCCTCGCGAGTTGGCCGGAGGAGATTCCCGGGATCGAATGACCCGCCCTCCGGAAGGTCGCGGGGCCTGGCGTGTCAGGGACGC
>NZ_JYJF01000127.1 GCF_000955975.1 Saccharothrix sp. ST-888
ACCCCGCCGAGACCCGGCAGGTCCTCGCCTCCTCCCTCGCCATGCTCCGCACCAAGCACGCCGACCTGCCCAGCCGCAAGCACGGCAACCCACCGATGTAACAGGCCGTCCAGGCCCGTCGGACCCACACCAGACTTCTTGAACCGGGGGAGAAACCACAACCATGAGCGCTTCCGCCGAACCCCTCGTACGCATCGTCCGCGGCTCCCTCACCGATGAGGAACTCGCCGCCCTCACCGCCGTCCTGCTGGCCCGCGCGGCCGCTGTCCAGGCCGCCGCCGCCCAGACCGTCGTGGTCGAGCCGATCGCCAGCTGGCAGCGCCTGGAGCGCCGCCCGGCGTACTACTCCCCCGTGAGCTGGCAGCAGGCGGCCTGACGCCGAACAGCCGTCCGGCCCTGTTCCCCCGTCTCGTGGCGGGAACAGGGCCGGTTGCGTTGGTGCCCCACGGACCGGCCCAGGCCGGGAGGCGGGGCCCCGGGCGGTCAGGCGGCGGCGAGGGCGGCGGGGCGGCCGGCGTGCATGACGGCGAGGTTGGTGGCGAGCCGCTGGGGGTCCTGGGAGAGCCAGAGGCGCACGGCGGCGCCGAGCGTGGCACTGGCGGAGCCGAGCCGGACGCCGGTGGACTGGGCGATCCGGGCGGCGGCCAGCACCAGCAGGTCGGCCAGCGGGGCGGGGAGCCAGACGGTCTGGGCACAGGGGGCCGGCTGGGTCAGCGCGGCCAGCAGCCGGTACGCGTCGGCACTGCAGTGCAGGGACGGCAGGACGTCCAGCAGCCCGTCGGCGACGACTTCGGAGACGTCGCTGCGGTGGCCCTGGGCGAGGCTCCGGAGCAAGGCTCTCTCCGTAGCGGTGATTCGGACGGTCAGCATGACCTCGTCGCACTCCATGGTGCGGCCCTCCTCGCGGCTTGGCGGATTCCGGAACAGCGGATGTCTGGTGACAGCAGGGGGGTGGTGCTCGGGGTGGAACGGTGCAGCGGTGCTGCCGGTGGGTCCACCGGCCCCCCTGCCACCCGGTGCGGGTGGCAGGGTGCGGATCCGGCGTTCCGTCAGCCGACGCCGGCGTAGGAGTGCTTGCCGGTGACGAAGATGTTGACGCCGTAGAAGTTGAACAGCCAGCAGGCGAATGCCAACAGGGCCAGATAGGCCGCCTTCCGGCCCTTCCATCCGGCCGTGGCCCGGGCGTGCAGGTAGGCGGCGTAGGCCACCCAGGTGATGAAGGACCAGGTCTCCTTCGGGTCCCACTCCCAGTACTTGCCCCAGGCCGCCTCGGCCCAGATCGCGCCCGCGATGATGGTGAAGGTCCACAGCGGGAAGACCATCGCGTTGATCCGGTACGAGAGCTTGTCGAGCGTCCCGGCGGCGGGGAGGCGCTGCCAGATCGAGGCCGAGGTGCCGAGCGGGCCGCTGGTCAGGCCCGCCGCCATGCGCTGGTCGAAGCGGTCCTTGGCGAGGTAGAGCAGGGTCGCCACGAAGGCCGCGTAGAAGGCACCGCCGCAGATGATCGCGGTGGAGACGTGGATGGCCAGCCAGTACGAGTGCAGGGCCGGGACCAGCTGCTCGGAGTCGGTGTAGAGCACGCTCACGGCGAGGCCGAGGATGAGCAGCACGGCCACCATGACCGGCAGGCCGAGCCAGCGGACCTTCTTCTTGGCGACCAGCAGCCCGAGGTAGGCAGCCACCATGGTGAAGCCGAAGGCGCAGGAGAACTCGTACATGTTGCCCCACGGCCAGCGCATCACCGAGAGGCCGCGGGTGACCACGGCGGCGACGTGCAGCACGGCACCGAGGACGGTGAGCGAGACGGCGATCCGCCCGGCCAGGTCGCCCTTCTCGCTGCTGCCCGCGGCGCCGGGGCCGTCGACCTCCTCGGCCTCGCCGCGGCCGCTGGTGACCACGGTGGCGCCGGCGTCGGCCAGGGCGGTGCGGGTCAGCGTGGTGGTGCCGCCGTTCGCCGAGGCGACGGTGACGGTGACCTGCTTGGCCGCCTTGGCCGGCTCGTTGGCGGCGGCCACGGTCGCGGCCAGGGTCGCCTGTTCGGCGGAGCGGACGGCGACCGCGCCCTTGCTGCCGAACGTCCACTCGAACATGTGGGCGAACATGGCGATCAGGTACACGGCCATGGCCGAGTAGATCAGCTTGTTGGAGAGGTCGGCCAGCTGTAGGTCGACTCCCGAGGCGAGTTGCACCGTCTACTCCTTGGAGTTCGGGTCGGCGGGGGATGTGGGGCCTGACGGTTCGTCCGATGCGGGTGCTTCGTCCGATGCCGCCGGTTCGCCCTCGGTGGCCGGGGCGTCGTCCTGGAGGTCGACGGCGAGGTCGGCGAGCTCTTCGGCGATCTTGGCGGACTCGCTCCTGGCCAGTCCGGCGACCTCGACCAGGGTGCGGCCGTCGGGGGTCGTGGTGGCCCGGACCCAGATCCGGCGGCGCTGGACGAACAGCGAGCCGATCAGGCCGAGGATCGCGCAGACCGCGCCGGTCAGCGCGACCGCGTTGCCCGGCCGGTGGGAGACGGTGAAGCTGGCCCACTCCTGGTAGCCGTCGAAGCTGACGGTGCCGTAGCCGTTCGGGAGGGTCCAGCCCTGACCGGGCTTCAGCCTGGCCCTGGCGATGTCGCCGTCCTGCTTGAGCTGGGTCAGGTGGGTGGTGTTCAGCTGGTACACGTTCTGCGGCAGGCCGGAGTCGGTGCCGAGGTCGCCCGCCCACGCGGTGAGCACCAGCATCGGCTCGGCGGCGGCCGGGAAGAGCGAGATCGGACCGGTCTGGTCGAAGTTCACCGGCGCGGTCGGCAGGAAGTAGCCCTGGAAACCGAGCTGGGTCTTCTTGCCGTCCTTGTCACCGTAGTCGTTGACCTTGATGACGCCGGTGGAGGTGAGGTTGCCGTCCTGCGGGAGGAAGGCGGTCGGGCCGGTGTACACGGTCTCGCCCTTGGCGTTCTTGACCGTGACCACCGGCGCGTACCCGTGACCGATCAGGAAGACCTTGCTGCCGCCGATCTCCAGCGGGTGGTTGACCTGTATGTCGCCCTTGGTCAGCTTGGTGTCGTCGGCGCCCTTCCAGTACCGGATGTGGGCGGCGTACTCGCGGGCGGTGCCCATCTGGTCGCCGCTGGTCTGGTAGGTGGCGGTGAAGCCGTCCAGCTTGAAGCCGAAGGTGTCCAGGTCGTTGCTGGTGTAGAAGGCCGAGCCGGAGAAGTCGTCCAGCTGGGTCATGGTGTTGGAGTAGCCCTGGCCCACGATCACCAGCTTGCCGCCCTGACCGCTGGCCAGGCTCGCCCAGGCGAAGCCCGCGAGCAGCGCGAAGAGCGAGAAGTGGAAGAGCAGGTTGCCGACCTCGCGCAGGTAGCCCTTCTCGGCGGCGACCGCGCTGTTGCCCAGGTGGGCCCGGAAGCCGCGCTTCTTCAGGCGCTGGTACGCGGCCCGGTTGACCGCCTCGGCGTCGGCGTCGCTCTGCCACGCCGCGTAGACCGGCATCCGGGTCAGGTTGCGCGGCGCGGCCGGAGGCTTGGCCCGCAGCACGCCGACGAACTGCCAGGTGCGCGGGATGATGCAGCCGGCCAGCGAGACGAACAGCAGGATGTAGATCGCCGAGAACCAGACCGAGCTGTAGACGTCGAACAGCTGGAGCTTCTCGTAGATCGGCGTGAGCGCCTTGTGCGTGCCCTTCCAGGTGTCGACCTTGAAGGCGTTCTGGCTGGTCTGCGGGATCAGCGAGCCGGGGATGGCGGCCAGCGAGAGCATGAACAGCAGGATCAGCGCGACCCGCATCGAGGTCAGCTGACGCCACATCCAGCGGAACCAGCCGAGCACTCCTATCCCGGTCGGGCCGTCCGACTCGGCGGGCGCGCTGCTCAGGCGCTCGGCCTCCGCGTCGGCGATGTCCTCGGGGGGCTCGGGTGGGCGGGTTCGGGTGTCGCTCACGGGTCAGATTCCGATCGAGAAGTCTTGGGTGGCGTACTGGAGCTGGTTGACCAGCGCGTCCCAGGCGCCGGTGACCAGCAGCAGGCCGACCGCGACGAGCATGCCGCCGCCGATCCGCATCACCCACTGGTAGTGCTTTTTGATCCAGCCGAAGGCACCGAGCGCCTTCCGGAAGGCGAGCGCGGCCACGACGAACGGTACGCCGAGGCCGAGGCAGTACACGGACATCAGCAGCGCACCGCGCCCGGCGTCCGCCTGGTTGATCGACAGCGACTGGATCGAGGCGAGGGTCGGGCCGATACAGGGCGTCCAGCCGACCCCGAAGACGATGCCGAGCAGCGGCGCCCCCGCCAGTCCGATGGCCGGGCGGCGGTGCGAACGCAGCTCGCGCACCGAGAAACCGGGCAGCAGCCCCATGAAGGCCAGGCCCATCACGATGGTCACCACGCCCATCACGATGTTGATGGTGTGCCGGTACTCGAGCAGCCGGTGGCCGAAGAAGCCGAAGAGCGCACCGCCGGAGACGAACACGGCGCTGAACCCGAGGATGAACAGCAGCGAGCCGAGCAGCATCCGGCCGCGCCGCGAGCCCTTGGCGTCCGCCAGGTCGGCGGCGGAGAACCCGGTGACGTAGCTGAGGTAGCCCGGGACCAGCGGCAGGACGCAGGGCGAGAAGAACGAGACCAGCCCGGCGGCGAGCGCGATCGGGACGGCGAGCAGGATGGCACCGCTGGCCACCGTCTCGTTGGTCTCCCCGAGCGCGAGGAGGGCGGTGGTCACTGCGACTTCTCGTCGACGATGGGCTTCAGCAGCGACTCCAGGTCGTCCGAGGAGATCGCGTGCATCGAGCGGGCGGCGAGCCGGCCCTCGCGGTCCACGATGATCGTGGTCGGGATGGACTGCGGATCCAGGCTGCCCTTGGGGAACTTGAGGATCTGGGTGCCGTCCGGGTCGTAGATGCTCGGGTAGGTCACCCCGAAGTTCCGCTCGAAGCGCACCGCGTTGGCCGGGTCGGCGTCGCGGGTGTTGATGCCGAGGAACCGGACGTCCTTGTCCTTGAACTTCTGCGAGACCTCCTGGAGGCCGGCCGCCTCGGCCCGGCACGGGCCGCACCAGGAGCCCCAGATGTTGAGGACGAGGACCTTGCCCTTGTAGTCGGCGACCGCCGCGCTGCCGCCGTCCAGGGTCTTGCCGGAGATCGCGGGAGCGGGCCCGCGCTCGCTGACCGGAGCGGTGTCCAGACCGCCCTTGCCGGTGATGAAACCGGTCTGGCCGCCACCGCTGGACGAGCCAGAGCTACAGCCGGTGAGGGCGAGTGCGGCGACGGCGCCGAGGGCGGCGGCGAGGCGGATACGGCGGTGGGGCGTCCCAGACATGTGAAAAGTTTCGCATGGGACTTCAGGCGGTTTCAGGGGGGTCCGACGTTGCCTGTCGGACCCCCTCTGACCTGCTGTTCCTGTACTTATGATCCGCTTATTCCGGGTAATGTCCGGTTGGCTCGGCCGGGGCCGGGAGACCGCTCAGGCGCCGAAGCTCTTGCCCACCGGCTTGTCCTTGCCGCCCTTGCCGACCAGGTGGGCCGGCAGCAGGTCGCGAGCCGGTTCCCGGTAGCCGATCGAGACGATCCGGTCGCCCTCGTAGGTGAAGCTGGTCAGCGAGGCCAGCGAGCACTGCCGGCGGCGCGGGTCGTGCCAGAGCCGACGGCGCTCGGCGAAGGAGCGGACGATCCAGATCGGCAGCTGGTGGCTGACGCAGACCGCCTCGTGCCCGCGCGCGGCGTCCCGGGCCGCGGCGAGCGCGCCCATCATCCGGACCACCTGCTCTATGTACGGCTCGCCCCAGGACGGCCGGAACGGGTTGGTCAGGTACTTCCAGTACCCGGGGTTCTTCAGCGAGCCGTCGCCGACGCCGAAGGTCTTGCCCTGGAAGATGTTCTCCGCCTCGATCAGGCGCTCGTCCACGGCCACCTCCAGGCCGTGTGCCTTGCCGATCGGCTCGGCGGTCTCCTGCGCGCGCTCCAGCGGCGAGGCCACCACGTAGGTGATGTCGCGGTCGGCCAGGTGGTCGGCGACCCGGTCGGCCATCTGCCGGCCCAGCTCGGAGAGGTGGTAGCCCGGGAGGCGCCCGTAGAGGATGCCCTCCGGGTTGTGCACCTCGCCGTGGCGCATCAGATGGACGACGGTGGTGTCCTTGCCGGTCACTTGCTTCCCTCCGTGGGCTGGGCCTCGGCCGCCGCACGGGCGGCGGCGGGCAGGGCGGCGGCGACCCGCTCGATCGCCCGCTCGTCGTGCGAGGCCGAGACGAACCAGGACTCGTAGGCCGACGGCGGCAGGTAGACGCCCTGGCTGAGCATCGAGTGGAAGAAGCCGTTGAAACGGTACGCCTGCTGGCGCCTGGCCTCGTCGTAGTTGGTGACCTGCTCGTCGGTGAAGAACACCGAGAACATGTTCCCGGCGGTCTGCAGCCGGTGGGTCACGCCCTCCTTGCCGAGCGCGTCCGACACCAGGCCGGAGATCTCGGCGGCGACCCGGTCCACGGTCGCGTACACCTCGTCGGTGCAGCCGCGCAGCTGGGCGAGGCCGGCGGCGGTGGCGACCGGGTTACCGGAGAGGGTGCCCGCCTGGTAGACCGGCCCGGCCGGGGCCAGGTGGGCCATCACGTCGGCCCGGCCGCCGAAGGCCGCGGCGGGGAAGCCGCCGCCCATCACCTTGCCGAAGGTCAGCAGGTCCGGGGCCCAGCCCTCGTGGGCGGCCTCGACGCCGTACCAGCCGGCCCTGGAGACGCGGAAGCCGGTCATCACCTCGTCCGAGATGAACAGTGCGCCGTTGCCGCGGCAGAGCTCGGCCAGGCCCTTGTTGAAGCCGGGGAGCGGCGGGACGACGCCCATGTTGCCCGGGGACGCCTCGGTGATCACACAGGCGATCTCGCCCGGGTGCGCGGCGAACGCCGTACGGACGGCGTCCAGGTCGTTGTAGGGGAGGACGATGGTGTCGCCCGCCTGTGCGCCGGTGACACCCGGGGTGTCGGACAGGCCGAAGGTGGCGACACCGGAACCGGCGGCGGCCAGCAGCGCGTCCACATGGCCGTGGTAGCAGCCGGCGAACTTGATCACCTTGGCGCGGCCGGTGAAGCCCCGGGCCAGCCGGATCGCCGACATGGTCGCCTCGGTGCCGCTCGACACCAACCGGACCTGCTCGACCGGGGCCACCCTGGCCACGATCTCCTCGGCGAGCTCGACCTCGCCCTGGCCGGGCGTGCCGAAGGAGGTGCCGCGGGTCACCGCCTGCTGGACGGCGTCGATCACGGCCGGGTGCGCGTGCCCGAGGATCATCGGACCCCAGGAGCACACCAGGTCGACGTACTCGCGGCCGTCGGCGTCGGTCAGGTAGGGGCCGGTACCGGACACCATGAAGCGCGGGGTGCCGCCCACCGCGCGGAAGGCGCGCACCGGAGAGTTGACGCCGCCGGGGGTCACGACCGAGGCACGGTCGAACAGCGACTGGGACTGAGGGGCCTCGTACGGGTAGCTCATCGGGTTGGTCACGTGGACATGGTCTCAAATCGTGTCCTTTACCTCCGCACGTCGGGCCCGATCATCTGGAACGATGATCCGTGTACTGCAACCGCCCCGCCGGATGCGGCGCCCCCTCCGGATTCCGACCTGACGGGTGACCCGATCCACAAGGGCCGAACAGCCTGTACGGTCTGTAGGGTTCGTAGGGTTTGTGCGGTTATCCGTACTACCGCCGGGCCGCGCAGGCGGCGTGGGACGCGGGACAGCTTGAGCAGGTACAGGCGGCGCAGGTGCGCGCGGGACGGATGACGCGTGTACGGCGACGCAGGGCGGGTAAGTGGCACGTTCGGAGGACGCCGAGCGTGCGGGGGTCTGTCGATTCCGGCGAATTCCGGTGAGGATGGTCCGAGTGTCCGATGCGCAGGACGGTTTCGAGGAGGCCGCGGGTCGTTCCCGCCGGTCCACCGGGGCCGCGGGCGGGGGAACGGGTGCGGGCAGTGGAAAGCGGGGCGAGGGAAGAGTGGGGGTCACCTACAAGTACTTCGGCGCACCCGACCGAGCCACCGCCGCCAGAGTGCCGACCGCTCTCGGACCGGGCGGTCTCGGGTTGGAGGCCGGGGAACTCGGCTCGCTGGGCCGCCTCGGCGACCTGATGGAGACCAGCGGCTCCCCCAACGGCCACCTCTCCACCAAGATCAAGCCCGAGACCATGAGCGCCATGGTCCTCACCGGCATCAAGGGCGTACCGCTCCACCAGGTCCCGCCGCTGGAGCTGGTCGTCCTGCACCCCGACTACGCCGTGGTCCAGCTCCCGCACACCGTCGTCGAACCCCTGCGCAAGGCCGACGAGACCGAACTCGGCGCCGCCGCGTTCATCTGGTCCACCGTCCCCGACCGGCGGGGACCGCGCGACGCGTTCGTTATCTACACGATGCTGCACGAGTGGCAGGACTTCGCCAACCGGCTGCACGACGCCGGGCACCAGCTGTACTGCCTGGTCTGGCCCTGACCCTGGTCTGGCCCTGACCCTGGTCTGGCCCTGATTGCTGCGCCGCCGGGTGACCGTCAGACCGGGTGGTCGGTCCGGTCGGTCCGGTCGAGGACGTGCACGGTGAGGGGCTGGCCGAAGAGTTCGTCCTCGCGGAGCGGGGCGAAGCCGAGACGGCGGGCCACCGCGGTCGAGTCGTCGTTGCCGTGGTGGATCATCGCGGTGATCCGCGGCAGGGAGAGCCGGTCGAAACCCCGGTCCAGGACCGCGCGGGCGGCCTCGGTCGCGTAGCCGTGCCCCCAGTACGGGCGGGCGAGGGTCCAGCCGGCCTCGGTCTCGTCGAACTGCTCCCACCAGAACAGGCCCGACCGCCCGATCGTCTCGCCGGTGGCCGCCAGCTCGACCGCGCACAGGCCGTGGCCGCGCTGCTCCCACTGGTCCTCGATGGCCCGCAGGCGGGCGGCGGCCCGCTCCCGGCTGTAGGTGCCGACGAAGCGGCTGACCTCGGGGTCGGCGTGCAGGTCCACCCACCAGTCGGTGTCGGCCGTGCTGAGCGGGCGCAGCCGTAGCCGCGCCGTGGTGATGACGTACATTCAGCCCTCGTCTCGGGTCCTGGGAGCACGGGCCCGTGCGGCCACTCCATGATCGATCAACGTCGGGCCCGCGCGGTTTGCTCCGACCGGTGGGGCGGCTGCGTGCAGGCGCCGCTGCCGTGTCCGGGGGTGCAACTGCCGTGTGCGGGGGTGTCCCGGCGGTGCCATGCTGGAGCGACGGGGGCCGACGGAGGGCAGCGAGGCCCATGGCGAGCTCACCCCACGGTCGCGGTCGCGGCGGCCGACCGGTCCGGTCGCTGCGCCCCGGGGTGCTCGCCGACCCGTCCGCGGGTGCCGTCGCACGGAACGCGGCACGGGTGACCCTCGCGGCCTGCGCCGGCTTCTACCCCTGCCTGTACGTGCTGCACCAGCCGGTGACGGCGACCTACGCCCTGTTCGCCGCCGTGGCGATGGGCGCGCTGTCCCGGATCCCCGGTACCGGACGGCAGCGGGCCGGGGTGATCGCCCGCTGCCTGCCGATCGGGTGGGTGCTGGTGACGGCCGGGACGCTGCTCGCGATCAGCACCTGGGCGGCCGTGGTGGGCATGCTGGTCGTCAGCTTCGTACTGGCCTTCGCGGCGGTGGCCGGACCGCGGCCGACCGGTGCGGCTCCCGGTCTCCACCTCCTCTACATCCTGCCGTGCTTCCCGCCGTTCGCGCCGGAGACGCTGGGGCAGCGACTCGCCGGAGCCACCGTCGGCATGGTTCTGCTGGTGGCCGCCGACATGCTGCTGTTCCGCGACCCGCCGCCGGTCGGCTACCGGGTGCTGCTGGCCGATGCGACGGCAGCCGCGACCGCGTGTGCGCAGGAGCTGGCCGGTGGCTCGGGACCGGATTCGGGGGCTGGATCGGGCGCCGGTGCGGCGGCAGAGCTGCGGCGGGCGACGCGGGAACGGGCGGACGAGGCCGGTGAGGCGCTGCGTCCCGATGTGCTGCCTCCGGCAGAGCGGCCGGCGGGCCCGGGGCCGCACGATCGGGCACTGGCCCACGCGGGCGGGGCCGTCCGGCAGCTGCTGGCACGCCTGCTGGCGCTGCCGCCGCCGGCCGGACGGGGGCAGGGGGCCGGGCCAGGACAGGCGGTCGGCGGACAGCCGGACGGAGGGCAGGACGCCGGTGGGGAAGGCCACGGGCCGTTCGGCGACGGGCACGAGGTCGCCGAACGGCGGCTGTTGGGCAGCATCGGTGCGGCCGTGGGCCGGGCCGCCGAGGCGTTGCGAGCGGCGGGCCCGGTGCGGGCGGCGCCGCCCGCGTCCGCGCTGGACGGCGCGCTGGCGGACTTCCGGCACAGCCGTGTCGGCGGCCGGTCGGGCCCCTTGGACCGGGCCGCCCTGAGGGCGGCGATGCTTCGCCAGGCCGCGCTGTTGGAGGCCGGGGAGGCGGCCCGGACCCTGCTGGGGTCGATCGCCGTGGCAACCTGCGGACCCGACCGGGCCGAGCTGCCGGAGGACCTGGCACGCGGGCCGCTCTGGTTCGCCCGGGTGAGCACCCGGCAGCTGTGGGTCGTGCGGCTGACCGGGAACCTCAGCGGTCGGTCGGTGTACTTCCAGAACGCCGTCCGGACCAGCATCGGTCTGGCGGCGGCCCGGGCCGTCACCGGGATCATCGCGATCCCGCACGGCTTCTGGGCGATGCTCGCCGCGCTGACCCTGACCCGTACCAGTACGGCCCAGACCGGCGCGACGGTCCGCCGGGCCCTCGTCGGCACGCTTCTCGGTGCCCTGGCCGCAGCGGGGCTGCTGGTCATCGCCGGGCAGCACCAGGGGGCGTACGCCGTGGTCCTTCCGGTGGTGATGCTGGCGGCCTTCCTGTTCGGGCCGCTGCTCGGGGTCGGCTGGGCGCAGGGGCTGTTCACCGTGGTGGTGTCCACGGTGTTCGCCCAGCTGGCACCGGCGAGCTGGCAACTGGCCGAGGTCCGGTTCCTGGCCGTCCTGATCGGCAGTCTCATCGGCCTGCTGTGCGGGCTGTTCGCCTGGCCGCGCGGGGTGCGCGGCGAGCTCCGGCGCGATGTCGCCGGGGTCCTTCGGACCACCGCCTCGACGATCACCGACACGGTTCTGGTGCTGACCGGCCGCCGACCCGACTCCGACCTCTCCGAGACCCAGGTGGTCCACACCCTGACCCTGGCCGAGACCTCGTTCGCCCAGTGCCAGAGCGAGCTGGACGATCCTCAGGCCGACGAGATCGACTGGCAGGCCGCGCTCATCGCGGGCCACCACGCGCTGCGCGGGTCGGACCGGCTGCTCGCCGATCGGGCGGTGCACGAACACCTGGAGGGGGGCCTGGCTGCCGGGGCGGGGTCCTTCGGGGAGCGGCGGGGTGACGGTCTGCGCGGGGCTGCGGCGCACCTCGCGGGCGAGTACCTGGCCCTCGCCGAGCGGCTCGACCCGGCGGAACGGGCTCCGGCGGGCTCGGGACACTCCGAGCCCACCGCACGGGACCCGGCCGGCTTGTTCGCGAGGACCGGTCCACGGGCGGCGGTCGGCCGGCTCGACGAGGGAGCGGCGGCCGGTGCCCCGGCCGAGCTGGTGCTGCTGTTCGACACCGGGGTCTGGCTCCAGGGGCTGGCCCTGGACCTGGGGCGGATCCGTACGCCGCCGCACCGGTGACCGGTGTGCCGGTGTGGCGGTGTGGCGGTGTGCCGGGACGGAAGGCAGTGACGGGGCGAGCGGCACGGCTGGGGTTGCGGGGATCGGCCGGTGAGGGCAGAACGGGAGCATGCAGGTCCTGCTGCCCGTCCTGTTCGCGCTGGGCGCCGCTCTGAGCAACGCCGTCGCCACGGTGCTGCAGCGGCTGGCCGCGCTCTCGGTGCCGCGCTCGGCGGGGTTCCGGCTGGGGCTGATGCTGGACCTGGTGCGGCGCCCGGTCTGGCTGGGCGGCATTCTCGCGGTGATCGCCGCGGCCGTGTTCCAGGCCACCGCGCTGGCCACGGGGGCGATGACCGTGGTCCAGCCGCTGTTCGTGATCGAGCTGCCGCTGGCTCTGCTGATCGCCTCCCGCGTCATGCACCGCCGCCTGACAGCGTGGGCCTGGGTCGCCGTGGGCTGTGTGGTGGTCGGCCTCGGGGTGGCCATGGGCGCCGCCTCGCCGTCGGCCGGGATCCCCCGTGCCCCGGTGGAGCGGTGGCTGCCCGCGCTGGCCGGGTGCGGCGGGGCGATCGTCCTGCTGTCGCTGGTGGCGCTGAAGCGTCCCGAGGGACGGGTCAGGGCGGGGTGCCTGGGCGCGGCCGCGGCGATCGGTTACGCGCTCACGGCGGCTCTGATGAAGTCGGCGATGCACATCCTGACCGACGACGGCGTTCCCGCGTTCTTCCTGGCCTGGCAGACCTATGCGTTCGCGGTGGCGGGCGCCGGTGCGCTGTTCCTGCTGCAGAACGCGATGCAGGCCGGGCCGCTGGTCGCCTCGCAGCCCGCGTTGACCCTCGGGGACGCCCTGGTGAGCCTGGCCCTCGGCGTGACGCTGTACGACGAGCAGGTGCGCGGCGGGTGGTGGCTGGTGCCCGAGCTGCTCGGCGTCGCCCTGATCGCGGTGGGGGCGGTGACCCTGGCGCGGATTCCGCTCGCCACGCTGATCGTCGCGCCGGCGCCTGCCGAGCCAGCGCAGGACTGACCCGGCGGGGCCGGGGGCCGGTGGGACGGGCGGACCGGCAGCAGAACGGCCGGCGGTTCACCACGGGGTCGAGTAGATCTCGAAGGCCGTGAACCCCTCGGGCTCCTCCTCGTGCTGGCTGACCCCGTCGACGACGGCCGACTCGGGCCCGTGGTGGGACCACCTGAGCAGTTGGGCGACGGCCGCGGGCGGGCCCTCGAAGACCGCCTCGACGGTGCCGTCGGCGAGGTTGCGCACCCAGCCGGTCACGCCGTGTTCCTGGGCGACCTGGCGGCAGGCGTCGCGGAAGAACACGCCCTGGACCTGGCCGGAGACGATCACTCGGTTGCGGATCATGGGTACCTCACTGGGGTGGTGGCCGGGGTGCGGGAGACCGTCCGGCCTGCTGCGGCGGCGGTTGCGGCGAAGGCCGTCGCGTCGAGGACCGCCGCACCGCCGAGGTCGTTGTTGAAGTACGCGTAGACGTCGGCCCCCTCCGGCCAGGTTTCCGCGAGCCGGGCCGCCCAGTGGGCGAGGGCCTGTCTGCCGTACCGGGGGAACGGCTGTGCGAGGCCGGCGTGGAAGCGCAGGTAGCCCCAGTCGGCGGTGCGCCAGAGCGGGGTCACCGGCCGGGAGCCGCGGTCGGCCCAGCACAGGGCGGCGGCGCGCCGGGTCAGCACCGCCCGGATCTCCGGGATCCACCAGGACTCGTGCCGGGGTTCCACGGCGACCCGGCTGCCGGGCGGGAAGCAGGCGAGGCAGGCGTCGAGGAGCTCGGCGTCGACCCGCAGGGTGGGCGGCAGCTGGAGCAGTACCGGGCCGAGCCTCGGGCCGAGTCCGGCGGTGGCCGAGCAGAGCCGCTGGACCGGCTCCTGCGGGTCGTGCAGGCGCTTGAGGTGGGTGAGGTAGCGGCTCGCCTTGACCGCCATCACGAAGTCCTCAGGTGTGCGGTCCCGCCACTCGGCGAAGGTCTCGGACGACGGGAGGCGGTAGAACGCGTTGTTGTTCTCCACCGTGGCGAAGCCCCGGGCGTACTCCTCCAGCCAGAGTCGCCGCGGCGTCTGCTGCGGGTACAGGACGCCGCGCCAGTCGTCGTACTGCCAGCCGGAGGTGCCGACGAACAGCGCCATGCCTCCATGGAAGCACGGCCGGTCCGGGCGGGTCAGTCGGCCGGACCGGCTGCCGTGGCCGTCGCGGTGTCCGGGGCCTCGAAGACCTCGGCGGTCTCGGCGGTCTCGAAGGTCTCCAGCGCGAGCAGGTCGGCGACGCTCTGGCGGCGGCGGATGAGCCGGGTGGTGGCGCCGTCGGTGAGGATCTCGGGGATCAGCGGCCGGGAGTTGTAGGTGGAGGACATGCTGGCGCCGTACGCGCCGGTGTCGTGGAAGACCACCAGGTCGCCGATCTCGGTGCCGGGCATCGGGACCGGTTCGACGTCACCGCCGGGTGCCTGGGTGAAGACGTCGCCGGACTCGCAGAGCGGGCCGGCCAGCACGGTGTCGAGGCTCTCGGTGCGCCGGGGCCCGCCGGACGGGTCGAGCACGGTGACCCGGTGGCTGCTGCCGTACATGGCGGGCCGCATCAGGTCGTTGAAGCCCGCGTCGACCAGGACGAAGTGGTTGCTGCCGACCGGCTTCTGCGCCCGCACCTCGCTGACCAGCAGACCGGAGGAGGCCACCAGGAAGCGGCCGGGCTCGATCTCCAGCCGTACCGGGTGGCCGAGTTCGGCGGCCAGCTCCCGGCGGGCGGCGTCCCAGAGGCGGAAGTACCGCTCGGTGTCGACCTCGGGGCCGCCCTGCGCGTACGGGACGGAGAGGCCGCCGCCGGCCGAGATGGCCCGGACGTCGTGGCCGGACAGCCGGACCTGCTTGACCATGGTCTCGCAGACCGCCTCCAGGTGGCCGTAGTCCACCCCGGAGCCGATGTGCATGTGGAAGCCGATGAGGTCCAGGCGGTAGCGCTCGACCAGGGCGAGGCTCTCGGCGAGGTGCTCGTGCCAGATGCCGTGCTTGCTCTGCTCGCCGCCGGTGTTGGTCTTGCGGCTGTGGCCGTGCCCGAAGCCGGGGTTGATCCGGATCCAGACCGGGTGGCCGGGGGCGGCCCGGCCGATCTGGTCGAGCATCTGCGGGGAACCGGCGTTGACCGGGATGCCGAGTTCGGCCACCCGGCGCAGGGTCGGCCGGTCGAGCAGGTCGGCGGTGAAGACGATCGGCTCGTCGGGCCCGTCCGGCCGGAACCCGGCGGCGAGGGCGCGCTCCACCTCGCCGAGCGAGACCGAGTCCACCGCAACGCCCTGCTCGCGCATCAGCCGCAGGATGTGGATGTTGGAGCAGGCCTTCTGGGCGAACCGGATCTGGTCGAAGGCGCGCAGCTTCGCGATCTGGGCACGGATCGGCTCGGCGTCGTAGACCCAGGCCGGCGTGCCGTACTGCTCGGCGATCCGGGCGAGCCGGGGGCCGTCGAGGGCTCCGGGGAACGCAGGGGCAGGGGTCGTCATGGTCCGGTCCGTCCTTCGCGCCGGTGGGGGTTGCTGCACCGGGAATCCTGCTGGAGACGGGCCGTTGATCGCACGGCTGTCCACGCCTCGGAAGCTCGGCGACCGGGAGTCGGGACGGGCCTTCTGCCCTGCTCGGAGGGGGTGCGGGAAACCTTGCGGCCGGTGCGCGACGGCGGCGCAGGGTTTCCCGTACGCCTCGCCACGGCCCTGAAAAAGCGGGCCTGTTCGGGCGTGCGGAGGCTATTCGGCGGCGGGGCGCAGAATGCGCCGCTCGACCGGTGAGGAGAGCACGATCGAGGTGGTGGTGCGGCCGATGGAGGAGATCTTCTCCAGCAGCTCCTCCAGGTGCGCGGTGTTGCGTACGGCGATCTTGAGGATCCAGCAGTCCTCGCCGATCACATGGTGGACCTCCAGGATCTCCGGCCGGTCGATCAGCTCCTGGCTGCGGAACTGGCAGAGCGTGATGCCGCCGTGCGGCGAGACCCGGACGAAGGCCTGGATGCCGTAGCCGAGCCGCTCCGGCGCGACCACCGCCGTGTAGCCGGTGATGGTTCCGTTGCCCTCCAGCCGGCGGATCCGCTCGCCGACCGCCGCCGGACTCATGCTCACCCGCCGCCCGAGCTCGCTCAGCGTGATCCGCCCCTCCGACTGCACCAGCTCCAGCAGCTGAAGATCGATCGGATCGAGTGCCGCCGATGAATCATCGGCAAGACCGCGCTGACTCCGTTGGTCTTTCGGCACAATGGCCCGAATCCCCATGTTTCCCCCTTCGCCGGCTGGCTTTTTGCCACAAGACTTATAGCAGCATCAGAAGTTGGCACCTCCCGGGAGGGGAAGCACAGTGGACGAGGTCTGCGTCATCGGCGGCAGCCGCTACTTCGGGCGACGGTTGATCACCCGACTGCGGGACGCCGGTGTCCGGGTCACCCTGGTCAACCGGGGCTCGACCCCTCCCCCGGAGGGCGTCACCCGGCTGACCGCCGACCGGGACGACGAGGCGGCCCTGAGCGCGGCACTCGGCGACCGCACCTTCGACGCCGTGGTGGACCAGGTGCTGTACACGCCGGTGCAGGCGGCGGCCGCCCGGCGGGTGTTCCGGGGCCGGACCGGACGGTACGTCATGACCTCCACGATCGAGGTGTACGCCGGCATCGCGGCCGGGGCGCCGCTCGCCGAGGCTGCGGTGGATCCGGAGGCCGTGCCGGTGGATCTCGAACTCCCCTGGCAGCAGCGGCACTTGATCGCCGATCACTACGCGGAGGGAAAGCGGCAGGCGGAGGCGGTACTCGCCCGGGGGCAGGCGGAGCTGCCGTACGTCGCGGTCCGCACCGCCCATGTGCTGGGCGGCGGCGCGGAGGACTTCACCGGACGGCTGGCCCACTACGTGGAGCGGATCCGGGCCGGCGAGGAGGTCCGGGTCCACCGGGACGCCCGGCCGTCCACGTTCGTCGAGTACCACGAGATCGCCGACTTCCTCGCCTGGACGGCCGGCTCCTCCTTCACCGGGCCGGTCAACGCCTGCTCGCCCGGGGACCTGGGCGTCGCCGAGCTGTGCCGGCTGGTCGGCGAGCGGGTGGGCCGCGAAGCCCGGTTCCGCACCGACGGGGACGAGCCGTCGCCGTTCTCCTTCGGGCACTACTACGGCATGGACAACTCCCGTGCCGCACAGCTCGGTTACGAGTTCTCCCCGCTCTCGTCCTGGCTGCCGGGCGTCGTCGCCGAGGCTGCGGCGCGGGTCGGCGGACCAGGGGCGTGAAGGTGGGACCACGGCGACACACGGCGAAGTCGGGCGAAAGTCGCTGCGGCCGGGCGGCCGGGTGCGGAAGGATCGCCGTATGCCAACGCCGAGCCGACAGATCCGCGCCGCCTACACCGACGAGACGATCACGGTCTACCAGGCGTTCTCCCCCGAGATCGCCGAACCGGCCGCCGCGACCGGCCGCTTCCCCGAGGCGTTCAGGGTGGAGCGGATGACCTGGATCAAGCCGTCCTTCCTGTGGATGATGCACCGCAGCGACTGGGGCCGCAGCGCCGGGCAGGAGCGGGTCCTGGCGGTCTCCATCCGGCGGGACGGCTTCGAGTGGGCGCTGGCCAACTCCGCGCTCAGCTCGTACGACTCCCGGGTGCACCGCTCGCGCGACCAGTGGCGACGCGAGGTGCGCCGGAACCCGGTGCGGGTGCAGTGGGATCCGGAGCGCAACCTCGGTCTGCAGCCGCTGCCCTGGCGCTCGCTCCAGGTCGGGCTGCGCGGCGAGGCGGTGCACCGCTACGTCGGCGGGTGGATCACCTCGATCGCGGACGTGACCCCGCTCGCCGACCGGCTGCGCCGCGAGCGGGACGCCGCGCTGCTGCCCGCCGAACGTCCGTACCCGCTCCCGGACGGCCTGGCCGTGCTGATCGGGGCGAGGTAGGCGCCGGCTTCGGCACACCGTTCAGGGACGCGGGGCCGGACTCGGCCGGCGGCGCGAGGACGTCCCCGCGCCCCTGATGGCTGCCTCCTATCGCGGCCCGTCGTCAGCCGTGCAGGTAGACGATGCCCAGCTTGGTGATCTGCCAGAGCTGGCCGGCGGCGTCGGTGTCGGCGGCCAGGACGACCATCGGGTTGCCCTGGGCGTCCAGTTGGCCCGAGGCGGTGGCGACCTTGGTCGGGTCCTGGGAGTCGGCCAGCTTGTAGGTGCCGTTGGCGCCGGGCTTGAAGATCCAGTGCTGGTTGCCGCCGCCGTTGCAGCCCCACTGCTGCAGGCGGGTACCCGGTGCGGTGGAGGCCGCGTTGGCGTCCAGGCACATGTTGCGGTTGCCGCTGAAGTCCAGCTCGTAGCTGCCGCCGGCCTTGGCCTCCAGCACGAAGGACTGGTTCAGCCCGCCGGTCGCCGGATAGGTGATCGCGCCCCGGCCGTTGGTGCTGTCGCCGTACGTGCCGCCGCCCGAGAGGTCCAGGGCCTGGCCGTTGGCGGTGTTGGTGAGCTGGTACCAGGCGCCGTCCTCGGGCTTGTCCGGGAACGGCTGACCCGGCGTCAGGGGCTCGACGGAGGTGGTGTTCTGCTGGTTCAGCGTGCAGAAAGCCTCCTGCTGGCCGGGCAGTTGGTAGAACTGCGCCAGGCAGCGCGCCTCGCCCGCGTAGCCGGCGACCCGCAGGTGGTACGACTGGCGCACCATGTTCATGCAGACGCCCGGGATGCCGATCTCGTGGTCGCAGCCGTTGCGGGTCTTCTCCGAGAGGTCGATGACGTCCCCGTTGGTGTACTCGTACGGCGAACTCGTCCACTCCGCGCAGACCTCGTGGCCGTAGCTGACCCGCCGCTGGTCCAGGTACCGCACACCGGGCACCTGGGAGGCCGCCTGCCGCAGGGCGTCGCTCAGGACCGGCACCACCC
>NZ_JYJF01000128.1 GCF_000955975.1 Saccharothrix sp. ST-888
GAGTCCCCGGCCCCCCAGAGCCGGCGGACGGCACCGTGCCGAATCACCTCCGGTTCCCTCCGGTGCTCGACTCCGGGCCGCTCCAAGGGGTCCCAGGACAAGCTGGTCGCCCAGCGGCCACGCCGGTCCACGAGGTTGTAGCGGGAGACGAGACCGGCCAGCAGGGTGGTGGCGTCGTCCGAGATCGGGGGGACCGCTGCCAGTGCACGCCGTTCGTTCGCGGTGAGGCCGTGGTCCACCGTGAGATAGGGGTGCAAGGGCTTGCAGATGCGCTTCTTGCCGCGTTGGCATGCGGCGGGGTCTCCGGTGATGGTCAGCAGTGCACCGGTAGGCAGATGGCGAAGGCGGAGGGAGCGCTGCCCATGACACGTGTAGCTGACCTCGTGCCGTAGTCCAGGAACACCACGCGAGTCGACCCCCGCGGTGGGCAACAGCCGGGTGGCCACGTTCTCCGGGGCGCGCTCTGCCACCATCACCAGCTGGTCCCGGCGGGGCGACATCACCGGGTCATACGAGGCGACAACCGCATAACCCCACCTCGCAGTCGGACCGGTGTACACGTTGCCGTTGAATAGCGCCAGCGCCAGCAACGCCCGGAAGGCGCGCTGGTCGTCCGAGCAGTGGTCCAGGCCAAGCTGGTGGGTGTCATCGTTGATCCCAGACTGGGCGGCGGCCTTGCTCTCCCCGGTGTACTCGACGCGGAGCGGGACCCGCTCTGCAGGCGCCATGGTGTGGATAGGCAGTGCACCCAACTCGTGTGCGGCGAGCAATCGTGCCTGCTGAAAGGGGATCGTGTCCCCCGACTCGCGCTGAATGCAGCGTGTGCGCTTATTGATGTCCCTGTCGAGCGTCATATCCGGCTCCTGGTGGGCGCGACTCAGTGCTCCCGCTCACTGCGCCCCATCGGAGGAACGGCAGTTCTCAATCACGCGCGCCCGACGGCACTTTGCGCCCTCAACCCTGGGTGACTGCGGGAGGACCCAGGTCCGACGTAACGGCGAGCGTGGTCGCCTGGGCCAAAGCATACGCCTTGAGCGTGTGGGCTACATCATGAACTGGCTACCTCTGCCGCTCCGTTACCGGAGGCCCGGTAGCCCCTTGTCGCGTCAAGTTCGTTGCCTCCCGCAGCCCTCCTGCCGCCTATCAGGTCGCCGAGCTGTTTGCCGCCGGGACTGCGGTTACCGCCCTGACCGGCCGTTGTTGCTGGGCACGGGCGGTGCCGGCGGCCCGTGCGGCGGGGTGGTCGTGGTCATTGCGGGGGTGGTGTATCGCGTGGCGGTCCTGGACAGGGCTGCGCGGGTGCGCAGTTCGTCGGGGGTGGCGGTTGGCGCGGGGGTGGGGAGGTGGGCGTCGCGGCGGATCCGCCAGGTGAGGACGGCGGCGGGCGAGTCAGCGGTCGCGAGTTCGCGTCGCCCGGCGGCATTGGTGAGCAGGGTGGTCGGGTTGTGGCCGGCGGCTTCGGCATGGGCGAGGGTGGCGGCGAGGGCTGCCCAGTTGTTCTCGGCGAGGAGCCGGGTGGCCTGGTCGGCGGGCAGGGTGCGGCGGACGGCGTCGGCCTGCCGGTCGTGGTCGGGCTTCGGGAGGAGTCGGCCTTCGAGGGTGAGGTGGGCGATCGGCTTGGCCGCGTGCCGGGTGTAGGCGGCGCGCAGGTGGTCGGCCGCCGTGTGGGCGGCGTCGGCCTGGTGGCGGTGGCCTTGGGCGGCGTGCCACTTGGCGATCACGATGGCGAGCAGGACGAGGCTGGTCAGGATCGTGGCGGCGGCCGTGCCGTCCTCGCCCCGGCCGGTGGCGGGTCCGGCGTAGAGGAGTTCGCGGGCGGCGGAGCGCATCGCGCGCAGGTCGGCGCCGGCGGCGCGGGTGTGGGCGATGCGGGTGTACTCCAGGGCCCGTGCGGCCTGGTGGAGTTCCTTCCTGCTGAGGGTCGGGCTGGTGGCGGCGAGCGTGTAGAGGACTTCGAGGCCGCCTCGGATCACCGCCTCCGCGCGGGCGGCGTCCTGGTCGTCGTCGAAGGCCGGGTAGGCGTGTTCGATGGTGGTGCTGGCCCGGTGGCGGCCGTCAGCGGACCAGGTCTGAGGGTCGGGCGTGGGGAAGGCGGGTTCGTCGACGCCGAGGGCGAAGCGCGCTTGGATCTTCGGCTGGGTGAGGTCGGAGGCGAGCTTGCTGCCGGAGAACCAGATCGGCCCGCTGTCGTCGCCGGTGGGGAGGGCGAACTTGTAGCCGGTCACGTCGCCGGAGGGCGCGCGGCGTACGGCGAGGAGCACGCCCTTCGCGGTGAGCCGGGCGGTGAACTCCTCCTCGTCCACGGCTCCGGCCAGGGCCTGGCGTACGGCGGTGCGCAGGCGGTCGCGGTCGGTGCCCTCCTGGCCGAGGCGCTGGGCCTTGTGCAGCTCCTTTCCCGTGGCGCGCTTGGGGATCGCGTCCCGGTACTCGCGGGTGCGGGTGTCGGAGAGGTCCTTGAGCCCGTACTCGCGTTCGATCTTGGTGAGTTCGGCTTCGACGCGGTACTGGTCGCCACGCAGGCGGGCCTGCGTGAGGTCGGCCCGGACGACGGTCGCGAGGATGTGGACGTGGTTGTCGGCGTGGCGCACGGCGACCCAGCGGCAGGCGTCCTCGTCGCCGTTGGGGGCGATGCCGGCGGCGGCCATGACGCGGCGGGCGATGGCGGCCCAGTCGTCGTCGCTGAGGATGCGGTCGCTCGGGTCGGCTCGGATCATGCGGTGGTAGACGTGGTTATTGATCTTCCTTCCGTACTGGACGACGTGGAGGTCGAGGGCGTCGCGGAGCTGTTCGAGGGTGGCGGACGGGCGGCGTCCGGGGTCGGGGGCGAAGCCGTCCCAGGAGGCGACGATGTGGGGGTCGGTGTGCTCGTTCGCCTTGCCGGGGCCGAACAGGTAGCGCAGCGCGCCGAGGGTGTCGCTGCCGTGGACAGCCTTGCTGATCAACCGCGCTTCGCCTTCGCCAGCCCCATCGCGGCGGTGTCGACTCCGGCGACGGCCCGCAGCCCTGCCTCGAAGGCGACGCGGACGGCGATGGCAGCTTCCTGGATCGCGGCGGGCCGGACATCGGCGCCCGAGTGGTAGGCGTGGGTGAGCTGGTTGAGGTTGTTCATCGCTCCGGCGTGCTGGCGACGGGTCGCCCGGAGTTCGTCGACGGCCGCATCCAGGCTCGCGTCCCGCCCGCCGAGGCCGACGCTGTCTTCGGAGAAGACCTTGCGGGCGAGGTAGTGCGCGACGGACAGTTTCGCGGCCTTCGCCCGGCTCTCGATCTCGGCTTTCTCTTCGGGGGTGACACGGAGGGAGACCTTGGTGTGCTTCGGGTTCTCGTCGTCACGGCGGCGACGCTTGGGCTTACGGCGCGCGTCGGCACGATCGGTGCGGGCGGTCGGTGCGGCGGGCGGCAGCTCGTCAGCGGCGGACGTGGGGACAAGGTTGGTGGGCTTCTCCTGGAGTGCCGCGCCCTCGCGGTGCTCCTGCGGTGTTGCCGTGCGCGCCCTCGCGTTCGGCAACACCACCTCGCCCGCGCCCTCCTGGGCGTGGGTGTCCGCGTCCGGGCCCCGATAAGGGGGCCGGATGCACTCGCTTGCTCCGCTGTTGTCGTGGAGGTGGTCAACTCCGATGCGGTCCTGGGAGCTTGCAGGCTTCCCGAACAGGCTGTTCAGGGTTCGGCGGGCGACGTTCACGCGTGTTGTTCCTCGGTGGCGGCTGGCGATTCGGGCTGGTGGGTGCGTGGGTGGGCAGTGTCCGGGCGGTTGCGGGTTTGGCCGTGCCGGAATTCGCGGGTATGGGCGGCGTGTCGGGCACGGTCTTCCCAGGACGGAGGGCCGTGCGGAACGACGTCCGCGGTGCGAGTCGAGTCCGGCCGGGTGCAGTGACCGGGCGGCGGTGGCCTTCTGCCGAGTGCGGCGGTGGGTCGGCAGAAGTCGGTGTCCGGCTGACCGACCGGGCCGGTCAGCCGGATACCAGGGTCGGTCAGTCGGCCTCGGGGTGCGGAGGGTTCTGTTCGTCGTCTTGCTCCTCGCGGAGCTTTCGCATCAGCTCGGTGAGGCGGGTACTGCCGAGCGGAAGGCCAGCGTCGCGGACGGCCTGTTCGACGATCGCGCGAGTGAGACGGCCCTCAGCGGCGACCGCCGCGCGACCCACCTCCAGCAGCCGCTCCATCGGCGCACCCGGCGGACGCCCGATCGGCTTGTACCCCGCCCCGGCGGCACCTTCGGCGGCTTCGGCCCGGGTTTCCGGGTCATCGGCCGGTTGGCCGTCTACTTCTGCCGGTTCGGGATCGGGCAGCGCGTCGCGCCACTCGGCGGGCAGCAGTCCGGCGGCGGACATGAGCGTCAGGAGCGCGTTCTCGTCGCTGCGGTCCTTCGCTCGTTCCGGCCGGAGCTCCGGTTCAGGGCGGGTGGTCACCGGTTCGGCAGAAGTCTCGGTGCGCGGAAGGGCGTTCTGCTCAGCGGTCGCGGTCGCGGTGTCGTGGCCGTGGCGGGCGATCAGGATGTAGAGGTGGACGGCGCCGCCGAGGGCGAGCGGGGCGAGGGTGGACAGGGTGCCGACGACGGTGTCGGTGAGCCTCAGCCCACTGCTGGTGGTGGGTAGTTGGTTGAGGCGGACGGCGTGCAGGGCGTTGGCCCAGACGCTGGTGGCGGTCGCTCCGGCGAAGAGCGTCCAGGCGTAGGCGCGGGCGGGCCAGTGGGCGTCGCGCAGGACGAGGAGGGCTAGGACGCCGTAGGCGATGAAGCCGTCGATGATGATCGGGAAGAGGTAGGTGAGCGGGCCGCGGACGTGGGTCGCGCCGGCCATCTGCCGCAGGGCGTCGTAGGACAGGACGAAGCCGAGGACGCCGAGCAGGGCGACGGCGAGGCGGTCCCAGAGGGTGACCCGGGCGGACGGGGTGTGGGCAGGGGGTATCGCGATGGTGGTCAAGGGTGGTGCTCCAGGGGTGGCCTCGCCGCATGCAGGTATGGCGAAGCGGCGAGGCGAGGGTGGGGTGAAGTTCGGGGAGGTCGGCGCACCGGCGCACTGGCCGGGGCTCACCGGGCACCGGCGCCGGTCAGGCGGCGCGTAGCCTGCGGCGGTCGGTGCCGGTGAGGATGGCGCGTTCGCACATCTCGGCGAGGCGGGAGGCGGTGCGGTCGCCGAGGGCGTTCTTGATGTCGCCGGGCGCCAGGTTGGTGGTGAAGATCGTCGGGAGCAGGTGCTCGTAGCGGTGGTCGACCAGCCGCAGAGTGAGTTCCTCGGTCCACTCGGACGCCTTGGCGGCGCCGAGGTCGTCGAGGACCAGCAGCGGGCTCGCCATCAGATCGCGCATCTCCCGTTCGAGGTCCGCGCCCTGGCGGGGCCGCTGGGACGCGTACAGCTCTGTGGCGGTGAGCTTGTTCCAGCGCAGACGCACCCCGGCCTTGAGCAGGCTGCGGATCGCCCCGTACGTCTGGTGGGTCTTGCCCGAGCCGGTGGGTCCGGCGATCAGGAGCGAGGGCCCCTGGGCGATGCCCAGGGTGCCGCCGGGGCCGGGTCGGCAGGCCAGGGTGACCTGCTGGACCCAGGTCGTGACCTCCGGCTGGTCGGCTTCGGCGAGGCGGTAGCGCGGCGGGATGCGCCGGTCGGCGAGCTCCAGCGCCGTGGAGGGCTGGCCAGTGTCGGGCAGCGGCCGGTCGGGGTCGATGCCCTTGGCGGCCAGCATCCGCTCCAGGCGCAGGACGGCGCCGGAGGCCGGCTGCGGGTCGCGACGCTCGTCCGTGCGGCGGGGGCTGGGCAGGCTGGTCACAGGTCCCCCTCGTAGTAGTCACGGGCGTCGGCCGGGTTGGTGAAGGGCCGGTACGGGGGCCGGGCAGCGCTCTGCCCGGCGCGGGTGGCCCCAGCGGGCTGGGCGTTGATCGCCTCGTGGACCATGCTCGGCAGCACGCTCGGGCTCATCGGCTTCGCCGCGTACAGCCGCAGCCCGGCGCGGATGTCGTCGTCGCTGGTGCCGCCGTCGAGCAGGTCCTTGATGACCTTGCCGAGGTGCCCGCGCACGTTGGCCGGTACCGGCTTCGGGCAGGTGGCGACGTACTCGGCCACCAGGTCGCCTGCGTTCACCGGCGGCTTGCCGGTGGGCGCGGCGACCAGGATCGGGCTGTCCCGGTCGGGTGCTGCCGACGAGGGTGCCGGGGTGGGCGCGGCGGCGCCGCCCCCTTTAGGGGTAGATCCATGGTCCACGGTCCATGGTCCAGGCACGACGTTCTCCGGAGCCCTCCGGAGGGACTCCGGAGAAGCCGTCTGACCTGCACTTTCGCTGGGAGCTGCCGCATTGGGCACCGGAAGGGCTACTGCGGGGGCGGTCTCGGCGTCGGCCGAGCGGGGCCGCTGGGCGGGGACGGTCTCCGCGAGGGTCGCGAGCGGTTCCGGAAGGCTCCGGAAGTTCTCCGGAGCCGGGCGCGCGCAGCCCTTGCCCTTGGCCTTGCACTTGCACTTGCACTTGCCGCACCAGCCGACAGGCTCGTGGACCGGGCAGGAGGGCAGGCGCGATGCGGTGGGGTGGGAGATCTTCTGGTGCTCGCGCCACTTGGTGACGTGCAGGTACTGGCGGCCGTCGCAGCCGGTGTACCGGCAGATCAGACCGGTCTCGGCGAGCTGACGAAGCTCATCCTCGGTGTCGAGCGCCGTGTGCTCGGGCCGCAGCGACCACAGAGCGCCGTTGAGGACCGCCGCGTTGTCGCGCTGGCGCCCCTCGTCGTCGGCCTGGGTGAGCAGGCAGACGAACGTGCGCTCGGCGGTCAGCGACACCGAGGCGAGGTCTTCCGAGACGGGGTACTCGGGCTTGATGGTGCGGATGCGCGCCATGGGCTCACCACCCCGCCTTCGGGGAGGAGGTGTGCGAGGCAGGTGCGCCGCAAGGGTGCGACGCCGTACGCTGGAGCACGTTGGTCCTTCCTCGGTGCGCATGGGCTGCAACCCTGCACCGTGGTCGATCGTCGTGGATGGGCGGTTTTGGGACCTTTCAGGCCCTCGGTGTTGGTAGCACCGGGGGCCTTCGGCCTTTTCGGGGCTAGCCACGCCAGTCGCGCCGCGATGCGGTTCGACTTGACATGCGTTTCCCTATGCATCACTATGGCACCCCGGCGGCACTAATGCAAGTCGCCTCAAGCCAGGATGCGAGGCGAATAGGATGCCCGGGAAGGACGAGCCCACGACCAGCCCGACCGATGGCCAGGCGGAGGAGGGGGCCTCCTCCGTCCTGAGCGAGGAGAACGCGGCCGAGCGTGTCCGCCTGGAGCGCGAACTCCGTGGCTGGAGCACCGGCGAGCTGGCCAAGCGCATGACCGAGGCCGGCTACCCGATCAACCAGTCGTCGGTCTGGCGCATCGAGAGCGGCGAACCGCGTCGGCGGATCAACCTCAACGAGGCAATCGGCTTCGCCAAGGTCTTCGACCTGGCCCTGGAGGACTTCCTCGGCCCGTCGACCTCGCCCGAAGAGAAGATCATGCAGGAACTCGCCGACCACGTGGTCCAGGGCTACCGCCTGACCGCGCAGGGCGCGGAATTCACGACCAAGGCCCTGGCCGCCGCCGAGAAGTACTGCCGGGACTTCCCCCACAACTGCAAGCGGCTACGCGGCAAGATCGCGATCGGCCTCTCCTTCGAATACCGCAAGCACGCGCCGACCCCGCTGGTCCAGGAATTCCTCAAGGGCGGCAAGATGCCCGCCGAGCCGGTCCACACCGAAGAGTGACCGGACCAGGCTGGCGCCCCCGCTGCGGCCGACCGCCTGTGAGGCCCGCTCAAGATCTTTTTTGGTAAAGAGCCGAAGCGCTCCTACCGTGCTCACCAGGCCCCGCCTGCCATTTTGGTACGGCCGGAATCCAGAGCTACTGTCACACCCCACGCGGCCACCAACCGCGCAACGCCCATCCACGATGATCGACCACGGTGCAGGGTTGCAGCCCGCCAGCCACCGAGGAAGGACCCGCGCGTGCCCGAGCTCCGCTCGACGCCAGACCAGCCTTTGCCGCGCCTGGCCACCGCCAAGCTGCCCACCGCGCGCTTGGCCACCTCCACCGCTGCAGCCGTCATCGGCACGGCGATCAGACCGATCTGACGGTCCCCTCCCCAGCTGCTGTCCGCAGAACCGCAGAGATGCCCTGCGCCCGGACACCGAGCAGCTTCTCCGCCGGCCTTCCGTACAGCGCCTACGGCAGGTTCGGCTCCTCCGCGACCTCGCCTTGCTGCCCAGGCTGGTCGCCCTTCCCCGTTCTCCCTCGGGAGTCGTCACCGCTCCCAACCGCCCATCCACGACACCGCCATGCGGTGAGCCCGGGTTGCAGCCCGCAGGCCACCGCGAGAGGACCCGCATGCCCGAGCAGTACCTCACTGTCGCCCAGGTCGCCGAGCGCCTGGGCACCAGCGAGCGCTTCCCCCGCCGCCTCATCGCCGAGCGCCGGATCGCCTTCGTCAAGATCGGCACCCACGTCCGGATCGCCGAGAGCGTCCTCAACGCGTACATCGAGTCCAGCACCGTCCCCGCCATCCGCCCGGTCCGCTCCGGTGCCCGTCGCTTCGGGAGGGCTGCCTGATGGCGAACAACTCCGGTCGCCGGCGCCGCTGGGGCTCCGTCCGCAAACTCCCCTCCGGCCGCTTCCAGGCCCGCTACCCCGGCCCCGATGGTGCCCTGCGCAACGCCGACGAGACGTTCGAGACCAAGGGCGACGCCGAAGCCTGGCTCGTGGAGACCGAGGCCGACATACGCCGCGGCGAGTGGCGAGACCCCAACGCCGGGGCCGTCAACTTCCTCCTCTACGCGACCGCTTGGATCGACGAGCGCGACCTTGCGCCGCTCACCGAAGAGCTGTACCGCCGACTCCTCCGCCTCCACATCGCGCCGACCTTCGGCGAGTCCGACGTGAAGGACATAACCGCTCCCCAGGTCCGTTCCTGGCGTGCCGCACTCCGCGCTCGCGGCATCAAGACCACCGCCGCCAAGTCGTACCGGCTGCTCAAGTCGATCATGGAGACCGCCGTCGACGACGAGCTGATCCGCCGCAACCCCTGCCGCATCAAGGGCGGCGGCAAGGAGAAGGCCGCCGAGCGCCCCCACGCGACCATCGAGCAGGTCCTCCAGCTCGCCGAGCTGATGGGCCCGCGCTGGCAGCTGATGGTGTTCATCGCGGCCTTCATGGCCCTGCGCCCGGAGGAGCAGGCCGAACTCCGCTGCCGCGACGTCGACCTGGAGAAGGGAGTCGTGTGGATTCGCCGCGCGGCACCCGAACTCTGCACCGGCGAACGGGCCGTGGGCGACCCCAAGACCGAGGCCGGCAAGCGCGCGCTCCGCATCCCGACCGAACTCCTCCCCGAGTTCGAGCGGCACCTGCGCTGGTACGCCCAGGAAGGAGACGACGGTCTGCTCTTCATCGGCGAGCGCGGCGCTCCGTTCCGGCGCTCGACCTTCGGCCGCAAGTGGCGCAAGGCCCGCGCGAAGCTCGGCATGGACGGCTTCCGCTTCTACGACCTGCGCCACACCGGCAACGTCCTCGCCGCCAGCACCGGCGCCAGCCTCCGGGACCTCATGGCCTTCATGGGCCACAACTCCCCCCGCGCCGCACTGATCTACCAGCACGCCACCGAGGAGCAGCAGACGAAGATCGCCAACGGCATCAGCGCCGCCGTCGTCGACATCCGCACTCGTCGCCGGCAACCGACTCCTACTGGTACGACCTCGGACATGCCTCGTCGGGCATAGCGTCCCCCGACACGTTGTCCCTGGCCCAGCCACCTGGGCCAGGGACAACGTGTATGGCCATCAATCGACGCAGGACGCCATCCCTTTGGTAAGAGCGGAGGCAGACGCCGAGTCATTGTCGGCTTGGAGTGGCGCAGGCTGAAGCCGTCTCGAGTGGTTGCGGAGCGCCAATGACCAAATGAATCGTCAGGTGCGTCGTATCCCCCGATCGATCACGATGCTGCCCTCCGGCGCGACTGAGGTGGCTCGGCGGGCATCACGAGCCGGATCGCCTATGTAGCTGGTCCATCCGCGTCTGGCTCTGCTCAACCAAGCTGGCCAAAGGGCAAACAGCGGCGATCACTGACATGCATGTCTAGTTTCAGAACCGACCTCGTGGTCGCTCGACCACCCGATAATCTCTCGGCAGCGTTCAGCGTCGAGGAGGGGACGGATCGTGCCGGAGCAAGCATTCGGGATCGACAAGATCCAGCTGGTCAACCTGCTGCGGAGGGTGGCCGAGGGCGAGGCGCAGCTGCCGGAGTTCCAGCGCGGCTGGGTGTGGCCGGACCACAACATCATCGGCCTGCTCGCCTCGATCTCCCGCGGCTACCCGGTCGGCACCCTGATGCTGCTGCAGACCGGCGGTGACGTCCGCTTCAAGTACCGCCCGGTCGAGGGCGCCACCCCGCCGCCGCACACCCGACCGGACACCCTGATCCTCGACGGTCAGCAGCGGATGACCTCGCTCTTCCAGTCGCTCGTGCTCGGCAAGCCGGTCGAGACTCAGAACCAGCGGAAGCAGCCGATCTCCGGCTGGTTCTACGTCGACATGGTCAAGGCCCTCGACCCCCAGGTGGACCGCGAGGACGCCATCCGCCTGCTGCCGGCGGACCGCGTGGTCCGCAGCTTCCGGGGCGATCCGATCGAGGACTGCTCGACCCCGGAGAAGGAGTACGAGGCCCGACTCTTCCCGCTCTCCAAGCTCTTCGACAACCGTGACTGGAGCTACGGCTACGAGGACTACTGGAAGGCGCGCGGCCAGGACGGACGCAAGTGGTGGCGGGACTTCGAGGAGACGTTCGTCCGCCCCTTCGAGCTCTACCAGGTCCCGGTGATCGAACTCGGAAAGCAGACCGAGCGCCAGGCCGTCTGCCAGGTGTTCGAAAAGGTCAACACCGGCGGTGTCACTCTCACCGTCTTCGAACTACTCACCGCCACCTACGCCGCGGACGAGTTCGACCTGCGCGACCACTGGGACAACAAGGTCCGGGCGGCCTGGAAAGCACCCGAGTACCGCGTGCTCAAGGAGGTGTCCAACACCGACTTCCTGCAAGCCGTCACGCTGATGGCGACGGCCGCCCGGCGGGACCAGGCTGCCGAGACCGGAATCGACGAGGAACGGCTGACCCGGATCGGCTGCAAACGCAAGGACATGCTGGAGCTTGACCTGACCGAGTACAAACACTTCGAGCCCCTGGTCGTCCAAGGCTTCAAGGACGCCGCCAAGTTCCTCCGCCAGCAGTACCTCTTCGACACCAAGTTCCTGCCCTACGGCACCCAGCTGATCCCGCTCGCCGCGATCCTCAGCGTGCTCGGCGAGCACGCCCAACCGGCCGGCGCCCAACAGAAGCTGGCCCGCTGGTACTGGTGCGGTGTGTTCGGCGAGCTGTACGGCGGCTCGACGGAGACCCGGTTCAGCCACGACCTGCCCGAGACGGTGGACTGGGTCCGCGGCACCGGACCTGAACCCCGCACCGTGCGCGACGCCCGGTTCAGCGCAAGCCGGCTGCTGACGCTGCGCACCCGCAACAGCGCTGCCTACAAGGGGATTTACGCCCTGCTGATGAAGGAGGGCGCCGCGGACTGGCGAACCGGTGAGAAGGCCGAGATCACCGAGTACTTCGCGGAGGCCGTGGACATCCACCACATCTTCCCTCAGGCGTGGTGCGAGCGGGAGAACATCCCCCGGGGCAACTACAACTCGATCGTCAACAAGACCCCACTGACCGGACGCACCAACCGGATCATCGGTGGAGTGGCGCCCTCCGCCTATCTCCCCAGGCTCGCCAAGAACGCCGAGGTGGAGGCAGACACCGTGGCCGAGCACATCCGCACCCACCTGGTCGATCCTGCGCTGCTCGCCAAGGACGACTTCGTGGGCTTCTTCGAAGCCCGGCAGCGGGCCCTCGTCGAGGCAATCGAGAAGGTCACGGGCAAGGCGGTCGTCACGGAAGACGGGTACCCCACCACCGATCCGGTAGACGACAGCGACGAAGACTGACCGCTAGCCAAGAGCTCCGCGGCCTCCCGCCAGCGATCATCCCGAGACTCGACAACCTCAGCCCGGCCAGCTTCTACCCGCTGGCCGGGCTTCTCGCCGTTCAGCACGGCTGACGTGTGGACAGAGTCGGCGCTGCTCGTAGGCACCAGTGACGCCAGCACCGACAGCAGCCCAGAAGCCTCGCGATTCGGCGAAGTGGCCTCCCAACGTGTGCCACGCCAGGCCCGGGTACTCGGCACGCAAGGCGGCCAAGCCAGCGGAAGCGAGCCCGCATCGCTCGAACTCGGGTACCGTGTAAGGCTGTTCTACCCACCCGAGCCCGCACTCGCGGCAGACCTGGTAGTCGACCCCGAACGCGAACTCCCCGTCCGAGTACGCGGTGCGCTGCCGCCAACCCGACCGCTCGCCCGATGCTTCGTCGCGCCAGGGCATGTCCAACTCCGCAGTGACCGAACGGGTCAGCCGCCAGCAACCGAGCCACCGCAGCAGCCCGTGTCGCTCCTGCCCGGACGAACGTCCGACCTCGTGAGCGCGCTGCGCGAGCAGCCGAGCCGCATGCTGCGCGTCCGTCATCGCCATGCCCCCATCGTGCCTCTCTTCGTTTGCCGCAGGCGGGTTTCACGCCGACCAGCAGCTGGTCAGCACACGGCCGGGACCAGGGCCGGCCCGACGCCCGGAGCGGACTGGCGACTTATTGAGCAGCCACAAAGAAGGCGGAACCGGCCGCACGTTCGCACGCACTCGCACCCCGTCAGCCGAAAGTGGCCCAAGTCACAAGAAATTGATCTCAGCATCCGAGATCGTCTTCCATGGAGCCGGGAAGCGTCGGCGATGGCCAAGGTTCGCGCCACTCAAGGCGCCTTCTGGCACGAATCTGGCACGGCCACCCTGGATTGGCCTAGACAACAACAAAGCCGCAGGTCGCTGACCTGCGGCTTTACTGCTGGAGCGGGCGACGAGAATCGAACTCGCGCTATAAGCTTGGGAAGCTCATGTTCTACCATTAAACTACGCCCGCCTGATGAGCCGTCAGCGACTGCTCGATCGTTCCACACTCTACCCCATCCGAGGGGGTGCCCGGGCATGGCGTGAACGCGGCGCCGGGTCGATGCGCGCGGGTGGCGCGAGGCGTACTGTGTGGGCCGTTCTGCTGGGCCGGGTGGGGCGGCGAGCCTCCGCGTGGAATGTCCGGAACATCCCCTAATGTGTCGCTGTCCTGGGCGTGGCACACGCGGATACCGGCCACTGGCACGGCAGTTCCGCAGAGGCGACGGTTCCCCCAGGGACGCAGGACCTCAGGACCGCAGGAACAGCAGGAACAGCAGGAACAGCAGGAACAGCAGCAGTGCAGCGCTGCCGCCGGAGCGGCGCGAGTACGGGGAAGAATGGGAAGGGGATCGATGGAGCAGCGCACCGTCGTTCGTTGTGCCGAGGGGCACCTGTTCAGCACCAGCACGTTCCCGATGCAGCAGCTCGGCCCCCGGCGGCTCGGTCCCGGCAGACTGATCCGCTGTCCGCAGTGCGGACGGCTGCGCAGTTCGGTACCGGCCGACGTGAACGAGCTGTCGGCGCCGCAGCTGGCCCGCGCGCTGGAGCTGGAGGCCGCTCCGTTCCTGGCCTGAGCGCCCTTCCTGGCTTGAGCGCCGATCCTGAGCGCCGGGCCGGAGAGGTGTCGCAGGGCAGGGCGGAGCACGTGGGCCCCGGTCGGATTCGGCCGGGGCCCACGTGTGCACGTACTCTCGAAGCGTGCTGCTCTCTGACAAGGACATCCGTACTGAGATCGACAAGGGCCGGGTCAAGATCGACCCGTTCGACCCTGCCATGGTCCAGCCCTCCAGCATCGACGTCCGGCTGGATCGTTTCTTCCGGGTGTTCGAGAACCACCGTTACCCGCACATCGACCCCTCAGAGGAGCAGCCGGACCTGACGCGGCTGGTCGAGCCGGAGGGCGACGACGCGTTCATCCTGCACCCGGGCGAGTTCGTGCTGGCCTCGACGTACGAGGTGATCACGCTCCCGGACGACGTCGCCTCCCGGTTGGAGGGCAAGTCGAGCCTCGGACGGCTCGGGCTGCTGACGCACTCCACGGCGGGCTTCATCGACCCCGGTTTCAGCGGGCACGTCACGCTGGAGCTGTCGAACGTGGCGACTCTCCCGATCAAGCTCTACCCGGGCATGAAGATCGGCCAGCTCTGCCTGTTCCGGCTCTCCTCGCCGTCCGAGCACCCGTACGGCTCGCAGCGGTACGGCTCCCGCTACCAGGGCCAGCGCGGCCCGACGCCCTCGCGCTCGCACCTGAACTTCCACCGCACCCAGGTGTGACACCGCCGCATCCTGGTGTGACACCGAACCTGAGGGGGCGTACGGACTGAACCGTACGCCCCCTCCGCCGTGTTCAGGCCCGCTTTGGCCGGGTGACCGCGACCAGCTCGCTGCCGTCCTCGGAGAGCAGCAACTCGGTACGCAGCTCGGCCAGTTCGCCGAGGTGGTGCAGGTGGGTGCCGCCGCAGAAGATCTCGGCCGGGCCGGCCGGGAGCTCGCAGCGCCAGCGGCGGCGGGCGGTCAGCTCGGGGCCCGGTACCTCGATCCGGACGGCGGCGTCGGCCGCGACCCAGGCGGCGAGCTGGGCGTTGACGGCCTCGGTGAGCGCGGGGATCGCCTCGGCCAGTGCGGGGTACTCCTCGGTGGCCTCCGCCGTGAAGCCCTTCTTGCGCAGGGACTTGCCGAGCCGGTAGGTGTCCGTGCTGGCCTCGGTGTCCATCACCGAGGAGGCCATGGCGAGGCTGTCGAAGTCGGGGTTGCCGAAGGCGTCGGCCCGGCCCGGGTCCTTGCGCCAGCGCGGGGCCAGGGCGGCGTTCAGGGCGAGCGCGAGCAGGTGGCAGCCGCTGTGGGAGGCGGAGAGCAGGGCGCGGCGCCCGGCGTCCACCCGCAGTTCGGCGACCTGGCCGACCGCCCCGGCCGGCTCCGTCCCGACCACGTGCAGCACCAGCCAGGACCACTCCTCGTCGCCCCGCCGCACCGGGATGTCGGCGCCGACCAGCAGCTCGCCGCCCTCGGGGCCGACAGCGCCGGTCAGGCAGTCCACCACCGGGTGGGTGACGCCGCCGACGGTGAGTTCACCGAGGTCGGCGGGCTGGTCGGGCCAGGTGTGGTCGAGCGGGTGGAACGGGGTCGCCTCGGTGACCACGGCGTACCGGCCGTCGGCCAGCGCGTGCACGGCGAGCACGGACGACTCACCGCTCACCTCCCCGGCCGGGAAGCTGACGTGGGTGGTGGGCAGGACGGTCATTCGATGGCTCCGTGCACGGGGAGTGAGTGAGTCCGAGAAGTCCGGGAGGACACATGCGGACCGGACATGTTCGAAAGGAACGCTGAAGAAACGCTGGTGGGGCAAGCGGGCCGGTGGACGGCGGGCTCGGACGGAAGCTGGGCAGTGCCACCCTAATCCGGACACCGGCCCGGACACCGGCCCGGGCACCGCCCGAGCGGTCCGCCCCGGCTCAGCCCAGCGTCGGCAGCTTGATCAGCACCAGCAGCGCCAGCAGCTGCACCGCCGCCGCGCCCGCCGCCTTGCCCCAGGGCAGGTCGTGCAGTCGGCGCACCATGGTGGTCAGCAGGAAGGCGCAGAACAGCCAGGTCGCCCAGCCGAGCACCTGCACCACCGGGTTGCTCGCGGGCAGGAAGAGCGCGAACAGCAGCCGTGGCGCGTCCGTGGTCCAGCCGATCAGTACCGCCAGGCCCACCGTCGACTGCCAGGGTCCGTCGCCGCCGAACTGCCGGGCCAGCGCGTACGTCACCGCGCCGAGCATGCCCCCGGCCAGGGTGAACCCGATCGCCGCCGCCACGATCGCCCAGGCGGCGACCGAGAAGGTGGAGTTGACCACGTCGTTGTGAGTGGCTCCCATGCCGAGCACGGCGAGCACGCCGTAGATCAGCGAGACGGAGAGCGCGGGCAGCCACACCTGGTGGTCGCGCATCCGGTCGAAGGTCTTGGACGGCTCCCGGTACATGCCCGCCAGCAGCTGCTTCCACGGCAGCCGCGGGCCGCCGGCGTGCGGCGCGGCCTGGCCGCCGGCCCGGTAGACGGCGACGTTGTCCTGTGCGGGGTAGCCCTGCTCGTCGTAACCCGGCCCGTAGCCCTGCTGCCGGCCCTGGTCCCGGTAGTCCTGCCCGTACGGCTCCTGCTGCCCGTACGGCTGCTGCTCGTAGGGCTGCTGGTACGGCGGCTCGCCGTACGGGTACGGCTGCTCGCCGACGGCGAAGGCCCGGGTGTGCCCCGGCTCGTCCGACCCCGGCGCACCCGCGTGCGCCGTCGGCCCGCCGGGGCCCGCCTCGCCCCGATAGCCATCGTGCGGCCCGGTGAAGAACTCGGGCTGCCCGGACGCGTACAGCGGCTCGTCCTGCTGCCCACGCCCGTACTGCCCCGCGTGCGCCCGCGCGCCCGAAGGCCCACCGGGCGCCGCCGGCCAGCCCTGTCGGGGGTCTGCGGCGCCCTGTCCGTTGTCGTATCCGTTGCCAGCCACGCATCGACGTTACCCGGTGCGGCTGACCGGGCGTCGGTTGATCAACAGGTCGACGAGAGATTGCAGCATCGCTGTGACACGCCGACGGCCCACCGGTCACTCACCGGCCGCCCACCGGCCGCCCAGCAGGCAGACCCGCCGGCCCACGGACCACCCGGCCGCCCCGTGCCCTACCGCTGCGCGCCGACCGACGGAGCGTGCACGACGGCCGCCGAGGTCTCCCCGGCCGGGCACCCGCCGGGGCCCGCCGTGGTGCGGACCGCGCCGACCGGCAGCAGGGTGCCGCAGGCGATCCGGATCCCGTTGGGGAGCTCGTTGTCGGACTCGACGATCGCGCCGTCCCCGATCACGGCGCCGTCGAGCGCCGTGCGCGCCCCGATCGTCGCGTACGCGCCGACGATGGAGTCCTTGACGAAGGCGTCCGCGCCGATCACCGCGCCCGGCAGGATCACACTGCCCTCGACGATCGCACCGGACTCGACCACCGAACCCTCGGAGACCACCGTGCCGGAGCTGAGCACCGCGCCGGGGTGGACCTCGGCGTCGGGCAGCAGCAGGGCCTCGCCGATCGGCCCCGGCACAGCCGGGGAGTCGACCTTGCCGAGCACCAGGTCGGCCGAGCCGCGCACGAAGGCCGCCGGAGTGCCCAGGTCGAGCCAGTACGAGGTGTCGACCACACCGCGCAGCAGGGCGCCGGTGGACAGCAGCTCGGGGAAGGTCTCGCGCTCGACCGAGACCTCGCGGCCGGTCGGGATGCGGTCGATCACCGATCGGGTGAAGACGTAGCACCCGGCGTTGATCTGGTCGGTGACGATCTGCTCGGGGGTCTCGGGCTTCTCCAGGAACTCCAGCACCCGCCCGTCCGCGTCGGTCGGCACCAGGCCGAAGGCGCGCGGGTCCTCGACCCGGGTGAGGTGCAGGGTGACGTCGGCCCCGGCGGCCACGTGGCCGTCGCGCAGGGCGGCGATGTCCACGCCGGAGAGGATGTCACCGTTGAAGACCAGGACCGGCTCGTCCGGGCCGCAGGTGAGGCCGGTGGCGGCGTTGCGGATCGCGCCGCCGGTACCCAGCGGCTCCTTCTCGGTGAGGTAGACCAGCTCGATGCCGTACGGGCTGCCGTCCTTGAAGTGGTCGACGAAGACCTCGGCGAGGTACGAGGTGGCCAGCACCACCCGCGTGACACCGGCGGCGGCCGCGCGGGCCAGCTGGTGGGCGATGAAGGGCACGCCGGCGACGGGCAGCATCGGCTTGGGGGTGTGGGTGGTCAGCGGGCGCAGTCGTGTGCCCTTACCGCCGACCAGCATGATCGCCTCGGTCATGGTCCGCGATTCTCCCCTTGTTCCGGTGTGGTGGCCGTTCCGCTGGTGACCCGGCCGGTTTCGTGGCCGGTGTCGCCATTCGGTGACATCTGACGTGTGACGTGTGACGTCCGACGTGGACGTGACTGCTCATCGGCCCCGTACAGGGCCCGTCAAGCGCCTACTGTATTTCGTTCCAAAGCAGGCCTGTTCCAGTGGCTGCTTGATCCTTATCACTGGATCATCGAAGTACCCCACAGACGATCGACCGGACGCTTAAACGAACATTAACGAAAGCCAAAGATCGTGTCCGGCAGAATGCGTTCGGCCCCCACTCCGGGCGGAGTGGGGGCCGAACATCAGCCGAACTTCAACGGTCGCGCTTCAGGCTCAGACCTCGGCCGGCTCCGGCTCGGTGGGCTGGGCCTTGACCGAGTCGAGCAGCAGCTGGGCGACGTCGACCACCTTCAGGTGCTCCTTGGCGGC
>NZ_JYJF01000129.1 GCF_000955975.1 Saccharothrix sp. ST-888
GCCGAGTTCGTTGTCGATGAACGCGAAGATGTCGTCGGCGGAGGCGTTCTCCAGCCGCCCCGCGATCGACTCGCCGTCACCGGCGGCCAGGGTCTCGGCCAGTGAGTTGAGCATGGCCTGCAGGCGGGCGGTGATCCGCCCCTGCTCGATGTCCTCGGCCGTCAGTTCGCCGAACCTGGCCTCCAGCCGGTCCAGTTCGGCGAGCAGCGAGTCCGCCGACGCGTCCTCGGCCTCGCCCAGTTCGGTGCCGAGGTGCTCGGCCAGTGCGGTGGGCGTGGCGTAGTCGAAGATCAGCGTGGCCGGCAGGGCCACCCCGGCCGCCGTGCTGAGCCGGTTGCGCAGGTCGACCGAGGTCAGCGAGTCGAAGCCGAGGTCCCGGAAGGCGGTGCTCGGCTCGATCGAGCCCGCGCCGCCGTACCCGAGCACGGTCGCGGCCTGGGTGCAGACCAGTTCCACCAGGGCGCGCTTGCGCTCGCCGCCGGTCATCGCGGCCAGCTTCTGCGCGAAGCCGTCGGGGACCGAGGTGTCGCCGCCGCCGGACGCCGCCAGGCCCTGGACCTCGGGCAGGTCGGCCAGCAGCGGGCTGCGGCGGGTGGATCCGAAGGCGGGCGCGAACCGGGTCCAGTCCACGTCGGCCACGGTCAGCGTGGTCTCGCCGCTCTCCAGTGCGCGGCGCAGCGCCGTCAGCGCCCGGTCGGGGTCCATCGCCCCGATACCGAGCCCACGGCCCGCGTCGCGGACGGCTCCGTGGTCGGCCATTCCGCCGCCGCCCCACAGCCCCCAGGCGATCGAGGTGGCGGCCAGGCCCTCGCCCCGCCGGTACTCGGCCAGGCCGTCGAGGAAGGCGTTGGCGGCCGCGTAGTTGGCCTGGCCGGCGCCGCCGACGGTGGCGGTGAGCGAGGAGAAGAGGACGAACGCCCGCAGGTCGAGACCGGCGGTGAGCTCGTGCAGGTTCCAGGCCGCGTCCGCCTTGGGCCGCAGCACGGTGGTGAAGCGCTCGGGGGTGAGCGCGTCCAGGACGCCGTCGTCCAGCACGCCGGCCAGGTGGACCACCGCCGTCAGCGGGTACTCGGCGGGCACCGCGGCGAGCAGCGCGGCGAGGGCGTCCCGGTCGGCCGCGTCGCAGGCGGCGAGGGTGGCCTTGGTGCCGGTCGCCGCCAGCTGCCGCAGCAGTTCGTCGGCGCCGGGCGCCTGGTCGCCGCGCCGGCTGGTGAGCAGCAGGTGCTCCGCGCCCTGCTCCGCCAGCCACAGCGCGACCCGGGTGCCGACCGCGCCGGTGGCACCGGTCACCAGCACGGTGCCGGTGGGCTGCCAGGCGGTGCCGGGCCGGACCGGCGCGTGCTCCAGGCGGCGGGCGAAGACCCCGGACTCGCGGATCACCAGCTGGTCCTCGTCACCGGATCCGGTGAGCACGGCCGCCAGCCGGGCCGAGGTGAGCGGGCCGAACTCGGCCGGCAGGTCGAGCAGGCCGCCCCAGCGCTCGGGGTGCTCCAGGGCGGCGACCCGGCCGAGTCCCCAGACCTGCGCCTGGCGGAAGCCGCCGGGCCGGGCCGAGGTCTCGTGCGCCATCGCGTCCCGGGTGACGACCCACAGCCTGGCGTCGGTCCCGGCGTCGCCGAGGGCCTGGACCAGGGCGGCGGTGGCGGCGGCCGGGGTGTCCAGTGCCAGCAGGGAGAGCACGCCGTCCACGGCGGTGCGGCCGGTGAGCAGTCCGGCCAGTCGGGCCCGGTCCTGGGCGGCGGCGGGCACCTCCAGCACGTCGGTCGCCAGGCCCCGGTCGCCGAGCGCCGCCAGCGCGGCTGCGACCCACGGGTCTCCGGCCAGGCTCTGCGGGACGACCACCAGCCAGTGGCCGGTGGTGAGCCGGTCCTCGGAGCCGGGCAGCATGCGCCAGCCGACCCGGTAGCGCCAGCCGTCCACGGTGGAGTTCGCCTGCCGCTGGTCGTACCAGGAGGCCAGGGCCGGGATGAGCGCGGCCACCGGGGCTTCGTCGGCCACGCCGAGGGTGGCGGCGACCGCGGCGACGTCCTGCTCCCGGACCAGGTTCCAGAACTCGCCGCCCTCGTCGGCCGGCTCGCCCCGGCCGGGCGCCGTCGAGATCGACGGGGCGTTCTCCCAGTGCCGGTTGCGCTGGAAGGGGTAGGTGGGCAGGTCCACCCGGCGGGCGCCGGTGAACAGCGCGGACCAGTCGGGGCTGACGCCGCTGACGTGCAGTCGGCCGACGGCGGTCAGCAGGGCCTGGGCCTCGCCCTGGTCACGGCGCTGGGTCGCGACCGCCTCGGGGACGATGTCCTGGGCCAGGCCGGTGAGCACCGAGTCGGGGCCGACCTCCAGCAGCCGGGTGACGCCCTCGGCGGCCAGCGTGCGGACGCCGTCGTGGAACCTGACGGCCTCCCGGACGTGGCGGACCCAGTAGTCGGGCGAGGTCAGCTCGTCGGTGATCCCGCCGGTCAGGTTCGACACCACGGGGAGCTGCGGCTCGTTGAAGTCCAGCCCGTTGAGCACGGTCCAGAAGGACTCCAGCATGTCGTCCATCCGGTGCGAGTGGAACGCGTGCGAGACCCGCAGCCTGGTGGTCTTCTCGAAGTTGGCGGCGACGGCCAGCACCGCGTCCTCGTCGCCCGAGACGACGACCGCGCGGGCGCCGTTGACGGCGGCGAGGCCGGCTCCCTCGGTGAGCAGCGGGACGACCTCCGCCTCGGTGGCCCGGATCGCGACCATCGCGCCGCCCTCGGGCAGCGCCTGCATGAGCCGGCCGCGCGCGGCCACCAGCGTGACGGCGTCGCCGAGCGACAGCACTCCGGCGATGTGGGCGGCGACCACCTCACCGATCGAGTGCCCGCCGAGCAGGTCGGGACGGATGCCCCAGGACTCCAGCAGGCGGTAGAGCGCGACCTCGAAGGCGAAGATGCCGGCCTGGGTGAACACGGTCTGGTTCAGCAGCTCGGAGTCGCTGTCGAAGACCAGGTCCCGCAGCGGCCGGTCGAGGTGCCGGTCGAACTCGGCGCACACCTCGTCGAAGGCCCGCGCGAACTCGGGGAAGTGCCGGTGCAGTTCGCGTCCCATGCCGACCCGCTGGGAGCCCTGGCCGGAGAACACCACGGCGAGCCGGCCGGGGCCGGAGGCGACCGTGGGCGCCTCGCGGCCGTCGGCCAGCGCGCGCAGCCCGTCGAGCAGTTCGTCGCGGCCTCGGCCGACCACCGCGGCACGGTGGGAGAACAGGGAGCGGGTGGTGGCCAGCGAGAAGCCGACGTCGACCGGGTCGAGGCCGTCCGCGGCGGCGAGCAGCCGGCTCGCCTGGGCCTTCACCCCGTCGGCGGTCTTGGCGGAGAGCACCCAGGGCACTGCGGGGAGTTCCGCGCGCGGCGTCTCGTCCGCCGACTCGGCCGGGGCCTCCTCGATGATGGTGTGCGCGTTGGTGCCGCTGATCCCGAAGCCGGAGACGGCGGCGCGGCGCGGCTGGCCGTAGGTCTGCCACGGCCGGGCCTCGGTCAGCAGCTCGACGTCGCCGGCCGACCAGTCCACCGCGGGGGTGCGGCGCTCGGAGTGCAGCGACTTGGGCAGCACGCCGTGGCGCATCGCCATGACCATCTTGATCACGCCCGCCACCCCGGCGGCGGCCTGTGGGTGGCCCATGTTGGACTTGATCGAGCCGAGCCACATCGGCCGGCCCTCCGGGCGGTTCTGCCCGTAGGCGGCGATGACCGCCTGCGCCTCGATCGGGTCGCCGAGCTTGGTGCCGGTGCCGTGCGCCTCGACCACGTCGATCTGGTTCGGGGACAGCTGCGCGTCGGCCAGGGCCTGCTGGATCACCCGGATCTGCGCGGGGCCGCTCGGCGCGGTCATGCCGTTGGAGGCGCCGTCCTGGTTGATCGCGCTGCCCCGGATCAGCCCGAGCACCCGGTGCCCCTTGCGGCGGGCGTCCGACAGCCGCTCCACCAGCAGCACGCCCACGCCCTCGGCCCAGGCCGCGCCGTCGGCGTCCTCGGAGAAGGACTTGCAGCGGCCGTCGGGCGACAGCGCCCGCCGCTCGCTGAACTCGAGGAACATCTCCGGGCTCGCCATCACGGCGGCGCCGCCGACCAGGGCGAACTCGCACTCGCCCCGGCGCAGTGCCTGGGAGGCCTCGTGCAGGGCGACCAGCGAGGAGGAGCACGCGGTGTCCATGGTGACCGCGGGCCCTTCGAGGCCGAGTGTGTAGGCGATCCGGCCGGAGACGATGCTGCCCGAGATGGTGCCGCCGACGTAGTCGTGGTGCATCAGGCCGACGAACACGCCGGTCTGGGTGCCCTTCATCGACAGCGGGTCGATCCCGGCCCGCTCGAACGCCTCCCAGCTGACCTCCAGCAGCATCCGCTGCTGGGGGTCGGTGCCGGGCGCGTCCTTGGGGCTGATCCCGAAGAACGCGGGGTCGCACTCGGCGGCGTCGTGCAGGAAGCCGCCGTGCCGTACGTAGCTCTTGCCGGGCTTTCCCGGCTCGGGGTCGTAGAGCGCCTCCACGTCCCAGCCCCGGTCCACCGGGAAGCCCGACACCACGTCGGTGCCGTCGCTGACGATCTGCCAGAGGTCCTCGGGGGTGCGGATGCCGCCGGGGTAGCGGCAGCCCATCCCGATGATCGCGATCGGCTCCTGGTGGCGCTCCTCCAGCTCGCGCACCCGGCGGCGGCTGCGCTCCAGCTCGCCGGTCGCCCGCTTCAGGTAGTCGCGGAGCCTGTCGACGTTGGCCGGTTCTACCATCACTGGACTCCAAGTTCGTTGTCGATCGTCGCGAAGAGTTCTTCATCGGTGGCGGTGTCGAGGGCGTCCGGTGCCTCGGCGGCACCCGCACTGCCGTGGGTGTCGCGCCAGGTCCGCAGGAGCGCTTCGAGCCGCGCGGTGATGCGGGCGTGCGAGCCGTCCTGGTCGGGCAGCGCGGTCAGCGCGGCCTCCAGCCGGTCCACCTCGGCGACCATCAGCCGGGCCTGGTCGGCGGGGCCGGGGACGAGTTCGGCCTTGAGGTACGCGGTGAGCTGGGCCGGGGCCGGCTGGTCGAACACCAGGGTCGCCGGGAGGGCGAGCCCGGTCGCCGCCCCCAGCAGGTTGCGCAGTTCCACGGCGGCCAGCGAGTCGAAGCCCATCTCCTGGAAGGCGCGTCCCGGGTCGACCGCCTCCGCCGAGGCGTGCCCGAGCACGGCGGCGACGTTGGCCAGCACCAGCTCCAGCAGCAGCCGGTCCCGTTCGGCGTCCGGCAGTGGCGCGAGCCGCTCCTGCCAGGAGGCCGGCGAGGTCCCCGAGCCGCGGGCCGCCTCGGCGGTCCGGCGCGGCGCGCTGCGGACCAGTCCGCGCAGCAGGGTCGGGACCCCGTCGGTCCTGGCCCGTACCGCGGCGACGTCCAGCCGCATCGGCACCACCAGGGCGTCTCCGGTGTCCAGGGCCGCGTCGAAGAGTTCCAGGCCCTGCGCGGCGGGCAGCGGCGGCAGGCCCATCCTGTGCATGCGTTCGAGGTCGGCCGCGTCCACCTGGTCGGCCAGACCGCCGACCTCGGACCACAGGCCCCAGGCCATCGACACCGCGGGCAGTCCGGCGGCCCGGCGGTGCGCCGCCAGTCCGTCCAGGAAGGCGTTGGCGGCCGCGTAGTTGGCCTGGCCGCCGCCGACCAGCAGGCCGGCGGTGGAGGAGAAGAGGACGAAGGCGGCGAGGCTGCGGTCCTTGGTGAACTCGTGCAGGTTCCAGGCGGCGTCGACCTTCGGCCGCAGCACCCGTTCGACCTGCTCGGGGCCGAGCGTGGCGAGCATCCCGTTGTCGACCACACCGGCCGCGTGCACGACCCCGCCGATCTCGTACTCGGCCAGCAGCGCGGCCAGTTGTCCGCGGTCGGCCGCGTCGCAGCGGGCGACGGTGACCTCGGCGCCGAGCCCTTCGAGCTCGGCCCGCAGCTCGGCCGCCCCGGGGGCGTCCGCGCCGCGCCGGCTGGTCAGCAGCAGCCTGCGGACGCCGTGCGCGGTCACCAGGTGGCGGGCGATCAGGCCGCCGAGACCGCCGGTGCCGCCGGTGATCAGCACGGCCGCCCCGGTGTCCCAGGCCGGCCGCTCCCCCGGCTTCGCCCTGGCCAGCCGCGGCGCCCACAACGCGCCGTCGCGGACCGCCACTTCGGGCTCGCCGCAGGCCAGCGCGGCGGCCAGGCCCGGCGTACCGTCGCTGTCCACGAGCAGGAACCGGCCGGGGTTCTCCGCCTCGGCGGCGCGGACCAGACCGGCCAGCGGCGCGTGCGCGAGCTCACCGGCCCTGGTCACCACCGCGAGCCGCGACCGGTCGAAGCGCCGGTCGGCGAGCCAGCTCTGCAGGACGGCCAGGGTGCGGCCGACGGTCCCGTGCACCGCCGACGGCAGGTCCGGCGTTCCCTCGGGTACCGCCACCGGCAGCACCACCAGGGCGGGTACCGGTCCCTGGACCGACTCCAGGTCCGGGTACAGCGGTGCCCCCAGGCCGAGGCCGTCGGTGCCGCAGACCGCGAGGTCCGCGACGTCCGGGAGGTCCGCTTCGGCCGGTCCCGGCACCGGGACCAGGCCGACGCGGAACAGCGACTCCCCCGGTTCGGCGGCCAGTTGCCCGGCCGAGACCGGACGGGCGACCAGGGTGCGGACGGTGGCGACCGGTGCACCGGTGCCGTCCGCGACCGCCAGCGACACCGCGTCCTGGCCGGCCCTGGCGACCCGCAGCCGCAGCACCGACGCGCCGCCCGCGTGCAGCGAGATGCCGCCCCAGCTGAACGGCAGCACCGCCTGGTTGTCGCCCAGGTCGAGCAGGTTCACGTGCAGCGCGGCGTCCAGCAGGGCCGGGTGCACGCCGAACGAGGCGGCCGTGGCCCGCGCCTGCTCCGGCAGCGCGGCCTCGGCGAACAGCTCGTCGCCCCGCCGCCAGACCGCGCGCAGCCCCTGGAACACCTCGCCGTAGCCGTAGCCGACCCCGGCCAGCCTCGGGTAGAGGTCGCCCAGCTCGACCGCCTCGGCGCCCTCGGGCGGCCAGACGCCCAGGTCGAACTCCGGCTCCTCGGCGACGGAGCCGAGCACGCCGCTCGCGTTGCGGCTCCACGGCGCGTCCGGCGCGTCGGCGGGCCGCGAGTACACCGCGAGGGAGCGCCGCCCGGCCTCGTCAGCGCCGACCGCGACCTGCACCGCGACCGCGCCGTGCTCCGGCAGGATCAGCGGCGCCTGGAGCGTCAGCTCCTCGACCGCCGCGCAGCCGACCCGGTCACCGGCCTGGACCGCCAGCTCGACCAGGGCGGTGCCCGGGAGGAGCACCGTGCCGTGCACCGCGTGGTCGGCGAGCCAGGGCTGGGCGGACAGCGAGAGCCGCCCGGTCAGCAGCAGGCCGCCCGAGTCGGGCAGTTCCGTCACCGCGCCCAGCAGCGGGTGGCCGGCCGGCCGCTGCCCCAGGCTGCCCGGGTCGCCGCCGCTGGCGGTGGCCGCCAGCCAGAGCCTGCTGCGCTGGAACGGGTAGAGCGGCAGCTCGACCCGGCTCACCCCGCGGCCGGCGAACAGCGCCGCCCAGTCGACCGGCACCCCGTGCGCGTGCAACCGTCCGAGTCCGCCGATCAGTTCGCGCTCCTCGGCGCAGTCGCGGCGCATGGTCGCGGCCGCCACCGGCTCGGCGGCGACGCAGTCCTGCGCCATCGCGGTCAGCACCGCGTCCGGGCCCAGTTCCAGGAACCTGCGGACGCCCAGGGCGTCCAGCGCGCGCACCGCCGCCTCGAACCGCACCGGCTGCCGGACGTGGTCCACCCAGTAGTCCGGCGACCCCAGCTCCTCGGCCCCGGCCAGGGCACCGGTCAGCGTGGACACGATCGGGATGCGCGGCGCACCGTACGACTGCGCCTTGGCGACCTCGGCGAACTCGGCCTGCATCGGCTCCATCAGCGGTGAGTGGAACGCGTGCGAGACCTTGAGCCGGGTGCTCTTCCCGAACCCGGCGGCGACCGCCAGGACCGCGTCCTCCTCGCCCGAAACCACCACCGAGCGCGGCCCGTTGACCGCCGCCAGGCCGACCCGCCCGGAGAGCAGCGGCAGCACCTCGGCCTCGGTGGCCCGGATCGCGGCCATCGCGCCGCCCTCGGGCAGCCGTCGCATCGAGCCGCCGCGCGCCAGCACCATCGCGGCCGCGCCCTCCAGCGACAGCACGCCGGACACGTGCGCGGCGGCCAGTTCGCCGACCGAGTGGCCGACCAGGTAGTCCGGGCGCACGCCGAGCGACTCCAGCAGCCGGAACAGCGCCACCTCGACGGCGAAGATCGCCGCCTGGGCGTAGTCGGTGCGGTCCAGCAGCTCGGGCTCGGCCTCGATCGCCCGGGCGAGCGGAATCTCCAGCTCCGGGTCCAGCAGCGCGCACACCTCGTCGAAGGCGGCCGCGAACACCGGGAAGGCCCGGTACAACCCACGTCCCATACCGAGGCGTTGCGAGCCCTGGCCGGTGAACAGGAAGGCCAGCCTGCCGCTGCCGGCGTGGGTGGCCACCACCGAGGCCAGGCCGGCCAGCAGCTCCTCGGCGTCCTGGCCGACGACCACCGCGCGGTGCTCGAAGGAGGAGCGGGTGGCGGCGAGCGAGAAGGCGACGTCGGCCGGGTCCAGCTCCGGCCGGGCGGCGAGGTGGGCCCGCAGGCGGCGGGTCTGCTCGGCGAGCGCCTCCGGGGTCCGGGCCGACAGGATCCACGGCACCGCGGTCGGCCGCGGCGCGGCGGCGGTCCCGTCCTGCTCAACCGTCCCGTCCTGCTCGACTGCCGTGTCCTGCCCGGCGGCCGCCGGCGCGTCGGCGGGCTCCGTCACGTCGGACGGCGCCGGTGCCTGTTCGAGCACCACATGGGCGTTGGTCCCGCTGATCCCGAACGAGGAGACCGCCGAGCGGCGCGGCCGCCCGGCCTCCGGCCAGTCCTGCGCCTGCGTCAGCAGCCGTACGTCGCCCGCCGTCCAGTCCACCTGTGCGGAGGGCCGGTCGACGTGCAGGGTCCTGGGCAGCACGCCGTGCCGCATCGCCTGCACCATCTTGATCACGCCGGCCACGCCGGCCGCGGCCTGGGTGTGGCCGAGGTTCGACTTGACCGAGCCGAGCCAGAGCGGCCGCCCTTCGGGACGGTCCTGGCCGTACGCCGCCAGCAGCGCCTGCGCCTCGATCGGGTCGCCGAGCGAGGTGCCGGTGCCGTGCGCCTCGACGGCGTCGACGTCCGCTGCGGACAGACCCGCGCTCGCCAGCGCCTGCTTGATCACCCGCTGCTGCGCGGGGCCGTTCGGCGCGGTCAGCCGGCTGCTGGCGCCGTCGGAGTTGATCGCGGTGCCCCTGACCACGGCGAGCACCCGGTGGCCGAGCCGCTGCGCGTCGGAGAGCCGCTCGACCAGCAGCATCCCGGCGCCCTCGCCCCAGCCGGTGCCGTCGGCACCCTCGGCGAAGGCCTTGCAGCGGCCGTCGGGGGCGAGGCCGCGCTGCCGGCTGAAGTCGACGAAGGTCTCGGGTGTCGACATCACGGTCACCCCGCCGGCCAGCGCCACGGTGCACTCGCCCGACTGCAGCGCCCGGACCGCCCAGTGCAGCGCCACCAGCGAGGACGAGCAGGCCGTGTCGACGGTGACGGCCGGCCCCTCCAGGCCGAAGGTGTAGGCCACCCGGCCCGAGGCGACACTGGCCGCGCTGCCGTTGGCCAGATAGCCGTCGAGGTCGTCCGGCACCGACTGCAGCCTGGTGGCGTAGTCGTTGTACATGACCCCGACGAACACGCCGGTCCGGCTGCCGCGCAGCGCCGCCGGCACGATGCCCGCGTCCTCGAAGGCCTCGAACGCGGTCTCCAGCAGCAGCCGTTGCTGCGGATCCATCGCCAGCGCCTCGCGCGGCGAGATGCCGAAGAAGTCGGGGTCGAAGTCGGCGGCGTCGTGCAGGAAGCCGCCGCTGCGCGCGTAGGTCTTGCCCGGGCGCCCGGGGTCGGGGTCGTAGAGGGACTCCACGTCCCAGCCCCGGTCGGCGGGGAAGTCCGACACCGCGTCGGTGCCGGCCGCCACCAGGTCCCAGAGCTCCTGGGGTGTGCTGACGCCACCCGGATACCGGCATGCCATGCCCACGATCGCGACCGGCTCGTGGGCACGGTACTCGGACTCGCGCAGCCTGCGCCGCGTCTCGCGCAGATCCGAAGTGGTTCGCCTGAGGTAGTCGAGCAGTCGGTCCTCGTTGTTCGCCAACGCAGCCATCCGATCGGGATCGAAGCCTTCGGAAACGCGGGCTCCCGGCTCCTCGGTCCATGTCCCCGCCTTTGGGAGGCTAGGGAGCAGGGGGTGTCGGGGTCACCCCCTAGTCCCCCCTGTGGCGGTCGGTGGACCTCGCTTATTCCGACTCATCCGAATGCCGTCATCGATTGGTTCGATGACGCCTGGTTACCTGGCACACCGGGTCTCCACAGGCAGACCACCGGCCGTTGGCCTGGGAAAGCGGCGGTTGACAACGTTGGCGACCCCAACATAACGTCAACTCAGGACTCGGGCACGGCGGAGTGCCCCTGAACAGCCATAAGTTCGCGATCGGTGCAGGCAGTCCAGCCGGGTCCGGTAGGCCTGGGAAGCGCCTGGGCCGGCTCCCCGGGACTCGACCGGGCCGTCCTGCAACCCACTCCGAGCGAAGGGCTGGAAGGGTCCGGCAATTCCGATTATGACATGTGCATGAATTTTCCATGTCAGGCAGATTTCACCGCCGCATTTCACTGAATACTTCTCGGCAGGCAGGCGCTTTCCGAGGAGCCGCACGGGGGCGCACTAACCTTGAGCAACATCCTGCAGTGCTGTTTGCAATTACAGGAATACTGACCACGGGGGAGGTCATGGTGCGCCTGTTAGAGCGCCACCGAGAGCTGCAACTCTTACGCGAGGCTTATGCCGAATGCGTGGACGGATCCGAGCAGCTCGTGATCGTCAGCGGCGGTCCGGGACTCGGAAAGACGGAACTCCTGCACGAGTTCTCGAAAACCGCGACCAAGGCGGGGGCCCGGGTGCTCACCGCCACCGCCTGCCTGTGCGAGCGGGGCCAGCCGATGAGCGTCATCAGGCAACTGCTGCACAGTGCCGAGATTCCCGCAGAGGTTCTCGACCGCCCTGCACAGCCTGGTACCGACGGTGACACCCCGTCAAGGACCGCCGACGAGACTGTGTCAGGTCCGCTCGACCCCGGCGATTCGGAGTACGCCGCGGAAGCCGTCATCCGGAGCGTGTCCACGCCGGTCCTGGACCTGGCGACGGAACGCCCCCTGGTCATCGCGATCGACGATGCCCACCTCATGGACCCCCAGTCCCTGCAGACCGTGCTCCACCTGCTCCGGCGGGCCCGGAACAAGCGGATCCTGGTGATCTGCGCCGGCTGGGAGCAGTCCGGATTACCGGACCTCCTCATCCACACCGGGCTCCTCCGCCAACCGCACCGCCGGGTCCGGCTGGCGCCGCTCTCCGAACAGGGTGTCGCGCAGATACTCGCCGCGCAGACAACTCGGCTGCCCCCCAAGGAAATCAGCTCCTCCTACCACCGGGCGACCGCCGGGAACCCCATGCTGGTGCACGCGCTCCTGGACGACGGCACCCAGTTCGGCGCCGAGATCGGCGAGCCCGTCGCGAGCATCGCCTACCGGCAGGCGGTGCTCGCCTGTCTGCACCGGGGCGAGCCCAGACACCTCGCCGTCGCCGGCGCGGTGGCCGCGCTCGGCGAGCTCGCCTCCGCCCGGACCACCGCGCTGCTGGTGTCCGCGAGCGCCGACGCGGTGCAGGTCGTGGTCGAGGTACTGAGCTCGACGGGACTGCTCGACGGCTACCGGTTCCGCCACCCCGCCGCCGCGAACGCGGTGTTGAGCGACCTCGACCCCGCTGAGCGCGCCCGGCTGCACGGCGAGATCGCCCGCCTGCTCTACCTGGACGGCGCGGCCGCCCCGGTCGTCACCGAGCACCTGATGGCCGCGGACCAGGTCGCCGAACCCTGGGGGCTGTCGGTGCTGCGGCTGGCCTCCGAACAGGCGCTGGCCGCGGACGACGTCGAACAGTCCACCGGCTACCTGCGGTTGGCGCTGCGCGAGTGCACGGACGAGCAGGAGCGGCACGCCCTCTCCATCGCCCTGGCCCGGGCGGAGTGGCGGGTGAACCCGGCGGCCGTGGCACCGCACCTCACCCCGCTGCACCAGGCCGTCCTGGACGACGCGCTGGACGCGCGGGACGCGGCCACCGTCATCCGGCACATGCTGTGGCAGGGCGACACCGGCCCGGCCGCCGAGGCCGTGAGCGCCCTGGCCGCCTCGCTCGACCCGGTCGACGCGCACGTCCTGGCCGAGGTGGAGTTCGTCCGGCACTGCTTCTACGGCGCACCCCGGGCGGGCCACCGCGGCGACCTCGCCAAGGTGGCCACCCTGGAGCGCGCCACCGCGGGCAAGGTCAGCGCCCTGTGGGCCACGGTGGCCCTGCTGGTCAGCGGAGACGTCACCGACGAGTCGGTGGCCCATGTCACCGAGGCCCTGCAGAGCGGCCAACTCAGCGACCTGAAACTGGAACTGACGGCCGTCTCGCTGCTGGTCATCGCCTACTCGGGCCGGACGGCGACCGCGGTCGAGGTGTGCGAGGCGCTGCTGGCGGACGCCGTCCAGCGCCGGGCGCGGACCTGGGAGGCGCTGCTGCGCAGCGTCCGGGCGGAGATCGCCCTGCTCCAGGGCGACGTGGTCACCGCGGAGGCCAAGGCCACCGAGGCCCTCGACCTGCTGCACCCGCAGGGCTGGGGCGCGCTCATCGGCATGCCGCTGTCCACGGCGATCTTCGCCAACACCGCCATGGGCCGGCACGAGGCCGCGGCGCACCTGCTCAGGCGCAAGGTGCCCGACGCCATGTTCAACACCGTCTTCGGGGTCCAGTACCTGCGCGCCAGGGGCCACCACTACCTCTCCACCGACCGGGCCTTCGCCGCGCTGAACGACTTCGAGACCTGCGGGCACCTGATGCGCGACCGGAACCCCGATCTTCAGCCGCTGGTCCCCTGGCGCAACGATCTCGCCCAGGCCAACCTGCGGATCGGCAAGACCCGGGTCGCCAAGGAGTGGGCCGAGGAGCAGATCGGGCTGCGCAGCACGCTCGCCTCGCGGCCGCGCGGCATCGCCCTGCGCATCCTGGCCGGCACCAGCCAGCCCAGGCACCGCACGGCGCTGCTGCGCGAGTCGATCGACCTGTTGCAGGCCTGCGGCGACCGCCTGGAGCTCGCCGTGGCGTTCGCCGACCTGTCCGCCGCCCACTACGAGCTCGGCGACTACGCCAGAGCACGTCTGGTGGCGCGCCAGGCCGCCCAGGAGGCCGGGATCTGCGACACCGAGTCGCCGACGGACAGCCTCCCGGCCGGTCCGCCCCGGAGCGAGGCGCCACCCGCCGACACCGACGGCGCCGCGGTCCTCAGTGACGCGGAGGGCCGGGTCGCCGCACTGGCCGCGCTCGGGTACACCAACCGCGAGATCAGCAGCCGGATCCATGTCACGGTCAGCACCGTCGAGCAGCATCTCACCCGCGTGTACCGCAAGTTGAACGTCGCCAGTCGGACCGAACTGCCGTCGAAGGTGCTCGAACACCAGATCCCGGCCATGTCGGACCACAGTCCCGGAGCCGACCGCCGCCCGAGCGGTGGCGTGCTGACCAAGGACCTGCTTCCGCTCTGGAAGCGCCTGGCGCTCTGACTCCACTGTCCCTCCTTTTGGTGCGGGGCTCTGCTCGATCGAGCAGAGCCCCGCACCGCTGTCCTTCTCGCATCGCACGATCGGCCCCGGTGGGGGTCCGCCCCGCCCGGTCGGGCAGGGCGGGGCGGGGCGGACCCCCTTCACCCGGCTGTCAGTTGAAGCTGCCGAGCTCGTCGTCCAGGATGCCGAACAGCTCGTCCGCGGTGGCCGAGCCCAGCTCGGGTCCGGCCTCCCGGTCGGCTTCCGGCAGGCCGCCGTCGCCGGTCCACCGCGCGGTCAGCGCGCGCAGCCGCAGGGCCACCCTGGAGCGCTGCTCCTCGTCGACCGCGGCCGCGTCCAGCAGGGCTTCCAGCCGGATGACCTCGGCCTCGACGTCCGGTGCGCCACCGTCCGCGTCCCCGCCCAGTTCGGCGAAGAGGTGGTCGGCGATCGCGGCCGGGGTCGGGTAGTCGAAGGTCAGCGTGGACGACAGCCGCAGCCCGGTGTCGGCGCCGATCCGGTTGCGCAGCTCCAGGGCGGAGAGCGAGTCCACCCCGAGCTCGCCGAAGCCCCGCTCCGGGTCCACCGCGTCGACGCCGGAGTGTCCGAGGACGTCGGCGACATGACCCCGCACGGTCTCCAGCAGCAGCTGCCTGCGGTCGGCCACAGGCAGCGCCGCGAGCCGCTCGGGCAGCGCGGTGGGCCCGGTCCTCCCGGTGCCGGCCGGGGCGGCCTGCACCGTCCGGCGGGCCGGCACCCGGGCGAGGGCCCGCAGCATCGGCGCCGCGTGCTCGGTCGGGTGGACCCGCATCGGCAGGAGCAGCGACCGGTCCGACGCCAGTGCCCGGTCGAACAGCGCGAGCGCCCGGTCGACCGGCAGCGGCTGGATGCCGTCCCTGGCCAGCCGTCGCAGCTCGGCCTCGCCGAGCGAGCCGGCCATGCCCGAGCCGGTGTTCCACAGGCCCCAGCCCAGCGAGAGGGCAGGGAGTCCGGCCGCGCGCCGCCGGGCCGCGAGGGCGTCCAGGAAGGCGTTGGCGGCCGCGTAGTTGCCCTGGCCGGCGGCACCGAGGGTGGCGGCGGCCGAGGAGAACAGCACGAACGCCTTCAGGTCCAGGCCGGCGGTGAGCTCGTGCAGGTTCCAGGCGGCGTCCGCCTTGGGCCGCAGCACCGCGTCCAGCCGGTCGCCGGTCAGTGCCGAGATCAGGCCGTCGTCCAGTACTCCGGCGGCATGGACCACCGCCGTCAGCGGGTGCCCGGCCGGGATCGCGGCGAGCAGCGCGGCCAGTGCCTCGCGGTCGGCCGCGTCACAGGCGGCCACGGTCACGGTCGCGCCCAGCTCGCGGAGTTCGCCGAGCAGCTCGGGTGCGCCCGCCGCGCCGCTGCGGCTGCTCAGCACCAGGTGCCGGACGCCGTGCCGGGTGACCAGGTGCCGGGCGAGCAGGCGGCCGAGGCTGCCGGTGCCGCCGGTGACGAGCACGGTGCCCGCCGGGTCCAGCCCGGTGAAGGAGCCGTCGGCGGTGGCTTCGGCCAGCCTCGGGGCGTACGCCCGGCCCGCCCGCAGCGCCAGTTCCGGTTCGCCGGTGGCCACCGCCGCCGCCAGGGCGGCTTCGGAGGCGGGGTCGTCGTCGAGGTCGACCAGCACCAGTCGGTCGGGGTGCTCGACGGCGGCCGCCCTGACCAGGCCCCAGATCCCCGCCTGGGCGAGGTCGGGCACGCCGTCCAGCGCGACCGCTCCCCTGGTGACGACCACCAGGCGCGCGCCCTCGGAGTCCTCGGCGAGGCGCTCCTGGAGCGTGCCGAGCGCCCGGTGCACGATCTCCCGGGCGGCGGCCGGAGCATCCGTGGCGGCGGCCGGAGCGAAGGTCACGGTGTCCGGCCGGAGGTCCGTCCCGGCGGCCGTCGGGACCGGCACCCAGTCCAGTTCGAACAGGTCGCCGGCGCCCGGGGCGGCCGCGCTCAGCTGCTCGGCGGACACCTGCCTGATCCGCAGCGCGGAGACCACGGCGACCGGCGCGCCGGTCACGTCGAAGAGCTGGAGCGCCATCTGCTCGGTGCCGTGCGGGGTGAGCCGCAGCCGCAGGGCCGAGGCGCCCGCCGCGTACAGCGACACGCCCTCCCAGGCGAACGGCAGGGTCATCACCGTCGGGTCCTGGCCGTCCAGCAGATCGATCGCGTGCAGTGCGGAGTCCAGCAGCGCGGGGTGCAGGCCGAACCCGGCCACCTGGGCGTCCTCGGGCAGCGCGAGCTCGGCGTAGACCTCCTCGCCGAGCCGCCAGGCCGCGCGCAGGCAGCGGAACAACGGGCCGTAGCCGTAGCCCTGTTCGGCGAGGTGGTCGTACGTGCCGGCCAGGTCGACGGCCACCGCGCCGGCCGGTGGCCAGACGTCGAGGGCCGCAGGTTCCGGTGCGGCCGACGGCGCGAGTACGCCGGTCGCGTGCTTGGTCCACACCGCGTTCGCGTCCTCGGTGCGCGCGTGCACCGTGACCGGGCGCCGGCCGGAACCGTCGTCGGCGCCGGTGACCACCTGGAGCTGGATCCCGCCCTGCTCGGGCAGGACCAGCGGCCGCTCGATGGCCAGTTCCTCGACCAGGCCGCTGCCGACCCGGTCACCGGCCTGGACCGCGAGCTCCACGAACGCGCTGCCCGGCAGCAGGACCACGTCCGCGACGGCGTGGTCGGCCAGCCAGGGGTGCGTGCTGAGCGAGAGCCGCCCGGTGAGTGCGACGGAGTCGCTCTCCGCCAGCCTGAGCTCGGCGCCGAGCAGCGGGTGGCCGGCGGCCGACTGGCCGAAGCCGCTCACCTCGGCCGGACCCGACGGTCCGTCGTCGAGCCAGAGCCGCTGACGCTGGAAGGCGTACGTCGGCAGGGCGATCCGGCGCACGCCGGTCCCGGCGTAGACCTGCTCCCAGTCGACCGCGACGCCGCGCACCTGGAGCGCGCCCAGCGCGGTGGCCAGCGCGACGGGTTCGTCCCGGTCCCGGCGCAGCGCGGGGACCAGTGCGGTGCGCTCGGGGTCGGCGAGGCAGTGCGTCCCCATGGTGGAGAGCACCGCGTCGGGGCCCAGTTCGAGGAAGGTCCGTACGCCGGCGGCCTCCAGGGTCCGGATGCCGTCGGCGAACCGGACGGCCTCGCGGACGTGCCGCACCCAGTACTCGGGCGAGGTCAGCTCTTCGGCGGTGGCCCGCCGCCCGGTCAGGTTGGAGACGATCGGCACGGTCGGCGGAGCGAACCGCAGGGTCCGCGCGATCTCCTCGAACTCCGTCAGCATCGGGTCCATCAGCGGCGAGTGGAACGCGTGGCTGACCCGCAGCCGCTTGGTCCTGCGGTGCGCGAACGCGGCCTCGACCGCGGCCACCGCCTGCTCCTCGCCGGACACCACGACGGCGTTGGGTCCGTTGACGGCGGCGAGGCCGACGGCGGCGCCGAGGTGCGGCAGCACCTCCTCCTCGGTGGCGTCGACGGCCAGCATCGCGCCGCCGGCGGGCAGTTCCTGCATGAGGCGTCCCCGGGCCGCGACCAGCCGGGCGGCGTCCCGCAGGTCGAGCACGCCCGCGACGTGCGCGGCGGTCAGCTCGCCGATCGAGTGCCCGGCCAGGAAGTCCGGCTTCAGCCCCCAGGACTCGACGAGCCGGTAGAGGGCCACCTCGACGGCGAACAGGGCGCTCTGGGTGTACACCGTCCGGTCGAGCAGGTCGGAGTCCGGGTCGAAGACCAACTCCCGCAGCGGCCGGTCGAGGTGCGGGTCCAGCTGGGCGCAGACCTCGTCCAGCGCCGTTCGGAACACCGGGTGCTCCTGGTACAGCTCCCGTCCCATGCCGGGCCGCTGGGCGCCCTGGCCGGTGAACAGGAAGGCGAGCTTCCCGGCGACCGGCTTGCCGCGCAGCACGCCCGGTGCCGTCCCGCCGGCGGCCAGCGTGTCCAGCGCGGCGGCGAGTTCGTCCCGGTCGCGGGCGACCAGGGCGGCCCGGTGGCCGAGCGCGGCCCGGCCGGTCGCCAGTGCGAAGGCGAGGTCCGCGATCGGCGCGTCCGGCACGGACCTGAGCCGCTCCGCCTGGGCCGCGAGCGCCTCCGGGCTGGTCCCGGAGAGCAGGACGGGCAGCAGCGGCGCGGTGGTGTCCGCCGGCTCGGCGGGCTCCTCGGCGACCGCCTCGATGATGGTGTGGGCGTTGGTGCCGCTGATCCCGAACGAGGAGATCCCGGCCCGGCGCGGACGCTCCGCCTCCGGCCACTCCCGCGCCTCGGTCAGCAGCCGGACGTCCCCGGCGGTCCAGTCCACCTTCGTCGACGGCTCGTCCACGTGCAGGGTCCTGGGCAGCACACCGTGCCGCATCGCCTGCACCATCTTGATCACACCCGCCACACCCGCAGCCGCCTGCGTG
>NZ_JYJF01000130.1 GCF_000955975.1 Saccharothrix sp. ST-888
TGGCCCTCCTCCCGCCCCGCGGGCTCGTCGGCGGTGGCCAACAGCCGGTCGGCCGGCTCGACGGGGCGGGAGGGTACTTTCACCGGGTTCTTTACAAGAAGGGCGCCAGCGGGGCCGGTCTTCGCCCTACCGGAGACCGGACGGGCGACACCCGGTATCGCCAACTGCAGCTGTGGGGTGTCGAAGACGTGGGCCTCCGAGCGGACGGTGCCGTCGGGCATCCGGATCGTGTCGACCCGGTAGTACCCGGCGCCGGTCAGCTCGCGGAGAGCCCTGCGGATCGCGCCGCGCCCCTGGGGACTGGTGTCGGCCATCTGCCGGCCGTCCTCGCGCCGGCCGTCGGGGCGGGAGAGGAGGTCGGCCAGCAGGCCGCGGGCGGTGTAGCTGAGCCGACGGTCCTGCAGCAGGCCGTTGGGCAGCACGGTGAAGTGACGTGCGTGTTCGGTACGATGGACGCGCATCGGGAGTTCCTGCTCCTGGTGCCGGGCCCCGGGGTGTTGCTAGCACCGCCGGGGTCACCTATGTTCTGTTGGGATCAAGCAACGCACTGCGAGGCCAGGCCCACAACTGGGTCGACGGCCAGTGACGTTGACCGCAGTTTACGCTGTCTGTGACGGTGCATCAGACAGGCGCCGATTGCCGGAGCTGTTGCTGGTACAGGTGAGCGGCCGGCGGTCGCGGATGAGGCGGAGCTCGTCGGTCGGCCGGATTGCCCGCCGCCGGATAAGCCGGACAAGCAGGAGCCGTACGGGACGGATCTGCGTCCCGTACGGCTCCGACGGCGCTGGGCCGGTCTGTCAGTCCGAGAGCGGGGACGGCTCCTCGGCGTCCCGGCCCTGGCGGCGGAAGCGGGCGGCGAGGGCCTCGATCCTGGCGTCGACCGCTTCCTCCTCGCGGGCCTGCTTGTCGAGGTCGGCCTGGTGCAGGGCCGCGATGCGCCGCTGGTAGTCGTATTCGATCTGGTGCTGGCGCAGCTCGGCCTGGAGCGATCCGTAGCGCTCCTCCAGGTTCTTCCGTGCGCCGTGGACGTTCTCCTCGGCCGCCAACTGCCGGGCGAGGCGCCGGTCGTAGGCGGTGGTGCCGTTCATGACCTTGACCAGGACGGGCAGGCAGTCGAGGACGATCAGGAGCAGCCGGACCAGCCACTCGTTCAGCCTGATGGTCAGGCTGCGATCGGCCAGGCGCTGGAGCGCGCTGCCTTCCTCCAGGATGTCGATCCGCCCCTGGGTGGCCTTCTTGGCGGCCACCGCCGTGTCGATCGCCGTGTTCACCTGCTCGGCGTACGTCCGGGAGGCCGTGCCGGACTCGCCGATCAAGTTATTGACCTGGGCGTCGAGTTGGTCCAGCTTGGACTGCTGCTCGTCGTAGGTGGCGGTGGTGCGGTCCGCCTCCACCCGGTCCCGTTGGCAGTTCGGGCCTTCGCCTGCGCGCCCGGTGGTGCCGGTGGTCGAGCGGCCGGTGCACTCGTCGTGGGAGAGCGACTCCTTCTCGTCCTTCTGCCTCTTCAGATCCGCGACGACGGTCGAGAGCTTGTCGCGTTCGGCGGTGGCGTCCTTCAGCCGCTGCTGGACGCCGAGTGGGGAGTTCGGCACGGTGACGGGATTGTTCCGGCACTCGGCGCTGTCGACCCGCTGCCCGGTGGGCGGGTTGCACCGGTGCAGCAGGTCGCCGTAGGCGCCGATGACCTGCAGGCGGTGGTCCTGCACCTCCTGGTGGATGGCCGGCTGGAACACCCGCAGGACGATCGGCTCCGCGATGAACAGTCCCAGCAGCACGGAGAGTGCCAGCCGCGGCACCAGGATCCGCCACTTCGCACTGCCGCTGTGCCCATGGGTACTGGTGATCAGCAGGCCGTCGAGGCAGATGATGACCCAGGCCCAGACCGCGGCGGGCAGGACGAGCAGGTACCAGGGCGCACCGAGGAACCGGTTCATCGCGCTCAGCATGGAAACCCCGGCGAAGACACCGGTGTTGAGGATGATCAGCCCTATCCAGGTGTAGCGGCGCCGCTCCTCCGGGACCCAGTCCAGGACGTCCTCGTCCACCCCGGTGAGCCGGCGGATCCGTCGGCCGATCGGCCTGCCTGGCTCCGCCGGGCGTACCAACAGCTTCGGCCGGAGCGCCACTTCGGGGTCGTCCGGCCAGTCCGCCGCAGCCGGATCGCCCAGCTCGCCCATCTGGTCCGGCACGCCTGGCTCGCCCGGCACGCCCGGCTCGCCCGGCTCGTAGGGCTCGCCCGGGCTGCCCAGCCCGTCCGGCGGGAAGGGCGGAACCGGCTGAAGCGGGACGGAGGTCGCCGACCCGTCCCACTCCGAGTCGAGCTGTAGCTCAGTCGTCATCTTCTTCCCTCAGCACGTCCGACTTCTCGTATGCCCGGCGCTTGCGCTCGGCCGCGCCCGCCTCCAGCGCCTCCGGCTCATCCGCCGCGGCCTGGTCGAGGTCGCGCTGCGGCGCGGCCCCCTCGAGCTCGGGCGGAGCGCCCAACTTGCCGAGCAGACGTTCGAAGTCCACGAAGGTCTGGTCACCGTGGCCGCGCTTGATCAGGTCGCGGACGACCTCCAGCGTCGCGTCCCGCTCCCACTGCTGGTCGGCCCGGCGGCTGGTGCTCAGCTCCTTGGTCAACTCCCGGTCCAGCTGCTCGCGTTCCTTCTGGTCGTCCCTGATCCGGTCCTCCAGTTCCCGCCTGCGCTGCCGCTTCTGCTCCAGGATCTCCTGCCGGCGCTCCCAGCGGCGCTCCGCCAGATCGCGCCGGTCCTCGCGCTTGAGGGACTCCTTGCGCTGCAACTGGGCCAGCAGGTCGGCGGCGCTCATCTCACCGCTGGCCTGCGCCCAGTAGGCGGCCATCTCCGGGTTGTCGCCGATCTGCCGGGCCGTCAGGGCGGACTGCCGCAGCGCGAACTCCCGGGCCTCCTGGTCCAGCAGCTGCTCGTGGGTCTGGTTGTCCACGTCCCGGTCCTGGTCGAACCGGAGCTGTCCCTCCTGGATCTCCTGGTCGTACTGCTGACGCTGAACGTCCAGGGTGTGGTTCTGCTGCTGCTTCTCGAAGGCCAGGACGTTGCTGCGGTCCTGGTCCCGGCGCTGCCGCTGGAATCCGATCAGCTCGTCCGGCTCCAGCAGTTCCACGCTGGCGAACGAGACGGCCAGGCCGGAGATCTGCGGCGGACGCTCCGCCGTGTAGGCCATCATCTGGGCGTTCACGTTCCGCCGGACCGTGGTGATCTGGGAGATCCGGTAGTCCAGGCCGAGTTCGAAGAACCGCTTGTGCTTGCGCAGATACGCCAGCAGCGCCAGGCGGGCGTCGCCCTGCCCCTCCCGGACCACGATGGCCGGGTCGACCACCGAGCAGAGGAAGGTCACCTCGACCGTGAACTCCGCCGCCTCGGCGGAGGGGATCTTGAGCTGGACGGTCACCGGGGCGTTCCGCCGCAGATCGACCACGCTCACGTGGTCGGCGGCCACCAGCTGTTCGTCACCCGGCCGCCGCCTGCCGGTGTCCAGCACATAACGCCCGTCCACCCGGTAGACGAGCACCTCGTGCCCGGCCGCCACGGGCAGTTCCTCCGGCGACCGGCGCCGGGCGCCCAGGCCGAACGGGCCGCGCTTGGGCGGATCCGCCAGCGGACGCTGTTCCACGATGGGATATGGCTTGATCATCCTCAACTCTCCGTGGCTGTACGGCGATGGGCCCTGTCCACCGCCGCGAGTAGGACTTCGGTCAGCACATCGGCCTCCGGCCGACGGTTCGAGTTGGCCACCAGTTTGGCCAAGTCCGTTGTGAACGGCTTGCGTTCGGGGAGCGGCAGGGCCCGGGCGAGCGCCTCGCCGAGCCTGCCGGCCTCGGCCGCCGCGTCCTCGCTGATCAGCTCCAGCTCCTCCAGGCCGGTCAGCAGCGCGGTCAACGCCCTTCTGCGCAGCGGCCGGTAGCAGATCACTGCCGCCCAGAGCCGGGCGATCTGCGGGGTCTTGTCCGGCGACTCGTGAAGATAGGACATCACGGCCGGACCGCCGGTCCGCTCGTCCGGCGTGGACACCAGCGCCAGCAGGGTCTCCAGCAGCACGGGCGACGGACGCTGCCCCGGCGGCCGGCCGTCGGACGACACCAGCTGCCGTTCCAGCCAGCCGGTGATCACCGAAGCCTTGTCGCCGGCCGAGGCGAGGATGCCGAACAGCTTGGCCAGCGCCTGCTGCGCGGGCTCGCGCAGCCGGATGTCACCGCTCAGCATCGCCCACAGCTGCTTCGTCGCCTGATGCGGGTAGCGGAGCCCGAGTTCACCGGTGAAGGCCACCGCCGCCGCCCAGCGCCGCGCCCGGCCCGGGTCGTTCGCCCACCCCTCGGCAACGCTCAGCGCCACCGGCGCGAGCCCGTCGTCGGCCAGGCACATCAGCCAGACGGTGAACACGGCGGTCTGCTGGCCGGCCCACCCCAGCCGCCCGGCGGACCACGGCTGCAGATAGGTCCGCTCGACCTCCTGCACATCGAGCCGGGCGAGCAGTGCCAGGCCGGAGGCCACCGCCAGCTGGAGCTGGGGATCCTCGTTCAGCCCGGCCCGCACGGTGGCGGCGAGCCAGCCGCCGACCCCGTTCCAGAAGGCACTGTCGAACCGGTCGCAGAGCTCGGCGAGCACCCGCTCACGGTGCACCGGGTCACGGAAGGCCACCACGGTCCGGGTCCGGACGCCGTCCGGGACCCGCCTGGTGCAGATCAGCCCGTCGGCGCTGACCAGCGCCTCCCGGTTGGCCGGCAGTCGCGGCAGGACGGCCTCCTCCGGATCGGCCTCGGCCGGCAGCGCCAGGCTCGGCACACAACTCGCCATCCTGGCCTCCAGTTTCGCCAGCCCGTCCTCATAGGCCCGGACTCCGGCGCCGGCCGTGAACGCCAGGGCCGTCACCTCCAGCACCCGGCGCGGTTCGGGCCCGCTCCGGAACCACTCGGCGACGGCGGCCGACGCGGACAGCTCGAACTGCTCCAGCGCGTCCTGCGGCGAGGCCCCGGCCGCCAGCCGGCGGGCCACCTCGGCCAGGTCGTGCGGCCGGAAGTCCTCCGGCACGCCCGCCAGGACCTCCTCGACCGCCTCCTCGGACACCTCCGCGCCGCCCAGCGCGCCGAGCAGCAGCCGACGCGGCTCGGGACGCTCCCAGACCACCCGCCAGGGCGGTCCGGCCGCCTGCACCGCCGTGGTGACCACCAGATACGCCCCGGCGGCCCTGAGCGTGCTGCGCAGCCTGCGCCACAGGTGGTCGGCGTCCTCGGCCGAGGTCGCGTCCGCGACGCGGCCCGGCACCACGTACCCGCTTCCCCGCCCGTACTCGCGGCTCGCCAACTCCTTGAGGGTGACGGTCGGTTGCAGCAGCAGTACCGGGCCCTCGACGACCTCGGCGAGCAGCGCGATGCCGCCGGTCCTGCGACCCAGCCCGGCCGGGCCCCAGAGCTCCACCACATGGTGCTTCTCCAGCTGCGCCAGCGCGCTTTCGTAGCAGGCCGGCCGGGCGTAGCCGTGGATCGCCTCGTGCAGCTCCTCGTCGGTCAGCTTGCCGGTCTCGGCCGCCCGGCGGCGCGGCCTGCCGTCGCCGTCCTGGCGGCCGCCCGGCGCACCGTGTCCGAAGACCCCGCCCCGGGCGTCCACCGTCCCGTTGAAGACCTGCATCACGAACTGGTGCTGGACGCTGCCGAGGCGGTCCGCCGCGGCGCCCTCGGGCGGCAGGCCGTCGTCGGCCGGCGAGTCCGAAGGCTCGGACGGCTCGGGCTCGTCCTCCGCGTCCGCCCGCTCGGGCCCGGGGTCCTCCTCGGCCGGTGAACCGTCGGTCGCCATCAGAAGGTCCCGCTGGTGTTGACCGTGCCGTAGTTGATGCCGAAGACCGAACCGGGGGCGCGCACCTCGCCGTGCACCACGACGTGCATGGACTGGCCCTGTCCGGCGGGGGTGGCCGATGGGGTGGCCGGGGCTGCCGGGGTGCTCGACGGGGTGGTCGGGGCCGTGCCGGCGGGGCCGTGGTCGGAGTCGGGGCGGGAGTCGAGGCCGTCGAGGCCGGAGCCGGAGTCCGGGCCCGGGCCGGGCTTCTGGGCGGGGTCGAGGGCGAGTGCGTGCACGTCCACGCCGGGTACCCGGAGCCAGGCGATGACGTCCCGTTCCTTCTTCTTGACCCGCACCTCCCGGAACTCCTTCGGCGAGAGCTTGGTGTGCCGCTGGAGCACGGTGTCGGTGTAGACCTGGTCGGAGAGGATCACCGCCAGGCACGCCTGCGGTGCCAATTCCAGTGCCCGACGCGGAGGTTCGCTGTCGACCAGCCGGCTGACCAGCACGATCCCGTGCCCGGCGAAGCCGTTGTCGGCCGGGATGGCGGTGCCGAAGTGGACGGCGAGCCGCATCCGCAGCCAACGCTCCGCGTAGCGGCCGTCGTTGTGCCGCTCCAGGGCGGCCTGGAGTTCGGCCACGTAGTCGTCCACGACCCTGGCCTCAGAGATCTCGGCGGGCATGACGGCGAGTTCGCCGTCACCGCCCGGCTGCCTGTTCCAGACCGAGCGGTCCAGCCCGGTGGCATCGGCCGCGTCGTCGAACACCCGGATGAGATCGCGCTGGATCGTGAGGTGGGAGCGCTCGTCGCCGCTGCCGTATCCCTTCACATCCGCGGAGAGCAGCAGCCTGCGGGTCACCTCGTGGGTCGGGCTCAAGTCCGCTCAGCCTTCCTCTGTTGTCGTGCATGTGGTGAATCGTCAGTTTCCTGCGTCCGTGCGGGCGGGATGCCTGATCGATACGGCTTCCCCCGGGCCGATGCCACCGGGGGCGAGTGACCATGCTCACAGCACCTGATCCCTGATTCATCCGGGGTCGCCGATTCGTTACCGAGGTCCTATGGAGTCAACGACTTCGCCACCCGGAGGGCACATTGAACGATCACCGAACGACCGCCCGGCGGCCGGACTCGTCCGGACTCGAGGTGGCCCTGAACGCGCTGACGATCTTTCAGGGATACGTCCAGCAGGCCGACAGCAAGGTGAACACCCTGCTGGTGGTGCATACCGGCGGTGCCGTGGCAGTGGTCAGCACCCTGGGCGGACGCGGCGATCTGCGGCATCCCGTACTCACCTGGATCCTGCTGGCCGGATTCGCCACCGCGTTCCTGGTCTCCGGCTACCACGTGACCCAGGCGCTGCGCCCTCGCCTCGATCCGCCGGTACCGCCCAGCCGGTTCGCCATCACCGGCCTGGCCGACGACGACGGCCTCGGGGCAATCGGGCCCGACACGGCACGCTGGGACCCGGCCGCGCAGCGGATCGAGGCCTGGTCGACCGCACGGCTGCTCTCACAGATCGCGCTGGTGAAGAACCGGCACGTGGTCCGTGCCACCCCCTGGACGGCCTCGATGCTGGCCCTGGGTATGGCGGCAGCCCTGACAGCCCTCTGCTGATCCCCGGTGCCTGATCCCCGGTGCCTGGCCCTCGCTGCCTGATCCCCGGTGCTTGATCCCCGGTGCCTGGTTCTCGCTGTCCGGTTCTCGCTGCCTGGTCCCGGTGGCGGGGAGGTCAGTCCCGGTCGGCGAACCGGCGCAGGGCCGCCAGGTCGAGCACGGTGACCCCCCGGTAGTGCGGGCGGACCAGGCCCTCACCCTTGAGTCTGCGCATGGCGAGACCGACCGCGTCCTCGCGCGCGCCGATCAGCCTGCCCAGCTCCAGCTGCGACAGATGCACCCCGATCTCATGGCCGTCCACCACCTCGTGCCCGTGCCGGTCGACCAACTCGGCCAGTACCCGGGCGAGTCGGCCGGGCACGCCGAAGGCGGCGAAGTCCAGCCTGCGGCGGTTGGCCGAGTCCAGCCGGTCCGCCATCACGCTGCTGACGGCCTCCCAGGCATCCGGGTACTCGTGGAGGAAGCCCAGGAAGCGCTCCCGGGTGACCACGTTCACCAGGACGCTGCTGCAGGCCGTCACGGTGGCCGCCCTGGGCACCATCCGCAGGGCGGCCTGCTCGCCCACCAGGTCACCGCTCACCCGGATGCCGAGCAGGCTCTCCGTCCCGTTCGCCAGGGCTGCCGTCACCTTGGCGCAGACGACCCCGCCCGGATCAGCCGGCTGGAGCAGGCAGACATGGGTCGTCCGGTCGCCCTGGCTGAGCAGTACGCCCCCGGCCTCGTACCGGGTGGGCCGGCCCAGTCCCAGCAGCTGCTCGGCCCGGTCCTTCGCCAGCCTCGCCAGGAACGTCCCCTTGGCCCAACCCGGGCCTCTCGTAACGTCAGATCGCACGGCAACCGCCCTCGAATCGCCTCATGACCGCATTGAACCGGCCAATCGGCAGCAGGAGAAGCCCTCTGCGAGCAAGACCACTCCCCGCCAGGTCCGCCCCACCCGTACGAGTGGACGCCGTGGTCCCGCCCGCCACACTGGTCCTGTCCGTCACTCCGGTCCCGCCGTATCGAATCCGCTGTACCGGTCCCGCCGTACCGTGTGGGGCCGGGGCGAGTCCAGGGGGCCTCGGGTGCCGGTGCCTGTCACATCGGCCGGGTTTCGCGGGTCACTGCTATGACACGAGGCGACGGAGGAGTGGGACCGATGGACCGGAACGAATTTCTGGCGGAGCAGTTCGAGGCCCACCGCTCTCATCTGCGCGCGGTGGCCTACCGGATGCTCGGTTCCCTGAGCGAGGCGGACGACGCCGTCCAGGAGACCTGGCTCCGGCTCGACCGCTCCGACAGCAGCGGCGTCGAGAACATGGGCGGATGGCTGACCACCGTCGTCGGCCGGGTCTGCCTGAACATGCTGCGCTCGCGCACCTCGCGGCGCGAAGACCCGCTGGGCGTGCACGTGCCCGACCCGGTGGTCGGCCCTGCGGCCGGCATGGGCCCCGAACAGCAGGCGCTGCTGGCCGACTCGGTCGGGCTCGCGCTGCTGGTGGTCCTCGACACCCTGGCCCCGGCCGAGCGGCTCGCCTTCGTCCTGCACGACATGTTCGCCGTGCCCTTCGACGAGATCGCCCCCATCGTCGGGCGCACCCCGGCCGCGACCCGCCAGCTCGCCAGCCGGGCCCGCCGCCGGGTCCAGGGCACCCCGGCCCCCGACGCCGACCTGGCCCGCCAGCGTGAGGTCGTCGACGCCTTCCTCGCCGCCGCACGGGGCGGGGACTTCGAGGCGCTCGTCGCGGTCCTCGACCCGGACGTCGTGCTGCGCGCCGACGCCGGTGCGCTGCGGCCGGGTGCCGTGGTGCGCGGTGCGCAGGCCGTGGCCGGCGGGGCGATCACCTTCGCACACCTGGCGCAGGCCGCCCGGCCCGCGCTGGTCAACGGAGCCGCCGGAGTCGTAGCGGTCTCGGAGGGCCGGCCGGTCTCGGTCGCGGCGTTCACCATCGCGCGCGGCAAGGTCGTCGCACTCGACATCCTCACCGACCCCGAGCGCCTCGCCCGGCTGGACCTGACGGTCCTCGACGACTGACCGGCCGGCTGCCGGCCCAGGGATGAGACCCCGGGGCGGGGGCGGCGGAAGGACCCGTCCTCGCCGTCCGGGAAGCCCCGGTCCGGACGGTCCTCACCCAGGCGGTCCGTGGCGGGCGACCGTCGTGGTGGTGCGCGGATGCCGTCCTTCCGGTGGGCGGCTCCTGCCGGAGAGTAGGCGCGAGCCTGGAACGGGCTTCTCCGGGGCCGGCCCCCGGAATGCGGGGAAACGGTTGCCCGGCAGCGGAGTTGGCGGTGGGGACGGCGGCCGGGGTTTGCATGTCTTCGACAAGATGATGACCCGTCAGTAACATCACCTCTGCGGCTGTCCCACGCCGCCCGCAGCCACCGATCTCGCGCGGTCGTGTCCTCGTCCGCCGCGCCAAAGGGGACTTGTTGAACAGCACAGCCCGCATAGTCGTCCTGCCCGCCCTCGCGGCGGCGCTCGTCCTCGGCGGTTCCGCCTGCGCCGCACCGGGGGCCGGGCCGCAGGCCGCCGGGCCGGCCGGGACGCCGAGTCCCGCCGACGCCTCGGCCACCGCGGCTGCCCGACCCGGTACGGAGGCCCTCGTGGTGGCCGCCGCCCAGCCGGGGGCGGAGCAGTCCGCCGTCAGCACCCCGGGCACGGCCGGCCGGCCCACGGCCGCCCCGGCCGCGCGCAATGTGCGGCTCGCCTCGTACGACCCGGCCACCGGCACCGCCGTACTCACGACCGGTACGACGGGCGGCGGCGCCGCCGGTGCCGCCGGTGGGTCCGGTGGGTCCGGCGCAGCTCCGAGTGCCTCGTCGGCCGCCAGGACGCCGGGTGCCTCCGCCGCGAAGCCGTCCGCGAAGCCCTCCGTCGCAGCGTCGGCCACGGCGTCGGCCACGGCGTCGGCCGCGTCCTCCGCCGCGGCGTCGTCGGGTCCGTCCGCCGCGGCGGACACCGTACGGGCCGGTCAGCTGATCGCCAGCCCGCCGACGGCTGCGGCTCCGCAGGGAGCGCTGCTCGCCGTCACGGCGGTGCAGCCGGGCAAGGACGGTTCGGTCACGGCCGCCACCCGCCCGGCGACCCTGGCCGAGCTGCTCGGTTCCTCCGAGGCGGACGGCAAGGTGGCCGTCGATCCGCACGCGATCACGGTCAAGCCGCTGGTGAAGGACCTGAAGCTGTCGTTCGGTCAGGACGCCGGCACGACGAAGGCCGATGCCTCCGGCACGCTCCAGCTCGACCTCAAGGCGCCGGTCGCGCTGCCGGGCGGGAGCGCCGAGGCCTCCGGCTCGCTGCAGCTGCACCCCGCCGTGCACTTCGCGTACCACGGTGCCGCTCAGGGCAGCCCGCGTACGGCGTCCGTCGGGTTCGACCTCGGTGCGCACGCGCAGTGGCGGATCAGCGGCGAGCTGGCGAAGTCCACCGGCGCGCCGATCCGGGTCCCCTTCGCCGAGCTGCACGCCAACCCCGTGCTCACCGTCGGGGGCCTGCCGGTGGTGGTCAACCTCGGCCTCACCTGCTTCCTGGAGGTCAGCGCCGACGGCAAGGTGAGCGTGGACGCCGAGCAGCAGTTCGACGGCGCCTGGACGGTGCAGGCCCAGTACACCGGCGGCCACGGCTGGAGCCCGGTCACCGACACCGGTGACACCAAGGTCTCGCCGATCCGGGCGCAGCTCTCCGGCAAGGCCTCCGTCCGCGCGGGTCTCGGTGCCGAGGTGAACGTCGGCCTGTACAACGCGGTGGGCGTGGACGTCACGCTGGAGCCGTACCTGCGGGCCCAGGGCGAGGGTTCCGTCGTGGTGGACACCTCGAAGAGCGGCGGGAAGCCGCAGCTGAACGGCAGCCTCGCGCTGTACGGCGGCGTCGATCTGACGGGGGCGCTGCTGGCCCACCTGAAGATCTTCGGTACGCCGGTGGTGGAGGGCCGGATCCCGCTGCCCGTCTTCCACCGGGAGTGGCTGCTCAAGTCGGTCAGTTCGGGGGCGCCGGGGTCGGCCTCCTCGGCCGGGTAGTGCCCGGAGTTGCTTCGGGGTGGTGCCCGGGGTGCGTCGGGGTAGTGCCCGGGGTGCTTCGGGGGTGGTGCCCGGGGCCGTGGCGGGTTGGTGCCCGCCCGGCCGCCGGGTGACACCGGGCGGTGGCGCGCAGCGGTGGGGGTGGAGGCGGCTTCCGTCGTCCGGGACAGAATGCTCACCGTTCCGGGCGGGGGAAGGAGGCGGGCGGTGCGCATCGAGGTTCTGGGGCCGCTCCAGGTGCTGGGTGGTACGGACGGGCGGGCGATCGAGGTCGGCGGCGCGCGGTTGCGCACGCTGCTGATCAGGCTCGCGCTCGATCCCGGGCGGCTGGTCGCCAACGAGCGCCTGGTGCAGGACCTCTGGGAGGACCGGCCGCCGGCCGATCCGGCCGGTGCGCTGCAGTCGCTGGTCTCCCGGCTTCGGCGTGCCCTGGACGCCGACGCCGGGACCGGCCGGGCCGCGATCGGGTCGCATCCCTCGGGCTACCGGCTCGACCTGCCGCCGGACAGCGTCGACGCCTGGGCGTTCGAGCGGGCGGCGGCCCGGGGGCGGGCCGCGCTGGCGGCGGGCGAGTACGCGCGGGCCGCACAGCTGCTGGGCGGGGCCCTGACGCTCTGGCGCGGGGATCCGCTGGTGGACGCCGGTTCGGTGGGATTCGCCGTGGCACCGGTGGCCCGACTGCACGAGGTGCGGCTGTCGGCGGTCGAGGACCGGGCGGACGCCGAACTCGCCCTGGCCGGGGCCGGGTCCGACGGAGTGACCGGGGCCGCGGCCGGGGGCAGGGCCGACGGTGGAGCTCCGGCGGGGGACGGCGGTGCGGACGGCGGCGGCGCCGATGGCGCCGGGGATGGCAGTGGTGGGGATGGCGGCGGCGGGGCCGGGGCGGTACCCCGGTTGATCGCCGAGCTGACCGGACTGTGCGCCTCGCACCCGCTGCGGGAGCGGCTGTCCGCTCTGCTGATGCGGGCACTGAGCGCCGACGGCCACCATGCCGCCGCGCTGGCGGTCTACGACCGCACCCGGCGGTCGCTGGCGGAGGAGCTCGGTACGGATCCGGGCCCTGAGCTGCGGGACGTCCACCTGTGGGTGCTGCGCGGCGGCGCGCCGGCGGGCACCCGGACGGCCGATGGCGGCCGGGGAGCCGGGGTGAGGGCGGCCGGTGGACCGACGGACGATGCGGGGCCCGGCGACGCGCGGGCAGCCGGCGTACGGGCGGACGGCGCATCGGCGGACGGTGTCCGGGCCGCCGGTACTCGTGGGGGAGCCGGCCCGGACGACGGTCGGGCCGGGCTGCCGGCCAGGCTGACCAGTTTCGTCGGCCGGGACGAGGAGTCGGCCGAGGTCCGGGAGCTGCTCGGCAGGCACCGGCTGGTGACCCTGACCGGTCCGGGCGGTGTGGGCAAGACCAGACTGGCCGTGGAGGCAGCCGCAGGTCGGGGCGTCCCCGGGAGCGAGGTGCGGCTGGTCGAACTGGCAGCCGTCACCGGACCCGGCGGGGTCGCCGCGGCAGTCCTGGCCGCGGTCTGCCGTCCGGCGGCCGGGGTACTGGCGGGCGGACTGCCGACCGGGACCACCGCCGCCGACTCGTCCGGCGACCCGGTCGACCGGATCGTCCAGGCCGTGGCCGGGCGCCCGGTGCTGTTGCTGCTGGACAACTGTGAGCACGTCATCGACGAGGCCGCCCACTTCGCCGACCGTCTGCTGGCCGTCGCGCCGGAGCTCCGGGTGCTGGCCACCAGCCGCGAACCGCTCGGCGTGACCGGCGAGGCGCTCCGCCCGGTGCGGCCGCTTGCCGTACCGGAGCCCGGAACCGGTCCCGAGGAGGCCCGGACGCACCCCGCCGTGGTCCTGTTCGCCGACCGTGCGGCGGCGGTCAGCCCCGGGTTCGCGGTCGACCGCGAGAGCGCCCCGCACGTGGTGCGGCTCTGCCGGGAGCTGGACGGCATCCCGCTCGCGATCGAGTTGGCGGCGGCCAGGCTGCGTTCGCTGACGCCCGCCCAGCTGGCGGAGCGGCTCGACGACCGCTTCCGGCTGCTGGCCCGGGGGAGCCGCACCGCGCTTCCCCGGCACCGTACGCTCCGCGCCGTCATCGACTGGAGCTGGGCGCTGCTGGACGAGGACGAGCGGACCCTGCTGCGGCGGCTGTCCGTGTTCTCGGGCGGGGCGACCCTCGCCGACGCGCACCGGGTGTGCGCCGAGAACTGGCCCGGCGGTCACGGGCCGGACAGTCACGCGCAGAGCAGTCACGCACAGGACGGTCATGCGCAGAGCAGTCACGCACAGGGCGGCCACGCGCAGGGCGGCGGGACGCCGGACGGCATCCGGCTCGACCGGGCCGCCGTGCAGGACCTGCTGGCCGCTCTGGTGGACAAGTCGCTGGTGGTGATCGTCCGGGCCGGGGAGCAGGGGACGGCGGACCCGGTGACCGAGGTCCGGTACCGGCTGCTGGAGACGGTCCGCGAGTACGCGGCCGGGCGGCTCGCCGAGGCCGGGGAAGCCGAGACGGTCGGGGCGGCGCACACCAGCTGCTTCCTCGACCTCGCCGAGACCGCGGAGCCGCTGCTGCGCACCGCGGACCAACTGGCCTGGCTCACCCGGCTCGACGCCGAGCAGGGCAATCTGGATGCCGCGCTGAGCCGCGAGATCCAGGCGGGCGCCTGCCCGGACGCTTACCCGCACGCTGGTCCGGACGCCCGACCGGGCTCGGGAGAACGGGCACTGAGGCTGGCCGCCGCGCGGGTGTGGCCTTGGCTGATGCGCGGTCAGGGACACCAGGCCGGGGAGCGGACGGCCGAGGTCCTGCGGACCTTCGGCTACCTGCCGCCGCCGGGTCTCGAACAGGCCCACGGTGTCTGCGTGATCGTCGCGCAGCTCACGCTGCCGCTGCGTGCAGGCAGCGCCAGTGGTGGTGACGGTGGTGGTGACGAGGCGGCGCAGGCACTCGGTGGCGCGCTGGTGACGCTACAGCGGTCCGACCACCCGGTCGCGCTCGGTGCGGCGCTCCTCCTCGCCATGGGCGGCCCGCCGGGCAGTGCCGCCCGGGTCGCGGACGAGTTCTCCGCGCACCCGGACACGTGGACCGGGGCCGTCGCGCAGCTGATCCTCGGCCGGATCGAGCTCAGCGGCGGCCGGACGCAGCGCGCCGAGCACTGTCTGCGGACCTCGCTGCTCCGGTTCCGGCGCCTCGGTGACCGGTGGGGCCTGGCGCTGGCGCTGATCACGCTGGCGGCGCTGCTGTCCGTCACCGGGGACGTGGCCGAGGCGACGGCGGCACTGGAGGAGGCCCGGCGGTACGACGCGGAGGTCGGCGGCGCGGGGGAGTCCCCCATGCTGCTGGTGCTGTCCGGCCAACTGCGGGCGCGCAACGGTGACCTGAGCGGGGCGAGGGCGGAGCTGGAGCGGGCCCACGACATCGCCGTACGCAACGGTGACCTGCAGATGCGGCTGGCTTCGCAGTATGCGAGCGGTGAACTCGCCCGGCGTGCAGGGGACTTGGAGACTGCGGTGCGGTGTCAGCGGGATGCGGTGGGTTCGCTCCGGCACCCGACTGCCGACGCTGCCGACGCCGGTGGCCCTGCCGCCGCTGGTGGCGCTGCCGACCCCGGTGGCGCCGGTGCTGCCGGTGGCCCGGAGCAGCTCCGGCTTTCGGTGCTGCTGCACACCAGTCTCGGCCGAATCCAGCTGCGCCGGGGTGGCCCGGAGCAGGCCGTCCCGCTGCACCGGCGTGCGCTGGAACTGGCCGCCGACTGCGGAGACCACCCGGCCCGGGCCACGGCGCTGGAGGGGTACGCCGAGTACTGCCTCGCGCTCGGCGAGGCCGAGCGGAGTGTGGCGGCGCTGGGTGCCGCGTACGCGCTGCGCGGCACCCACGACGCCGGTGATCCGGAGCTGCGTGAGCTGCTGGACGGCTGCGTCGGCGCCTTGGGCGAGGACGGTTTCGCCGCTGCCTGGGACCGGGGCCTGGCCCTGCCGCAGCCCGAGTCCCTGTTCCTCGCCTCCGGCTGAGCCCCCGTGAACTCCGGTGAGCCGGCCGGGGCGCCCGCGCCCGGCCTGCGCCCGGGCCGGTGCCCGGCGTGTCAGCGGAGGGTGTCGAAGGGCCGGTGGTCGGGCCGGCAGACCGTTGCGGGCGGGGGCAGCACACCATCGACCAGGTAGCGCACCTCATGGTCGGCGGCGCAGCTGCTCGGATTGGCGAGGGCGGTGTGGCCGTACCCGTCGACGGTCAGCAGACGGGCACGGCCCAGGGACCGGGCCATGGCCTGCGAGCCCTGGTACGGCATGGCCGGGTCCCCGGTGTTGGCGACGACCAGGACCGGCTGGGCGGTCGGGCGGTTCCACGGCCCGGCGTAGTGGTCCGGGTCGCCGGTCGGCCAGGCGGCGCAGCGCTCCGAGGCCCAGGCGAAGTACGGGCCGAGCTCCCCCGACCTGGCCCGGGCGAGGGCGGCCTGCGCCGGGTAGCCGGACCAGGAGCTCGGGTTGGCGCTGTCCTCGCACATCACGGCCATGGCCTGCTCCTGTCCCTGGTAGCTTCCGGCCCCGGCCCCGGCATCGGCAGCCTTGGCCGCGGGTGCGGGTGCGGGTGCGGGCGTGCCGGAGCCGGTCCACAGCTGCTGGAGCTGCTGTCCGAGACCCGGCCAGCCGGCCGCCAGACCCGGTACCGGCGCCGCCGCGTAGAGCTGGAACAGCGTGCTCTCCAGCGTGGACGCGTACGTGAAGGTCATGGCCGCCGGCGGGCTGCCGAAGGTGACCGGCTGCTGCCGCAGCCGCTGCAGCAGGGTGGTGAACTTGGCGCGGGTTCCGGCGGCGTCGCCGGACGAGAAGGCGCAGGCCGAGGGCCCGGCCTGGCCGCACTGGTCGAGGAAGGCGTTCAGGGTGCGGCCCGCCGCCACGTCGGTGCCGGTCCGCAGAAAGGCGCCCAGCCGGTCGGCCTGCCCGTCGCGGCCGGTGGACCAGGCGACCGGGTCGACGGCGCTGTCCAGGACCATCGAGCGCACCTTGCCGGGGAACAGGTTGGCGTAGGTGGCGCCCAGGTAGGTGCCGTAGGAGGTGCCGAAGTAGTTGAGCCGCTGCTCCCCGACGGCCCGGCGGAGCAGGTCCATGTCCCGGGCGACGTTCGCCGTGGACAGGTGCGGCAGCAGTGCGGCGTTGTTCCGCAGGCACTCCTGGCCGAAGCGCGCGTAGGCGTCGGTCCACACCTGTTCCTGTCGATGTCCCACCGGGAAGCCTGCGGGCACGTCGGCGAGGAAGCGCCGTTCGGTCGCGTCGTCCGCGAAGCAGCGCGTCGAGGTGCTCGCGCCGATGCCCCTCGGGTCGAAGCTGACGATGTCGAACCGCGCCCGCAGCTGCTCGGGGAAGTGGGCGGTCATCGCCGGCAGCGCCTGGGTGCCCGGAACACCCGGGCCACCGGGGTTGTAGAACAGCGATCCGATCCGGTGCGCGGGGTCGGTCGCCGGGTGCCTGATCACCGCGAGGTCGATCGTGGCGCCGTGCGGGGCGCGGTAGTCCAGGGGCACGTGGGCGGTGGCGCACTGGAAACCGTCGGCACACGCCTGCCAGTCGAGCCGGGGCACCGCCGCCTCGGTCACCCCGGCCTCCGCAGCCGTCGCCGTCAGGGTTGTCGGGGTCGTCGGGGGCGGCGCGGCTCCGGCGGAGGCCGGGAGCGCCGCCACGACCAGGCCGGTGACGGCTGCGGCGGCGCGCAGCCGTCGTACGGCCGAGGCGGGCCGCCCGGCCCGCGCCGCCCGTCCGGCGGAGTCGGCCGGCACAGCGGAGACAGCGGCGGTAGCAGCGGCGACAGCGGCGGAAGCCGTGGCTGCGGGACGGGTCCGGCGGAGGCGTGCGGCCGGGTCCGAGGCATGGGAGGGGGGAGTCATCGGGAGCCCTTTCGGTGTCCGGCCGGGACGGTCGCGGCATCGTCGGCTGCGACCTTCCGTCCCGGCGTGGCTCACCCTGCTCTGCTGCGCTGTCAGGGCGCTGGCAGCGCGCTGTCGGGAGGATCACCGCGTGGCGCTCGGCGAACCGGTCGACCAGGCGGCCCCACAGGCCCGAGCCGGGCTCCGGCCGATTGCCCGGTGTCCCCTCGCGCAGGGCTGCACTGCCCGGTGCGGTCACTCGTGCGGCGGTGGCCAGCGGTGGCCGGCGTCGCCCGGGGCGAGCCGGGCGACCACCTCGGCGAGGCCCATGCAGGCCTGTTCGATCTTCCGGTAGGTGTTCTTCCGTTCGGCGACGACGGCCGCCAGCAGCAGCGTGGTCAGGGCGGCGGACCCGTTCAGGGCCTGCAGGGTGACCATGGTCGCCAGCAGGCTGCGGTGGGCGA
>NZ_JYJF01000014.1 GCF_000955975.1 Saccharothrix sp. ST-888
GCTCCGCTGCTACTTCGCCCCCAGCCTTCGGCCGGGAGGTACCCCCACGTCGGCACCGCCCAGACTCGGCCCTCGACCTCCCCCAGCCTCCGGCCGGGGCACCCCCACCCCAACGCCTCCGGCCGGGGGCACCCCCATCTTCACCCACCCCCCATGTGCCGGTCGGTCTGAGCGAGCCAGGCGGCGCCGAAGTCGAAAGACGCCCGATTCGAGCAGTCGGCGTGACTTTCCCGAAACCGCTCGCACGGTAGTCTCAAACGCGATATGAGCATCGAACAGGACTCTCCGAACCCGGGCGCCTCGGGCGCCAAGCCGCGCGTCGCGATCGTCTTCGGCGGTCGCAGCTCCGAGCACGCCATTTCGGTCTCCACGGCCGGCAGCGTGCTCAAGGCCATCGACCGCACCAAGTACGAGGTGCTGCCGATCGGCATCACTCACGAGGGCCGCTGGGCCCTGGTCAGCGACGAGCCGTCCCGGATGGCGATCACCGACGGCAGGCTGCCCGCCGTGTCCGAGATCGCCGAGTCCACCGAGGGCCAGGTCCTGCTGCCGTCCAGCCCGGACAGCCGTGAGGTGGTCTGGACGACCTCGGGCAACGCGCCCAAGGACCTCGGCGAGGTCGACGTGGTGCTGCCGCTGCTGCACGGCCCCTGGGGCGAGGACGGCACCCTCCAGGGCATGCTGGAGCTCTCCGGCGTCCCGTACGTCGGCTCCGGCGTGCTGGCCAGCGCGGCCGGCATGGACAAGGAGTTCACCAAGCGGATCCTCCAGTCGCACGGCATCGGCGTCGGCGACTACACGGTCGTCAAGCCGCGCGAGTGGGAGTCCGAGCCGGGCCGCGCCGCGGCGCGCGAGCGGATCGCCGCACTCGGTCTGCCGCTCTTCGTGAAGCCCTGCCGGGCCGGTTCCAGCATCGGCATCACCAAGGTCAAGGACCTCGCCGACCTGGACGCCGCGATCGAGGAGGCCCGTCGGCACGACCCCAAGGTGATCGTCGAGGCCGGGCTCGAAGGCCGCGAGATCGAGTGCGCCGTGCTGGAGTTCGAGGACGGGCCGCGGGCCAGCGTGCCGGCCGAGATCCTGGTCGGCGGCGGTTACGAGTTCTACGACTTCGAGGCGAAGTACATCGACTCCTCCGAGGTGCAGATCCCGGCGAAGCTCACCGAGGACGAGACCGCCGAGATCCGCCGCCAGGCCGTCGCCGCCTTCGAGGCGTTCGGCTGCGAGGGCCTGGCCCGGGTGGACTTCTTCCTGCTCACCGACGGCCGCTGGGTGGTCAACGAGATCAACACCATGCCCGGCTTCACCCCGATCTCGGCCTACCCGAAGATGTGGGAGGCCAGCGGCGTGGGCTACGCGGAGCTGATCGACCGGCTGCTCCAGGCGGCGCTGCGCCGTTCCACCGGTCTGCGCTGAGGCACGCTCGTACGGTCCCGGAGGGCTACAGGCCGTCCGGGACCGTCGACTTGATCGCGTCGGTGAGCGAGCTGAGCGGGTCGATGTAGTTCGGGTACGCGCCCTTGGGGACGGTGATCTCCACGTACGCCTTCCGCAGCGTGGTGACGAAGCGGTAGCCGCCGTGGCCGTCCGGACCCATGCCGAACTGCACGTCGTTGACCTCGGGTGCGGAGGTCAGTGGATCGTCGTTGAGGTAGTCGGGGCGGTCGATGCCGCACTTCAGCACGGTGCGCGGCGAACTGCCCCAGGCGGCGGTGTACGGCGAGGCGGGCGAAGGGTCCTGGCGCCGGTGCCCCAGCACGGTGTCGGGAAGTGCCCTGTCCAGGGCGGCACAGAGCCGCGCCACGGCCGGCTTCGGCGTCGGCGGGGTGACCTCCGCGGGCGCACCCCAGCCGCCGAGCAGCAGCGCCACCCCGCCCAGCAGGGCGACCGGCGGCGCGGCCCAGCGCACCGGGGCGGGCAGCGACTTGAGGCGGGCGGCGCTCACACCGGGGATACGGGACACCCGCCGATCGTAACCGGGGCTACAGATGGACCACGGGGCAGGTGAGTGTGCGGGTGATCCCCTCGACCTGCTGGACCTGGGCCACCACCAGGCGCCCCAGGTCGTCCACGGTGTCGGCCTCGGCCCGCACGATGACGTCGTAGGGGCCGGTGACGTCCTCGGCCTGCAGCACGCCGGTGACCTTGGAGACGGCCTGGGCCACCGCGGTGGCCTTGCCCACCTCGGTCTGGATCAGGATGTATGCCTGTACCACGGGAGACCTCCAGGCGAGGGGGGTGGGCTGACCGGCAGTCTGATCACCACGCTACCGCTCAGCGGGGCCGGGAGGGGAGACCCCGGCAGGGCCCGAGGGCGTACGCTGCGCGCGGGGGCGTGCGAGCGCGAGCAGGGACGGCGGCCGCGGGTCGCGATCGGGCGAGAGCCGGGATCGGACGCGGCCGGGTCAGTGCTTCAGTCAACAGTGGAGAGGACGGCAGATGCAGGGGACCGTGGGCGAGCTCGGCGAGTTCGGACTCATCAGGGAGCTGACCGCCCGGCTGCCGCTGACCCCGGCCGTTGAACTCGGACCCGGGGACGACGCCGCCGTGGTCAAGGCGCCGGACGGCCGCGTGGTGGCCACCAGCGACGTGCTGATCGAGGGCCGGCACTTCCGCCGGGACTGGTCCACCGCCTACGACGTGGGCCGCAAGTCCGCCGCCCAGAACCTGGCGGACATCGCCGCGATGGGCGCCGTGCCGACCGCCATACTGCTCGGCCTGGTCACCCCCGCCGACCTGCCCACCACCTGGGCCACCGAACTGATGGACGGCCTGCGCGACGAGTGCCAGGTGGCCGGGGCGGCCGTGGTCGGCGGCGACGTGGTGCGCGGCGACACCATCACCCTGGCGATCACCGCACTCGGCGACCTGCAGGGCCGGGCCCCCGTACGGCGCTCGGGCGCGCAGGTCGGCGACGTGGTCGCGGTGACGGGCTGGCTGGGCTGGTCGGCCGCCGGACTGACCGTGCTGCAGCGCGGCTTCCGCTCCCCGCGCGCCTTCGTCGAGGCTCACCGGCGGCCCGAACCGCCGTACCACGCCGGTCCGGCCGGCGCCGACCTCGGCGCCACCTCGATGGTCGACGTCAGCGACGGCCTGGTGGCCGACCTCGGCCATGTCGCCAAGGCCAGCGGCGTGGACATCGACCTGCGCGCGGCCGACTTCGACGTCCCCGCGCAAATGGCCGACATCGGCCAGGCGGTCGGGGTGGACCCGCTGGTCTGGGTGCTCTCCGGCGGCGAGGACCACGCGATCGCGGCCACCTTCCCGAGCAGCGTCCAGCTGCCCGCGCGCTGGCGGGTGGTGGGCAGCGTGGTCCGGGTCGCCGGTGCCGCCCGCGGCGGCCAGGTCACCGTGGACGGCGCCCCCTGGGACCGGGTCGGCGGCTGGGACCACTTCGCGGCGGAGTAGCACGGCCGCCGGGCGGCGGAACGGCCGGTCGGGGTACGGGGGGAACCGGCCGGCCGCTGCGGCGCGCGGCGGTCCGCGTGGCTCCCCGCGCCCCCCGGATGCCCCTTTCACCCCCCGGAACGGCGGCCCGGAGAGCTGAGCGGGCCAGGCGAGGGAATGCTGTCCGGGAGGGTTCCGACGCGTAGTCTTGCGCTGTCGGTCCTGGCCGGGTTTGTCCGGTCTGCCCGGCCCGTACGGATCCATCTACTCGGGGGCGGTGCCGCTCCTGGAGCGGGAGAGCGCAGCCACCATGCGAATCGGCGTCCTGACCAGCGGAGGCGACTGCCCCGGCCTCAACGCGGTGATCCGCTCGGTGGTGCACCGGGGCACCGACGTCCACGGCGACGAGATCATCGGTATCGAGGACGGGTTCCTCGGCCTGATCGAGGGCCGCGCCCGCCCGGTCTCGCACGACGACGTCACCGGCCTGCTCACCCTCGGCGGCACCATCCTGGGCTCGGCCCGGGTGCAGCGCGACCGGATCAACTGGGCGGTGGAGAACGCCCGGACGCTCGCCGACAACATCGGTATCGACGCCCTGATCGCGATCGGCGGCGAGGGCACGCTGACCGCCGCCAAGATGTTCTCCGACGCCGGGCTGCCCGTGGTCGGCGTCCCGAAGACCATCGACAACGACATCGAGGCCACCGACGTCACCTTCGGCTTCGACACCGCCGTGCACGTCGCCACCGAGGCGATCGACCGGCTGAAGACCACCGCCGAGTCACACCAGCGGGTGATGGTGGTCGAGTTGATGGGGCGTCACACCGGCTGGATCACCCTGACCGCCGGGATGGCCGGCGGTGCGCACGGAATCCTCATCCCCGAGAAGCCGTTCGACATCGAGGCGGTCGCCCGGATGGTCGAGGAACGCTTCGAGCGCCACAAGAAGTTCGCCATCATCGCGGTCGCCGAGGGCGCCAAGCCCGCGCCGGGCACCCTCCGCTTCGACCACGGCTCGATCGACCAGTACGGCCACCAGACCTTCGGCGGGATCGGCAACCGGCTCGCCCACGAACTGGAGGACCTGCTCGGCAAGGAGGCCCGCCCGGTCATCCTCGGCCACACCCAGCGCGGCGGCACGCCGACCGCGCGGGACCGGGTCCTCGCCTCCCGCTTCGGCTGGCACGCCGTGGAGGCCGTCCACAAGGGCGCCTTCGGGCACTTCACCGCACTGCGCGGCACGGAGATCCGGCTGGTGCCGATCGCGGACGCCGTGGTCCAGTTGAAGACCGTGCCCGAGGACCGCTGGCTGGAGTCGGAAGCCGTGCTCTGAGCGGTCGGCGCCGGGGCCGGCCCGGACCGCCGGGCGCAGCGCCGTGCCGCCGACCGGCGTTGGGTAGGTTGGCAGGCATGAGCCAGTCCGTACCCCCTCGCGTTCTCACCGTCGCCGGTTCCGACTCCGGCGGCGGTGCGGGCATCCAGGCCGACCTCAAGACCATGCTCGCGCTCGGCGTGCACGGCATGAGCGTGATCACCGCCGTCACCGCGCAGAACTCGGTCGGCGTGCAGGGCTACTGGGAGCTGCCCGCCGAAGCCGTCCGCGCCCAGTTCCGCAGTGTGGTCGACGACATCGGCGTGCAGGCCGTGAAGACCGGCATGCTGGCCTCCATCGAACTGGTGGAGACCGTCTCCGAACTGCTCGCCGGAGTCCGGGTGCCCGTGGTGGTGGACCCGGTCGGCGTCTCCAAGCACGGCGACGCGCTGCTCGCCGCCGAGGCCGTCGCCACCCTCCGGGAGCGGCTGCTGCCGGTCGCCACCCTCGCCACGCCCAACCTGCACGAGGTGGCGCAGCTCACCGGCATCACGGTGGAGCAGGAGAGCGGCATGCTGGACGCCGCCAAGGCACTGCACGACCTCGGTCCGCGCTGGGTCCTGGTCAAGGGCGGACACCTGGCGGGCGAGGCCGCGGATCTGCTCTACGGCGGCAGTGGCGAGGAGCACTGGTACCGCGCCGAGCGCCACGACAACCGGCACACCCACGGCACCGGCTGCACGCTGGCCAGCGCGATCGCCGCCGAGCTGGCCAAGGGCCGGACGATGCCGGAGGCGGTCGGCGAGGCCAAGGCGTACGTCACCGGCGCGATCCGCCGGGGCTTCCCGCTCGGCGCGGGCATCGGCCCGGTCGACCACGGCTGGCGCTGGCGCTAGCACCCCGGACACGCCTACGGCCCGGGGTGGGAACCCCGGGCCGTAGGGCAAGGCAAAACAGATAGCCGACCCACCCGAGGGTGGATCGGCTGTCCGGAGGACCGGCTTACCGGTCTGCGCGTCAGCGCGAGACCTTACCGGCCTTGATGCACGAGGTGCAGACGTTGAGCCGCTTCGGCGTCCGCCCAATCACAGCGCGCACCGTCTGAATGTTGGGGTTCCAACGACGGGGGGTACGGCGGTGCGAATGGGAGATGCTGTTGCCGAAGCCCGGCCCCTTGCCGCAGACGTCGCAGTTGGCAGCCACAGGAGTCACTCCAAGACTTCAGATCATTTACGTTCGAAAACCCCGGCTGACCCTCCCGGCCCACTCGCGTGGAACGGATCGGTTCAAGGGGTGAGCCCGGGTTGTTCCAGGCAACCGGGAGAGCATACAACGCCTCCTCCGGTTCAACGAAACTACCATGCTCCGGACGATGATCGTTTCCGTCGCCCCCCGCTGACCGGCGGCGATCGCCCTGCGCGCGGCCTGCCGACGGCCACCGATAACCTGCGGGTATCGCCCCTCGCCACCGCGTTCCGTCGGATTCCCGTGGCGTTCACCCGGAGGAGAGCTGGTGCTGGACACGCTCGACGCCCCGACCGTCCGCACCTGGAGCCGCCTCGCCCTGACCGCCCTCGGCCAGGCCCGCGAGGAGATCGACGCACTCAACGTCTACCCCGTCCCCGACGGGGACACCGGCACCAACCTCTACCTGACCGTCGAGTCCGCCGCCGCCGCCGTCGAGATCTGCTTCGCCGAACACCCCGAGGGACCGGGCCTCGGCGCCGCCGTGGCCGCCATGGCCAGGGGCGCGCTGATCGGGGCCCGCGGCAACTCCGGCGTGATCCTCGCCCAGCTGCTGCGCGGCATGGCCGAGGTGCTCGCCCGGGGCGGTGACCCCGCGCTGCTCCGCCAGGCCCTCCAGCGGGCCGCCGAGGCCGCCTACCAGGCCGTTGCCGAGCCCGTCGAGGGAACCCTGCTCACCGTCGCCGCCGAGGCCGCCAAGGCCGCTGCCCGGGCCACCGGCGGTCTCGCCGAGACCGCCGACACCGCCTACCGGGCCGCCCGGACCGCGCTGATGCACACTCCCGAGCAGCTGGACGTCCTCGCCGAGGCGGGGGTGGTGGACGCGGGCGGCCGCGGGCTGGTGGCCGTGCTCGGCGCCCTCGCCGACGCCGTCGCCGGACAGACCCCGATGGGCCCGGTCGCGCTGCGCCAGGGGCTCGGCGGGCCCACCCCGGCCGAGACCGGCCAGCCGGACGGCTGCGGGGGCCACCGGCGCCCGCCGGGCCCGGGCCACCCCGCCTTCGAGGTGGTCTACCTGCTGGACGCGTCCGACGAGGCCCTCCCGCTGCTCCGCAGCAGGCTCGCCGCCCTCGGCGACTCCCTGGTGGTCGGCGGCGGCGACGGCCTGTGGAACGTCCATGTGCACGTGGACGACGCCGGAGCCGCCGTCGAGGCCGGGGTCGAGGCCGGGCGCCCGCACCGGATCCGGATCACGCACTTCGCCGAGGCCGCCGCCCGCGCGGGGGAGCGCACCCAGGCCGCGCCCGAGGGCCGCGCCGTCCTCAGCGTGGTCTCCGGCACCGGTCTCGCCGAACTCTGCGAACAGGCCGGATCGGCGGTCCTGCTCGCCGACCCCGACCGGCCACCGGCCAGCACCGAACTCGCCGAGGCCGTCCGCCGCTGCGCCGCCCGCGAGGTCGTCCTGCTGCTGAACGACCCCGAACTGCGCGCCGCCGCCGGGGCCGCCGCCGACCAGCTCCGCGAGGAGGGCGTGCGGATCGCCGTCCTGCCCACCCGCTCGCCGGTCCAGGGGCTGGCCGCGCTCGCCGTGCACGAGAGCGCCCGGCGCTTCGACGAGGACGTGGTCGCCATGACCTCCGCCGCCGGCGCCACCCGCTGCGCGGAACTCGCCGTCGCCGAGGGCGAGTCCTGGACGATGGCCGGGGTCTGCCAGGCCGGGGACGTCCTCGGCCTGATCGACGGCGACGTCGCCGTGATCGGCACCGGACTGGCCGAGACCGGCGCCGTGGTGCTCTCCCGGATGCTGGCGGCCGGTGGCGAACTGGTCACCCTGGTCCTCGGCGAAGGAGTACCCGCGGGCCTGGCCGACCAGTTGGTGGCACTCGCCCGCCGGCAGCGGCCGGAGGTCGACACCCTGGTCTTCCAGGGCGGGCAGGAGGCCGCGCCGCTGCTCATCGGGGTGGAGTGAACCGGCCCGGGTCGGGGCGGATCGGGGTGGAGCGACCCGGTCTGTCACAGCTGTGGTGTACACAGGGTGCGATGGGCGCTCTCGATGAACCACTGACCAAGCTGGTCGGCGACCGTACCGCGAAGGTGCTGGCCGACAGTCTCAAGCTGCGCACGGTCGGCGACCTGCTGCACCACTACCCGCGCCGCTACGTCGAGCGCGGCCAGCTCACCAGCCTGGACGAGCTGGAGGTGGACGAGCACGTCACCGTCCTCGCCCGGATCGAGAAGGTGACCCTGATCCCCTTCAAGGCGCGCAAGGGCGACCGCCTCGAAGTGATCGTCACCGACGGCCGCAGCCGGCTGTCGCTGGTCTTCTTCAACCAGGGCTGGCGGCATAAGGAGCTGCGCACGGGCGCGCAGGGCCTGTTCGCGGGCAAGGTCGGCCTGTTCAACCGCACCCGCCAACTCGCCTCCCCCGACTACCAGCTGCTGGACGAGGAGGCCACCGCCGGGGAGGGCGCGGGCGGCGCCGCCCGGCAGTTCGCCGGCCGGCTGATCCCGGTCTACCCGGCCAGCGCCCAGATGCCCAGCTGGAAGCTGTCCATCTGCATCGAGACCGCCCTCACCAAGCACCTCGGCGACGTCGGCGAGCCGCTGCCCGCCGAACTGCGCGAGAAGCACCGGCTGATCCCGCTGCCCGAGGCACTGGAGCTCATCCACCGGCCGCGCAGCCAGGCGGAGCGCGAGCGGGCCCAGAGCCGCCTGCGCTGGGACGAGGCGTTCGTCCTCCAGGTCGCCCTGGCCCAGCGCCGGGCCGCTGACGCCGCGCTGCCCGCGGTGCCCCGGCCGGCCCGCCCGGACGGGCTGTTGGCCGCCTTCGACGCCCGGCTGCCCTTCACCCTCACCGACGGCCAGCAGAAGGTCTCCGCCGAGATCGCCGCCGATCTCGCCTCCGCCCACCCGATGCACCGCCTGCTCCAGGGCGAGGTCGGCTCCGGCAAGACGCTGGTCGCGCTGCGGGCCATGCTGACCGTGGTCGACGCGGGCGGCCAGGCGGTCCTGCTCGCCCCGACCGAGGTCCTCGCCCAGCAGCACCACCGCTCGATCGTCGAGATGATGGGCGACCTCGCTGAGGGCGGCATGCTCGGCGGCTCCGAGCTGGGGACGAAGGTCGCGCTGCTCACCGGCTCGATGGGCGCCCCCGCCCGCCGCCAGGTGATGCTCGACATGGCCTGCGGCGACGCGGGCCTGACGATCGGCACCCACGCCCTGATCGAGGACCGGATCCAGTTCCAGGACCTCGGCCTGGTCGTGGTGGACGAGCAGCACCGCTTCGGCGTCGAGCAGCGGGACGCGCTGCGGGCCAAGGGCGAACAGCCCCCGCACCTGCTGGTCATGACGGCCACCCCGATCCCGCGCACCGTCGCCATGACGGTCTTCGGCGACCTGGAGACCTCCGTCCTCGACCAGCTCCCGGCCGGGCGTTCACCGATCTCCAGCCATGTGGTGCCCGCCGTGGAGAAGCCCAACTTCCTGGCCCGCGCCTGGGAGCGGGTCCGCGAGGAGGTCGGCAAGGGCCACCAGGCGTACGTCGTCTGCCCTCGGATCGGCGACGAGCCGGAGGACTCGAAGAAGAAGCGCAAGGCCGTGCCGGACGACCCGGAGGACTTGGGTGCCTCCAGCGACGACCGCAGGCCGCCGCTCTCGGTGGTGGAGACGGCCGAGATGCTCGCCAAGGGCCCGCTGGCCGGCCTCCGGGTGGAGATCCTGCACGGGCGGCTCACGCCCGAGGCCAAGGACGACGTGATGAAGCGCTTCACGGCGGGGGAGGTGGACGTCCTGGTCGCCACCACCGTGATCGAGGTCGGCGTCAACGTCCCCAACTCCACCGTGATGGTCATCATGGACGCCGACCGCTTCGGCGTCTCCCAACTGCACCAGCTGCGCGGCCGGGTGGGCCGGGGCAGTGCCCCCGGCCTCTGCCTGCTGGTCAGCGACATGCCCGCGGGCAGCGCGGCCCGCGCCCGGCTGGACGCGGTGGCCGGCACGCTGGACGGCTTCGAGCTCTCCCGGATCGACCTGGAGCAGCGCCGCGAGGGCGATGTGCTCGGGCAGGCCCAGTCCGGGGTGAAGTCCTCGCTGAAGGTGCTCTCCGTCCTGGAGGACGAGGACGTCATCGCCACCGCCCGCGAGGAGGCCGCCGCCCTGGTTGCCGAGGACCCGTCGCTGGCCGACCACCCGGACTTGCGCACCGCCCTGGAGAGCCTCCTCGACGAGGACCGCGCGGAGTACCTGGAGAAGGGCTGACGCGGGGGTCGGCCGCCCGGTCGGGGGCGGCCGATTGTCAGTGCCCCGGGAGAGAATGAAGGTGTTCAGGGCGCACCCCAAGGTGCGTACCTGGCACGACATTTGGGGGTCCTGCCATGGCATTTCGTCATCTCAACGAGCTCCCGCTCGGCGACAAGATCTTCCGGATCGAGCTCGCCAGCGAGGACGACCGCGAAGTCACCCTCACCCTGACCGGCTGGCGCGAGGGGGCGTCCGCCAGCCCGCTCGCCTCCGGCAAGCTGCGCCTCCCGGTCGAGGACGTCGCCAACCTCCGGATCGCGCTCAACCGGGCGCTGCGGGCGCTGTCCATCGTCGCCGACGTCTCCGAGCCCATCCCCGACCGTGACGTGCTGCGCGAGCTGTACCCCGGCCACGGCGCCCCGTGGGTGCCGCAGCACGAGGAGGAGCTGGTCCGCCGCTTCCACGAGAGCGAGACCATCGCCCGGATCGCGGCCCGCTTCGGCCGCACACCCGACTCGGTCCGCACCAAGCTGCGCGAGCTCGGCCACGACCCGCGCCGCCCCGAGTACTGCCCGCCCGACGGCTGCCTCTCCTGGTCCCGCTACGCCTCCCCGGCCCTGCTGGGGGCCGCGGCGCCGGCCGAGTAGCCGGTCGGCCCGGTGCCACCCCGGGCGCGGGGCCGCGCGGGCGGTCGGGTCGGTGGTGCGGCCGGCCGGCCGGGCAGAGCCCCGCGCCCGGGCGGCGGCGCGAGTAGGCGCCCGACCGGCGGGTCCATATAGCGTGGTGGCCGACCCACGAAAGGACCCTGCACCTCATGACCCGCGTGATCGCCGGTGCGGCCGGCGGCCGGCGCCTGGCCGTGCCGCCCGGCCGGAACACCCGCCCGACCTCGGACAAGGCGAGGGAGGCGATGTTCTCCACGCTGGAGTCCCTGCGCGGGACGATCCACGGCGCCCGGATGCTGGACCTGTTCGGCGGTTCGGGCGCCGTGGGCCTGGAGGCGCTGTCCCGCGGTGCGGAGCACATCCTGCTGGTCGAGTCGGACGCGAGCGCGGCCCGCACCATCCGCGCGAACATCCGCACGGTCGACCTCCCGGGCGCCGAGCTCCGCACCGACCGCGCTGAGCGGGTGCTCATCGGCCCGGCTCCCGCGACCCCGTACGACCTGGTCTTCGTCGACCCGCCGTACGCGGTCACCGACGACGCGGTGCGGGAGATGCTGATCACACTCCTGGCCGGGGGCTGGATCACGGACGGCGCACTCGTCACCGTGGAACGCAGCACAAGGGGTGGTGAGTTCGGCTGGCCCGAGGGCTTCGAAGTGCTGCGCTCACGCCGGTACGGCGAGGGCACCCTCTGGTACGGTCGCGCCGCTGCCGAGGTTGATCAAGACTCGTAGCACCGCACCCCACAAGGGAGTCCACGCCATGCGCCGCGCCGTCTGCCCGGGGTCCTTCGACCCGATCACCAACGGCCACCTCGACATCATCGAGCGTGCGTCGAAGCTCTACGACGTCGTCCATGTCGCGGTGCTGATCAACCCCAACAAGCAGGGCATGTTCAGCATCGCGGAGCGCATCGCGCTGATCGAGGAGACCACCGCCCCGTACGGGAACGTGGTGGTCGAGTCGCACCAGGGCCTGCTGGTGGACTACTGCCGGGACCGCGGGATCCCCGCGATCATCAAGGGGCTGCGGGCGGTCAGCGACTTCGACTACGAGCTGCAGATGGCTCAGATGAACCACGGACTCACCGGCGTCGAGACGCTCTTCGTGCCGACCTCGCCGACGTACAGCTTCCTCTCCTCCAGCCTGGTCAAGGAGGTTGCCTCGTACGGTGGGGACGTCTCGCACCTGCTTCCCGAGACGGTCCACCGCCGGCTGACCGCGCGGATCGCCGAGCGGAACGCGGCCAAGGGCCAGACTGGTTGATCCTGGCCGGGAGGCGGCGCCAACCCGGCCTGGAGCCGGGCCGATCGGACGGTTCTGGCGAGCTGTCACCACCGGCGGCCGCCGCCCGGACGGCTCGACGGGCACGGCCGTTGTGAGCTGCGGGGTGAGTGGCCGTACAGTCAGTACTCCACTGCCCGGTGGCGATACTGTGCCGTCCGGGCCTGCCTCCGCCGCACCTCGGCGGCACACGGAAAGACAGAAGCGCCCGTGGACGTGCAGAACAGACTCGACGCGATCGTCGCGGCGGTGGAGAACGCCCGCTCGATGCCCATGTCGGCGTCCTGCGTGCTGAACCGGGCCGAGCTGGTGGGCCTGCTCCAGGACCTGCGGGACGCCCTCCCGTCCGAACTCGCCCAGGCCAAGTCGGTGATGGCCGACCACGAGCAGGTGGTGGCCGACGCACAGGCCCAGGCCGACCAGATCATCCGGGGTGCGCACGACGAGCGCGGTTCGCTGATCTCGGACACCGAGGTGGTCCGCCGCGCCCAGAACGAGGCCGACCGGATCCTCGCCGAGGCCCGCGCCGAGATCGAGACCAAGCGCGCCGAGGCCGACGACTACGTGGACAGCAAGCTGGCCAACTTCGAGGTCGTGCTCACCAAGACGCTGGGCTCGGTCGGCCGTGGCCGGCAGAAGCTGCGCGGCGACGCCTTCGACACGGGCGCCGAGGGCGAGGGCGACGAGTTCCGCCCGCGCGGCACGCCGAGCCCCGAGGTGGACGAGTACGTCGATGTGAAGCTCGCCACCCTGGAGACCGTGCTCAGCGCGACCCTGGAGGCGGTCGGCAAGGGCCGCGACAAGCTCCTCGGCAAGGCCCCGATCGACGAGCTGGGTGCCTACCTGGCCGCCGCCGACGAGGCGCAGCAGCTCAAGGTCAGGGCCGAGGCGGTCGCCGCCGGCTTCGCCGAGGACGGCGAGGAGCAGCCCTGGTACCGGGAGGAGGTGCCGCAGCAGCAGAGCTGGCCCGAGCAGGCCCAGGCTCCGGCTGCGGCCCCGACGGGCTGGCAGGCGCCGGGCGAGGAGGGCTACGACAGCCGCTTCACCCCGGCCGCCGACTTCAGCCCGCCCGCCGAGCAGTACGCCGAGGTCTACAACGGCGGCTTCGACCCGGCGGGCCAGCCGCAGACGGATCCCTACGGCAACCCGTGGGGGCACTCCCAGCCGGAGGTCGGCGGCTACCCGCAGCAGCCCGGCTACCCCCCGCAGGACCAGGGGCTGCACGACCCGTACGGCGTTCCGCAGGTCTACGCGCAGCAGCCGGTGTACCAGGAGCAGGGCTACGACGCGTGGGGCAACCCGCTGCCGGAGGCCGGTGGCGGCTACCCGCAGCAGCCTCCGCAGCCCCACCAGCCCCCGCAGGCACAGCTGCCCCACCAGCAGCAGGCGGGCCTGGACGAGACCAGCTTCTTCGACACCAGCATGATCGACATGACCAGGCTGAGGGAGCTCGGCGGACGGTAGCCGATCGCCGGAGTTGGGCCAGACCGGAGTGTCCGGTAGTCTGACCACTCCGGCCTGCTCAGCGCCGGATCGTCCGGCTGCTCGCTCGTAGCTCTCAGCGCGGTGCCGCACATCGTACGAACCCATTTCGCGACATGCAGGGATGCGTGCCGCCGCCAGGAAGTCAGGAAACCTTGAACCGCCTCGACCACCGCGACCCGCTCGTGTTCGACACGCACGAGCTCGGCCGCCGCGCGGGATCGATGCGCAGGATCTCCCGGACCCTGGAGGCCCCGGAGGGCCTGGGCATCATCGATGTGATCGCCGTACCGGAGAAGAGCGAGCTCAGGCTGGAGCTCCGGCTGGAGTCCGTGGTCGAGGGCGTGCTGGTGTCCGGCACCGCCGAGGCCCACGTCGAAGGCGAGTGCGTTCGCTGCCTGGAGCCCATCGAGGACGACCTCGACGTGGACTTCCAGGAGCTCTACTACTACCCGGAGTCCGACGAGCGCCACCGCGCCCGGACCGCCGGGACCGAGGACCTCGACGAGGACTCGGACGAAGAGACTTACCGCCTGGAGGGCGATTTCTTCGACCTCCAGCCGGTGCTGCGTGACGCGGTGGTGCTTGCACTGCCGCTGCAGCCGGTGTGCCAGGAAGACTGCCTGGGTCTGTGCTCCGAGTGCGGGGCACGCCTGAGCGACGACCCGGACCACCACCATGACGCCGCCGACCCTCGGTGGGCGGCTCTGCAGGGACTCTCCGCCGCCCCCGGCGACGAGGGTGACGAGAACAAGAACAGCGACACCCGTGAGGGTCTCGCCGAGAACCAGGAGAAGTAGCCGTGGCTGTTCCGAAGCGGAAGATGTCGCGCAGCAACACGCGCCACCGCCGGTCCAACTGGAAGGCCGTTGCTCCGGCCCTCGTGGCGTGCGACCGCTGCCACGAGCCGAAGCTGGCGCACATCGCGTGCCCGAGCTGCGGCACGTACAACCGTCGCCAGGTCCTCTCGGTCTGATCGGCGGGTGTACGGATCGATGTCGGAGAGCAACTCTTCCCGCAAGTCCGCTTCCAACGGGAGTAAGGCCGGCGGGCCGGCTTCGACCGAATACGACGTCCTGGAAGGGCGCCTCGGGTACTCACTTGAGCGCGCCCTTCTGGTACGTTCACTGACCCACCGCTCGTATGCGTACGAGAACGGTGGGCTGCCCACCAACGAGCGCCTGGAGTTCCTCGGCGACTCGGTGCTGGGCCTGGTGGTGACCGACACCCTCTACCGCCTCCACCCGGAGGTCGCCGAGGGCACGCTCGCCAAGCTGCGCGCCGCAGTGGTCAACTCCCGTGCGCTGGCCGAGGTCGGCCGCGGTCTCGAGCTCGGCACCTTCATCCGGCTCGGCAAGGGCGAGGAGGGTACCGGCGGCCGGGACAAGTCGTCGATCCTCGCCGACACCGTCGAGGCCGTGATCGGCGCCATCTACCTGGACAAGGGCCTGGACTCGGCCACCGAGTTCGTCCACCGGCTGTTCGACCCGCTGATCGAGGAGTCCTCTCAGCTCGGCGCCGGACTGGACTGGAAGACCAGCCTCCAGGAACTCACCGCCGCCGCCGGAATCGGCGTCCCCGAGTACGTCGTCACCGAGTCGGGCCCCGACCACGAGAAGACCTTCGACGCCGCCGCCCGGGTGGCAGGCGAGGACTTCGGACACGGCAGCGGCCGCTCGAAGAAGGAAGCCGAGCAGAAGGCCGCCGAGAGCGCCTGGCGGGCCATCAAGGCCAAGTACGCCGACCAGCTGCCCGGCAACGCGGCCTGAGGCCGCAGGAGTGCCCGAGCTTCCCGAGGTCGAGGTGGTCCGGCGCGGCCTGGCCCGCTGGATCACCGGCCGTACCGTCGCCGAGGTTCAGGTCCTGCACCCGCGCGCGGTCCGTCGCCAGCCCGGCGGCGCCCCCGACTTCACCGCCCGGCTGACCGGCGCCACCTTCGGGGAGGCGCAGCGGCGCGGCAAGTACCTCTGGGTTCCCCTGACCTCTTCGGGGGCGCTCGGCACCGGCTTCTCGATGATCGGGCACCTGGGCATGAGCGGGCAGCTGCTCGTCCAGGACTCCGCCGTGCCCGACGAGACCCATCTGCGGGTCCGCTTCCGCTTCACCGACGGCGCCCGCGAGCTGCGCTTCGTCGACCAGCGCACCTTCGGCGGCCTCGCCGTCGAGGAGGCCGAGGCGGACGACCCCGAGGGCACTCCGGTCTCCATCGCGCACATCGCCCGCGACCCGCTCGACCCCCGCTTCGACGACGGCGCCTTCGTCACCGCACTGCGCGCCAAGCGCACCACGGTCAAGCGCGCCCTGCTCGACCAGACCCTGATCAGCGGTGTCGGCAACATCTACGCCGACGAGTCGTTGTGGCGCGCCAAGCTGCACTACGAGCGGCCCACCGCGACGCTGACCCGCCCGCAGGCCGCACTGCTGCTGCAGCACGCCCGGGACGTGATGAAGGCCGCCCTCGCGGTCGGCGGCACCAGTTTCGACAGCCTGTACGTCAATGTGAACGGCGAGAGCGGCTACTTCTCCCGCGATCTGGACGCGTACGGGCGCGAGGGCGAACCCTGCCGCCGCTGCGGCACCCCGATCCGCCGGACCGCCTGGATGAACCGCTCCAGCTACTTCTGCCCGCGCTGCCAGCGCCCGCCCCGCACGCGGCCCTGAGCCGGCCCCGCCCGCGGACGGGCCAGGTACACGACCAGGGGCGCGGGGAGCTGTGCGGGAAAGGTTTCCCACGCGGCTCCCCGCGCCCCTGAGAAGTCTCCGGAGCTTCCCCCAGGGAGGGGTCTGCCTAGCGGTGGACCGGCTCCGGGGTCTTGGGCTGGGCGCCGTGGACCTCGGCCTCCTCCTGGCCGAAGTAGGCGACGCCGACCGCGCTGACCACCGCGAGGAGGAAGCCGAAGGCGGCCAGCCAGCCCAGGCCGGCCCGCGAGGAGTCCCCGAGCCACAGCACGCCGACGGCGCCGGGCACCACGGTCTCCCCGACCACCAGCGCGGCCGTGGCACCGTTGACCGAGCCGACCTGCAGCGCGACGGTGTGCAGGTACATCCCGCCGATCCCGCCGACCAGGATCGCGTACAGCGCCGGGTCCGAGGCCAGCTCACCGAGGCCGAAGGGCTCGATGCCGTTCAGGATCCGGACGCCGATGCCCAGGGCACCGAAGCCGAGGCCCGAGAGCAGACCGGCGACGATCGCCCCGCTCGAACCGAGCCGCCGCACGATCAGGCTGCCGCCCGCGATCAGCACCACCGACACGCCCAGCAGCCACCAGTGCACCGCCATCTCGACATGGTGGCCGCCCTCCGGCCCGGCGGCCGTGGCGAGCAGCACCAGCGCACCGCAGAGCACACCGATCGAGGCCCATTCGAGGTTCTTCAGACGCAGGCCGAGCAGCTTGATGCTCAGCACGGCGGTGATCACCAGGTTGGCGCTGATGATGGTCTGGGAGAGGAAGAGCGGCAGCAGCCGGGCGGCCAGTGCGCCGAGCCCGAAGCCGATGAAGTCCAGGACGGTGCCGAGGATGAACTCCCAGGTCACCACGGCCTTGGCGGTGGAGGAGAGGCTCGGTCCGCCGTGTTCGGTGACGCCGGTGCCGGAGCCCTTGGCCGCCGCCTCCGCACGGGCGGAGCGGCGTGAGCCGACCGCCTGGAGTACCGAACCGGTGCCGTAGCAGGCGGACGCCGCGACGGCGGTGACAAGACCGAGGATCACCAAAAGCTCCGATCGGATCTGGCAGGACTGATCAGCACAACTATGCCTGCTGCGAAGAGGCGCTGAGTCACCCGTCGGGAGGAACCCGGGCTGAGCCGCTCGGCGGGGGTGACATGGGCCTGGGGCAGGTCCCGCAACGGTAGCCGGGCCAGGTAGCGTCTCTCCCATGAGAACTGTGCTCCGCCGTTCCCCGACCGCCAGGCCCGCCGTCCGCTCGGCTGCGCTGCTGGCGGGCCTGCTGGGGCTGCTCCTCCTGCTGGTCGCACCCACCGCCTCGGCGGCGGGCGGTATCGACGAGGCCGCGACCGCGCTGAAGAACAGCCAGGTCTACGTCGATCCGGCGATGACCAGCCGCTTCTCCGAGGACCAGGCGGCGGCCCTGAGCAGGAAGCTCAAGGACGCCGACAAGCCGATCTACGTCGCGGTCGTCCCCGACAACGCGCAGTACCCGAGCGCGACCGTCGCCCGTGACCTGCGGACCAGGGTCGGCGTGGTCGGTGTCTACGCGATCTGGCACGGCAGCCAGTTCAAGGCCTTCCCGGACCGGGCGGCCCTCTCCCCGAACACCGCGGCCAACATGGCCGGCGCCGCCTTCCGCGACCACCCGGGAGACATCGACGCGACCCTGAACGACTTCGTGGACCAGGCCGTCCACCAGGTCAAGGGCCACGCCGCCGAGTCCGACTCCGGCGGGGTGAGCACCGCCGCGATCGTCATCCCGCTCGCCCTGCTGGCGCTGGCCGGCGGCGGGGTCTTCCTGCTGTTCCGCCGGGCCAGGAAGCGCCGGGAGGAGCAGGCCCGCGCCGAACTCGCCCAGCTGCGCACCGTCGTGGACGAGGACATCACCGCCTTCGGCGAGGAGCTCGACCGCCTCGACTTCAACCCCGGCGCACCCGACGCCGACGACGCCCAGCGCGCCGACTACTCGCACGCCCTCGACTCCTACGAGCGCGCCAAGCAGACCATGGACGCGGCCAAGCGGCCCACCGATGTCGCGCCGGTCACCGAGGCGCTGGCGGACGGCCGGTTCTCGCTGGCCACGCTGGCCGCCCGGCGGGAGAAGCGCCCGCTGCCGGACCGCCGTCCGCCGTGCTTCTTCGACCCCCGCCACGGCCCGTCGGTGCAGGACGTCGACTGGGCGCCGGAGGGCGGCGCGCCGCGCACCGTGCCCGCCTGCGGGACGGACGCCGCCCGCCTCGCCAGTGGCCAGCAGCCGGACATCCGTACCGTGCAGACCGAGTACGGCCAGCAGCCGTACTGGAACGCGGGCCCGGCCTACAGCCCGTGGGCCGGCGGCTACTTCGGCGGCGGCCTGCTGCCGGGCCTGCTGGTCGGTACCGCGCTCGGCTCGGTCTTCGCCTCGCCCGGCACCGCCTGGGCGGCCGGTGACAGCTACGGCTCCGGCTTCGAGGGCGGCGACGTCAGCGGCGCGGACTTCAACAGCTCCGACTTCGGCGGGTTCGACGACGGCGGCTTCGGCGGTGGCGGCGACGGCGACTTCGGCGGCTTCTGACCCCACTACGGCCCCGCCCGCGACCCACCGCACGGCGGCCTCGATCCACCACCCGGCCCCGGTGACCTGCTCGGCAGGTCCACCGGGGCCGGTGCCGTCGACGGGGCCGGAACCACTGGCGCTGTGGCAGGCTGGCGCGGTGACCTCCCATGCCGCCGAGAACCTCCCGGGCCGCCCCTGCTCGATCGCCGCCGCGCTGCAGGTCGTCGGGGAGAAGTGGGCGCTGCTGGCCATCCGCGAACTCCTGTACGGGAACCACCGTTTCGAGCGGATCGTGCAGAACACCGGAGCGCCGCGCGACCGGCTCACCGCCCGGCTGCGGGCGCTGGAGGAGGCCGGTGTGATCGAGCGCCGCCCGTACCAGGAGCGCCCGCTGCGGTACGAGTACCACCTCACCGAGGCCGGCCGGGAGCTGGTGCCCGTCACCCAGGCGCTGCTCGCCTGGGGCGATCGCTGGCTGCTGCCCGTGCCCCCGGTGACTCTCGACCACGCTCCCGCCGGCCACCGCCCGCACCCGCTCGACCCCGCCTGGACCTGCCGCACCTGCGGTGAGGAGGCGACCGGGGTGGACCTCACCCTGCGGGTCAACTCCCCGGGCTGGGACCGGCAGGGCCGGTCGTCGAATGACGGTTCGACTGCCGGATAGGGTCGGGGCCATGCACGGTCACGACAGCACCCAGCCGGTCCGGGCCACCATCTGGGTCCGGGGCAAGGTCCAGGAGGTCGGCTTCCGCTGGTGGACCAGAGCCCGTGCGATGGAGATCGGTCTGACCGGCTACACCAGCAACCTCGGCGACGGCCGGGTCCAGGTGGTCGCCGAGGGACCGCACGCCGACTGCGAGCGGCTGCTCGCCCTGCTGCGCGGGCCCGACACACCCGGCCGGGTCGTCGGCGTCACCGAGATCTGGAGTGCCACCGGCGACGGTTACGACAGCTTCGCACTCCGCTGACCTGCGGCTGGGGCTGGCGTCTGGCAACTGCCGGTGTCATACGGTTGCCTTCTGGGCAGACTCGTGGTTGACTCCGCAGCGAACAGTGATCCATCCCGGGTTCGAGCGGTGCCGTTACCGATGGCCCGCCCATCCCCCTGGCGTGACGATCCCGCCATGCAGGTGACAGGCGCGCGGTAGCGTGCGGTGATCGTGTTGACCCGTACGGTCTTTGGTGAGACGCTGAAAGCCCGCGCACCAGTCTGCGTACTCCCGGCAGGGTCATGTTTTCGTGGGCGCAGCTCATGGCGGCATTCCGGCGGTGCCCAGTCGGCACTTCCGGCGCGCTGACGGGTGCGTACCCCCCTTCCCCCTAGATCTAAACCGCTTCGGTTTCGGTCACTCAGCGTGGAGGACCATTCATCATGGCAAAGGCGCTTCTCGGGTACGTCGGCGGCCCCGACCCGCGAATGCTCTCCGAGATGCGACGGCTGCAGCAGCGCGTTCAGGACCTGGAGGCAGAACTCCTCCGGGTGCAGGCCGAGAACGACGCACTCACCGCTGTCGCTGACGAGCACTCGCTGCTCAGCAGCATCGAACTGGATCAGCGGGAGCCCGCACTCACCTGATCCTGACCCGATCCTCACCGATCGACGCTGCTGCGCATGAGCTTCCCGTATACGCGGATGCAGCCGTATATGGGACGCAGCTTCCGAGGGACGCCCGGGTGGCGTCCCTTCGTCGTGTCCCGGGACCGACGGCCGGGGGCGCCGCGCTGAGGACGCTCTGTCGAGGGGGAGACTGCCCTTCCTCCGGCGTGGTCAAACCGCCGCCTGGCGGGTTGCTGTGCGTACGGCCGGATACAGTCGGCCAGCGGACATCTGCCGAGGCCAGGAGGAGGACGCGTGCACCTGAAGAGTCTCACGCTGCGCGGGTTCAAATCCTTCGCCTCGGCCACCACGCTGCGCTTCGAGCCGGGCATCACCTGCGTGGTCGGACCGAACGGCTCCGGCAAGTCCAACGTGGTCGACGCGCTCTCCTGGGTGATGGGGGAGCAGGGGGCCAAGTCGCTGCGCGGCGGCAAGATGGAGGACGTCATCTTCGCCGGGGCCGGCGGGCGGGCGCCGCTCGGCCGGGCCGAGGTCAGCCTCACCATCGACAACACCGACGGCGCGCTGCCCATCGACTACTCCGAGGTCACCATCACCCGGACGATGTTCCGCAACGGCGGCAGCGAGTACGCGCTCAACGGCAGTGTCTGCCGTCTGCTGGACATCCAGGAACTGCTTTCCGACTCCGGTATCGGCCGGGAGATGCACGTCATCGTCGGGCAGGGGCAGTTGGACTCGGTCCTGCATGCCGACCCGATGGGGCGGCGGGCCTTCATCGAGGAGGCGGCCGGTGTGCTCAAGCACCGCAAGCGCAAGGAGAAGGCGCTGCGGAAGCTGGACGCGATGCAGGGGAACCTCAACCGGGTCCAGGACCTGGTCGCCGAACTCCGCCGCCAGCTGGGGCCGTTGGGACGCCAGGCGAAGATCGCCCGGCGGGCCGCCGGGATCCAGGCCGAGCTGCGCGATGCCCGGCTGCGGCTGCTCGCGGACGACCTGCTCACGCTGCGCCGGGCCGTCGAAGCGGAGGTCGCCGACGAGTTGGCGCTCAAGCTCCGCCGCTCCACCGTGGAACAGGAGCTGGCGAAGGCCCAGCAGCGCGAAGCCGTCCTGGAGGCCCAGGTCGAGCAGCTCGGACCGCAGCTGGAGGCCGCCCGGCAGTCCTGGTACCGGCTCTCCGCCCTCACCGAACGGGCCCGGGGCACCATCGGGCTGGCCGAGGCGCGGGTGCGGCATGCGACGAGCGGCGCCCAGGGGGAGGAGCGGCGCGGGCGCGACCCCGAGGAGCTGGAGCGGGATGCCGCCCGGGTCCGGGAGGAGGAAGCCGCCCTCGCCGAGGCGCTGGAACAGGCGCAGTACGCGCTCGCCGAGGCGGTCGAGCAGAAGTCCGAGCTCGAACGTGAACTGGCGCTGGAGGAAGCCCGGTTGAAGGCCGCTGCCCGTGCCCTCGCGGACCGGCGGGAGGGCCTCGCCCGGCTGCAGGGCCAGGCGGCGGCGGCCCGTTCCCGGGCGGCCGGGGCGCAGGCCGAGATCGGGCGGCTGACCGAGGCCCGGGACGCGGCACTGCTGCGCGCGCAGGCCGCGCAGCAGGAGTACCGGCAGCTCCAGGAGCAGGTCGACGGCGAGGCGGCGGGGGACCAGGAGTTGGACACCGCGCACGAACGGGCGAGCGAGGCGCTGACCGAGGCCGAGCGCGAACTCGCCGCCGTGCGCGACGCCTCGGGTCTGGCCGAGCGCGAGCGGGCCGCCCTGGCGGCGCGGCACGAGCTGCTGTCCCTCGGGCTCCGGCGCAAGGACGGCAGCGACGCCCTGCTCGGCGCGGCGGACCGGCCGGCCGGACTGCTCGGCCCGGCGGCGCAGTTGCTGCGGGTCACGCCCGGGTACGAGGCCGCGGTCTCGGCGGCGCTCGGCGCGGCGGCGGACGCGGTCGCGGTGGACGGCGTGGACGCCGCCGCCCAGGCGCTGCGACTGCTGCGCAAGCAGGACGCGGGCCGGGCGGCGCTGCTGATCGCGGATTCCGCGGTGCCGGTGGCCCTGGCCGAGCGCGGTGGGCTTCCGCACGGCGCGCGCTGGGCGGCCGAGTTGGTGGAGTCGCCGAGCGGGCTGCGTGCCGCCGTCGAGGCGCTGCTGGCCCGGGCGGCCGTCGTCGCCTCCCTGTACGAGGCTCGGCAACTGGTCGCCGAACGGCCCGAGTTGACCGCGGTCACGGCCGAGGGGGATCTGCTCGGCGCCGGTTTCGCCCAGGGCGGCTCCGCCGGTACACCGAGCCTGCTGGAGACCCGGGCGGCGGTGGCCGAGGCGGACCGGCTGCTCGGTGAACTCGACGCCCGATGTGCGGACTTGGCCGAACGCACGGAGCTGGCCAAGGAGCGGCGGCGCATGCTGGCCGCCGAGGTCGAGCAGCTGGCGGTACGGCGGCGGCAGGCCGAGAAGGAGCAGGCCAGGACCGCCGGCACGCTCGGACGCCTCGGCGGCCAGGCCAGAGCGGCGGCCGGGGAGGCCGAACGGCTGGCGGCCGCGGCGGCCGGGGCGGAGCAGGGGCTGGCCCAGGCCCTGGCGGCGGCCGAGGAGCTGGCCGAGCGCCTGGCCTTCGCCGAGGAGGCGGCCGAGTCCGGCGAGGACGAGCCGGACGGCTCCCAGCGTGACCGGCTCGCCGAGGAGGCCGTCCGGGCCCGGCAGATCGAACTGGAGGCCAGGCTCTCGGTCCGTACGCACGAGGAGCGGGTCCGCAACCTGGCCGGACGGGCGGACCAACTCGACCGCGTCGCACGGGCGGAGCGGGAGGCCCGGGCCCGCGCGGCCGAGCGCCGCGAGCGGGCCAGGCACGAGGCGTCCGTGGCCGCCGCCGTCGCGGCCGGGGCCCGGCAGCTGTTGGCCCGGCTGGAGCATGCGCTGGTCCGGGCCGAGGCCGAGCGGTCGGAGGTCGAGCAGGCCCGCGCCGAACGCGAGGCGGAGCTGCGGGCGGGCCGCGAGAGCGGCCACGAACTCAAGTCCGAACTGGACAGGTTGGTGGACGCCGGGCACCGGGACGAGGTGCTGCGGGCGGAGAAGCGGCTGCGGATCGAGCAGTTGGAGGCCAAGGCGCTGGAGGAGTTCGGCATCGAGGGCGGCGAACTGCTCGCCTCGTACGGCCCGGACCGGCCGGTGCCGCCCGCGCTGCCGGAGGACGGCGGGGAGCCCGGCGAGCCGAGGCCGTACGACCGCGGTGAGCAGGAGCGGCGGCTCAAGGCGGCCGAGCGGGCGTACCAGCAGCTTGGGAAGGTCAACCCGCTCGCGCTGGAGGAGTTCGCGGCACTCGAGGAGCGGCACCAGTTCCTGGGCGAGCAGCTGGACGACCTGAAGAAGAGCCGCCGCGACCTGCTGGACATCGTGCGGGACGTGGACGCCAGGGTCGAGCAGTTGTTCACCTCGGCCTACCAGGACACGGCGGCCCAGTTCGAAGGCGTGTTCTCGCGGCTCTTCCCCGGCGGGGAGGGGCGGCTGGTGCTCACCGACCCGGAGTCGATGCTGACCACCGGGGTGGAGGTGGAGGCCAGGCCGCCGGGCAAGAAGGTCAAGCGGCTCTCGCTGCTCTCCGGCGGCGAGCGCTCACTGACGGCGGTGGCGCTGCTGGTCGCCATCTTCAAGGCGCGCCCAAGCCCGTTCTATGTGATGGACGAGGTCGAGGCGGCGCTGGACGAGACCAACCTGCGGCGGCTGATCGCCATCATGGAGGAGCTGCGGGAGAGCTCCCAGCTGATCGTGATCACCCACCAGAAGCTGACCATGGAGTCGGCCGACGCGCTGTACGGGGTCACGATGAAGGGCGACGGCATCTCGCAGGTGATCAGCCAGCGGCTGCGCGACGAGCACCGGGAGCGCGGGCGGGCCCCCGCGCCCCGGCAGGCGGCCGACGGGCCGACGGACGCGGAGCTCGTCGGCGGGCGGACGGGCACTCAGCCGGTCGGCGGGCCGACGGGCTGATCCACCGGCTCGGCCACCGGAGCTTCTGCCCGTATCGCGGGCCGGTCGCGGATACTGGACAGGTTGTGAATCCTCCCCCTCACGGACGAGGGGGCTTCTCACTCGGTCGTTGTGATGACCTCATGACGGCCAGGCCCCGACCGGTCCCCGATGACCCGGCCGGGGCGCAGCAGTGGAGCGGCAGCGCGGTGCGCCTTGCCGACCGAAGGATCACTGTCACCCCTCGGCCGTCCGGTCGGGGGATCCAGCAAGGGAGATCTATGTGGAATACGTGATCCTTGCCGTCGTCATCGCCGTGATCGCCATCGGCGCGGTCGCGGGGCTCGTCGTCAACGGCAGACGGCAGAAGCAGCTGCCTCCGAAGTCCGAGGCACCCGTCATCACCAAGCCGGCCGAGCCGAAGGCCGAGCCGGGCGCCACCGCGACGGTTGCTCCGACGGCCGCTCCGGAGGCCGAGCCGGGCGAGGCCCCGGTCGGCGAGCAGGCCGCGCCCACGGTGGCGGAGCCCACCGAGACCGTCGAGGAGGTGGAGCTCCCGGCGGCCGCCGAGGAGGCCCCGGCCCTCGAGGTCCCCGAGCCCACCGCCGGCCGCCTGGTCCGGCTGCGCTCCCGGCTCTCCCGCTCGCAGAACTCGCTCGGCAAGGGGCTGCTCACGCTGCTCTCCCGCGAGCGGCTGGACGAGGACACCTGGGAGGAGATCGAGGAGACCCTGCTCACCGCCGACGTCGGTGTCGCGCCCACCCAGGAGCTGGTGGACAAGCTGCGTACCAGGGTCAAGGTGCTCGGCACCCGTACGCCGGAGGAGCTGCGGGGGCTGCTGCACGAGGAACTGGTCGCGCTGATCGGCACGGACGCCGACCGCTCGCTGAAGACCGCCAAGCACGAGGGCGGCCGGCCGGCCGTCGTCCTGGTGGTCGGCGTCAACGGCGTCGGCAAGACCACCACCTCCGGCAAGCTGGGCCGGGTCCTGGTCGCGGACGGCCGCAAGGTCGTGCTCGGCGCGGCGGACACCTTCCGCGCCGCCGCCGCCGACCAGCTGCAGACCTGGGGCGAGCGGGTCGGCGCGCAGACCGTCCGCGGACCCGAGGGCGGCGACCCCGCCTCGGTCGCCTTCGACGCGGTCAAGGAGGGCATCGCCGAGCAGGCGGACACCGTCCTGATCGACACCGCCGGCCGACTGCACACCAAGACCGGCCTGATGGACGAGCTCGGCAAGGTCAAGCGGGTCGTCGAGAAGCACGGTCCGGTGGACGAGGTGCTGCTGGTGCTCGACGCCACCACCGGTCAGAACGGCCTGGTGCAGGCCCGGGTCTTCGCCGAGGTCGTGGACATCACCGGCATCGTGCTCACCAAGCTGGACGGTACCGCCAAGGGCGGCATCGTGGTCGCCGTCCAGCGCGAGCTGGGTGTCCCGGTCAAGCTGATCGGGCTCGGCGAGGGCGCGGACGACCTGGCGCCGTTCGAGCCGGGCGCGTTCGTGGACGCCCTGATCGGGGACTGATCCACCCGTACCCAGAGGGTCCGCTCCACATTGGGGCGGGCCCTCTTCGCGTAGCGCGAGGACAACCGGGGGCGCGAGGTCGCGCCCCGAGGCAGCGCAACGTGCTTACGGTGACATCGAGATCCGCTGTGCGGGGTCGGGCTCAGGAGGCGAGCCAGGCGGGTTCGGCGGAGCGCTCGCGGCTGCGGTGGCAGGCGTAGGCGAGGGTGCCGAGCAGGAGGCGGGCCTCCGGGGGGCAGCCGGCGCTGTCGCGGGACGGGCGGCGCAGCCAGCGGACCGGCCCGAGCGAGCCGAGCGAGCTGGGCGGCGCGGCGATCCAGCTGCCCTCGCCGTGGCAGGCCAGGTCGAGGGCGGCGTCGTCCCACCCCATCCGGTACAGCAGTTCGGGCAGCCGCTGCGCGGTGCCGACCGCGACGAAGAAGAGCAGCCGCCCGGTCGGCAGGGCGAGCACCGGGCCGACCTGGGTGCCCATCCGCTCCAGCCGGACCAGGGCCCGCAGACCGGGCTGCGCCGGTACGTCCAGGACGTCGAACGCGCGGCCGGCCGGGAGGAGTACGGGTGCGTCGCCGGCCCAGAGCTCGCGCAGGGCGACGGCGGGCGGTCCGGCCTCCGGGCGGGGACTGACGGTGTGCTCCGGGCCGACGGCGGTGTGCAGGCCGGGCGCCGCGCAGTGGGCTTCCCGGCAGCCGCAGCGGCCGTCCGCCGGGGTGCGGCCGGAGCCGACGGCGACCGTCCAGCCCCAGCGGCCGGTGTACTCGGCGGCGGCCTGGAAGGCGGTGGTCCGAGTGCGGCGGCGGGCACCGAAACGGAGATCACCGAAGAGGTTGTCCATGCCTCCCCCAACAGATTGTGTTTGCGGGTGGTTACGGGACTGTGACGGTGCGTCGATTGTCCGATGTGGAGTGTGTTGTGTGTCGGCGGCGCGCGCTGGACGGCGTGCTCCGATTCGGGTCGCTCGTGCGAGGAACCGCCTTGCCCCGGCGGGCCGGATGCCGGATCGTCGTTGCTGCACTGGGTGTCTCCGTCCTCATTCATGGCCGACAAGGCCCATGTCGTCGAAGCGAGTTGACCGTGGAGCGGGCGAATGCGGGCCGATCGGCGGGGGCGGAGCCGGGCCGACTTCCAGTGAAGCGTGGTGCGGTGCCGATTAGTTCACTCGTAGGGGTGGCGAAAGGTGGCGTTTCCCCGTTGGTGCTCCCCCGGATGGCGGACGGGGCGTTACGTTCGGCATACGGAACGCAGCGGACCGTCCACCTGGGGGCGGAGCCGAGACAGGCGCCGCCAGGTACGGCGGTCGGGTCATATGACAAACGGGCCCCCTGGGGCCGGGCGGGATGGGGACGTTCCCATGGCAGAGAAGCAACCGAACGAGAAGCTGACGTCCTGGTTCGGCCGCAGCGGCTGGTCCAAGGGCGAGCTGGCCCGCCAGGTCAACCGCCGCGCGCGCCAGATCGGCGCCCACCACGTCAGCACCGACACCTCACGGGTGCGCCGCTGGTTGGACGGTGAGCAGCCGCGCGAGCCGATCCCGAAGATCATGTCGGAGCTGTTCTCCGAGCGCTTCGGCTCGGTGGTCTCGGTCGAGGACCTCGGGCTGCGCACCGTGGTCCCGGTGAGCACCGTCGGCGGCGGGGTGGACCTACCGTGGAGCGGTGCCCAGACCGTCCAGCTGATCAGTGAGTACTCGCGCAGTGACCTGATGCTCAACCGCCGGGGATTCCTCGGCACTTCGCTCGCCCTGACCGCCGGTGCCGCGCTGATCGAGCCGATGCAGCGCTGGCTCACCCCCGGCCCGAGCGGCACGCCCACCCCGATCCTGGCCGCCGCCAACGGCGGGGAGCCGCACACCGGCCGGCTCTCCGAGCCGGAGCTCCAACTGCTGGAGCAGACCACGGTGATGTTCCGCCAGTGGGACGCGCAGAACGGCGGCGGGCTGCGCCGCAAGGCCGTGGTCGGCCAACTCCACGAGGTCACCGACCTGTTGCAGGAGACGTACCCCGAGCAGACCACCAAGCGGCTGTTCCGGCTGACCGCCGAACTCGCCCACCTGGCCGGGTGGATGTCGTACGACGTCGGTATGCACCCCAGCGCGCAGAAGTACTACGTCCTGGCGCTGCACGCCGCCAAGGAGGCCGGGGACCGGCCGTTCGGCGCGCTGATCCTCACCGACATGAGCCGCCAGATGATCCACCTCAACCGGGGCGAGGACGCCCTGGAGCTGATCCACCTGGCCCAGTACGGCAGTCGGGACACCGCCACTCCGCGCCAGCAGGCCCTGCTGTACGCGATGGAGGCCCGCGCGTACTCCAACATCGGTGAGATCAACCGCTGCGCCCGCGCGGCCCGGCTGGCCGAGGACACCTTCAGCGACTGCCGTCCCGGCGACAACGACCCGAACTGGCTCAAGTTCTTCTCCGAGGCGGAGCTCAACGCGGAGAACGCGCACTCCTTCCGCGACCTCGCCTACAACTCCACCCGCAGCCCGCTCTACGCCTCGATGGCGGCGCCGGTGATGGAGCGCGCCGTGGACCTGTTCCGGCAGGACGGGGACCACGTCCGCAGCTACGCCTTCAACCTGATCGGGATGGCCAGCGTCCATCTGCTGCAGAACGAGCCCGAGCAGGCCGTGGTGATGGCCGAGCAGGCCGTGGACATCGCCAGGACGGTCCGTTCCGAGCGGCTCAACACCCGGGTGCGCAAGACCTCGGCGGCCGCGTCGCGGACTTTCAAGGGCCTGGACGCGGTCGACCGGCTGGCCGAGCGGGTGGTGCACGACATCCCGGAGTTCGCCCCGTCCGTGTGACCGCCGTCCGGGTGAGGCAGCCCGGCGACGGCCTCCGTGTTCCGGCCGTCCCGGGCCTTCCGTCGTGACCGTGGACACCCCGCAGGTGGGCGACCGGCCGGGCTTCCCCCGCCCCGGAACCCAAGGGGCGCCACGGTCGGTGAGCCGTCGGCTGCGTCCGGTGCTGTGCGGCCGCACGGTAGCGCAGCCTGGCAAGTGACGCGGCCGCAATTCACGTGCTCGTAACTCTCCCGTCAACGCCGTCACGCCGGCGAAACAACGAGCCGCATCGGCCGAAATCAGCCTTCGGCACTCTCCTCTTCATCGCCGACACCCCGGGTGGCACGGGACAGGGATCCCGGGGGCGGTTTCATCAGAGGAGACGCCGATGCCGGACGGCTTCAGCGCGGGCGATACCGCCTTTGTGTTCATCAGTGCGGCCCTGGTCATGTTGATGACCCCGGGCCTGGCCTTCTTCTACGGAGGCATGGTCAGGGTCAAGAGCACGCTCAACATGCTGGCGATGAGCTTCATCTCGCTGGCCGTGGTCAGCGTGCTCTGGGTGCTCTACGGCTACTCGCTCGCCTTCGGCCCCGACGCCGGCGCCGGCCTGATCGGCAACCTCGACTTCCTGGGCATGCGCGGCATCGGGCTGAACGACCTCAGCGGATCGATCCCGGTCACCGCCTTCGCCTCGTTCCAGCTGATGTTCGCGGTGATCACCCCGGCACTGATCAGCGGTGCCGTCGCGGACAGAGCCAAGTTCTCCGCCTGGGCCCTGTTCGTGGCGCTCTGGGTGACGGTGGTCTACTTCCCGGTCGCGCACTGGGTGTTCTTCTTCGACAACGGCCACGGTGGCTGGCTCGGCGACCGCAGCGGCGTGATCGACTTCGCCGGCGGTACGGCGGTGCACATCAACGCCGGCGTCGCCGGTCTCGCGCTCTGCCTGGTGCTCGGCAAGCGGGTCGGATTCAGGAAGGACCCGATGCGGCCGCACAGCCTCCCCCTGGTGATGCTCGGCTCCGGGCTGCTCTGGTTCGGCTGGTTCGGCTTCAACGCGGGCTCGGCGCTGGCCGCCAACGGCGTGGCCGGGATGGCCTTCCTCAACACCCAGGTCGCCACCGCCGCCGCGATGCTCGGCTGGCTCGCCTTCGAGCGGATCAAGCACGGCGCGTTCACCACGCTGGGCGCCGCCTCCGGTGCGGTGGCCGGACTGGTCGCCATCACCCCGGCCTGCGGTTCGGTCTCGCTGCTCGGCGCGATCGCGATCGGCCTGCTCGCCGGCGCCGTCTGCGCCGCCGCGATCGGCCTCAAGTACCGCCTGGGCTTCGACGATTCACTGGACGTGGTCGGCGTGCACGCGGTCGGCGGCATCGTCGGCTCGCTCGCGGTGGGGCTGTTCGCCACCGGCCACGTCGGGCAGACTGCCCAGGGCCTCTTCTACGGCGGCGGGTTCGGGCAGCTCGGAAAGCAGGCGATGGGCGTCGCCGTGGTCGGCGTCTACTCGTTCGTGCTCTCCTGGCTGCTCGGTACGGCGATCCACCGGACCGTCGGCTTCCGGGTCGCCGAGGAGGTCGAGGTCGCCGGGATCGACCAGGCCGAACACGCCGAGTCGGCCTACGACTTCAGCGCGGTCGGGGCCAGCCTGGCCCGGGCCCTGTCCGCCCCCGGAACCGATCGGCCCGCAGCGCGGACCGCTGAGAAGCCGGCCGGGAAGCCTGCCGTGAAGACCACCGACAAGACCGCTGAGAAGCCTGCCAAGAGGACCGAGGTCGACGCCCGATGAAGCTCATCACCGCCGTCATCAAGCCGCACCGACTGGACGAGGTGAAGAACGCGCTGCAGGCCTTCGGCATCCAGGGCCTCACCGTCACCGAGGCCAGCGGCTACGGCCGCCAGCGCGGCCACACCGAGGTCTACCGCGGTGCCGAGTACACCGTCGACCTGGTCCCGAAGGTCCGGATCGAGGTCCTGGTCTCCGACGAGGACGCCGACGAACTGATCGAGGTCCTGGTCAAGGCCGCCCGCACCGGCCGGATCGGCGACGGCAAGGTGTGGAGCATCCCGGTCGACACCGCCGTCCGGGTCCGCACCGGGGAGCGCGGCCCCGACGCGCTCTGACGCGCTCTGACGCCCCAGCGGGAGCGGGGAACCGCACGACCGGCCACGCACCTCGGTAGCGGGCCGGTCGCGCGGTTCCCCGCTCCCCGTGGGCGCACCAGCGCCTACCATTCGGCACAGAGCCCAGCTCATCGGCACCACCCGCACCACGGATGGGGACCTTGACGTGACGACCCCCGACACCTCGCCCGCCGGAGATCCGGCCGGTCCGTCCGCCTTCGCCGCCGCCCGCAGCCGCCTGCTCGCCGAGCCGGGCCGGCACGGCGCCGAACGCAGGACAGCCCTCGCCGCGCTGGCCGACGACTGGCTGGCCGAGCTGTACGAGGCGTCCGGCGCACCGTCGGGAACCGCTCTGGTGGCGGTCGGCGGCTACGGCCGCGGCGAGCTCTCGCCGCGCAGCGACCTGGACGTGCTGCTGCTGCACCAGGGCACGCTCGACCCCGCCCTGCCGGAGCGGATCTGGTACCCGGTCTGGGACGGCGGCGCCGCGCTCGACCACTCCGTCCGCACCGTGTCCGAGGCCCGTACGGTCGCCGCCGAGGACCTCAAGGCGCAGCTCGGCCTGCTCGACGCCCGCCACCTCGCGGGCGACCCGGAGCTGACCGCCGCCCTGCGCTCCGCCGTACTCGCCGACTGGCGCGCCGCTGCCCCTAAACGGCTGCCCGAACTCCACCGGCTCTGCCTCGAACGCGCCGAGCGGCACGGCGAGTTGTCCTTCCTGCTGGAACCCGACCTCAAGGAGGCCAGGGGCGGTCTGCGGGACGTGGTCGCGCTCAACGCGATCGCCGCCAGCTGGCTCGCCGACGCACCCAGGGACGGCCTGGAGGCGGCCGCCGCGAAAATCGCCGACGTCCGCGACGCCCTGCACCTGGCCACCGGACGGGCCACCGAACGGCTGAGCCTGCACGACCAGGACCAGGTCGCCGAGCGGCTCGGGGTGCTCGACGCCGACACCCTGCTGCGCCAGGTGTACGAAGCGGCCCGCACCGTCAGCTACGCCGGTGACGTCACCTGGCGGGCCGTCGAACGCGTCCTCGCCGCCCGCACCGGCCGGGGCCGCCGGGTCGGCCGACTGGCCTTCCCGTTCACCGGCACCGGGCGCGGCTCGGGCGCGGTGGCACGCGGAGCCGTCGAGCGCAGACCGCTCGCCGAGGGCGTGGTCGAGCAGGACGGCGAGGTGGTGCTAGCCCAGGGCGCCCGCCCGGCGCAGGACCCGGTGCTGCCGCTGCGCGCCGCCGCGGCCGCCGCGCAGGCCGGGCTCCCGATCGGGTACGCCACCGTGCGCCGGCTGGCCGCCGAGAGCCGGCCGCTGCCGGTGCCCTGGCCCGACGAGGCCCGCGAGCAGCTGATCACCCTGCTCGGCGCGGGGGAGTCCTGTCTGCCGGTCTGGGAGGCGCTGGAGGCGGAGGGCCTGATCACCCGCCTGCTGCCGGACTGGGAGCGGGTCCGCTGCCGGCCGCAGCGCAACGCCGTGCACCGCTGGACGGTCGACCGGCACCTGGTCGAGACGGCGGTCCGGGCGGCCGGGATGACCCGCCGGGTGGCCCGGCCCGACCTGCTGCTGGTCGCGGCGCTGCTGCACGACCTCGGCAAGGGCTGGCCCGGCGACCACTCCGAGGCGGGCGAGGTGATCGTCCGGGACGTGGCGGTCCGGATGGGCTTCGACAAGGTCGACACCGAGACGCTGGCCCTGCTGGTCCGGCACCATCTGACGCTGGTCGACACCGCCACCCGCCGTGACCCGGACGATCCGGCCACCATCGACCTGATGACCAAGGTGGTCGGCACCCTGCCGCACCTGGAACTGCTGCACGCCCTCACCGAGGCCGACGCGACCGCCACCGGGCCCGCCGCCTGGAGCAGCTGGCGGGCGTCCCTGGTGGAGCGGCTGGTGGACCGGGTGGCGGCCCAGCTCGCGGGCGGCGACCCGTTCCCGGCCGAGGCCGAGCCCACCGTCGACCAGGAGCGCCTGGCGGTGGAGGCCGCCCGGACCGGCGAACCGGCGCTCGCCCTGCTCGCCCAGCCGCCGCAGGACGCCTTCGCGGCCGAGCCGACGGGCGTCGAGCTGACGCTGGCCATTCCGGACCGCCCGGCGCTGCTGAGCACGGCGGCCGGGGTGATCGCGCTGCACCGGCTGACGGTCCGCTCGGCGGCGCTGCGGCTGCTCGACCCGATCGGCGCCGGCCAGGTGCTGCTGATCCGCTGGAAGGTCGCCGCCGCGTACGGCGAGCTGCCCGAGGCGGACCGGCTGCGGGCGGATCTGCGCCGGGCCCTGGACGGTTCGCTGGACGTGGCCCGCAAGCTCGCCGAACGGGACGCCGCGGCCCCGCGCCGCCGGGGCATCACCACCCCGCCCCCGGTGGTCGCGGTCGCCCCCGGCGGCTCGTCCAGCGCCACCGTGCTGGAGGTCCGCGCGCACGACGCCCCCGGCCTGCTGCACCGGATCGGCCGGGCCCTGGACGCGGCGGGCGTGGTGGTCCGTACCGCCCACGTCAGCACGCTCGGCGCGGACGCGGTGGACGCCTTCTACCTCACCGATCCGGACGGCCGCCCGCTGGCGCCCGAGCGGGCCCGGGAGGTCGCCGCCCAGGTGCAGGGGGCGCTGTGCTGAACACCGGTGGGCCCGGGTGTTCCGTCCTGTGAGGCTGGGGACGCGGCTGGCGGGCGGTTGGCCTTCGCGGGCGGAGCCGCCCTGGTCACCCGGGTGGTGGAGGGCCTCCCGGACCGGGGCCGGGGGCGGGGTGGAGACCGTACCTGGGGCGGCCGGATACCCTGGGGGCGACGACAGTACCCGTACCGATGCCGCAAGGGACCCGCGACCGACGTGTTCGACACCCTCTCCGACCGCCTCGCAGCGACGTTCAAGAACCTCCGGGGCAAGGGCCGCCTCAGTGAGGCGGACATCGATGCCACCGCCCGCGAGATCCGGATCGCCCTGCTCGAAGCGGATGTCGCGCTGCCGGTGGTGCGGGCCTTCATCAAGCAGGTCAAGGACCGTGCGCTGGGCTCCGAGGTCTCCGGCGCGCTGAACCCCGCCCAGCAGGTCGTCAAGATCGTCAACGAGGAGCTCGTCAACATCCTCGGTGGCGAGACCCGGCGCCTGCAGTACGCCAAGTCCGGCCCGACGGTCATCATGCTGGCCGGTCTGCAGGGTGCCGGTAAGACCACCCTCGCGGGCAAGCTCGGCCACTGGCTGAAGAAGCAGAAGCACACCCCGCTGCTGGTCGCCTGCGACCTCCAGCGCCCCAACGCCGTCACCCAGCTGGGCGTGGTGGCGGACCGGGCCGGTGTCGCCTTCTACGGCCCCGAGGCGGGCAACGGCGTCGGCGACCCGGTCAAGGTCGCCCGGGACTCGATCGAGTACGCCCGGCAGAAGCAGCACGACATCGTCATCGTCGACACCGCGGGCCGCCTCGGTATCGACGCCGAGCTGATGCAGCAGGCCGCGGACATCCGCGCCGCGGTCAACCCGGACGAGGTCCTGTTCGTCCTCGACGCGATGATCGGCCAGGACGCGGTGACCACCGCGCAGGCCTTCCTCGAGGGTGTCGACTTCACCGGTGTGGTGCTGTCCAAGCTGGACGGCGACGCCCGTGGTGGCGCGGCGCTCTCGGTCGCGCACGTCACCGGCCGCCAGATCATGTTCGCCTCCAACGGCGAGAAGGTCGACGACTTCGACGCCTTCCACCCGGACCGGATGGCCTCGCGCATCCTGGGCATGGGCGACGTGCTCTCCCTGATCGAGAAGGCCGAGCAGACCTTCTCGCAGGCCGAGGCGGAGAAGATCGCCTCCAAGCTGCAGGGCGGCGGCAAGGACTTCACCCTCGACGACTTCCTGGCCCAGCTGGAGCAGGTCCGGAAGATGGGCTCGATCTCCAAGCTGCTCGGCATGCTGCCCGGCATGGGCCAGATCCGCGAGCAGATCAACAACATCGACGACAAGGACGTCGACCGGGTCGGCGCCATCATCAAGTCGATGACCCCGGCCGAGCGCACCGACCCGAAGATCATCAACGGCTCGCGGCGCGCCCGTATCGCCAAGGGTTCGGGCGTCCAGGTCGGCGAGGTCAACAACCTGGTCGAGCGGTTCTTCGACGCCCGCAAGATGATGTCCGCGATGGCCTCCGGCAAGGGGATCCCCGGTATGCCGGGCATCCCGGGCATGGGCGGCGGCGCCAAGAAGTCCGGCAAGAAGGCCCCGGCGGCCAAGGGGCGCAAGAAGTCCGGCAACCCGCTGAAGCGGGCCCAGGAGGAGGCGGCCGCCGCGCAGCGCAAGGCGCTCGGCCCCGGCGGCCAGCAGGCCCCGGCCGAGGGCGGCGCCTTCGGCCTCGGTGCGGGCAAGGGCCCGGCGGACTTCGAGCTCCCCAAGGAGTTCAAGGACCTGCTCTGAGTCCTCAGGGGCCCGGCGAAGCCCTTCGGGGTCGCGGGTGAGCCATCCAGGGGCGCGGGGAACTGCGCGACCGGTCCTCCACGGAGGTGCCCGGCTCGTGGCGCGGTTCCCCGCGCCCCTCGGCGTCGCCCGGCCGGCTCGGCACCCCGAGGCGCCATGGCCGTGGGCCGTACGCATGACGGATGATGGGTGCGTGCGAGTGATGATCCGAGCCCCGAAGCCCGCAGACGTGCCCCTGTACGCCGATGCGGTCCGGCGGTCGGCCGAGCACGTCGGCCGGTGGAACCCGGTCGAGCCGGACGGCCTGGCGGACCTGCTGGAGCGTCAGGGGCCCGGGCTGCGGACTTTCCTGATCGTGGACCTGGACACCGGTGGCCTGGTCGGCAAGTGCAATGTGGCCAACATCGTGATGGGCCGGTTCTGCAACGGTGCGCTCGGCTACGACTCCTACCTGCCGTTCGTCGGGACCGGCCGGATGAGCGAGGGAATGCGGCTGGTCGTCGACCGCTGCTTCGCCCCGCTGGAGTACGGCGGCCTCGGGCTGCACCGATTGGAGATCAACGTCCAGCCGGACAACGACCGTTCGATCGCACTGGCGAAGCGGCTCGGCTTCCGGCACGAGGGCCACACCCCCCGGATGCTCTTCCTGGACGGCGCCTGGCGCGACCACGACCGCTTCGCGCTGACGGCGGAGGAGTGGGAGCCGCTGCCCAGGGGGTAGCCGGGGCGCGGCGTTTCGCATGGATCGCCCGTCCGGTCGTCCGTATCGTCCGGCGGGTGAGCACTCCCGTACCGCCGCGCCAGACCCCCGACCAGCCCTGGCGCTCGGAGGGAGCCCCGCCCCCGCCGCCGCCCCGCCGGAAGATGCCCGGCGGCTGGGTCGGGCTGGTCCTCACAGCCCTGGTCGTCTTCCTGATCTCGGACCTGCTGCTCAGCTTCCTCGGCACCGGCGGATCGACCACGATCTCCTACACGGAGTTCAACAACCAGCTCGGCAAGGGCAACATCACCAAGATCTACGCCAAGGGCGACGCGATCGAGGGCACCCTGAAGAGCGCCGCGCCCACGCCTGAAGGCAAGGGGAACTACAGCGAGTTCACCACCCAGCGGCCGTCCTTCGCCGACGACAACCTCTGGTCTGGGCCACCCTCCAGCAGCAGCAGCAGCAGCACGTCACCGTCACTGCCGAGCCCGTCGTCCAGCAGCGCAGCTTCCTCTCCAACCTGCTGATCTCGCTCGCCCCGATGCTGCTGCTGATCCTGGTCTGGGTGCTGCTGGCCCGCCGGATGGCTGGCGGCATGGGCGCCGCCGGGGCGTTCGGCCGCAAGGCGCCGCCGAAGCCCGTGGACACCACGGCGGGCCGGCGCACCACCTTCGCCGACGTGGCCGGCATCGACGAGGTCGAGGCCGAACTCACCGAGGTGGTCGACTTCCTGAAGAATCCGCAGGCCTACCGCAGGCTCGGCGCCAAGATGCCGTGCGGCGTCCTGCTCAGCGGCCCGCCCGGCGCCGGCAAGACCCTGCTGGCCCGGGCCGTCGCGGGCGAGGCCGATGTGCCGTTCTTCTCCGCCTCCGCCTCCGAGTTCATCGAGATGATCGTCGGCGTCGGCGCGAGCCGGGTCCGCGAACTCTTCGCCGAGGCCCGCAAGGTGGCCCCCGCGATCATCTTCATCGACGAGATCGACACCATCGGCCGCCAGCGCGGCGGCAGCGGCAGCATGGGCGGCCACGACGAGCGCGAGCAGACCCTCAACCAGATCCTGACCGAGATGGACGGCTTCACCGGCTCCGAGGGCGTGATCGTGATCGCGGCCACCAACCGCGCCGAGATCCTCGACCCGGCCTGCTGCGCCCGGGACGCTTCGACCGCCGGATCACCGTCAGCCCGCCGGACCGCGGCGGCCGCGAGGCCATCCTGAAGATCCACACCCGGGGGTGCAGCTCTCCCCGCGCAGCGACCTCGACCAGCTTGCCAAGGTCACCCCGGGCATGACCGGCGCCGACCTGGCCAACCTGGTCAACGGGGCAGCCCTGCCGGCCGTCAAGCGCAAGCAGGACCAGGTCGGCCCGGACGACCTCTCGGACGCCCTGGAGAAGGTCCAACTCGGCGCCGTGCGGCCGCTGGTGATGCCGCAGAGCGAGCGTGAGCGCACCGCGTACCACGAGAGCGGCCACGCGCTGCTCGGCATGCTGCAGCCGGGCGCCGACCCGGTCCGCAAGATCACCATCGTGCCGCGCGGCCGGGCCCTCGGCGTCACCCTCTCCACCCCCGACACCGACCGGTACTCCTAAACCGAGCCGTACCTGCGCGGCCGGATCATCGGCGCTCTCGGTGGGATGGCCGCCGAGCAGGTCGTCTACGGGATCATCACCACCGGCGCCGAGAGCGACCTGGAGCAGGTCACCAACATCGCCCGGGGCATGGCGGGGCGCTGGGGCATGAGCGAGCGGGTCGGCCGCCTCACCGCCGTCCCGAGCGACAGCCAGGGCACGTACGGGCTCTCGGCCGCCCCCGCCACACTGGACGCGGTCGACCAGGAGGCCCGGCGGATCGTCGCCGAGTGCTACGACGACGCGATCCGCCTCCTCACCGAGCACCGCGCGAAGCTGGACGCCCTCGCCACGGCTCTGCTGGAGGCCGAGACCCTGGACGAGGAGGCCGCCTACCGGGCGGCGGGAGTGCCGCGCAGACAGCCCGACCTGCCCTGAGGCCGTCTGCGGCCGGGCGGGTCCGGTCCGGTGGTTCCGGCTCCGGTGGATCCGGCCCGGCCGTTCGGGGTGGTGCTGGATTCGGCGGTTCAGGCCCGGCGGCTGCGGCTGCGGCTGCGGCTGGCGTGCAGGCGTGGCCGACGGGCTGTCGGGTGGCCTCCGGTCAGCGGACCCGCTCGGCGATGACGTACCGGAACAGGTTGGCCATCCGCACCGAGGCGTCCGGTTGGACGAACGGGTGCAGCGCCTCCTCCAACTCCTTCTCCACCAGGGCCGCGCCGGAGTCCTCGATCGCCGCCTCGTAGACGCCCGTCGAGAGCATCCCGCGTACCGCGCTGTCCAGATCCGGATAGGCGAACGGGCAGTTCACCCGGCCGCTGCCCGCCGGGCGCAGTCCGGCGTCGGCCAGCAGCGCCTCCAGCGCGCCGGGCGTGCTCAGCGCGAACGGGTCGCAGCCGGATGCCGGGGCGGCGCGGCGGCGCGCCACGTCCAGGACGACGGCGCTCTCGCAGCGCTCCGGCGGACCCCAGCCCGCCAGCACCACCTGCCCGCCCGGGAGGGCCAGCCGGGCGGCCAGAGCCACCGACTGCTCCGGTTCGGCGGACGGTCGCAGGAACGGTGCCTGCCACAGTTCGAAGAGAGTCACCAGTGAGTAGGCCGTGCGGGGGAACATCCCGGCGGACCGGTCGCGGTGTCCGGGACCGGACACCCGCAGCCGCCGGCCCTGCGCCAGCTCGCGCAGCTCCGTGTCCGGCTCGAGGCCGGCCGCCTGGGCACCCCGCTCCGCCGCCAGCAGCAGGGACAGCCCCGACCGGCAGCCGAGACCGAGCAGACTGGTCGCCGCGCCGACCTCCAGGCGCTCGTACACGGCCTGGTAGAGCGGTACGAGCATGCGTTCCTGGATTTCCGCCCAGTCGCGCGCCCGTCCGCGTGAACGCGCCCCACCATGGGCGCTGGGTCGCTGCGCGGTCGTACCGGTCACCTGCGCTGAAGCCATCGCGGCCTCCCATCCGGTTTTCTGGTCGTCCTGCCCGTGACACCCCCCGGAAAGTTCCACCCCGAGTCCAGCGAACAGCGGCTGGGGCCCGGCGTCCAGAGGGGTGCGCGGTGGTATCCGCGCGCGGCGGTCGTGCGCCCCCCGCTTCGCAGCGGTGAGTCCGATACCCGGCAAGGGCGATTCACGCTCGGAGCCTCGCTCCCCGTACCATCTGCCCCATGGCAAAGGCACCCGTTCTCACCCCCCAGGCGGACGACTTCCCGCGCTGGTACCAGGACCTCATCAACAAGGCCGAGCTGGCCGACAACGGTCCGGTGCGCGGCACCATGGTCATCCGACCGTACGGCTACGGCCTGTGGGAGCGGATGCAGCAGGAGATGGACACCCGGATCAAGAAGGCCGGCGCCCAGAACGCCTACTTCCCGATGTTCATCCCGCAGTCCTACCTGACCAAGGAAGCCGAGCACGTCGAGGGCTTCGCCCCCGAGCTCGCCGTGGTCACCCACGGTGGCGGCAAGGAGCTGGACGAGCCGATCGTCGTCCGGCCGACCTCCGAGACCATCATCAACGAGTACTTCTCCAAGTGGGTGCAGAGCCACCGCGACCTGCCGCTGCTGATCAACCAGTGGGCCAACGTGGTCCGCTGGGAGCTGCGCCCCCGCGTGTTCCTGCGCACCACCGAGTTCCTCTGGCAGGAGGGCCACACCGCCCACGCCAGCTACGACGACGCGCACGCGTACGCCTCGATGATCCACACCGACGTCTACGGCGACTTCATGACCAACGTGCTGGGCATCGACGTGGTGCTCGGCCGCAAGACCGCCAAGGAGCGCTTCGCCGGCGCCATCAACACCCTCACCCTCGAGGGCATGATGCGGGACGGCAAGGCGCTGCAGATGGGCACCAGCCACGAGCTGGGCCAGAACTTCGCCAAGGCGTTCAACACCACCTACCAGCTCCAGGGCGCCGAGCGCGAGTACGTCTGGCAGACCTCCTGGGGTGTCTCGACCCGTATGGTCGGCGGCCTGATCATGTCCCACGGCGACGACAACGGCCTGCGCGTTCCGCCGCGTCTGGCCGCCGTCCAGGCCGTCGTCCTCGCCATCAAGGGCGACGACGCGGTGCTCGCCAAGGTCCGCGAGATCGGTGCCGCGCTGGAGGCCGCCGGCATCCGCGTCGTGGTCGACGACCGCACCGACACCCCGTTCGGCCGCCGTGCCGTCGACTGGGAGCTCAAGGGCGTACCGCTGCGCATCGAGGTCGGCCCGCGCGACCTGGAGAACGGCACCGCGATGCTCGCCCGCCGCATCCCCGGCGGCAAGGAGCCGGTCTCGATCGACGGCCTGGCCGCGCTGCTGCCGGGCATCCTCGAGGAGGACCAGGCCCTGCTGCTCCGCGAGTCCCGCGAGCGCCGCGAGGCCCGCACCGCCGAGGTCAAGAACATCGACGAGGCCGTCGAGGCGGCCGCGACCGGCTGGGGCCGGATCTCCTGGGCCGAGCTGGGCCCGGAGGGTGAGGCCAAGCTGGCCGAGCAGGGCGTCTCGGTGCGCTGCATCGTCGCGGCCGACGGCTCGGTCCCGCTGACGGACGATCAGGAAGGCAATGTCGCGATCGTCGCGCGCGCCTACTGACGTTCCGTTACCGGCCTCGGTTCCGAGTCCGGCGACGGCGATTGTTCCGGCACCTGAAGACTGCCAGTTGAGACTACTGACCGGTCAACTGCCAGTCCTATGGAACTAGCGGTACGGTATACGGCCCGTGGCACTGTCAATTCCCGACATTGCCGCGGGCCGTCCGCCTTGGGGTGGCGCCGTGCCGGATGCGTACGGAGCCCGGCCCGAGGCAAATCCAAGAGCCCGGCGAGGCTTGTTGGGCCCACAGTTGCAGGGGGTTGGTCTTGCGTCAGATCCGAGCAGCGAAATTCGCGCAGCGATGCGCATTCCTGAGAGTTTCCTGGGAATTCCCCAAGGCGGGGAACTCGCGGAACATCGGCTCTCACTCCATCGTTGGCATAGCGTGAGCACGACACAGCCCCTCGTCCTCGCGGCCGAACTGGCCGCCGCCTGGAGCGACATCCAGGCACACCACCAGGACCTCCCCGACCTGGCCTCGCCCGAGGCTCTGATCGGCGAGTCCTCCTCGGCCTGCGGCACGCGACTCGGCTTCGAGCGACTGCTGCACGAGGCCGCCCATGGCCTGGCTGCCGCGCGAGACATCCGCGACACCTCGCGGGCCGGTCGCTACCACAACCGCCGCTTCCTGATGCTCGCCAGCGAGCTCGGGCTGGCCCACCCGATCGAGCCGCACGCCAGCAGCGGCTTCTCCCAGGTGACCATGCTCAAGGAGACCCAGGAGCGCTACGCCCAGACCATCGAGCGGCTCGACCGCGCCCTCGGTGCGCATCAGCTGGCCGTGGCCGGCGAAGGCGGGCAGCGTACGTTCCGCGGGCCGGCCGCGCGGCACGGGTCCTCGGGCGGGGGCGTCCGGGTCAAGGCGGTCTGCGGCTGCGGCCGGAACGTCCGGGTGGTGCCCTCGGTGCTCGCCCAGGCGTCGATCGTCTGCGGCGCCTGCCAGCAGCCGTTCCGGATCGCCTGACGCGCGCCTGCGTCCGCCGGGTCGGCGAACTCGGTCGGGTCGGTCGAGCGCGTCGGCGAACAGCGCGTCGGCGAACTCGGTCGAGTGAGTCGAGCGAGTCGGATCGGTTGATCCGGGGCGGTCGGGTGATTTCTGCCTGTCCGGCGGGGCGGTCCGGTTGGTCGGGTCGGTTGGTCGGGTCGGTTGGTCGGGTCGGTTGGTCGGGTCGGTCCGGTGGGTTTTCGCTGGTCGGGTTGGTCGGGCCGGTGATGGCGTACGACTCGTCGATTCGGTGTGGCTCGCCGAAGTCGCCTCGGTCACCCGGGGCGCGTCGAATGCCGCGACTGTCGGAGTCCGGCTCAACCGTTCGAAATGCCGTGGGCAGCGGGCGTGCTGCCGCGGGCCGTTCGCTCTTCTGCCGCGGGGCCGAGCCGTGGAAGAAGGCCGTCGCAGCGACAGAAGCTCGGTTCGACCGGGGGTGGGGGCCCTCGGTTCGGCCGACCGACAGCGCGTCGACCGGTCGGGACGGAAGCCCGGGGGGCGGGCGGGCCGGCCGGGGTGTGGCAGAATGGACAGCTGAGTACTCGGCAGCCGAGCAGGACCCCTCTCTCCTACGGCTGGCGTGTCCCTTGAACGGCCGGCCCCGCAACCCCACGCGATGGCAGCGGCCGCTCACCCACGTCAACACCAGGAGAATCCACTCCCGTGGCAGTCAAGATCAAGCTCAAGCGTCTCGGCAAGATTCGCTCCCCGCACTACCGCATCGTCATCGCCGACTCCCGCACCAAGCGTGACGGTCGTGCGATCGAGGAGATCGGCATCTACCAGCCGACCTACAACCCCTCGAAGATCGAGGTCGACAGCGACCGCGCCCAGTACTGGCTGTCCGTCGGCGCCCAGCCGACCGAGCCGGTTCTCGCCATCCTGAAGCTGACCGGCGACTGGCAGAAGTTCAAGGGCCTGCCGGCCCCGGCGCCGCTGAAGGTTGCCGAGCCGAAGGTCGAGGACTTCTCGCACCTGTTCGCCAAGGCCGTCGCCGGCTTCGAGGACAGCACCACCGGTGTTGCCATCACCCCGAAGGCCAAGAAGTCGGACAAGGCCGAGGCTGACGCCGAGGCCGCTTCCACCGAGGCCTGATCGTGATCGAGGAGGCCCTCGACCACCTGGTGAAGGGCATCGTCGAGCACCCCGACGAGGTTCAGGTGCGTTCGCGCAACCTGCGGCGGGGTAACACCATCGAGGTGCGGGTGCACCCCGATGACCTCGGCAAGGTGATCGGCCGGGGCGGCCGGACCGCGCGCGCTCTGCGTACCGTGGTCGGCGCCCTCGGCGGTCGCAACGTCCGGGTCGACCTGGTCGACGTGGACAGCATTCGCTGACGCACAGCCGTCAGGCTTGGGGCCGGTCGGGACGCTCGTCGTCCCGACCGGCCTTCTTTCGTTTTTCCGTCCTTTCCGTCCTTTCGGTCCTTCGCAGCGCAAGCTCAGCAACTTCAGGAGAGCGATCACCGTGCAGCTCGTCGTCGGCAAGATCGGCCGCGCCCACGGCATCAAGGGTGACGTCAGCGTCGAGGTCCGCACCGACGAGCCGGAACTCCGGCTCGGCCCTGGTGCGGTGCTGCTCACGGACCCGGCGTCGGCCGGCCCGCTGACCGTCGAGTCGGGCAAGGTGCACAGCGGCCGGCTGCTGCTGCGCTTCGCCGGGGTGAAGGACCGCAACGGCGCCGAGGCGCTGCGCGGAACCCTCCTGATCGCCGAGGTCGATCCGGAGGAGCGCCCGGAGGAGGAGGACGAGTACTACGACCACCAGCTGATCGGCCTGGACGTGGTCCTGCTCGACGGCACTCCGGTCGGTGAGCTGACGGAGATCATCCACCTGCCCTACCAGGACCTCCTCACCGTGAAGAAGGCCGACGGGGCAGAGGTGCTGGTGCCGTTCGTCGAGAAGATCGTGCCCACCATCGACCTGGAGAACCAGCGCGTCGTGATCGACCCGCCGCTCGGCCTGATCGACCTCGAGCAGGCGGTGGTCGCTGCCGCGTCGGGTGAAGCCGAAGCCGAAGCCGATGCGGATACCGATACCGATGCCGATTCCGGTGAGGTTGGCGAGGTTGGCGAGGTTGGCGAAGGCAAGGCGAACGCATGAGCGAGATGCGGATCGACGTCGTCACGATCTTCCCCGAGTACCTGGACCCGCTGAACGTCTCCCTGGTCGGCAAGGCCCGCGCTCGCGGCCAGCTGGACGTGCACCTGCACGACCTGCGCAGCTGGACCACTGACATCCACCGCACCGTGGACGACACCCCGTACGGGGGCGGCCCCGGCATGGTGATGAAGCCTGAGCCGTGGGGGGCCGCGCTCGACGCGGTGGTCTCCCAGGGGCCCGAGGGTGCGGTGCCGACCCTGGTCGTTCCCACCCCGAGCGGCCGCCCGTTCACCCAGGAGCTGGCCCAGGAACTGGCTGCGCAGCCCTGGCTGGCCTTCGCCCCTGCCCGTTACGAGGGCATCGACCGCCGAGTGATCGAAGAGGCCGCGACGCGGATGCCCGTGGTCGAGGCCTCGATCGGCGACTACGTCCTGGCGGGTGGCGAGGTCGCCGTACTGGTCATGGTCGAGGCGATCGCCCGGCTGCTGCCCGGCGTCCTGGGCAATGCGGAGTCGCACCGGGACGACTCGTTCGCCCCTGGTGCGATGGCCGACCTACTGGAAGGCCCGGTCTACACCAAGCCCGCCGAGTGGCGTGGGCGGGCCGTGCCGGAGGTGCTGCTCAGCGGGCACCACGGCAAGATCGCCCGTTGGCGCCGCGAGCAGGCATTCGCCCGCACCCTGGCCAACCGGCCGGACCTCGTCGAGCGCTGGCAGTACGGCTCCTTCGACAAGAAGGAACGGGAGGCCCTCAGTATTCTCGGCCTGGTATGGGACGAGCGGCTCGGCCGATTTCGGTCCGCGGTCGATGCTGTGGAAGAATAGGCGACTGTTGTCTGTCGCTGGACTCCTCTCGTAGGGGTCAGTGGTCCGGTGCCCTCGCCACGGGGGGAACGCCGAAGGCCGAAGCGGCCCGCAACACACCCCATTGAGACGAATTTCCGTAGGCGGCCCGTGGCGCCTGCGATGGAGAGCATCATGAGCAACAAGCTCGCTGCTGTCGACGCGGCCTCGCTGCGCACCGACATCCCGGCGTTCCGCGCCGGTGACACCCTGAAGGTTCACGTCCGGGTCATCGAGGGCAACCGCTCCCGTGTCCAGGTCTTCCAGGGCGTCGTTATCCGCCGCCACGGTGCGGGCGTCGGTGAGACCTTCACCGTCCGCAAGGTCAGCTTCAACGTCGGCGTGGAGCGCACCTTCCCGGTGCACACCCCGGTCGTCGAGAAGATCGAGGTCGTCACCCGTGGTGCCGTTCGCCGCGCCAAGCTGTACTACCTGCGTGACCTGCGCGGCAAGGCCGCGAAGATCAAGGAGAAGCGCGAGCGCTGATCCGCTCACCCCCGGCTCCGCCGGGGGTTGGGTACGCTCGGATCGGGCTGAGAACCTTAGGGATAAGCTCAGCCCCGATGAGCACGCACGAACCACTCGCGGACCGCGATGGCAGTCCTGCACCTCCGGGTGCGGACTCGCCGTCGCGGTCCGCAGTCGTCTCCGGCGAAGGTCGGCTCTCGGGAGAGGTCGGCCTGGGGGTGGGAGAGACCGAAGCCGGTGCGGGCGGAGCCGACAGTCGCACGGGAGAAGTCGAAGCCGCCCCAGGAGTCGAAGCCAGTGCGGCAGTCGAATCCGGCGCAGGTGATGGGGCCGAACCCAGTTCGGGAGCCCCGTCGGCCGGCGCGGTGCACTCCGACAGCGAGGAACAGCCGGAGGGCGGGGATCGGTGGTTCTCACGGACGCTCCTCCTGGGGGTCGGTATATGCCTGTTGACGCTGCTGCTCGTGAACTTCTTCGTCGCCCGCCCCTTCGCGGTGCCGTCCGAGTCGATGGAGGGCACGCTCCGCCCCGGTGACCGGCTCCTGGTCAACCAGCTGGCGTACGACTTCGGCAGACACGTCCAGCGTGGGGACGTGGTGGTCTTCGACGGCGTCGGCTCCTTCCTCCCGTACGCGTCCGAGCCCCCACCTGGGCAGCGCTTCCTCGCCGGGTTCGGTCTGTCCTCCGGTGCCGACTCGGTCTATGTGAAGCGAGTGATCGGGATCGGCGGGGACCGGATCACCTGTTGCGGCTCGGACGGTCGGATCAAGGTCAACGGCGTACCGCTGGACGAGTCGGAGTACCTGTATCCCGGGGACGCCCCCTCGAAGGCAGGCTTCGATGTCGTGGTGCCGGCCGGGAAGTTGTGGGTGATGGGGGACCATCGGAGTGACTCCCGGGATTCACGGGACCACCTCGGCGAGCCCGGTGGCGGCTTCGTCCCCGAGGACAAGGTGATAGGCCGCGCAGACTGGGTGGTCTTCCCGATCGGACGCTGGACTTCGCTCGACCGTTCTGCCGGGTTCGCCGCCGTTGAGGGGACTGGTGGTCATGGGGGTCAGAGGTAGGGGCCGTCCGGCTGTTTCGGCGTCGGCCTCGGAGACAGCGGCGGATTCGGATTCGGGTTCGGAGACGGCACCCGGCCCGGAAGCCGAATCGACCCTGGGCCGGGCGGTCACCGAACCGGCTGTCGAACCGGTTGCCGGACCGGCCATTGCCCGAGGCCGGGCCGAACGCCGGCGAACGGCCCGCCGTGCCGAGCGCCGCAGGCGCCGCTCCCTGCTGCGTGAACTGCCGATGATCCTGGTGGTCGCGCTGGTGATCGCACTGCTGTTGAAGACGTTCCTGGTGCAGGTCTTCGTCATCCCTTCCGGTTCGATGGAACAGACCATCCAGATCGGGGACCGGGTGCTGGTGGACAAGGCCACGCCCTGGTTCGGCGCCAAGCCCGAGCGCGGTGAAGTGGTCGTATTCAAGGACCCGGGCGGATGGTTGGAGTCGGAGCGGAAGCCCTCCTCGGACGGGCCGGTGCTCCACGGTGTGAAACAGCTCTTCGAGAACGTCGGCCTGCTGCCGTCGGAGAACGAGCAGGATCTGATCAAGCGGGTAATCGGTGTTGCCGGGGACACGGTGGAGTGCTGCGACGCCACGGGGCGGGTGAGCGTGAACGGCAAACCGCTGGACGAGCCCTACGTCGCACTTGGTAACGCGCCGTCGCGGAGGCCGTTCAAGGTCACCGTCCCGGCCGGGCGGCTCTGGGTGATGGGGGACCACCGGGACGTCTCAGCCGACTCCCGCTTCCACATGGACAGGCCCGGTGGCGGCACCGTCCCGGTCGACAACGTGATCGGCCGGGCCTTCGTGATTGCGTGGCCGATGGGACGCATGCGTCAACTTGACGTACTTGCCTCCTTTTCCGCCCTGCCGTCGTCGGCCGGCGCTGCCGGTCCGCAGGTGGTCGGCAGCAGTATCGGTGCAGGTGCCGGCGCCGAGGAATCAGTCGGGGTCAACCCGGATCCAGTGGAACCTCCGCTCGTTATGGGTGTGTTGGGCGTTATTCCGTTCCTCGCACGGCCGAGGCGGGCAGCGGTCCGGCCCGGATTGCCGGCCGGTTGATCGCAGCTTCCACCGTGTGGGAGCGGTGGGCTGATGTCCTGGAGTGATAGAGAAGTTCTGGAGCGCTCGGTGTACGTTCCGGTTGCCTCCGGAGGCTGTTCCGGTGTCAGGACCGCCCGTGCAGGGCAGGCCTGAGGCGGGTTGACGGTCGGTCACAGAGCGTGGTGCCCGCTGTGCGGCACTGGTGAGCGCGGGCGCGCAGGCGTCCGCACAGCAGGGAGGAGATGTTGTGGGGGATCTGGTGATCGGCGCCCGCTCGGGGGCCCCCGAGCCCGAGGGCGCCGGCAGCCGTACGGTCCGGTCCACCGAGTCCGCACAACCGTCGGAGCCCGGCGAGGACGGGTCGGCTGCCGGAGCGGCGGGCGACTCGGACAGCGGTGGCTCGGGTAGTGGGGCCGCTCGGTTGAGTAGTGGCAATAACGACGATGGGTCGGTGAGTTCTTCAGGCGAGGAGTCGGAGGAGACTCCGGAGCCTGTGAAGCAGCGTTCCTTCTGGAAAGAACTGCCCATCCTGATCGGCATCGCGCTGATCCTGGCGTTGGTGATCAAGACGTTCTTCGTCCAGGCCTTCTCGATTCCTTCGGGGTCGATGGAGAACACTCTGCGGATCGGTGACCGGGTCCTGGTGGACAAGTTCACGCCCTGGTTCGGTGCGGAGCCGGAGCGCGGTGACGTGGTCGTCTTCCAGGATCCGGGCGGCTGGCTGAACGACGAGCCCACTCAGCAGAGCAGCAACTCCTTCGTCCGGAGCTTGCAGGACGTGCTCGGCTTCATCGGCCTCATGCCGTCGGCCAATGAGAAGGACCTGATCAAGCGGGTCATCGCGGTCGGCGGTGACACCGTCGAGTGCCAGGGCGCCGGTCCGGTCAAGGTCAATGGGCTCGCGCTGAACGAGCCGTACATCTTCCCCGGCAACACCCCCTGTGGTGACAAGCCGTTCGGTCCGGTGAAGGTGCCGGACGGGCGGATCTGGGTGATGGGTGACCACCGCGGGGACTCGCTGGACTCCCGGTTCCACCAGGACCAGCCCGGTGGCGGCACGGTGCCGGTGGGCAACGTCATCGGTCGTGCGTTCGTGGTCGCCTGGCCGATCAGCGACTGGTCGACGCTGCCGGTGCCCGACACCTTCGACCAGAAGGGACTGGCCGCCGCGATGCCGTTCGCGCCGCCTGCCGCTGGGGCGGCGGCCGCGCTGCCGGTGGTCTGGTGGCTTCGGAGGTCCCGCCGCTGAGACCTGCTGGGTCTGCTGTTGGGTCTTGCGCGGGCCGTGGTACCGGCGAGTAATCTGCTCGCACGTGCCACGGCCCGTCGGCTTCTCCGAGCCCGCCGCGGCGTACTCGTGCGGTGCACGGGACGACCTGGAAGGGGCGGTGGCGATGAGCGGTGTCGTGGAGCACACGACTCCGGCGTCGGCTGCGGCCGGCAAGCCGGGTGCAGCGAACCGGCGGAGTCTGGGATCGCTGCTGCACGGCCTGGTCATCGGCCTCGGCTTCGCCGCGATGGCCGGCGGATTCGTGGTGCTCGCGCTCAACTACCGTCCGTACAAGGTCCCGACGGACTCGATGTCCCCGACGGTGCAGTCGGGGGACACCGTGCTCGCCCGCACGGTGAAGGGTGGCGCTGTGGGCCGGGGGGACATCGTGGTCTTCCGGGACTCGCAGTGGGGTGGCCTGACGATGGTCAAACGGGTGGTGGCGGTCGGCGGTGACACCGTGGCGTGCTGTGACTCCAAGCAGCACCTGCTGGTGAACGGCAAGCCGGTCGATGAACCGTACGTGGCGTTGCCGATGATGCCCGGTGCGGACTTCAGGACGACCGTCCCGGCCGGTCGCCTCTTCCTGCTCGGGGACTACAGGGCGAACTCCCTGGACTCGCGAGCGCACCTCGACGTCGCGAGCGGTACCGTTCCCGCCTCCGACGTGACCGCTCGGGTCGAGGCCACGGTCTGGCCGTACGGTCGGTTCGGTGTCACCAAGCGTACGGTTGCGTTCGACGGGCTCGGTGCGCCGCTGGAGGCAGAGCCGGGGCCGGTGGCGCCGGCGATGTACGCGATGGCCGGCGGTGCCGGGGTGGTCGTGCTCGCCTCGGCCCTCGGCGGGGTGGTCTCGCTCGGCCGAAAACTGAGGCGCCGCAGCGCCTGATCCTCGCGGTGGGCCGGCATCGGCCGGATGGCTGCGGAGACCGACGTGCTCCGCGGTGTGGTCCCCCGGGCACCCATGGAGACCCGTCGGGTGGGTCAGGGGCCTCCTGCGACTCCCGTGACTCCTGGGGCCGGCGGGATGGCTTTCGCGACAGGTGGAGGTGACGGGCATGGCCGAGCGGCGACGCGCGGCGCGGGTCCTGCTCCTGGACGGAGCCGGGCGGATTCTGCTCTTTCGCGGCATGGACCCAGCAGTCCCTGGCGTGACCTGGTGGATCACGCCCGGCGGCGGGCTGGAGCCGGGTGAGGAGTCGCGCGACGCAGCGTTGCGCGAGCTGGCGGAGGAGACCGGGCTGACGGACATCGAGCTGGGGCCGGTGGTGGCGTACGACACGGTTGTCTACTCCTTCCAAGGGCAGCATTACGAACAGGACCAGTCGTTCCACCTCGCCCGCCTCCGGTACGACGGACGGAGGAACGGGGGAGACGGTGGGCCGGGGATCGGAGGGGACAGCCGGCCAGGGAGCGAGACGGGGGTCGGCTCGGCGAATCCGGGTGCCGGGCCGCTGACGGCAACCCGCGAGGCGGAGGAACACGCGCAGCTGCTGAGCGCCCGCTGGTGGACTGTGCCGGAGTTGCGGGCCACTGAGGAGACGGTCTACCCCGCTGCGCTGGCGGACTTGGTCGACCGTTTGCGGAGGGACGGCCCGCCAGTCCTGCCGGTAAGGCTCTCCGAGCGGGTGCGGTGGTCCACAATGGGGTGGACCAGACGAGTTGAGGGGACGCCTGAATGAGTGCCGAGGATCTCGAGAAGTACGAGACCGAGATGGAGCTCAAGCTCTACCGGGAGTACCGGGACGTCGTCGGCCTGTTCAAGTACGTGATCGAAACCGAACGACGTTTCTACCTGACGAACGACTACGAGTTGCAGGTGCACTCGGTCCAGGGCGAGGTGTTCTTCGAGGTGTCGATGGCGGATGCCTGGGTCTGGGACATGTACCGGCCGGCCCGGTTCGTCCGCAAGGTGAGAGTGCTGACCTTCAAGGACGTCAATATCGAGGAGCTGGCGAAGAGCGACCTGGAGCTGCCCTCCGACGATGCGGCGTTTGGCAGCTGACCTTGGTCCGAGGTTCGGATCGATGTCCAGCGTTCTGGTCGATATTCACTCCTGTGAGTGACGCGGGTTATCCACAGGCCCGAGTTATCCACAGGAATTGAGAACCCCCTGGCCTGATTGCAGGAGGAACGGCAACCTCCCCGACACGGAGGTGATAGCCGTGCAGAGTTCCAACAACGGTCTCGGCCGTTACGGCGAAGAGGTGGCCGCGCGGTGGCTCACCGCAGGCGGCCTGAGAATCCTGGAGCGCAACTGGCGTTGCGCGGAGGGTGAGCTCGACATCGTCGCCCTGGATGGCGACACGCTCGCGGTCTGCGAGGTCAAAACCCGGTCCGAGCACGGGTTCCAGCAGCCGAGTGAAGGCATCGACCGGACCAAGGCCGAGCGCCTGCGGCACCTGGCTGAGCGCTGGCTCGGCGAACGCTGGCCGACCCATTTCGACGGCCTCGCCCGGTCCGTCGCGGTAGCCGGAGCGGATTCTGGAGCGCGCCCTGGCGCCGATCGTGAGGCGAAGACACCAGCGGTACCGCAGGCCCGACCGGTTCCCCTGCCGCCCGGTGGGGTCCGGATCGACCTGATCGCGGTGGTCAACCGGGTCAAGGGCGCCGCCCAGGTCGAGCACTACCGAGGGGCGGTGTGAGATGGCCTTCGCCCGTACCTGCTCTGTCGCGCTGGTCGGCGTGGACGGTGTAGTGGTCGAAGTGCAGGCCGACCTCGAACCCGGCCTCGCGGCCTTCGCCCTGGTCGGTCTGCCGGACAAAGCCCTCACCGAGGCGCGGGATCGCGTCCGCGCCGCAGTGGTCAACAGCGGAGAGAGCTGGCCGCAGCGGAAGTTGACGGTGGGCCTCAGCCCGGCCTCCGTGCCGAAGAGCGGCAGCGGCTTCGATCTTGCTGTCGCCTGCGCGGTCCTGGCTGCAGCCGAGCGGTTGGAGCCGGCCTCCATCGCCGATCTGCTGATCATCGGCGAGCTGGGCCTGGACGGACGGGTCCGTCCGGTCCGAGGGGTACTCCCGTCCGTCCTCGCCGCGGCGGATGCGGGGTACAAACAGGTCGTCGTCGCAGAACCGACAGCCGCCGAGGCTGCCCTCGTCCCCGGGGTCTCCGTGCTCGGCGTCCGCAGCCTGCGCCAACTGATCGCCGTGCTCACTCAAGCGCCGGTCCCCGACGAGGAGCCGGACCACCTGTTCGGGCGCCGCGATCCGTCGCTGTCGGGGCTGATGGTCCCCGGCGTCGGGATCCGTGGGCACCTGCGGGAGGACGCTGCCCGGCTGGACCTCGCGGATGTCACGGGGCAGTACGAAGCCCGCCGTGCCTTGGAGATCGCCGCCGCAGGCGGTCACCACCTCTATCTCAAGGGCCCGCCGGGAGCCGGGAAGACCATGCTCGCCGAGCGACTGCCCAGCCTGCTTCCGCCGCTCAGCCAGGCCGAGGCGCTGGAGGTGACGGCGGTCCACTCGGTCGCCGGGTTGCTGCCGCCCGATCGGCCGCTGATCGACACCCCGCCGTATTACGCGCCGCACCACTCGACCACCATGCCCGCCATCGTCGGGGGCGGCAGCGGCCTGCCGAGACCAGGTGCGGTCTCACTGGCTCACCGGGGCGTCCTCTTCCTGGACGAAGCCCCCGAGTTCCCGGTCCGTGTGCTCGACGCCCTGCGGCAGCCGCTCGAATCAGGCGAGGTCACCATCGCCCGAGCCGCCGGATCGCTGCGGCTGCCGGCCAGATTCCAGCTGTGCCTGGCCGCGAACCCCTGTCCCTGTGGCCGGTACTCCAGGCGGGGCGAGGGCTGCGAATGCACCCCGGCAATGGTCCACCGCTACCAGGCCAGGCTCTCCGGTCCACTGCTGGACCGTGTGGACCTCCAGGTCCAAGTCGCCCCGGTGACAAGGGTGGAGTTGATGGAGCGCGCCGGGGCGGTGGAGAACACCGCCACGGTCGCCGCCCGGGTACTGATGGCGCGTGGGCGCGCTGCTGCCAGGCTCGGCGATACCCCCTGGCGCACCAACGCCGAGGTGCCGGGCCACTTCCTGCGTACACGGTGGCAGCTCGCGCCGGGAGCTCTGACCGATGCCGAGCAGGAACTGGAACGCGGAATCCTCACCGCCCGGGGGTTGGACCGAGTCCTGCGGGTCGCCTGGACGATCGCCGACCTGGTCGGCCGGGACCGCCCCACCAGGCTTGACGTCCGTACAGCCCTGGTTCTCCGGACCGGTGTCGAGCGCGGGCTCCCCGCCGTCGCCCCGCGGCCGCTCCCACATCGGGATCCCGACTATCAGGATCCCGATGTGGGAGCGGGCGGCGAAAGCTGACCAGCGCTCAGCCAGCCCGTGCAGAAAGCCCTTGATCTGCCGTCCCTTTTCTGCCGTCCCTATGGAGGCGCAGGTGAACCGCACCCGGACCACCCCCAACCACTCGAAGCCCGGCCACTCCACGCCCACCCGCACGGCTCCGCCCACCCGACCTTCTGGAGCATCGGGTACTGCGCCGCCGGGGCAACCCCCGCTGGTCCAGCCACCGTCAGCCCCGTCGCCGCCGGTTCGACCTCTGCCCGGCCGCCCGGGACCAGGGCACTCGGGACCAGGGCACCCCGAGCCGGAGCGGCTTGCCAGAGCAGCCCTCGCGCGCCTTACCGAGCCTGGCGACGCGGTGGTCGGTCGATGGCTCTCCAAGGTCAGCGCACCCACCCTCATCGAGGCCATCCGCGCGCGTACGGTGCCCGGCTACCTCGACCTGGACGCCACCAGGCTCGACGGCTACCGCGCCAGGCTCCCGTTCCTCAACCCCGAGGCGGACTTGGCGCGGGTGCAGAGCGTCGGTGGGCGGTTCATCATTCCGGGCGACATGGAGTGGCCCTCCCAACTCGACGACCTGGGCGACAGCAGGCCGGTCGGTCTCTGGATCAGGGGTACCGGCTCACTCCGTCTCCTCGCGCTGCGCTCCGTCGCCATCGTCGGAGCCCGGGCCTGCACCGCCTATGGCGCGCACGTCGCCGGGGAGATCTCGGCTCAACTGGCCGAGCGCGGCTGGGTGGTTGTCTCGGGTGCGGCGTACGGGATCGACGCCGCCGCCCACCGAGGCGCGCTCGCTGTCGGCGGTGTCACCATCGGAGTCCTCGCCTGCGGAGTGGACGAGACCTATCCGTCGGGAAACTTCGAGCTCATCTCGCGGATCGCCGAACAAGGTCTGCTGCTCAGCGAATTGGCGCCGGGTGAGCACCCCAACAGGTTCCGGTTCGTGCTTCGGAACCGCGTGATAGCGGCGCTGACACGAGGGACGGTGGTGGTCGAAGCAGCCCTCCGTAGCGGGGCTTTGAGCACTGCGCGCCGCGCCAGGGACCTCAACCGCCACACCATGGGGGTGGCCGGTCCGGTGACGTCGGAGCTCTCCGCCGGGGTGCACGCCCTGATCCGTAGCGGTGGCGCGACCCTGGTCACCGATGCCGCCGAGATCGGTGAGTTGATCGGCGCCATCGGGGACGACCTGGCGCCGCACCCATCCGGCCCGATCCTGCCCCGGGATCACCTGGAGCCCGCAATCGCGCGGGTGCTGGAAGCGGTACCGGCGACCGCCGAAGGTGCACCCGTCGAACGCCTGGCCCGCGCAGCGGGGTTGCCGGTCGAGGAAACCCTGCAGAAACTCTACGAGTTGGGCTCGCTCGGCTTCGTGGAGCGGTTCGGGGCACATTGGAGGCTGGCCAAGGGCGCCCGATCCGTCCCGCGCTGAGATGCCGGACTCCCCGGCGGATGGGCGCGCTTCCCCGACCGCGCGCCGGTCCGTACGCCTCGCTACCGGCTCGCACGCCGGTGGATCGCGCTTGGCGGATCAGGTGTCGGCCTACCGGCCTGACCACGGTGAATCGCATCTGGAGGTGGTGAACCGGCTGCCGTGGTGACGAGAACGGAACGGCGCACCGGGATCGCCACCGTTTCGAGGGACGACCGAGTGGCGGTAGCACAACGCAGCGAGTCGGTCACGCTACGCTCGCAGTGCCTCCTATCAGCACATGACTCGGCAGAACGGCGCAGACCAACGCATGCCCACACACATTCCCGGACATCGGGTAGTCGGTGGCCTCCGGTCCTCGGGAGGGCCAGGGGCCGAGGCACGCCCCAACGCTGATCACCAGCCGAAGACGCCAGGGGTGATGGGGCTGACCCGGCAGGCCGGGCGGCCACCGTCCCCAGGCTCTAAGGAGGAGACCTCACCCCCGGTCGGAGCCCGTCCGCCGGCTGCCCGGCGAGGCCCCGGGAGCGCGGTGCCTCCAGGTCCCGAGACCGCCGCGCCCCCCGGAACTGCCTCAGCTCCCGGAACTGCCGCAGTTCCCGTGCCCGGACCTGCCGCAGTGCCCACCCCGGCCCCGGTGCCGCTCCCCTCACCCGTGAAGTCCCGTACGCCCGCCATCCCCTCCGCAGCCGGGGCGGATGCGCGTGCCTCTGCCGAGCGCACCGCTCTGGAGTCGCTCTGGCGCTCGTACAAGGAGACCGGGGACACCCGGCTGCGCGAACAGCTGATCCTGCACTACTCACCGCTGGTCAAGTACGTGGCGGGGCGAGTCAGCGTCGGACTCCCCGCCAACGTGGAACAGGCGGACTTCGTCTCCTCGGGGATCTTCGGCCTGATCGACGCGATCGAGAAGTTCGACGTAGACCGGGCGATCAAGTTCGAGACGTACGCCATCAGCCGGATCCGTGGCGCCATCATCGACGAGCTCCGGGCACTCGACTGGATCCCGCGGTCGATCCGGCAGAAGGCCAAGGCGGTGGAGCGGACGTACGCCACCCTGGAGGCCAGGCTGCGCCGCACTCCCCACGAGCCCGAGGTCGCCGCGGAGATGGGCATCGCGATCGAGGACCTGCATGCGATCTTCAGCCAGCTCTCGCTGGCGAACGTGGTGGCCCTGGACGAGTTGCTGCACCCGGTGGGGGAGAGCGGTGACCGGCTGAGCCTCATGGACACCCTTGAGGACACCGGAGCCGACAACCCCGTCGAGATCGCCGAGGATCGGGAGCTACGCCGTCTGCTGGCCACAGCGGTCAACACCCTCCCCGAGCGGGAGAAGACGGTGGTGACGCTCTACTACTACGAGGGCCTCACCCTCGCCGAGATCGGCCAGGTGCTGGGTGTGACGGAGAGCAGGGTCAGCCAGATCCACACCAAGTCCGTGCTGCAACTCCGGGCCAAACTGACGGACATCCGCTGACCGTACGGTTCGGCGGGTGGGCCGACCTGCACGTCCGGACATCCGGCGACCGCCAGTTGCGTGGTGCTGTATCGAGCGGTCATCGGTCTCCGTACAGTAGGAACGTGCCGAAAATCCGAGCAGCCACAGTGGCCGAGCATCGTCAGCTGCAGCGTGCAGCCCTCCTCGACGCTGCCCGGTCTCTGCTCACCGAGGGCGGGATGGACGCCCTCACCTTCCCTGCTCTTGCTGCGCGGACCGGTCTGGCCCGCTCCTCCGTGTACGAGTACTTCGGTTCGCGGGCCGCCGTGGTCGAGGAGCTCTGCGCCGTGGACTTCCCGCTCTGGGCGGCCGAGATCGAGGCAGGTATGGCTGCCTGTGAGAGACCGGCGGCCAGGGTCGAGGCCTATGTGCGCGGTCAGTTGGCGCTGGCCGGCGACCCGAGGCACCGCGCGGTCACGGCGATCTCGATGCTCGAACTGGACGAGGCGGCCCGGGAGCGCATCCGCGCTTCGCACGCCGAACTGGTCTCACTGGTCGTTCGGGCTCTTCGAGATCTCGGACATGCCCAGCCCCGGTTGGCGGCAGCACTGCTCCAAGGCGTGGTCGAGGCTGCCGTTCGGCAGGCCGAGCGCGCCCCGGCCGACGACGCCGATACCATCGCGGACGCCACGGTCGCGTTCGCTCTGCACGGCCTGGTCACCGAAGTGGCGACTGCGGCTGCGACTGCGATCGCAGTGGAGGCGGCGGCCCCTGCGGTCGAGACCGCCTGAGCTGTGACGCCCGCCGGGGCGCCGATGGCCGCCTGAGCTGCGACGGCTGGCGGTCGGAGTTGCCGCCGCCGGGGCGGTCACGGGCCGTTCAACGGCAGCAAGCGGGCCTGGCCGCCGCCCAGCAGTGCCAGCGGATCGAGGTAGCGCTTCCCGCGGAGCAGCCCCCAGTGCAGGCAGCCGGTTGCGCAGTGTCCTGTCCCGGTGGCCATCGTCCCGATGGGCTGTCCCGCCGACACCGGAGTGCCGACCGGAACACTTCCGGTGACCGGTAGATAGGTGGTCCGCAGCGGGGGAGTCCCGGACGAGGGGTGGGTCACCGTCACCACGGGTCGGCCTGCGACCATGCCCACGAACGAGACAACCCCGGGTGCGGCAGCTCGCACGGTCATGCCCTCCGACGCCGCGAGGTCGACCCCGCGGTGACCAGCTGCCCACCGCGTCGGTGGCGCGTCGAAGCGCCGCTGTAGGTCGGAGCGCGCACCGACCGGCCATGCGCGTCCCGGTCCAGGGCCAGCCCCCACGCCAGATCCACTCCTGGCACCAGGACCGATCTCCACGCCAGGGTCAGTCACGGCAGAAGGTCCGAGCCCGGACGCGGACGCAGCGCCTCCCGGTCGGCCGACCTGACTGCCGCGCGGTGTCCACGCCGCGTGCGCGGACGGCAGTGGCTGCCGGGCCAGTACCAGCGCGACCAGCAGCAGCGTGAGCAGTATTGCCTGAATCCGGCGGTCCGGAGCCGGTGGGGGCATCGCCACGTCGATGTTGCGGCAGCCGGCTCCCCAGAAGTCGGGCACGGGTCGGCCCGAAAGCCCGTCGAGAAACCTCGAGCGCGCCCGGCGCGCGAACCGAGCCCAAGCCGGAGCCCAAGCCAGGGCCCAAGCCGGAGCCCGCTCCCGCCCCCGCGCCGGAGTCCGGCCCCGCCCCCGCGCCGGAGCCCAGGCCAGCGCCCGCCCCAGCCCCTGCTTCGTAAACCCCATCGTGCAAGGGACCGCCGTCAGAAGGTTCGCCATGTGCAGGAGGCTGGTGCCCGTGCGCCCGGCTGACCAGCCCCACCCCGATTCCTGTGGACAACTCCCGCCTGTGGAAACCCGCGCTCCCCCGGACGGGTGAAAAGACAGGCGTACCAGTGCCTCGGGAACACCCCGCAGGAGCGTGTGCGGGTCCGTCCGGGGCCGCCCGGAAGCCGCCTCGAATCGTCCGGAGTCGCTCGTCACTCGGCGCTTCCCGTACACTTCACACGCGACCCGGTCCACCCGGGTCGACTTCGCACGCCCCGCCACCGGTCGAAATGCGTCGGAAGGTGCGGATCCGCAAGGGCCCGAACCAGCCTCCCGACACATCCGGTGCGAGTGCCGCTCGGTCCGCCGAGCCTGCTGCGGCCCCAGTGGTCGCCAGGCCGAGGTGGCTCGGCACGTCCGGGGCGTCAGGCGTGGCGGTCACCCGACCGGCACGGACAAACCGAGCCTGACCTGGCAGCTTCCCGATCTCGGCAACGACGAGGGCAAGCAGGCCGGGCGCAACACTGAGGAGCACGGCCATGGCCGTCGTCACGATGCGGGAGCTGCTTGAGAGCGGCGTCCACTTCGGTCACCAGACCCGTCGTTGGAACCCGAAGATGAAGCGCTTCATCTTCACGGAGCGCAACGGCATCTACATCATCGACCTCCTGCAGTCGCTGAACTACATCGACCGCGCCTTCGAGTTCGTCAAGGAGACCGTTGCCCACGGCGGCAGCGTCCTCTTCGTCGGCACCAAGAAGCAGGCCCAGGAGGCCATCGCCGAGCAGGCCACCCGCGTGGGCATGCCCTACGTGAACCAGCGCTGGCTCGGCGGCATGCTGACCAACTTCTCGACCGTCTACAAGCGTCTGCAGCGCCTCAAGGAGCTCGGCGAGATCGACTTCACGGATGTGGCCGGTTCCGGCCTCACCAAGAAGGAGCTCCTGGTCCTCCAGCGCGAGTACGACAAGCTGGAGAAGACCCTCGGCGGTATCCGCGACATGCAGCGCGTCCCCAGCGCTGTCTGGATCGTGGACACCAAGAAGGAGCACATCGCGGTCGGCGAGGCCCGGAAGCTGAACATCCCGGTCGTCGCCATCCTCGACACCAACTGTGACCCGGACGAGGTCGACTACAAGATCCCGGGCAACGACGACGCCATCCGCTCCGTCACCCTGCTGACCCGCGTGATCGCCGACGCCGTCGCCGAGGGCCTCAAGGCCCGTGCCGGTGTCGCCAAGGGCGACGCCAAGGCCGAGCCGGGCGCCGACCAGCCGCTGGCCGCCTGGGAGAAGGACCTCATCGAGGGCCAGAAGGCCGCCGAGGAGGCCCCCGCCGCTGCCGAGGCCCCCGCTGCTGAGGCCCCCGCCGCCGAGGCCACTGTTGAGGCTCCGGCCGCTGAGGCTGACCAGGCCTGACGTACCAAGGGCGAGGGGCACCCGCCGGTACGACACCGGTAGGTGCCCCTCTCTCCGGTGTCAGGGGCTGAACCACCAGCCCCTGACACAACTCCCCGCAGACACGCGAGACGCGAGAAGAGATTCACACCATGGCGAACTTCACCGCCGCGGACGTCAAGAAGCTCCGTGAGCTCACCGGCGCCGGCATGATGGACTGCAAGAAGGCTCTGGACGAGGCTGAGGGCAACGTCGACAAGGCCGTCGAGCTCCTTCGCATCAAGGGCCAGAAGGGTGTTGCCAAGCGCGAGGGCCGTGACGCCTCCAACGGCGCCCTGGCCGTCCTGCTCGAGGGTGGCAACTCCGGTGTTCTGGTCGAGCTGAACTGCGAGACCGACTTCGTCGCCAAGGGCGAGAAGTTCGTCGAGGTCGCCGACACGCTGGCGAAGCACGTCGCCGCCGCCTCCCCGGCCGACCTGGACGCCGCTCTGGCCAGCGAGATCGAGGCCGGCAAGACCGTCCAGCAGTTCGTGGACGAGGCCAACGCCAACCTGGGCGAGAAGATCGTCTTCAAGCGCTTCGCGCAGTTCTCGGGCAACGGCTTCGTCGCCGCCTACATGCACCGCACCTCCCCGGACCTGCCGCCGCAGGTCGGCGTCCTGGTCGAGCTCGACCAGGAGAACGCCGAGGTCGCCAAGGACGTCGCGCAGCACATCGCCGCGTTCGCGCCGAAGTTCCTCTCCCGCGAGGAGATCCCGGCCGACGCTCTCGAGAACGAGCGCCGCGTCGCCGAGGCCACTGCTCGCGAGGAGGGCAAGCCCGAGGCCGCCCTGGCGAAGATCGTCGAGGGTCGCGTCACCGGCTTCGTCAAGGAGAACGCCGTTCTGGAGCAGGCGTTCGCCAAGGACAACAAGAAGACCGTCGCCAAGGTTCTCGACGAGGCCGGCGTCAAGCTCGTGCGCTTCGCCCGCTTCCGCGTCGGCGCCTGAGCGACGTTCCCCAGCGGTTCCCGCCTAAGGTAGGAATCGCCCGGCCCCCCGCTGGGGCGGCCAGGAACGCGCCGATCGGGCTCATCCAGCGCCACTCGGACAACGGGCGGGCCGCGTCGGCACCATGAACGACGAGGAGGCCATTGCCGTGCAGGACACCGTAACGGTTCCCGCGGCAGTGGCCTCCTCGCGTGTACGCACAGGTCTGGGCCCCACACGGCACACTCGACCCTGTGAGAATCCAGCCCTGTGAACCAGTAGGTGGAGAAGGAGAAGTCCATGCAGGAGACGCAGGAGACCGTGCAGGGTGGCTCGCGCCGCCGCATTCTGCTCAAGCTGTCCGGTGAGGCGTTTTCCGGTGGCGGCGGCCTCGGCGTCGACCCGGACGTCGTGCACGCGATTGCCCGGGAGATCGCCACGGTGGTCCGCTCGGGAACCGAGGTCGCTGTCGTGATCGGCGGCGGCAACTTCTTCCGCGGCGCCGAGCTGCAGGTCCGCGGCATGGACCGGGCCCGCTCCGACTACATGGGCATGCTCGGCACCGTGATGAACTGCCTGGCGCTGCAGGACTTCCTGATCAAGGAAGGCATCGAGACGCGGGTCCAGACCGCCATCACCATGGGCCAGGTCGCCGAGCCGTACCTGCCGCTGCGTGCCGTCCGGCACCTGGAGAAGGGCCGCGTCGTCATCTTCGGTGCGGGTATGGGCATGCCGTACTTCTCCACCGACACCACGGCGGTGCAGCGCGCGCTGGAGATCCACGCCGAGGTGCTGCTGATGGGCAAGAACGGTGTGGACGGCGTCTACGACTCGGACCCGCGGACCAACCCTGCCGCGGTCAAGTTCGACTCGCTCGACTACGCCGAGGTGATCACCCGGGACCTGAAGGTCGCGGACCTGACCGCGATCACCCTGTGCAAGGACAACGGCCTGCCGATCCTGGTCTTCGAGCTGCTGGCCGAGGGCAATATCGCCCGGGCGGTCAAGGGTGAGAAGATCGGCACACTCATCAGCGAGGACTCCGGCCGGGCCTGAGCCGTAGTCAGCCGCGCCGTAGTCGGCCGTGCAGCAGTAAGCCGTCCGGGGCACCGGTACGGGACAACAGCAGATGAACCGGACAGGGAGCACACAGTGATCGAAGAGACCCTCCTCGAGGCCGAGGAGAAGATGGAGAAGGCCGTTTCGGTCGCGAAGGACGACTTCGCCGCGATCCGCACCGGCCGCGCGCACCCGGCGATGTTCGCCAAGATCGTCGCGGACTACTACGGCGCCATCACGCCGATCAACCAGCTCGCCTCGTTCGCCGTGCCGGAGCCGCGGATGGCGGTCGTCACCCCGTTCGACAAGTCCGCCCTGCGCAACATCGAGCAGGCGATCCGCGACTCGGACCTGGGTGTCAACCCGTCCAACGACGGCTCGATCATCCGGGTGGTGTTCCCGCAGCTGACCGAGGAGCGCCGCAAGGAGTACATCAAGGTCGCGCGCGGCAAGGGCGAGGACGCCAAGGTCTCCATCCGCTCGATCCGCCGCAAGGCCAAGGACGGCATCGACAAGCTGGTCAAGGACGGCGAGGTCGGCGAGGACGAGGGCCGTCGCGCGGAGAAGGAGCTCGACGACACCACGGCCAAGTACGTGGCCCAGATCGACGAGCTGCTCAAGCACAAGGAAGCCGAGCTGCTCGAGGTCTGATCCGAGCGACGCCCCGGACGGCCTCGGCCTACGGGGCGGCGTTCGACAGACTTCCAGGCGCCCCCTGCTGCGGGTGACCCCGTACTCCGTACCGGTCGACCTGCTGCCCCGATCGGCGAGCAGGCCCTGAACGGGTCACTCGCAGCAGCCCCGGTGTTATCAGGGCGCCACTTGCGGCACAGACCCTGATACGCCCTCTGTCCAGGAGACATCCTTGGCCCAGTCCGACCAGCAGCCCCGTAAACAGCGCGGCGGCCGCAATCTCCAGGCCGCGATAGGGGTCGGTGTCGGCCTCGGCGCGGTCATCGTCGCTTCGCTGTTCTTCGTGAAGGTGCTGTTCCTGGTCGTCGTGGTGGCGGCCGCGGCGGTCGGCGTCTGGGAGCTCAGCAGCCGACTGACCGAGCGCAAGGGCATTGCGGCGCCGCTCTACCCGCTGCTGGCCGGCGCTGTGGCGATGCCGGCGCTGGGCTACTGGGCGGGCGCCCAGTGGGCGGCCGCCGCACTGGCCGTGACCGGTCTCGCGATCATGGTCTGGCGGATGAAGCAGCCGCCGGAGAACTACCTGCGCGACATAACGGCAGGCATCTTCACCGCCTTCTACGTACCGTTCCTGGCCACCTTCGTGGCGCTGATGCTGGCCGCCGACGACGGTCCGCAGCGGATCCTGCTCTTCCTGATCGTCACCATCTGCAGTGACACCGGGGCCTACGCCGTCGGCTACAAGTTCGGGAAGAACAAGCTGGCGCCGACGATCAGCCCGGGCAAGACCCGCGAGGGGCTGGCCGGAGGCATCGGTCTCTCGATGATCGCCGGCGCGCTGATCATGCAGTACGTGATCGAGGACGGCCAGTGGTGGCAGGGCCTGATCCTCGGCGGCTGCGCGGCGGTCACCGCGACCCTGGGCGACCTGGCCGAGTCCATGATCAAGCGGGATCTCGGCATCAAGGACATGGGCACCCTGCTCCCCGGCCACGGCGGCATCATGGACCGTCTCGACTCGCTCCTGCCGACCGCTCCCGTGGTCTGGCTGCTGCTGGCGGCCTTCGTCGGCAGCTGACCCCGCCGCTCTGTACGCAAGGCCCGGACGCCCCGCGCGTCCGGGCCTTCCGCGTCCGGCAGCACGGCTCTCTGTCCGACACCACGGCCCTCCGAGAGCACTTCGCCGATCTGCGACACTGGATGAACCATGCCTAAGCCCGGAGAACTGACCTTTGTCGCGCCGCGCGGCGCCAAGCCCCCGCGACACCTTGCCGACCTCAGCCCCGCCGAGCGCAAGGAGGCCGTCGCCGAGCTGGGCGAGCAGCCGTTCCGCGCCAAGCAGCTGTCGAACCACTACTTCGGCCGGATGTCGAACGACCCGGGCCAGTGGACGGACATCCCGGCCGCCTCGCGCGGCAAGCTCACCGAGGCGCTGCTGCCCGAGCTGATGTCGGTGGTCCGGCACGTGTCCTGCGACGACGACACCACCCGCAAGACGCTCTGGAAGCTCTTCGACGGCACCCTGGTCGAGTCCGTGCTGATGCGCTACCCGGACCGGGTCACCATGTGCATCAGCTCGCAGGCCGGCTGCGGCATGAACTGCCCGTTCTGCGCCACCGGTCAGGCCGGTCTGACCCGCAACCTCTCCACGGCCGAGATCGTCGAGCAGATCGCGGCCGGGATGCGGGCGCTGAAGGACGGCGAGATCCCGGGTGGCGAGGCGCGCCTGTCCAATGTGGTCTTCATGGGCATGGGCGAGCCGCTCGCCAACTACAACCGGGTGCTGTCCGCCATCCGCCGCCTCACCGACCCGGCCCCGGACGGCTTCGGGCTCTCCCAGCGCGGCATCACCGTCTCGACCGTCGGCCTCGTGCCGGCCATGAACCGGCTGGCGGACGAGGGCCTGAGCTGCCGTCTCGCGCTCTCGCTGCACGCCCCCGACGACGAGCTGCGCGACGAGCTGGTCCCGGTGAACACCCGCTGGAAGGTCGCCGAGGTCCTCGACGCGGCCTGGAACTACGCGGAGAAGTCCGGCCGCCGGATCTCCATCGAGTACGCGCTGATCAAGGACATCAACGACCAGGCCTGGCGCGCCGATCTGCTGGGCCGCCTGATCAAGAACCACCGGGTGCACGTCAACCTGATCCCGCTGAACCCGACCCCGGGCTCCAAGTGGACGGCTTCCCGGCCCGAGGACGAGCGCGAGTTCGTCCGCCGCCTCCAGGCGCACGGTGTGCCGACCACGGTCCGTGACACCCGCGGCCAGGAGATCGACGGCGCCTGCGGCCAGCTGGCCGCGGCCGGCTGACCGGATCTTCCAGGGGCGCGGGGCCCCGCGCGATCTGCGCCTTCACACCGGGCCGGTCGTGCGGATGCCCCGCGCCCCTGATGCGTTTCCACGGCTGGCGGCGCCCGGTCTCCACGGTGCGCTCGCAACCGGAACAGGGGACGAGCCGGCCACTATGAGTCGGCTGCTCTGAGCCGGACCGGGCCTACCGCAGGGCACCTGCCGCCAGCGCGGCGGTCAGGCCGCCGGTGACCAGCAGGACGGTCCCGGCGGCCGCCGTACGCAGCACTGCGGCCCCGAGCAGCAGCCGGGGCGCGGCCCCGAGCTGGAGCAGTGCCGCCGTCACGCTCCGCCGGGAGTTGCGGATCTGTGCGGCCCGGATCAGGACCGCCGCCACCGCGCAGCCGACGATGAGTGCCGCTTCGACTGCGGGCACCGCCTCGACGGTGCCGGGCCGGCGGGCCCAGTAGCGGACGGCGGCGAGTCCGGCCGACAGGCTCAGTGCGAGGACCGCCAGGGGTGCGCCGAGCCGGGGCGCCTCGGCGGTGAGCCCGCGGGCGGCGAGCAGGCGCAGCGGGGTGGGGCGGCCCAGGGCCAGCAGCCGTCCGCCCCAGGCCAGCAGCGGGGCGGTGAGCAGCGCCAGGCCGAGGGCCGCGAAGGCCCAGCCGAGCAGGGCGGCGGTGCTGGTGGTGCCGAGTCCGGCGGGCAGGTCGACCGGTCGTCCGTCCTGGGCGGCGCCCGGGCGCAGCCCGTACAGCTCGAGGGCCAGGCCGATCAGGACCAGTCCGGTGGGCAGGGCGAGCCGCAGGGCGCCGAAGCCGAAGCCGGTGCGGTGGGGGAGTTCGGGCTGCCCCGGCAGGGCGTCCGCGACTCGGACGGCTGCGGCCGCCGATGCGCCGGCCGCCAGCGGGACCAGGAACAGCAGGGTGACCGGGGCGGCGGCCGGGAGCGGCAGGCCGAGGCCGACCGCGGGGGCCAGCGAGGCACCGGCGATGTCGTTGCGCAGGACCAGGAAGGCCAGCAGGGTGAGCCCGCTGCCGAGGGCGCAGGCGAGAGCGATCTCCCCGGCGATCAGGGTGCGGATGCTGCTGGGTCCGGCACCGGCGGCGGTCAGACCGGTGATCCGTTCGGGGCGCGCGGTGGGCAGGGCCCGGGCGGCGACGGCGGCGAACCAGCCGACGGCGGCGAGCGGTGGGAGGCACCACAGCAGCCGTACGACCGAGGCCCCGGAGGGTTCGCCGAGGGCGCGGCCGAGGGCGCGGAGCAGGAGGGCGGCCACTGCCGCGGCGGCGCCGGCGGTGAGCAGCCAGCGGCCGAGGTCGGCGATCCGGTAGCCCCTGACCAGGCGGAGGTAAAGCACCGAGAAGCCCCTTTCAGCGCCCGGCGGAGACCGGCGAGGCGCCGCGCGGTACGGGGGCGACCGGGGTGGCCAGCCTGCCGTCGACCAGGGCGACGGTACGGTCCGCGAAGCGGGCCAGTTCCGGCTCGTGGGTGGCGAGTACCAGGGTGAGCTGGTGCGAGCGGGCCGCGGTGACCAGTATCCGCAGGACCTGGTCCTGGGCTTCGCGGTGCAGTGGTGCGGTGGGGTCGTCGGCGAAGACCACCGGGGGCAGCGGGGCCAGAGCGCGGGCGACGGCGATCCGCTGGCGCTGGCTCTGGACCAGTTCGCCGGGGCGGCGGGTGGCGCAGTCGGCGACGTCGAGGCGCTCCAGCCACTCGGTGGCGGAGCCGTAGGCGGCCTTGTGTCCGGCCCCGGCGAGCAGCAGCGGCAGGGCGACGTTCTCCCGGGCCGTCAGTTCGGGCACCAGGTGCGGTTCGGAGCCGACGAAGCCGAAGCGGTCGCGGCGGAGCCGTTCCCGTCCGGCGCGGGTCAGGGTGTGCACGGGGGCGCTGTTGAACCAGACCTCGCCGTCGTCGACCGGGAGCAGTGCGGAGAGGCAGCCGAGCAGGGTGCTCTTGCCGGAGCCGCGCGGCCCGGTGATGGCGAGTACCTCGCCGTCCCGGACGCCGATGGAGACGCCGCGCAGGGCGGGAGTGCCGTGGTGGGACTTGACGATCCCTCGGGCCCAGAGCACGTCGTTGTCGGGCGGGGCCGCTGACATGGAGATCCATCCTGGTACCGACGGGGATATGACAGTCGTCAGATTAGAACGACAAGGTCGCGCTGAGGTTGCGGCACACTGGCTCATTCATGGTCAAAATCGCCCTAATCAGGCGTGTCAGTTCTCTCCGATCTGCCGAGTTTTCCTGGAGTTCCCCTCCTGATGCCTCCCCGAGCTCCGGAAGCGCCGAAGGGCGGCCCCGCTCGGAAGCGGGACCGCCCTTCGGCGGAGGGTGGGGCGGAGAGACCAGGGGTCGTCAGATCTTCGCCCAGGCGTCGGTCAGCGTGGTCCGCAGGATCTGCTCGATCTCGTCGAAGGTCGACTGGTCGGAGATCAGCGGCGGGGCCAGCTGGATGACCGGGTCGCCACGGTCGTCGGCGCGGCAGTACAGGCCGTTGTCGAAGAGTGCCTTCGACAGGAAGCCGTAGAGCACGCGCTCGATCTCGTCGTCGTTGAACGACTCCTTGGTGACCTTGTCCTTCACGAGCTCGATGCCGTAGAAGTACCCGTTGCCGCGGACGTCGCCGACGATCGGCAGGTCACGGAGCTTGTTCAGGGTGCCCAGGAACTTCGACTCGTTGTCCAGCACGTGCTGGTTCAGGCCCTCGCGCTCGAAGATGTCGAGGTTGGCCAGCGCGACCGCGGACGACACCGGGTGGCCACCGAAGGTGTAGCCGTGCAGGAAGGTGTTGTCACCCTTGTAGAACGGCTCCGCCAGGCGGTCCGAGATGATCGTGGCGCCGATCGGGGAGTAACCCGAGGTCATGCCCTTGGCGCAGGTGATCATGTCGGGCTGGTAACCGAACTTGTCGGCGCCGAACATGGTGCCCAGGCGGCCGAAGGCGCAGATGACCTCGTCCGAGACCAGCAGCACGTCGTGGCGGTCGCAGATCTCGCGCAGGCGCTGGAAGTACCCGGGCGGCGGCGGGAAACAGCCACCGGCGTTCTGCACCGGCTCGACGAAGACCGCGGCGACGGTGTCGGCGCCCTCGTTGAGGATCGCGACCTCGATCTCGTCGGCGCACCAGCGGCCGTACGCCTCGGGGTCGACCACACCATCGCGCTCCAGGAACGCGGGGGCGCGGTAGATGTTGGTGTTCGGGGCCTTGTGGGTGCCCGGTACCAGCGGCTCGAACGGCGCCTTCAGGCCCGGCAGACCGGTGATGGACAGGGCGCCCTGCGGGGTGCCGTGGTAGGCGACGGCGCGCGAGATGACCTTGTACTTGGTCGGCTTGCCGGTCAGCTTGAAGTACTGCTTGGCAAGCTTCCAGGCGGTCTCGACGGCCTCGCCACCACCGGTGGAGAAGAAGACCTTGTTCAGGTCGCCCGGCGCGTAGTTGGCCAGGCGCTCGGCCAGCTCGACGGCCTTCGGGTGGGCGTAGCTCCACACCGGGAAGAAGGCCAGCTCCTTGGCCTGCTTGGCGGCAGCCTCGGCCAGCTCCTCGCGGCCGTGACCGGCCTGGACGACGAACAGGCCGGCGAGGCCGTCCAGGTACTTCTTGCCCTTGTCGTCCCAGACGTAGGTGCCCTCACCGCGAACGATGGTGGGGACGGGCGAGTTCTCGTACGACGACATGCGGGTGAAGTGCATCCACAGGTGGTCGTAGGCGGTCTTGGAAAGGTCCTTCTGCGCCGGGTCGGCTGTCATCGGGTGCCCCAGGTGTAGGTCTGTTTCCGGAGCTTCAGATAAACGAAGCTCTCGGTGCTCCGCACGCCGGGAAGCGCGCGGATGCGCTTGTTGATCATTTCGAGCAGGTGCTCGTCGTCCTCGCAGACCAGTTCGGCCAGCAGGTCGAACGAGCCTGCGGTGCAGACCACGTAGTCGACCTCGTCGAGGGCGGCCAGCGCGTCGGCGACGGGTTCCACGTCACCCTCGACGGTGATCCCGACCATCGCCTGACGGGTGAACCCGACGGTGAGGGGGTCGGTCACGGCGACGATCTGCATCACGCCCTGGTCGAGCAGCTTCTGGACCCGCTGTCGTACGGCCGCCTCGGACAGGCCGACGGCCTTGCCGATGGCGGCGTACGGGCGGCGCCCGTCCTCCTGGAGCTGCTCGATGATCGCCTTGGAGGCGGCGTCGAGGGGAACGCTGGCGTTCCGGTCGCGGTTGGCCACGTCGCCACTGTGCCTGATCCATTTCCGTCGCGCAAGCCCGTGTGCTGCTGATTTCGTCGTGGTTTCGAAAAATGGATACGGATTACGTTGCCTATGTGCTCGACACCTGTCGATAACCGCAGCGCGACCGGTAGTCTGGCCGGGTGCGCGTGCAGACGTGCACACCCACCAGTGGAACGCGGCTCGCAGGCCCCGGCCACTCGGCGTCGGAGGTACCCTGGCGCCGGATTCTGCAACGCTGCAGGCCCCAGACCGAGGAGAGACCCGTGAGCGAGCTTCGTACGCTGCGCAACTACATCAACGGCGAGTTCGTCGATGCGGCTGACGGCCGCACGCTGGACGTGATCGACCCGACCACCGGCGAGGTGTACGCGACGTCGCCGCTGTCCGGCGCGGCGGACGTGGATGCGGCGATGGCCTCGGCGGCCGCGGCCTTCCCGATCTGGCGCGATGCCACCCCGAGCGTCCGGCAGAAGCTGCTGCTGAAGATCGCCGACGCGGTCGAGGCACGCGCCGACGAGCTGGTGGACGTCGAGTGCCGCAACACCGGCAAGCCACGCGGGCTGACCCGCTCCGAGGAGATCGGCCCGATGGCCGACCAGATCCGCTTCTTCGCCGGTGCCGCCCGCCTGCTGGAGGGCAAGGCCGCCGGTGAGTACATGGACGGGATGACCTCGATCATCCGTCGTGAGCCGGTCGGTGTCTGCGCCCAGGTCGCGCCGTGGAACTACCCGATGATGATGGCCGTCTGGAAGTTCGCCCCGGCGATCGCCGCGGGCAACACCGTGGTCCTCAAGCCCTCGGACACCACCCCGGCCTCCACCGTGCTGCTGGCCGAGATCATCGGCGGCGTGCTCAAGGAGCTGGAGCTCCCGGCCGGTGTCTTCAACGTGATCTGCGGCGACCGCGAGTCCGGCCGCCTGATGGTCGAGCACCGGACCCCGGCGATGGCCTCCATCACCGGCTCGGTGCGCGCCGGCATCCAGGTCGCCGAGTCGGCCTCCAAGGACGTCAAGCGCGTTCACCTGGAGCTGGGCGGCAAGGCCCCGGTCGTGGTCTTCGAGGACGCCGACATCGCCGAGGCCGTCGAGGGCATCTCGGTCGCGGGCTTCTTCAACGCCGGCCAGGATTGCACCGCCGCCACCCGCGTGCTGGTGCACGAGTCCATCCACGACGCCTTCGTCGAGGCCCTCGCCAAGGCGGCCGCCGACACCAAGACCGGCGGCATCGACGACGAGGACGTCCTGTACGGGCCGCTGAACAACGCCAACCAGCTGAAGCAGGTCTCCGGCTTCATCGACCGGCTGCCCGCCCACGCCAAGGTCGAGGCCGGTGGCCACCGGGTCGGCGAGGTCGGCTACTTCTACGCCCCGACCGTGGTCTCCGGCCTGCAGCAGGACGACGAGATCATCCAGAACGAGGTCTTCGGCCCGGTCATCACCGTGCAGAAGTTCTCCGACGAGGAGCAGGCCGTCGACTACGCCAACGGCGTCGAGTTCGCGCTGGCCTCCTCGGTCTGGACCAAGGACCACGCCCGCGCCATGCGGATGTCCCGCCGCCTGGACTTCGGCTGCGTCTGGATCAACACCCACATCCCGCTGGTCGCCGAGATGCCGCACGGTGGCTTCAAGAAGTCCGGCTACGGCAAGGACCTGTCCTCGTACGGCTTCGAGGACTACACCCGCGTGAAGCACGTCATGACCGCGATCTAAGGGGCATCGGGCGGCGCGGGGAGCCGCGCGCGACACCGGGTGCCTCCACGGAGGGCCTGGCCGCGCGGCTCCCCGCGCCGCTGTCCGTCCGGCTGCCTTGTCAGGCTGTCGGTGGCGGGGCGGACCGCCTGACAAGATGCAACTGCAGGCCCGGGGAGTGATTCCCTACGCTTACGCCATGAGCATCCCCACCGCTGACTCTGCCGCCGGCCAGGCCGTCAAGGCCGCCGACCGCGCGCACGTCTTCCACTCGTGGTCCGCCCAGGCACTGATCGACCCCCTCGCGGTGGCCGGTGCCGAGGGCTCGTACTTCTGGGACTACGACGGCAACCGCTACCTCGACTTCTCCTCGCAGCTGGTGAACACCAACATCGGGCACCAGCACCCGAAGGTGGTCGCCGCGATCCAGGAGCAGGCGGCGAAGCTCTGCACCATCGCGCCCGGCTTCGCCGTGGAGTCGCGCAGCGAGGCGGCCCGGCTGATCGCCGAGCGCACTCCGGGCGACCTCGACAAGATCTTCTTCACCAACGGCGGCGCCGAGGCCGTCGAGAACGCCATCCGGCTGGCCCGGCTGCACACCGGTCGGCACAAGGTGCTCTCCACCTACCGCTCGTACCACGGCGCCACCGCCAACGCGATCGCACTGACCGGCGACCCCCGCCGCTGGGCCAGTGAGACCGGCGTCTCGGGCATCGTGCACTTCTGGGGCCCGTACCCGTACCGGTCCAACTTCCACGCCGAGAACGAGGCGCAGGAGTGCGAGCGCGCACTGGCCCACCTGGAGCAGACGATCGTCTTCGAGGGCCCGGGCACGGTGGCCGCGATCATCCTGGAGACCGTGGTCGGCACCGCCGGCATCCTGGTCCCGCCGGCCGGCTACCTGGCCGGGGTGCGGGAGATCTGCGACCGGTACGGGATCGTCTTCATCCTGGACGAGGTGATGGCGGGCTTCGGCCGGACCGGTGAGTGGTTCGGCGCCGACCACTGGGGTGTGGTCCCCGACCTGATGACCTTCGCCAAGGGCGTCAACTCCGGGTACGTCCCGCTGGGCGGGGTGGCGATCTCCGCCGAGATCTCGGCCACCTTCGCCGAGCGGCCCTTCCCCAGCGGGCTCACCTACTCGGGGCACCCGCTGGCCTGCGCCTCCGCCGTCGCCACCATCGAGGTGATGGCCGAGGAGGGCATTGTCGAGAACGCCAAGCACATCGGCGAGAATGTGCTCGGCCCCGGCCTGCGCGAGCTGGCCGAGCGTCACCCGTCGATCGGCGAGGTGCGCGGCCTCGGTGTCTTCTGGGCGCTCGACCTGGTGAAGAACCGCGAGACCCGCGAGCCGCTGGTGCCGTACAACGCCGCCGGTGCCGCCAACGCGCCGATGGCCGAGCTGGCCGCCGCCTGCAAGCAGCAGGGCCTGTGGCCCTTCGTCAACATGAACCGCTTCCACGTGGTTCCGCCCTGCACCGTCACCGAGGAGGAGGCCAAGGCCGGTCTGGCGATCCTCGACGAGGCGCTCACCCTGACCGACGCGCACACCGCCTGACAGCTCGTCACCGAGGCGGCCCCGGGCACCCCATGGCCCGGGGCCGTCCCCTGCCACGCCCTCCTCCCCACGTTCGCTGCCCAGGAGTACGACCATGCGCTCAACCATGTCCCGCCGCGCCGTCCTCGGCGCCACCGGCCTGTTCGGCGCGGCCGCGCTGTCGGGCTGCGGCATCCCCGCCGCGTACGTACCCGAGGAGCGGCGCTCGGCGCCCGACCGCTCGGAGCAGGACAGGTCGCTGACCTTCTCGAACTGGACGCAGTACATCGACGTCGACCCCAAGACCGGTCGCCGCCCGACCCTGGACGCGTTCACCGGGCAGACCGGCATCGAGGTCACCTACACCGAGGACATCAACGACAACGACGAGTTCTTCGGCAAGATCAGCCCGGTGCTCGCCCAGGGCGGCAAACCGGGCCGGGACCTGATGGTGATCAGCGACTGGATGGCCGGGCGCTACGTCAACCTCGGCTGGGTGCAGTCGATGGACCGGGAGCGGATGCCGCACGTCACCAAGTACCTGGACCCGCAGCTCGGCAACCCCGCCTTCGACCCCGGGCGAAAGGCCAGCGTGCCGTGGCAGTCCGGGATCACCGGGATCGCGTACAACCGCAAGGCGCTCGGCCGGGAGATCAAGTCCACCGCCGACCTGTGGGCGCCGGACCTCAAGGGCCGGGTCACGCTCTTCGCCGGGATGGACGAGGCGCTCGGCCTGCTGATGCTGGCCCAGGGCGCCGACATCGCCAAATTCACCGCCGACGACGCGCACAAGGCCATGGACCTGGTGCAGAAGATGGTGGACCGCAAGCAGATCCGCCGGTTCACCGGCAACGACTACACCAGCGACCTGGCCTCGGGCGCGGCGATCGCCTGCCAGGCGTACTCGGGCGACGCGATACAGCTGAAGGCCGACAACCCGGACATCGAGTTCGTGGTGCCCGAGGAGGGCGCCGAGCTCTGGGCCGAGAGCCTGATGATCCCGAACAAGGCCGAGCACAAGCAGAACGCCGAGCAGCTGATCGACTACTACTACCAGCCCGAGGTGGCCGCCAAGCTGGCCGCTTTCGTGCAGTACATCTGCCCGGTCCCGGCCGCCCGCGAGGTGCTGGCCGCCAGCGAGGACAAGGACGAGGCCGCCCTCGCCGACGAGCCGCTGATCTTCCCGACCGACGAGATCCGCACCAAGCTGCACACCATGCGGGACGTCAAGGCCGAGGAGCGGCCCGGCTACCACCAGATCTGGGGCAAGGTGGCGGGCGTCTGACGCCGGCTCAGCGCCGTACGGCGTCCAGCGCGAGCAGCGCGACGTGCAGCGACAGGCAGGACTCCACCTGGTCGAGGTCGACGCCGAGGATCCGCTCGACCTTGTGCAGCCGGTCGTAGAACGACGGCCTGGACAGGTGCGCCGCATCCGCCGCCGCCGACTTGTTGCGGCCCTGGTCCAGGTAGATCCGCAGCATCTGCACCAGCTGCCCGCCGTGTTCGGCGTCGTACGCGAGCAGCGGGCCCAGCTCGCGCTCGACGTACGTCTGCAGCCGCGCGTCGTCGCGCAGCAGGTGCAGCAGACCGCGCAGCCGGACGTCGGGCAGCCGGTAGTAGGAGGCGGCGCGGCCGCCGGGGGCGTCGTGCAGGGCGGCGTCGGCGACCTGGGTCGCCTCCAGCAGGGTGCGCCGGGCGTCCCGGACCGAGCCGACCGAGGAGCCCACCGCTATCACCGGCTCGGGCGCGGGTGCCGAGGCGTCCCGGGAACTGTCCGTCACCAGCTTGCGCAGCGTGGTGGCGAAGGACTCCAGGGCGGCGTGCTCGTCCTGCTGTGAGCCGAGTGCGATCAGCAGGCCGACGCCCTCGTCGTCCAGCGCGCCGACCAGGGCGGTCAGGCGGCTGGTGCGGATCGCGGTGGCGGCCAGTTCGGCGAAGTCGCGCAGTCTGGCCTGCGCCTCCAGGGCGGCCGGGATCGGGCTGCGGCGCTGGCGCAGCACCACCCCGACCAGCCGGCGGCTCTCCAGCGGCACGCCCAGCGCCTGGGCGCGCAGGGCCACCTCGGAGACGGTCAGCGAGTGCGTCAGGATGCCGGAGAGCAGGGTGCGGTGGGTCTGCCGCTCCAGGCTCTCCCGGTCGCGGACCACCAGCCGGTTCAGCGCCAGGGTGGCGGCGCCGCGCTCCAGCAGCATCGCGTGCGGATGCGGGGTGTCGGCGGGCAGCGGGACGGGTTCCTCGACCAGGACCAGACGGCCCCAGTCCTGGCCGCGCGCGCCGACCGCGGTGACCAGCCAGCCGCTGCGCGGGTCGTAGCCGGTCCGGCCGGCCGGCCGGACCCCGCGCGAGCGGCGCTCCCAGCCCTCCAGCAGCTCGCTCTCCGAACGCCCGGCCGGGTCGTGGGTGAGCACCTGGTGCGCCAGGTTCTCCAGCACCACGGGACGGCCGGCCATCCGGGCCACCTGGCGGACCACCTCGACCGGTTCGGCGCCCTCGACGGCCAGTTCGTTGAAGACCTGGTGGACGGTCTCCGAGGTGCGCAGCTGCTCCAGCTGGGCGTTGACCACCAGGGCGTGCACCGCCTCGGTGACGGCGACGAACCGCAGCTCGCGACGGAGCGCGATCAGCGGCAGTCCGCGCTGCTCGGCGGCGTGCACCAGGGCGCGCGGGAGGGTGTCGAAGTAGCGACGGCCGAATTCGATCACCAGTCCGGCGACCCCGACCTCGTCCAGCTCCCGCACGTACCTGGCCAGACCGTCCCGGTCCTCGGGCAGCGCGATGCCGGTGGTCAGTACCAGCTCGCCGCCCTGGAGCATCCCGGCGACGTCGGGCAGCTCGCTGACGTGCACCCAGCGCACCGGGCGCTCCAGGTGGGCGGCGCCGGCCACCACCTCGGGCAGGCCGCGCCGCATCACGTCCAGGTCGAGTACGCGGGCGACGGTGGGGAGCATCGCGGGCCTCCAGTCGATCAGAGTGTCAAGGAAATCATCCATTGCCCCGACGCTCTGTCGGCCTTGCACCTTGTAAGGCCGTTGCCGAGCGGCCTGTCGGAGTGGTCCTTGTCACCCGGATGCCCCAGCAGGCAAGGTCAGCGGAACGGCAAGCGGAGCAAGCCGGACATCGCAGTCGGAATCCGTGGCGTCACCAGACGGCAACGGCGGAATCCCTTGTGGAAGCCATCCGTGCCTGTCAGGATCGCGCATCCCGGCAGGTGGTTCACTGGCTCTCCCCGGGCCTCCCCACGGTGACCGAGCAGGTCACCGGGCGCGCGGCCGTCGATCACCGGGCACATGGAGGAACCTGATGGACCTGACCAGTCTCAGCGCGGGCGCGCAGTACATCGCGGGCCGCCTGACGGAGGGCACCGGCACGGAGCCTTTCCAGGTCGTCAACCCCGCGGACGGCAGCGTGGTGAAGGAGGTCCTGCTCGCGTCGGCCGGCGACGTCGACGCCGCGGTGGCCGCCGCGCGGGCCGCCCTGCCGCAGTGGTCCGGCGCCACCCCGGGCGCCCGTTCCCAGGCGCTGCTGAAGCTGGCGGGTGTGCTGGCCGAGCGGGCCGAGGAGTTCGCCCGGGTGGAGACCGCGCAGACCGGCAAGCCGATCAAGCTGTCCACCGAGTTCGACGTTCCGGGCACGGTCGACAACACCTCGTTCTTCGCCGGGGCGGCCCGCAACCTGGAGGGCAAGGCGGCGGGCGAGTACTCCGGCGACCACACCTCGTACGTGCGCCGCGAGGCGATCGGCGTGGTCGGCTCCGTCTCGCCGTGGAACTACCCGCTGCAGATGGCGGCCTGGAAGATCCTCCCGGCCATCGCCGCGGGCAACACCATCGTGCTCAAGCCCGCCGAGCTGACCCCGCTGACCTCGCTGATGTTCGCCCAGGCGTGCACCGAGGCGGGCATCCCGGACGGCGTGGTGAACGTGGTCACCGGCGCCGGCCGCACCGCCGGTGAGCACCTGGTCTCCCACCCCGACGTCGCGATGGTCTCCTTCACCGGCTCCACCGGGGTCGGCAGGCGGGTCGCCGAACTAGCCACCGCCACCGTCAAGCGCACCCACCTGGAGCTCGGCGGCAAGGCCCCGTTCGTGGTCTTCGACGACGCCGACCTCCAGGCCGCGGTCCACGGCGCGGTCGCCGCATCACTGATCAACAGCGGTCAGGACTGCACCGCCGCCACCCGCGCGTACATCCAGCGCCCGCTGTACGACGCCTTCGTGGCGGGTGTCGCCGAGCTGTTCGCGGCGATCCGCCTGGGCGACCCGCTGAACCCGCAGACGGACCTCGGCCCCCTGGTCTCGTACACCCACCGGGACCGGGTGGCCGGCTTCGTCGAGCGCGCCCGCTCCTACGGCGCCACCGTCGTCACCGGCGGCAAGGCCCCCACCAAGGGCCACGACGGCACCGACCTCTCGCTCGGCGCGTACTACCTCCCGACCCTGATCACCGACGTCGCCCAGGACAGCGAGGTGGTCCAGGGCGAGATCTTCGGCCCGGTGCTGGTCGCGCTGCCCTTCGACAGCGACGAGGACGGGCTGCGGCTGGCCAACGACACCCCGTACGGTCTGGCCGCCTCCGCCTGGACCAGGGACGTCCACCGCTCGCTGCGCGCCACCCGGGAGATCGCCGCCGGGTGCGTCTGGGTGAACGACCACATCCCGATCATCAGCGAGATGCCGCACGGCGGCTACAAGTCCTCCGGCTACGGCAAGGACATGTCGCAGTACTCGCTGGACGAGTACACCCAGGTCAAGCACGTCATGTACGACACGACGGCGGTGGCCCGCAAGGACTGGCACCGCACGATCTTCGGAGACAGATGACCCCGCCGGGGAGCCGACCCCCGACCGGCTCCCCGCCTCTTCCCCCCCCAGGAGGGTGTCCCCGCATGGAGCTCAACGAGATCGCCGACGGGCTGCCCGACCCCGTCCGCAAGGCGTGGGAACGCAGTCTGACCAACGGCCGGGCCGCGCTGAGCCGCCGCACCCTGCTGCGCGGCGCGGGCCTTGCGCTCGGTGCCGGGTCCCTCGCGGCCTGCGGCATCCCGCCCGCGAAGCGCAGTACCGGTGAGGCCGTCGACGACTCCGCCCGGGACCTCTCCGACTCGGAGAAGGTGGTCAACTTCTCCAACTGGCCGCTGTACATCGACGTCGACGAGAAGAACAAGGACCGGCACCCCACCCTCGACGAGTTCACCGCGGCCACCGGTGTCAAGGTCAGGTACAACGAGGACGTCAACGACAACGTCGAGTTCTTCGGCAAGATAAAGCCGCAGCTGGCGGCCGGCCAGGACACCGGCCGGGACCTGATGGTGCTCACCGACTGGATGGCCGGCCGGCTGATCCGGCTCGGCTGGGTGCAGCGGCTGGACCCGGCGAACGTCACCAACGCGATTCTGCATGTGGAGAATCGATTCCGCGTTCCCGACTGGGATCCGGGCAACCAGTACTCCTACCCCTGGGCGGGTATCCAGGTGGTCGTCGCCTACAACCGCAAGGCCACCAAGGGGAAGCCGGTCAGCAGCGTCACCCAGCTGCTGGACGACCCCGAGCTGAAGGGCCGGGTCACCTTCCTCTCGGAGATGCGCGACACCGTCGGGATGGTGCTGCTGGACCAGGGCAAGGACCCGGCGAAGGTCACCACCGGGGACTTCGACGCCGCCATCGCCCGACTGCAGAAGGGCGTGGACGACAAGCAGATCCGCAAGTTCACCGGCAACGACTACGGCCAGGAGCTGTCCTCCGGAGACATCGCCGCCTGCCTGGCCTGGGGCGGTGACCTGATCCAACTCCGGGCCGACAACCCCGACATCGAGTTCGTCATCCCCGAGCAGGGGTACGTCGCCTCGACCGACAACATGCTGATCCCCGCCAGGGCTCGGCACAAGAAGAACGCCGAACTGCTGATCAACTTCTACTATCAGCAGAAGATCGCAGCCGAACTCACGGCCGGCATCAACTACGTGTCCCCGGTCGCTGGCATCAAGGACGAGCTCGCCAGGCTCGCCCCCGACGTCGCCGAGAACCCGCTGGTCGTCCCCACCCCGGAGATGGCCGCGAAGGTCCATGTCTTCCGTACGCTCTCCGAGGCCGAGGAGACGGACTTCGAGGGCAAGTTCTCCAAGTTGATCGGCGCCTGAGTCGATCGGCGCCCGACCCCCACATCGGCCCCTGCATCTGTAGCACGGCACCTGACAGAGAGACACCATGACTGAGCAGCTGCGCGACGCGGCGACGGCCGGCGGAGACGTCCGCCTCACCGGTATCGGCAAGACCTACGGCGACTTCACCGCCGTCCACCCCCTCGACCTGACGATCCCCCAGGGGTCCTTCTTCGCCCTGCTCGGTGCCTCCGGCTGCGGCAAGACCACCACGCTGCGGATGATCGCCGGTCTGGAGGAGCCCAGCTGCGGCACCGTCCTGATCGGCGGGCAGGACGTCACCGCGCTGCCGCCCTACAAGCGCCCGGTGAACACCGTCTTCCAGAGCTACGCGCTCTTCCCGCACCTCGACATCTTCGAGAACGTCGCCTTCGGCCTGCGCCGGCGCGGCAAGAAGGACGTCAAGAAGCAGGTCGAGGAGATGCTCGACCTGGTCGAGCTCGGCCCGTTCGCCCGGCGCAAGCCGCACCAGCTCTCCGGCGGCCAGCAGCAGCGCGTCGCGGTCGCCCGCGCGCTGATCAACCACCCCCAGGTCCTGCTGCTCGACGAGCCGCTCGGCGCTCTCGACCTCAAGCTGCGCCGCCAGATGCAGTTGGAGCTCAAGCGGATCCAGACCGAGGTCGGGATCACCTTCGTCCACGTCACCCACGACCAGGAAGAGGCCATGACCATGGCCGACACCATCGCGGTGATGAACAGCGGCCGGGTCGAACAGCTCGGTGCCCCCGCCGAGCTCTACGAGAACCCCGCCACCACCTTCGTGGCCAACTTCCTCGGCCAGTCCAACCTGATCCCCGCCGAGGTCACCGGCCGCAGCGGCGAGGACCTGCTGCTCAGCGCCTCCGGCGTCCGGCTCGCGGTGCCTGCGGCCCGCTGCACCACCGAGGCCACCCGGATCCACCTGGGCATCCGCCCCGAGAAGATCACCATCGCGCACGCCTCCGAGACCGTGCCCGACGGCCGCAACAGCCTCACCGGCACCGTGTCCGACTCCAGCTTCATCGGCGTCTCCACCCAGTACGTGGTCCGCTCCGAGGCCGGCCAGGAGATCGCCGTCTTCGAGCAGAACATGGAGCGCGACACCCGGATCACCCCCGGCGCCCCCGTGGTCCTGCACTGGAACCCGGCCCACTCCTTCGGCCTCGACGCCGCCCAGGCGATCGACGCCGGTACCGGGGAGGAGGCGGCGTGACCACCACCACCGAGGCCGCACCACCCCAGGTCATACCCTTGGACGCCACCAAGCCCCGGCGGAAGCTGACTGCCTACTGGCTGCTGCTCCCCGGCATCGCCTGGCTGGTGGTCTTCTTCGCGGTACCGCTGGTCTACCAGGGCTCCACCTCGCTGCAGACCGGCTCGCTGGAGCAGGGCTTCAAGCTGACCTGGCACGTCGCCACCTACTGGGACGCGCTGGACGAGTACAAGTGGCACTTCGTCCGCTCGTTCAGCTACGCGGCCATCGCCACCGCGCTGTGCCTGGCGATCGGCTACCCGCTGGCGTACACCATCGCCTTCAAGGCGAGCCGGCGCTGGCGGAACGTCATCCTGATCCTGGTGATCGCACCGTTCTTCACCAGCTTCCTGATCCGCACCCTGGCCTGGAAGACCATCCTGTCGGACAGCGGTCCGGTGGTGGGCGCGCTCAACACCCTGCACCTGCTGAGCATCACCGACGCCGTCGGGCTGACCTCCGGCCACCGGGTGCTCGCCACCCCGCTCGCCGTGGTCTGCGGTCTGACGTACAACTTCCTGCCGTTCATGATCCTTCCGCTCTACACCTCGCTGGAGCGGATCGACCCCCGGCTGCACGAGGCGGCGGGCGACCTGTACGCACGGCCGTTCACCACCTTCCGCAAGGTCACCTTCCCGATCTCGCTGCCCGGTGTGGTCGCGGGCACGCTGCTCACCTTCATCCCGGCCTCCGGTGACTACATCAACGCCCAGCTGCTCGGCTCGCCGAGCGAGCAGATGGTCGGCAACGGGATCCAGAAGCAGTTCCTGAACGTGCTCGACTACCCGACCGCGGCTGCTCTGAGCTTCATTCTGATGGCCCTGATCCTGGGCATGGTGACGGTCTACATGCGCAAGGCCGGGACGGAGGAGCTGGTCTGATGTCCAGGGTTTTCAAGTGGATCCGCGAGCACCTGGTGGTGCTGGCCGGCATCCTCGCCCTCGCCTACCTGGTGCTGCCCAACCTGGTGGTCTTCGCCTTCTCGTTCAACAAGCCCGTCGGCAAGTTCAACTACGAGTGGGCGCAGTTCTCCACCGACGCCTGGACCAACCCCTGCGGTGTCGCCGACATGTGCGGCTCGCTCTCGCTGAGCCTGCAGATCGCGACGCTCGCCACCATCGGCGCCACCGTGCTCGGCACCATGGTCGCCTTCGCGCTGGCCCGCTACCGCTTCCGCGGCCGGGCCGCCACCACCGCGCTGATCTTCCTGCCGATGGCCATGCCCGAGGTGGTGATGGCCGCCTCGCTGGGCACGCTCTTCCTCAACATGCGGATCCAGTTCGGCTTCCTGACCATTCTCATCGCGCACATCATGTTCTGCCTCAGCTTCGTGGTCACCGCCGTCAAGGCGCGCGTGATGTCCATGGACCCCCGGCTGGAGCAGGCCGCGCAGGACCTCTACGCCACCCCGACCCAGACCTTCCTGAAGATCACCCTGCCGCTCGCCGCCCCCGGTATCGCGGCCGGCGCGCTGCTCAGCTTCGCGCTCTCCTTCGACGACTTCATCATCACCCAGTTCAACTCGGGGCCGACCACGGTCACCTTCCCGATGTTCGTCTGGGGCGCCTCCCAGCGCGGCATTCCGGTCCAGGTCAACGTGATCGGCACCGCGATGTTCATCGCCGCCGTGGCACTGACCGTCGCCGGTCAGTGGATCGGCAACCGTCGGAAGGCGCGGTCCTGACCCCATGTCCCATCTCTTCCACCACTACTGATCATCTGATCACACTCCGATCAACTGCGATCATCAGAAAGTAGCTGATACAGCATGGACTCTGCCCGTGCGCTCAGTGATGCTCAGCCCACCCCCTTCTGGCTGGAGGATCCCGGTCGGCCGCAGGCCCTGCCCGCGCTGGTCGGAGACACCAGGTGCGACCTGCTCGTGGTCGGTGGCGGTTACTCCGGCCTGTGGACCGCACTCATCGCCAAGGAGCGTGATCCCTCGCTGGACGTCGTCCTGGTCGAGGGCCACGAGGTGGGGTGGGCGGCCTCCGGGCGCAACGGCGGATTCTGTGCCGCCAGCCTGACCCACGGTTTCGGCAACGGCCTGGCGCGCTGGCCCGGCGAACTCGCCGAGCTGGAGCGCCAGGGCGCGGGCAACCTCCAGGCCATCGAGGACACCCTCAAGCGCTACGCCATCGACGCCGAGTGGGAGCGCACCGGCGAGATCGACATCGCCACCCAGCCGCACCAGCTGGAGGAACTGCACGAGGTCGCCGAGGCCGTCGCCCAGTACGGCCTCGACCTGACCGTGCTCGACGCCGATGCCCTGCGCGCCGAGGTCGACTCGCCCACCTTCCTCGGCGGTCTCTGGGACAGGGACGGCGTGGCCATGCTCCACCCGGCCAAGCTCGCCTGGGGCCTCAAGGACGCCTGCCTCGCCCAGGGCGTACGCGTCTTCGAACGCACCAAGGCCCTGGACCTCACGGAGTACGGCAGCGGCATGGCCGTCCGCACCCCCTACGGCCGGGTCTTCGCCCGCCGCGTCGCGCTCGGCACCAACGTCTTCCCGTCCCTGGTGAAGCGGGTCCGGCCGTACATCGTCCCGGTGTACGACTACGCGCTGATGACCGAGCCGCTCACCGACGAGCAGCTCGCCGCCATCGGCTGGGCCAACCGGCAGGGCCTCAGCGACAGCGCCAACAAGTTCCACTACTTCCGGCTGTCCGCGGACAACCGCATCCTCTGGGGCGGCTACGACACCATCTACCACTACGGCAGCCACGTCCGGGCCGAGTACGACCAGCGGCCGGAGACCTTCCGCACCCTGTCGCGGCAGTTCTTCCAGACCTTCCCGCAGCTGGAGGGCGTCCGGTTCACCCACGCCTGGGGCGGTGCTATCGACACCTGCAGCCGCTTCTCCGCCTTCTTCGACACCGCCTACAAGGGACGTGTCGCCTACGCGGCGGGCTTCACCGGCCTGGGCGTCGGAGCGACCCGGTTCGGCGCCGAGGTCATGCTCGACCTGCTGGCGGGTGAGCTGACCGAGCGCACGGCGCTGGAGATGGTCCGCAGCAAGCCGCTGCCGTTCCCGCCCGAGCCGGTCCGCTGGGCCGGCATCGAGATGACCAAGTGGTCGCTCGACCGCTCCGACCACAACGGCGGACAACGCAACATCTGGCTGCGCACGCTCGACCGGCTCGGCCTCGGCTTCGACAGCTGACGTCCTCAGCTGACGTCCTCAGCTGACGTCCTCAACTGACATCCTCAACTGACATCCTCAGCTGACGTTCGACGTCCGCTGGCTCGCCCGTCCTCGGGGCTCCTCCCGAGGACCGATGGGGGCGCGTCCCGTGTTTCGGGGGCGCGCCCCCAATCCGTGGGTGCTCCTGCCGCGAACCGTGTAATAACCGCGGCCGGTCCCCCTCTCCGTGGTAGCCGTCCGACCAGGGAGGACACGCGACGGAGAACACCCCCCGTACCGCTGCACTGGACTGGCTGGCCGCTGCCGCCGCCGTCGGCCCGACCGGTCTGCTGCTGGTACCCGCGGGCAGGCGCTGGGACGTCCTGCTGGCGCCCGGCCACCTCGGCCACCGAACGCTCGCCGTGCTGAGCCGAATGCCCGGGCGGGCCCGACCCGGCCCGGTCTACGCCGACTTCGGCGACGAGCACGTGGGGTTCCTGGTGCCGGTCGGCACTGCCGCACGCTGGGTCGGCACCGGGCTGCGCGGCGCCGGGGCGGGGACCTGGGTGGCGCTTCCGCACCCCGACCGGCCGGGCAGCAGCGGCGTCCGCTGGCTGGTGCCGCCCGATGGTTCCGGCGCGCTGACCGAGCCGGTCCTGTTCGAACCGGCCCTGCACGAAGCCGCCGCCGAGCTGTTCCGGACGGAGTAGCGGGCCGTCGGCGGCACACGGACCGTTCCGACGACCTGTAAGGCTGAATCCCGGATCCCCGTCATGCTGTTCGTTGAGACCCACCTCCGCAGTGCTCAGACTGGAAGTCGAGCGCGGTAGCGCCGTAATCCCGTCGCCCGGCCCCATGTCGGGGGGCGCCGTACAAGGGACCGGCGGCAGGCGAGCCGTACGGAACTTCGGAGGATGACCTTGAGCAAGCACATCACCCACTGGATCGACGGCGCCCCCGTCGTCACCGCCGGCGCCGCACCGCGCCGCGGTGACATCTTCGACCCGGCCACCGGCCAGGTGACCGGCCAGGTGGACTTCGCGGAGATCGCCGAGGTCGACCAGGCCGTCGCAGCCGCCGCCTCGGCCTTCACCGAGTGGCGCAACGCCTCGGTCGCCAAGCGCACCCAGGTGCTCTTCGCCTTCCGCGAGCTGTTCAACGCCCGCAAGGACGAGCTCGCCTCGATCATCGTCTCCGAGCACGGCAAGGTGCACTCGGACGCGCTCGGCGAGCTGGCCCGTGGCCAGGAGGTCGTCGAATACGCCTGCGGCATCCCGCAGTTGTCCAAGGGCGGCTTCACCGAGCAGGCGTCCACCGGGATCGACGTCTACTCGATCCGCCAGCCGCTCGGCCCGGTCGCGATCATCTCGCCGTTCAACTTCCCGGCCATGGTGCCGATGTGGTTCTTCCCGATCGCCATCGCGGCCGGCAACACGGTCGTGCTGAAGCCCTCGGAGAAGGACCCGTCCGCCGCCAACTTCATGGCCCAGCTGTGGAAGGAGGCCGGTCTGCCCGACGGCGTGTTCAACGTCGTCCACGGCGACAAGGTCGCGGTCGACCGGCTGCTGGAGCACCCCGACATCAAGGCCGTCAGCTTCGTCGGCTCCACCCCGATCGCCCGGTACGTCTACGAGACCGGCACCCGCTACGGCAAGCGCGTACAGGCCCTCGGCGGCGCCAAGAACCACATGCTGGTCCTCCCCGACGCCGACCTCGACCTCAGCGCCGACGCCGCCATCAATGCGGGGTTCGGCGCGGCCGGCGAGCGCTGCATGGCCGTCTCGGTCCTGGTCGCGGTCGACCCGATCGGCGACGAGCTGGTCGACAAGATCAAGCAGCGGATGGCGACCCTCAAGGTCGGCCCCGGTTGCAACGGCGACTCCGAGATGGGCCCGCTGGTCACCGGCCAGCACCGGGACAAGGTCACCTCGTACGTCGAGTCCGGCCTCGCCGACGGCGCCGAACTGGCCGTCGACGGCCGGAAGCACCTGATCGCCGGCGAGGACGCCGCCGGTGTCCCGACCGCCGACGGCTTCTGGCTCGGCCCGACCCTGTTCGACCACGTCAAGCCCGGCATGTCCGTCTACAACGACGAGATCTTCGGCCCGGTGCTGTCGGTGGTCCGGGTCGACTCCTACGACGAGGGCCTGGCGCTCATCAACGCCAACCCGTACGGCAACGGCACCGCGATCTTCACCAACGACGGCGGCGCCGCCCGGCGCTTCCAGCACGAGGTCGAGGTCGGCATGGTCGGCATCAACGTGCCGATCCCGGTCCCGGTCGCCTATTACTCCTTCGGCGGCTGGAAGGCATCGCTCTTCGGCGACGCCCACGCCTACGGAGCCGACGGCGTCCAGTTCTTCACCCGTGGCAAGGCCGTGACCCAGCGCTGGCTCGACCCCTCGCACGGCGGTATCAACCTGGGCTTCCCGACCAACTCCTGATCGTGGGCCTGGGCCTGGGCTTGGTGCCTTGAGGCTGTGACGCCCGGAGGGCTGCTCGGTCCGACTCCGCACGGTGGATGTGCGGGACGGACCCGGTAGCCCTCCGGGCTGTTCGCCCGTCTGCCCGTCTGCCCGTCGGGGGTCGACGGGCAGGAGTCAGTCGCTCCCGTTGGAGGCCCGACCGCCCACGCTGCGCCGCAGTTTCACCTGGACGGCCTTCGACACCACCGGACCGAGCCCGTCGAGCACTTCGACCAGCGCGCCGAGCTGGTCCAGCGCCGCAAAGGCTCCGGCGGCCCCGTCCGGATCGACCCCCTCGTAGAGCTCCAACCCGATGAAGGCGGCGGACACCGCCCGCGCCAGACCGGGGAGATCGAGGAAGTCCGCCAGTGGATGCCCGACGAACAGCCGCTCCAGTACGCGCTGGATCTCGTCGGTCCACAGCCGCAGGGCATCGGCCGTGACCTCGGCCAGCTTGGGGTAGCCGGTCGCCCCGGCCAGGAACTGTCCGAGCAGCGCGACGTTCCCCAGCGCCCGCTCCTCCTCGTGGAGCTGCTGCCCGAGTTGCAGCAGATCCCGCAGCGAGGTCGCCTCGTCGAAACGCGACCGGAAGCGTTCCAGCCGCAGCCCGGTCTCCCGGATGGCGGCTGCCGCCAGCAGACCTTCGACCGTCTTGAAGTGGTAGAAGACCAGGGCCTGGTTGGCACCGATCTCCGCGGCGATCGTCCGCGCCGAGACACCGGAGATGCCCTGCCTCTTGAGCGCGCTGATGGCAGCTTCCATCAGCCGCTCCCGTGTGTCGCTCATGCGGTGCAGCGTATCGGCACGGTTCCGACCGGACTCGCCGCGGAGATCGCTCCTGCTGTGCTGCTCCTGCGCTCCGGTTGCGCGGCGGGGTCCGGCGGCAGGAGCATCATCAGGCCGGAGCGTCATCAGGTACGGGCGGACTCCCTGAGCGGGCGGACATGACTCGGGATGTCCGCCGAATCGACCGGCAGGTACTCGGTGGTGAACGACCCCCGGTAGCCGATGACCGGACCGAACACCGGATTGGTCACCCGTACGTCGATCCTGAACCGCCCGAGCCCGTCGTCGAACCACTCGTGCACCGTGGCCCGACCGCTCAACGCGGCAGGACAGCGCGGCGACCCGGGCAGACCGGAGACCCGCTGATCCCCCGATGTGATCACCAGGCCGCCGAGCGGACTGACCCGGAACTCGAGATCCACCGCCAGGTGCTGGCGGGTTCCCAGGTAGTCGACGACGGTTCCGGG
>NZ_JYJF01000131.1 GCF_000955975.1 Saccharothrix sp. ST-888
GGTGTACGTGCTGCCCAAGCACCTGGACGAGAAGGTGGCCCGCCTGCACCTGGACGCGCTGGGCGTCAGGCTCACCACGCTGACCAAGGACCAGGCCGATTACATCGGCGTCCCGGTCGAGGGCCCCTACAAGGCCGACCCGTACCGCTACTGACGGTGCGTCGGTCGTAGAACCCGAGGGGGATGCCCGGAGGATAGGAAAGGGAGGCATCGATGTTGCGCCTTGAGGAGATTGGAGAGTTCTCGGTGATCACCGCTCGCGACCCCGAGCGCCCCGGCCGCCTGCTGCTCGCCGAGCGGGAGACGCTGCTGCCGATGCTGCGCAGGACGCCCGAGTCCCATTTCGACCGTCCGACGTCCTGTCCGGACTGGACGGTGCGGGAGGTGCTGGCCCACTGCGGCGCCGCGCTGGTGCGGATCGTGGAGGGGCGGCTGCCCGGCTTCACCCCGGAGAACAACGCGGCCGACGTCCGGGAGCGAAGAGACTGGCCACTCGGCCGGGTGCTCGACGAACTGGAGCGGGGCATGATCGAGGCAGGCCCGGTGATCGCTGCTGCCGAAGGGGAGTTGGACGTCATCGCGCTGGGCGAGTGGGTGCACGCCGGTGATGTCCGCGAGGCACTCGGCCGGCCGGGGGCGTACGAGAGCGTGGGCATGGACGACGCACTCGCGCTGCTCTCCACGGTGAGCCGGGAGCGCAGTACCCCGCGTGTCCACGCCAGCACGCCGATCGGTGGCATGGTCTTCGGCAACGTGGTCGAGGGCCGTGCCCCGGCCCGGCTGGAGGCGGATCCGGGCACCGTCATCAGGATGTACTGCGGCCGCCCGGCCGACCCCGCGCGCTACCGCCTCAGCGGGGCCACCGACCGGGAGCTCGTCATCTACGGCTGATCCCACCGGGATCGGCGGGCACCTGGCCGTGCAGCCGCCCGGGGACGCGGAGCCGCTGCGTCCCCGGGCGCGGTCATGCGGGGAGGGTGATCGGTGTTTACCCCCTGGGGCGGCACTAGTTCTGGTACGCGGCGGCGCCGCGCCGGTACTCCTCCTTGGCCTGGGCGAAGTCGGGAAGGTCGGCGCGGCCGCGGTCGCCGGGCCCGAAGACGCGGTCCAGGACGGCCACCCCGTCGCCGGTCTCGGCGGCGCGGGCCTGCATGGTCGGCTCGTAGGCGGTGACGGCTTCGTCGACGGTGGCGTGGCGGGCGAGCGCGAGGGCGAGTTCGCACCCGTCGAGCATGGCGAAGTTGGCGCCGTGGCCGCCGAAGGGCGTCATCAGGTGGGCGGCGTCCCCGAGCAGGGTGACGCCGGGCGTGTGCGGCCAGGTGTGCGGGGCGGGGATGGCGAAGAGGGGCCGGTTGATGTAGGGCCCGTCGTTGTCGGTGATCAGGGTGAGAAGCCGCTCGTCCCAGCCGGCGAACGCCGTGAGCAGGGCGGCGCGTACGGCCTCGGTGTCGCTCGGGTCGAGGCCCGCGGCGCGCGGCCAGTCCAGACCGTTCCGGATGACGATGTAGGCGCGCACGTGCTGGTCGCTGTTGCGCTGCCCCACCAGGCCCTTGTTGTCACCGGAGGCGAGGACGCTTCCGTCGCCGACGAGTTCGGCGACCTCGGGGTGGTCGGTGTCGGCGTTGTCGAAGTGGGCCTCGACGAAGGTGATCCCGGTGTAGACCGGAACGGCGTCGCTGACCAGCGGTCGCACCCGGGACCAGGCGCCGTCCGCGCCGATGACGAGGTCGACGTCGGCGGTGGCACCGGTTTCGAAGGTGAGGCGGTGGGAGCCGTCCGGGTTGGCGGCGGCGGAGACCAGGGTGTGGCCCCACCGGACGGTGCCGGGGATGAGCGAGTCCACCAGCAGGGAGCGCAGCTGGCCGCGGTCGATCTCGGGGGCGGCGTCCTCGTCGGCGGTGGGCCGGTAGTCGACGAGGACCTCTCCGTGGCGGGTGAGGACGCGATTGGCCTGCCCCTCGGGCCGGGCCAGGGCGTGGAACTCGTCGAGGAGTCCGGCCTCCCGCAGGGCGATCTGCCCGGAGTCGGCGTGCAGATCGAGGGTGCCGCCCTGGTTGCGGGCGGCGACGGAGGCGTCGCGGTCGTAGACGGTGACGTCGATGCCGTGGCGCTGGAGGACGCGGGCGCAGGTCAGGCCGCCGGGCCGGCGCCGATGACGGCGATACGGGGCGCGGGGCTGGTGGTCATGGGGTGCTTCCTCTGCTGGTCGGGTTGGTGCCGGGGCGGGTCGGCGGGCCGAGACGGCCTGCGGAACCGGCTTCAACAGAAAAGCACACTCAGTAAAAAAGTATAATGAATCAACTTTTATACTCAAGCAACAGAGGGGTAGGGTGAGGGCGTGAGTGAGACGACACCGCCCCTGGGGCGCCGCGAGCGTAAGAAGGCCGCGACCCGGCAGGCCCTGGCCGACGCGGCCCTGAGACTGTTCCTCGAACACGGCTACGACCAGGTCGGCATCAAGGACATCGCCGAAGCCGCCGACGTCTCCACCACGACGCTCTTCAAGCACTTCTCGGGCAAGGAGGCCCTGGTCTTCGACGAGGACGACGACCAGGAGGCCGCCCTCGTGGCCGCGGTGCGCGAGCGACCGGACGGCCAGTCGGTCCCCGCCGCCCTGCGCGAGCACATCCTGCGGACCCGTATCGACGTGATCGCCGACCCCGCCTTCGCACCCTTCCGGCAGCTCGTCATGGGCACGCCGGCGCTGCGCGACTACGGCCACCGCATCTGGATGCGCCACGAGACCGCCCTCGCGCAGGCCATCGCCGAGGACACCGGCGCCCCCCAGGGCGACCCGGCCTGTGCCGCCCTCGCCCACTTCGCCCTCGAAGCGCTGGCCGTCGCCAGGGGCCAGGACGATCCCCGCAAGGCCCTCGACGCCGCCTTCGACCTCCTCGCACACGGCTGGCACGCGCTCCCCGGGTGCACTCGGTCCGACCCGTGACGCACGGTCGGCCGCCGTCCTCGACGAGTTCCTCGTCGTCGGTGGACAGCAGGACAGCGCGGATGTCGGCGTGCGCACCGGACTTGGCGACCGGCACCGCCCCACCGCATCGCACGAACGCCACACGGGGTGTGCGGCCATTCGAAGGATTCTGACCGGACCGGCGGTAGCTCCCGGAGTCAAACCGCACCAGCGTCAGCCTCTACGGCTGGCCGCAGAGCCGTCCCCGCCCGCAGTGGATCGTGGTGGACACCTGGACGCCGTGGCGGAAGCGGTGGCCGCTGACCGTCCAGGAGGAGAAGGCGTCCCTGGACTGGGCCCGCGCCCAGGGCTATCGCACCGTGGCCGACCAGGACGGCTTCGTCCTGCTCAACCGCCCGGACTAGGCAGCTCGACTGCCCTAAGACCGACCGGCCGTCACGAGCCGCTGCTCCAGCGCGCCGCCCTACACCAGCCGGACGACCTGGAAGGCCTCCGCCAGCCGTCCGGCGGGCAGACCGCCCTGGGCGGCGTGCTCGCCCTGCCAGCGGACGAGCAGCTCCTCCAGCTCGGCGAGGTGGGCGGTCTGCGAGGTGTGCAGGCGCAGCGCGGCGAGCTTGCGGGGGAAGACGTCGGTGACGTCGACGAAGTGGTTCGGGGCCGGCCCGGTGATCAGCCAGATCTCCGGGACCTCCCAGGCGGCCAGGTTCTGCTCGCGGTAGAGGGTCGGATGTGCGAAGGGGTTGCGGGCGTCGGGGTAGACGGCGCGCAGGGCGGCCTCGCCCGCTGCCCGGTGGTCTGGGTGGACGTCGGCGATCCGGTCCCAGTTGATCTCCGGGCTGGGCAGGACCACCAGGTCGGGCTTGGTCTGCCGGATCACCCGGGTGATGTCGCGGCGCAGCTGCATGCTCGGTTCGAGCCGCCCGTCCGGGTAGCCGAGGAACCTCACGTCGTGCACGCCGGCCGCGCGGGCCGCCATCTTCTGCTCGGCCCGGCGCAGCGGGGCGATGGTCTGGCGGGGGAGCACCTCGTCGAAGCCCCCGTTGTCGCCGTCGGTGAGCACGCAGTACGTGACCGAGGCGCCCTGGTCGGTCCACTGCATCACGGTGCCCGCGGCGCAGAACTCGACGTCGTCGGGGTGGGCGGTGATCACCAGGACCCGGTCGGGCCTGGCCGACGCCGCCCCGGCGGCCGCGGCTGCGGTTGCCGTGCGGTCGTGCGCGGGCTCGGTGGGCGGCTTGGCAGCGGGCATGGTGTGTTCCTCGTCCTGGTCGAGCTGGTCCTGGCGGGGTTCTGCTGCGGGTTGAGACCTACCGGTTGAGGGCTGCGGGGGTTCGCCGGTCCGGGAGCCGGGTCCGATCAGTCAGCAGCATCACGCGCACCTCGCCCGGTCACAAAGGGATCCCGGCGGCGTGCACGCGCCATGGCATGGATGCGCCGTCCGCTGCTTCTGCCGGGGTGCGGGGTGAGCAGGTAATTTGAGATGACAAAAACAATGGATGGCTCAGAAGTGCGGCCGGTTCTCTGTCAACTCCCGTACTGGGCCATGAGCGTGAGGTCGGTGAGGCGCGGTGTGCAGGATCTTCGGGCACTTCGGCACCCCGGTCTCCGCGCAGCGGCTGGCTGCCGTCGGCAGCCGGCAGCTGCACGGCGGACCCGACGCCCGGAGCCTGTGGCGCGGGACGGACTGGGCGCTCGGCTGCAACCGGCTCGCCGTCACCGACCCGTCCGGCGGCGCGCAGCCCTACCGGCTGGGCGGAGGTGAGGGAGCGGATGGTGGCGGCATCACGGTGGTGTTCAACGGCGAGATCTACAACCACCGCGAGCTGCGCCGCCGACTGGCCGCGCGCGGCCATGTCTTCGCCGACGACTGCGACGGGTCGATCCTGCCCGCCCTGTACGCCACGTACGGGCCGCAGTTCACCGAGCAGCTCGACGGCATGTACGCACTCGCCGTCGTCGACCTGCGGGCCGAGCCGGCACTGCTGCTGGCGGTTGACCCGCTGGGCATGAAACCGCTCTACTACCACTGGGATCCGGCGGCCGGGGCGCTCTGCTTCGCCTCCGAGATACCCGCGCTGCTGGCCTTCCCCGGGGTGTCGACCACCTTGTGGGAGCAGGGATTCGACGCCTACCTGACCACCCGGACGCCGCTCGGTGAGCGGACCGCGTTCCGCGACGTCCGCGCACTGCCGCCGGGCGGACGGCTCCGGCTCACCCGCTCCGGCGGGCCGAGGCTCACCCGGCGCCCGGCCGAACCGCCCGGTGACGCCGGTACGTTCGCCGGGGCGGTCGGACGGACGCGGGAGCTGCTCACCGGCGAGGTCGGCCGACTCGCGCAGGCGGACGTGCCCGTGTGCGCGATCACCAGCGGCGGCCTGGACTCCGGTCTGGTCACCGCACTGGCCGCCGGGCACCTGCCGGAGCTGCACTCCTTCAACCTGGCCTACCGGGGGAGCTGGCCCGCCGACGAGCGGGCCTTCGCACGCGAGACGGCCGAGCACTGCGGCGCGGTGTACCACCAGGTCGAGCTGGACCCGGCGACCTTCCCCGACCTGCTGCCCGCCGTGGTCGAGCGCCTGGGCCAGCCGAACGCCGATCCGATCACGCTGAGCAGCTACGCCCTCTTCCGGGCGGTCCGCGAGGCGGGCTTCACCGTCGCGCTCACCGGGGACGGTGCCGACGAACTCTTCGGCGGCTACGACCGGATGAGCGCCGCGATGCGTACGCCCGCCGGACAGCCCTGGATCCCGGCCTACCTGGACGCGCTCTGCGCGGTCCCGCGGCAGCTGCGGACCCGCCTCTACAGCGCCGACTACCGGGCCTTTCTGGCGAGCGACCCCGAGGGCACGACCGGCGCGCGGTTGGCGGCGGAGCTGGCGGCGGACTCCGGGGCAGGGGCGGGGCCGGGAGCCCGGATGTCGGCGCTCACCCGCTTCGAGGCCGGCTCCCGCCTGCCCGCCTACCACCTGCGCCGGGTGGACCACCTCAGCATGGCCTGGGGCGTGGAGGCCCGACTCCCGTACTGCCAGGCCACGGTGGTCCAGCACGCCCGCTCGCTCCCGGACCGGTACCGGATCTCCCCGGCGGGCGCGGTGAAGCGGGCCCTGTACGGTGCGGCGTCCGGGCTGCTGCCGAGCTCGGTGCTCCGGCGGCCCAAGCAGCCCTTCACCCTGCCGATCGCCGCGATGCTGGCACCGGGGCAGCCGCTGATGGACTTCACGCGCGAGGTGCTCAGCCCGCCGGCACTACGGCGCGGCGGACGGCTCGACCCCCGGGCGGTAGCCGGGCTGCTGGGCCGTCAGCAGGCCGCGCCGGACGGCCGGACGGCACTCGCGATCTGGGCGCTGCTGATCCACCAGCTCTGGGAGGACCGTCTCGGCGCGGCTCCCGCGTCCACGGCCCCCGTGCCCATGACTCCCGCGTCCACGCCGCGCACGTCCGCAGCGGCTGCGCCCCCGCTCCGGCCGGCCTCCGGCGCCGTCCCGGTCCAGCCGGGCCGGACCGTACGGCAGATCCGGACCGTACGGCAGATCCGGACCGCACCGTGATCGCGCACACGGCGCAGGCCGTCGGTGCCCCCTGCCCGACGCTGGTGCTGGACGCGGACCTGCTGCCCGCCGAGGAGCCGGCCCTGCGGCCGGTGCTGACCCGTATCCGCGAGTGGTTGCAGGCCACCGGCTCGGGCGGAGTGCTGAAGTTCGCGCTGATCGCCGTCTCCGCGCACCCGCTGTTCGACCTGGACTTCCGGTTCGTCCAGTGCCTGCCCGGCGGTGCCGACCGCTTCGACTTCGCGGCCAACTGCGGGCACTCCGTCCTGGCGGCGGTGGTCGTCGCCGAACAGCAGGGGCTGCTGCCGCGGCTGGCGCCGGGCGGCCGGGTCCGGGTCAGGGTGCTCAACAACGGTGATCTCGTGGTCTGCGAGCTGGCCGAAGCACGCAGCCGCAGCCGCGACTTCACCGTGCACTTCGTCCAGTCCCCGTCCGTGCCGGTGGCCGACCTGCTGCTCACCGGCAGGCCGGCGGACCTGTTGGCGGTGGGGCGGCCGGGCACGGCCGGCGCGGCGCAGGAGGTCTCGCTGGTCTCGCTCGGCAACCCGTACGTATTCCTGGACGCCTGCTCGCTCGGCATTCTGACGGAACGTCAGTTATTCGAAGCCGGGGACGAGGTGTTCGCCCAGCTGGCCGCCGTGCGGGCGGCGGCGGCCCGCCGGCTGGGGCGCCCCGTCGACGGGGCGCTGCCGAAGATCGCGGTGGTGGGCGGCTTCCGGCCCGGCCGACTGCACGTCAGATCGCTTGCCGTACCGTCCTGGCATCCCACCCTGGCGGTCACCGGCGCGATCTGCCTGGCGGCGGCCACCGCCATTCCCGGCACCGTGCCGCAGCGGGTGGCGGTGCGGACGGACGCGACGGGCCCGCAGGTGGAGGTGGAGACCCCGGGCGGCCGGACCACGGTGACCGCCGCCGTCCGGCCCTCGCCCGGCGGTGACCTGCTGGAGTGGGTCAGCGTCGGCCACAAGGTCGCCCACCCGACCGGCTCCGCCGACCTCGGCGCACCGCTCGTCCCCGCCGGGCGCATGGCCGGCGGGCCGGCCCCTCGCGGGTACGGGGAGTCGGGCGACCGGTCGCGCAGCTCGGCGGCGGGCTTGGTACGAAGCTCGCCGCGCGGCTGAGGAAGGGCGCGAGGTCCGCCGCGCGGCTGAGGAAGTGCCCGGCTGCGCAGTCCCGTTCGTGTCCGTGGCGTCCACACGCCACGGCGTGGACGCGCATGCCGGATCGGTCGATCGGCCGCCGCAGCGCTGACAGGATGACAGAGCAAACCGCACGACCCGTTCTGTCGAAGCCCGTCCGTGCCCCACCCGGCGCCTGCCTGAGATGCCGGGGGGCACCCGCGCGTACGCCGTACCGCCCATCCCGTGCGCTCGCCGCACCGGCAAGCCCCCGAGCCCAGAGGATTCCGCGATGAGATTCGAGAACCTGCGCGTCGTGGTCACCGGCGCCTCCCGGGACTTCGGCCGCTCGCTCGCGGTCGGCTTCGCCCACCTCGGTGCCGAGGTCTTCGTCTCGGCCCGCACCAAGGAGGCCGCGGCCCGCACCGGTGAGCAGATCGTGGGCGCGGCCCGAGGCCGTATCCACGCCTTCGGCTGCGACCTGAGCCGCCCCGCCGAGATCCGCGAGCTCGCCCGTCAGGTGGCGGAACACACCGACCGGGTCGACCTGTTGATCAACAACGGTGCCCGCTGGCTCGACGGCGTCGAGCTGGAGTCCGCCTCCGACGAGCAGATCGTCGACACCATCGAGTCGACGGCCGCCGGGACGGTCCTGATGGTGAAGCACTTCCTGCCGCTGCTGCGCGCCTCCGAGCGCCCGGACATCATCAACATGGTGTCCGTCTGCGGCCTGGACTCCGCCGGATCGTCCACCGCGCACGACGCCTTCTACGCCGCCAAGAGCGCCCAGGCCGGTTTCGCCGACATCCTCTCGCGGCGGCTCGGGCCGTCCGGCGTCCGGGTCATGGCGCTCTACCCGCCGGACTTCTCCACCTCGGACCCCGGCACCCGCGAGTGGGAGGGCGCCACCCGCTCCCCGCAGGAGAAGCTCACCACCCAGGCCCTCTTCGACTGCATCGCCTTCGCGGTCGACCAGCCGCGGGACTGCTTCATCCGCTCCTTCCACTTCGAGCCCCGGTAACCGGCCCACTTCGAGCCGTACCCGCGCCCTGTGCGCAGCCGCACGCAAGCCCCAAGCAAGAGGAGGTCCACCCGTGTCCGCTTCCCTCTGGATCACCGCGACCCCGACCACGCCCAACGGTGAACTGCACGTCGGGCACCTGGCCGGTCCGTACGTCGCCGCCGACGTCCTGCGCCGCTTCCTGAAGGCGGACGGCCTGCCCGTCCGGCTGACCGGGGGACTGGCCGACCACGAGAGCGCGGTCGAGCTCTGCGCCCTCGGCCAGGGCCGCAAGGCGGCGGAGGTGGCCGACGGCTACGGCGAGGCGATCACGGTGGACTGGCGCCGGGCCGGCGTCGAGTTCGACCAACTGGTCCGGCCGAACCAGGACAAGGGCTACCGCGCCTTCGTGACCTCGCTGTTCCGCCGACTCCACGCCGACGGCGTCCTGGTGCCGCGTACCCGGCTGCTGCCGTACTGCGGACCGTGCGAGCGCGCGCTGTACGGGAAGTACGTCAAGGGCGGCTGCCCCTCCTGCGGCGCGCAGGCCGACGGCAACCTCTGCCAGACCTGTGCCCGCCCGAACGACTGCGGCGACCTGCTGGCGCCGGTCTGCGTCCTGTGCGGCACCCCGGCGGTGCTGCGCCAGTGCCGGCGGCTCTACCTGCCGCTGGAGGCGCACCGCAAGGAACTGACCGACTTCTGGGACTCGGTGGCGATGCCGCCGCGCCTGGCCGCGTTCCGGGACGGCCTCCTGCACGACGGGCTGCCGGACGTGGCCGTGAGCCACCCCGCGCAGTGGGGCATCGAGGTGCCGGTCGAGGGCTTCGCGGACCAGCGCATCGCCCCGGCCGTGGAGGAGGTCGCGTCCTACCTGCTGTCGACCGGTCCGGAGAGCGGTCCGGAGAGCGGTCTGAAGGGTGGTCCGGACAACGGTCCGGAAAGTGGTCCGGAGAACGGCGAGGAGAGTGCCCGGGGGCCGCTGCAGTTCTTCGGCATCGACCGCGCCGTTCTCCACCTGGCTGTCCTGCCGACCCTGGTGGCGGCGTACGGCGGCCCGCTCCCGACGGGCTTCCAGGTCAACGAGTACTACCGGCTCGACGGCCGGAAGCTCTCCACCACCCGGCGGCACGCGGTCTGGGCGCTGGACGTGCTCACCGACGCCGGCTCGGACACCCTGCGCCGCCATGTGCTCTCGGACCGCCCCGAGGGCCGGCCGGCCGAGTTCGAGCTGGACGGGCTGGACCGGACCCGCGACCACCTGCACACCAGTTGGAACCAGTGGCTGAGCCGGCTGTTCGCGGCGCTGCGCGAGGACTGCGCCGGGGTGACCCCGGAGGAGGCACCGGGCGGCACGGGCTGGGACCTGCTCGCGGAGCGGCTGGACTTTTCGGCTCGTGAATTACGAAGCTCCTACGGAGTATCGGGATTCGCGCCCCGGCGGGCGGTCGCGCTGCTGGACGAAGTCGTCCGGCTCGCCGACGACTTCCACCTGGTGAACGCGCCCGAGCGGGACCGCGCCGCCGGCCGGTCGGCCTACCGGGCGGCCCTGGCAGCCGAGTTGGCGGTGGCCTGCGCGCTCACCGCCTGGGCCTGGCCGGTCATGCCGGAGGGCGCCGGGCGGCTTGCGGCGGCCCTGGGCGTCACCGCAGGCGGTCCGGTGACCTCGGCGGCCCTGGCGGCTCCGGCGCCCGGAGTGCGCCTCGTCCCGCCGACCGGGCCGGTGTTCGGCTTCTGATCCGTCCCCGGCCGACCGGTCGAGAACCTCCCTCCGGCCGGCCGGGAACCACGCCATCCGCGCGCACCCGGTCCCTCGGGTGCGCGCGGATTCCCCTGTACCCGTGGGTGCCCGGCGCTCGCGGCTCTGCCGCTACCCGCGACTCCGGCCGCGCGCGACTTCCCGGCGCGTGACCACCCCTGCGTGCGCCTTCCCCAGTGTGCGACTTCCCCTGCGAACACGACGAGTTCATTGGCCATGACGAATCCGAGGAGAGTCCGGTGACGAGCCCCGCCGCCCGCATGCCGTTCCCGCAGTTCGACCGCACGAGCCCCGGAAGCCGGGCCCTCGACCGGGCAGGTTCCGTCGGCGGGAGCCCGGTTCCGCTGAGCCGGGTCCGTACGGCCCCGGTCGGCGCGGCCCTGGTGCGTACGGGCCCGGTCCGTGCGGTGGCCGCCCCCGGGCGAGGGGTGCGCCGGGTCGCCATGCTGAGTGTGCACACCTCCCCGCTGCACCAGCCCGGTACCGGGGATGCGGGAGGTATGAACGTCTACATCATCGAACTCGCCCGCCGCCTCGCCGAGCTCTCCGTCGAGGTGGACATCTACACCCGCCGCACCGGCCACGACCAGCCCCCGGAGGTCGAGGCCGTCCCGGGCGTCCGGGTCCGGCATGTGGCGGCCGGTCCGCTCGGCGGCCTGAGAAAGGAGCATCTCCCCACGGTGCTGGGCGAGTTCGCGACCGGAGTCCGGCAGGCCGTGGCGCGGTACGGACCTGCGGGCTACGACGTGGTCCACTCGCACTACTGGCTCTCCGGGCAGGTCGGACGGATGCTGTCGGAGACCTGGGGGGTGCCGCTGGTGCACACCATGCACACCATGGCCAAGGTGAAGAACGCCTCGCTCGCCGTGGGTGACAGCCCCGAGCCGCTGGCCCGGCTGGCCGGGGAGAGCGCGCTGGTGGACAGTGCCGACCGGCTGGTGGCCAACACCGCAGCGGAGGCCGCGGAGCTGGTGCACCACTACCGTGCGCTTCCCGAGCGGATCGACGTGGTCCACCCCGGGGTCGACCTCGACGTCTTCTGCCCCGGTGACGGCCGGGCGGCGGCCCGCCGTCGGCTCGGACTCGGGCCCGAGGCCCTGGTCGTCCTGTTCGCCGGCCGGATCCAGCCGCTCAAGGCCCCGGACATGCTGCTCCGCGCCGTGGCCGAACTGGTGCTGCTGCGGCCCGAGTTGCGGGAGCGACTCGTGGTCCCGGTGATCGGCGGACTGAGCGGCAGCGGCGCGGACTACCCCGCCCGATGTCGGCAACTGGCGGCCGGGCTCGGGATATCCGACCTGGTCAGGTTCCAGCCGCCGGTCGGTCAGCGGGAACTCGCCGACTGGTACCGGGCCGCCACGGTGCTGGCCATGCCCTCGCACAGCGAGTCCTTCGGACTGGTCGCGCTGGAGGCCCAGGCGTGCGGAACTCCCGTACTGGCGGCGAATGTCGGCGGACTGTCCGTCGCGGTCGACGACGGCATCACCGGCCGTCTGGTGCGCGGCCACGACCCTGCGGACTACGCACGGGTCCTGGCGGAACTCGCCGACCGGCCGGGGTTGACCGAGCAGTTGGGGGTGGCGGCGATCCGCCATGCCGAGCGCTTCGGGTGGGAGTCCTGTGCGGGCGCGACCGCCCGGGTGTACTCGCGGGCCTGGCATGCCCGGAGGGTGGAGCGGCTGCTGGCCGAGGCGGTCTGACCGGGCGTCGGCAGGCGCGCGGAACGAGGTTGGCGGGGGCGACGGCACGCCCCCGCCTTCGGCATGCGCCCCCGCTGGAGGGACAGGGGTGCAGCCTCTCCGAGGCTAGCAGAACATTTTGTCTGACAAAATATCGGCTTCCCCAAAAAGAGGCCGACCAGCTGTTCCGGGCGTCGTCAACCTCCTTGCCGGAGGACGGAATTACCGGGCCGTTGGCCGATCCACGCCATGGCCGGGGAACGACGCCGAAGGGTCTGGATCTCCGTCCCGATACCGGCGAGGATCGAATCATCTCCTCCGGTGCCGACGCCGACGGCACGGCACGGCAGCCGGAGAAATCCCCACCCTCACCCGTGTTTCCTGGAGGAACCATGTCCGCGACCCTCGCCACCACCCGCCGCACCGTCCTGAACGGCATCGCCCCCGCCGTCGCAGCGCTGGCGCTCGCCGCCGGGCTGCTGGCGGCACAGACCGGCGACGGTGCGGCGCACGGAACCCCGTCCGCCGGCGACATCGTCTGGCCGGCCGGCCCGAACCCGGCCGTCGCGAACCCCGCCGGTGCGGCCCGGGCCGTCGCAGCCGCCTCGCCCGGCGACATCGTGTGGCCCGCTCCGGCTCCGGCCGCCGCCGTTCGGAGCTGACCGGCCCTCGGACCGGGCCTCCCCACCCGTCGACGACGCCGACCGCCGGCCGGACCGCAGTGCGGCTCGCCCGGCGGTCGGCGTGCGCCGTCCCGCCCACCTGCTCCGCCGTCCCACCCGCCGCCGCCCCGCGAAACCAGCCCTGGAGGGCACCATGACCACCGTCGTACGCCCCGTAGCCGGGCGCGCCTCTGCCCACCGTTCGTCGCCGGGCCGGTTCCCGGGGCGCTCCGGACCGCCTGCGATACCCTCGGCCCCGAGAGCGACAGGTCACCGGGTGGGACGGGGCTTCGCCCCCGGCTACCACGGGGAACTGGTGTCGGGAGTGTTCGCCACCCCGGGCGGCACCCCTCGGATCGGTGTGCTGCGCCTGCCGTGGCCGGAGCAGGGGGCGGCGGCGGAGTTCGCCCCTCACCCCGGAGCGCAGCTGTACGTACGCGCCGCGTCGGCGGCCGCGGCGCCGGCCCGGCAGGCGGCTGAGACGGCGCTCGGCGGGATCCGGGCGCCGTGGAGCGGTGGGCGGTTGACGGTCCATACGGAGGCCGAGGCCCCGGTCTGGCCGGTCGCCCCGGCGGTGGTCCGCGCCGTCGCCGACGCCTGGGGGCTCTGCCCCGGCGCCGCCGAACTGGCCACCGCCGTCAGCGAGGTCGACGCCCCTCCCGGTGCGGCACGCGGCGGTACCGGGCTGGTGGACGCCGTCGACGGTTCGCTGATCGAGGCCTTCGAAGCCGACCTTCCCCCGCTGCTCGTCCTCGGCTTCGACCCGGGTGACGTACCGTCCGGACCCGGGCTCGACCCGGACGACGCAAGCCTCGCCGATCTGGCGGCAGGCCGTCGGCTGCGCGGCCTGCTGCGCCGCGCGGCGGTCGGCCGGGACGCCGCGCTGTTCGCGGCCGCCGCCACCGAGTCCACCCTCCTCCTCGGCACCCACCGCCCCCGCCCGCTGGCCGGACACCTCGCCGCCGCCCTCGCCTCCTGCGGCGCCCTCGGCCTCCAGTCCGACCGCGGAACCTCCCTCCTCGGCCTCCTCTTCCCCCCGGACGCCCCCGGCCTCGCCGACCGCCTCGCCCGTGCCCGGACCCTGCTGGCCGGTCTCGGCATCCACCAGGTCTGGCAGTTCACCACGACAGCCCGCCGGGCCGGGTAGCAGCCGGGTCCGGCGTGCCGCTCGCTGTTCGCGGCCGCCGCCAGCGCCGACGACGGGTGCGCCCTGCTCAGGCCGGGCCGGCCTTGCGGCAGTCGGGGCACTCGCCCAGGAAGACGAGTTCGGTCTCCTCGATGCGCCAGCCGCGCAGGCCCTTGCGCGGCGGGGCGGGGATCTCCGCCTCGACGTTGGTCACCCGGCCGCAGCGGGTGCAGAGGGCGTGCTGGTGTTCGCCGGTGGAGAGCTCGAAGACGGCCGGACGGCCGGGGCGTTCGAACTTCCGGACCAGGCCGGTCTCCATGAAGTGCCGAAGCATCTCGTAGACGGCCTGGCTGGTGAGCGTGCCGAGCCGGGTCCGGGCCGCCTCGGTGATCGACTCGACGTCCAGATGCGCCTGCGCGCTGAGGATCTGCAGGACCTCCAGCCGGGGGCCGGTCACGCGCAGGCCGACGTCGCGCAGCCGCTGGACCACCGCGTCCCGGTCCGCCGGAGCCTTACCGTGTTCCATCAGAGCCGCCATCGGGTCGCCATGTGGTCCGGACAAAGATTTGGCCCAAGCGTACCTCTTGCCCGGTCGAAACTCTGCCGGAGTGCGCCCGAACCTTGCGAACGGCCGGACGGCGCAGCGCAGATGGGGCGCGTCAGTCCAGCCAGCCGAGCTTCGCCGCCCGGACGCCCGCCTCGAAGCGGCTGGTGGTGCCCAGTTCCTGCATCACCTCGGACATCACCCGGCTGAGGGTGCGCAGCGAGACGCCGAGCGAGCGGGCGATCTTCTCGTCCTTCATGCCGGCCGCCAGCATCCTGATCGCCGCGTGCTGCTGCTCGGTCAGCCGTTCGCCGCCGCGCCGCTGCTCGATGTGTCCGTACGTCGAGGACGTGTGCCAGCAGTACTCGTAGAGCGCCAGGTAGGAGCGGACCAGAGCGGAGCCGCGCGCGAGCACGGCACCGGCCTCGTGGTTGTCCGGGTCGATCGGGAGCAGGGCGAACCGGCGGTCGCTCAGGATCATGTTCAGCGGGACCACCGGGGCCAGCCGGACCTCGACGCCCAGCTCGATCTGGCGGCGGAAGAACTCGGCGAGCGCCGGCACCGCCGCGAAGCGCTGCTGGTAGATGGCCCGGACCTGGGCGCCGCTCTCCAGCAGCCGGCGGTCGCGGGCCAGCCCCTGCTCCAGGAACTCGCCGGTGGGCAGAGCGCCGGGGTGCATCGAGGCGATCTCGTCCTTGACGGTGTCCGAGAGGTCCTCCAAGGTCTGCTGGATCCGCCGCCTGCTGGTCAGCACCTCGATCTCGATCTCGGCGTGGGTGGCGCCCCCGCCGCGCATGTAGCGGGCGGCCAGGTCCTCGATCGCGGCGTAGCGGTCCTCGGCGCGCTGCTGGCGGTCCCGGATGTCGCGCTGCTCCTGGGCGAGCATCCGCAGCAGGGCCACCTCGGGGTCGACCACCGCCACGGCGGCGGCCTCGTCGCGCGAGGGCTCGGTGATCAGGCCCAGCTGGCTGAGTTCGGCCCAACAGGACTGCGCCTCGGGGCCGGAGAGGCCGAGCTCGACCGTGAGTTCGTCGTAGGTGGACGACCCCCGGGCTCTCAGCTCCTGGTAGAGGGCCAGCGCCTGGTCAGAAGACTTGCCCTCGGTCGGCCTTGACACGCGACACCGCCATCCCCGATTTGGATTGCCTGCACAACTCCCGCCGGCTCGTTTCCCGAGAGGTGGAAAAGCGAGGGAAACGACTAGGCCCGATAGTAGGCCGCGTCACAGCGGGGGCCGGGCGATCGGGGCAAAGACCCGGGGAGTCTGATGGAGTGCCGATCCGCACTTCGTCAGGTGCGGGGCTCCGGGGCTGCGGCGTGCGGTGTCGGGTGGCTTCGCCGGTCGTACGGAGCCGACAGGATACTGCTCGGGCGCGGTGTTCGAGTGCCCTGTCTTTTCAGGACCGGGGGCGCCGTTCGCAGAGCAGGAAGACGCTGTCGGTGCGGGCGTCGAGCGGGCGGCTGTCGCGGCTGGTCACCCGCAGACCGGCCCGGCGCAGATCGCCGCAGAGCTCGTCGGGATCGACGATCCACTTGCCGCTGCGGAACTCCTGCCGCAGGACGCCCTGGGGGCCGAACTGCTCGCTGCGGAGGAGCAGTTCTTCCCGCATGGTGGAAAGATCGAAGATCTGTTCAGCGAACGCTGTCTCGTCGACACCGTCGAATCGCGGCACCCGGAAGGTCCAGTGGCGGTACGGCTCCTCGGCCAGTCCGGTGTGGCGGTGCGCGGTGAAGTCCAGTGCGAGCGTTCCGCCGGGACGCAGGTGGGCGGCCACCTCGGTGAGCAGTGCCGCCCGGGAGCCCGGCGCGAGTGCCGCGATCATCGCTCCGGCGAGCATCACAAAGCGGTACTCGCCGTTCAGCCGGAGCAGTTCGAGCGCGGTACAGCTGGTGGTGACGGCCCGTCTGGTGCGGCGCCCGCCGCGCGCGGCCCACTCGCCGAGCCGGGTCAGCGCGGCCGGGTCCCGGTCCACGGCCTCGACCCGGAAGCCGTGGTGAGCAAAGGGGACGGTCAGCCGTCCGGCGCCGGAGCCCAGGTCGAGGACCGGGCCGCCGACGCTGCGGGCCGCTCTCAGGTACCCGACGATGTCGGCGGCGTGCGGGTTGAGCAGGAAGTCCTGCAGCCAGGTGGTGTGCGGGGTCGGAGGCACCATCGACTCCAGGCCGGGAGCCCAGCGGGTGCTGACGGGCTCCCGGCCGCCGCACGGAGGGCGGACGGCGGACGCGAGCGGGGCGGATCCGGACAGGCTGCGCGTGGCCATGGCTCCTCCAGGGTGTGCTCAAGTGCCCCGCCGGGGACGGCCGGTGCCACAAGAGCACCCGGGGTGGCACCGATCCTCCCCCGTGTGATCGCACCGGGGCCAGTGTCCGGCGCGGCGGGTCCACGCGGTGGCGGGTGGACGCCACCGGAATCCGGACTGGGATTCGAATATTGGCAGTCATATAAACAAGTAAATGTGCCGTCCGGGTTCCGTGGCTCCGTTCCCGGCAAGGCCGTTCGGGTCAATAACTACACCGATGTATTGATCAGGCCGTGTGGTAAGCGTCGGATTAATCGGGCTTTGTTGTAGACAGAGAATCCGCTTTGCCGATCACATTGGGAGTATCATGAAGACCCGCGCAGCCGGTCTTGTCGTGTCGGGACTGACCTCGTTCGCCTTGGTCGTGCTGGGCAGCAGCACGGCGCACGCCTACTCCGACTGGTCCTCGGACGTCGCGGCCAGCGACTCGGGGACGAGCGAATCCCCCTGGGTAGCGGCGCTTGTCGACCGGGCCGGCCTTGAGAACGGCGCCAGCCTCAGAACGGCGCCGGCCCAAGGGGGGGAGACCTCTTGGGATGCCAGAAACACGGACGGCGCCCTGCCGCAGCAGTTCGAGGGCGCACCGGACTGGGAGACCGGCTATCACACGGCCGGCCCCGCCGAGCAGCCGCGGCCGGGCGGGGGTGACGCCGGGGGGAAACAGGGAGGCAACTCGCAGTGCGACAAGCGCTGCGGCGAGCACGGCCAGGGCAATGAGCACGGCCACGGCGAGGGCCAGGGCCAGAACCAAGGCCAGAACCAAGGCCAGAACCAGGAGCGGGGGCAGACGTCCACTCAGGACCAGTCGCCCAGTCAGGTGGCTCACCCGGGCCAGGTGGCCAACCCCAGTCAGGTGGCTCACCCGGGCCAGGTGGCCAACCCCAGTCAGGTGGCTCACCCGGGCCAG
>NZ_JYJF01000132.1 GCF_000955975.1 Saccharothrix sp. ST-888
CCAGGCGCTCGCCCACGACGACCGGATCGGCGCCAAGTTCCTCGGTGCCGGGCTCGGCTTCGGCGGCGGCTGCCTGCCCAAGGACATCCGCGCCTTCATGGCCCGCGCCGGGGAGCTGGGCGCCGACCAGGCGCTGACCTTCCTGCGCGAGGTCGACTCGATCAACATGCGCCGCCGTTCGCGGATGGTCGAACTGGCCCGCGAGCAGTGCGGCGGCGGCTTCCTCGGCCGCCGGGTCGCCGTGCTCGGTGCCGCCTTCAAGCCCAACTCGGACGACATCCGGGACTCTCCGGCGCTCAACGTCGCCGGGCAGATCCAGCTCCAGGGCGCCCAGGTCACCGTCTACGACCCCAAGGCCATGGACAACGCCCGGAAGATGTTCCCGGGCCTGGCCTACGCGGACTCCGCGCTGGAGGCCGTCGAGGGTGCCCACGTCGTCCTGCACCTGACCGAGTGGCAGGAGTTCCGCGAGCTGGACCCCGCCGAGGTGGGTGCCCTGGTCGCCGAGCGCCGGCTGATCGACGGGCGGAACGTGCTGGACGTCCAGAAGTGGCGCGACGCCGGGTGGATCTACCGGGCGATGGGGCGTCCGGGCGAGTAGCCCGCCGGACGGAATGCCCGGGCCCTCGGGGCTGTTGGATCAGGGCATGACGTACGGAGACGAGGCAACGGTCCGCAGGATCCTGCAGGACACCGGCGACACCTGGGCCGTGGTCGGCCTGTCCGGCAACACCGCGCGGGCCGCCTACGGCGTGGCCCGGGTGCTGCAGAAGGCGGGCAAGCGGGTGGTGCCGGTGCACCCGAAGGCGGAGACGGTCCTCGGCGAGCAGGGCTATCCTTCGCTCGCCGCGATCCCGTTCGCCGTCGACGTGGTCGACGTTTTCGTGAACTCCGGCCTGGCCGGCGAGGTCGCCGACCAGGCCGTCGAGGCGGGCGCGAAGGCCGTCTGGTTCCAGCTGGACGTGGTCGACGAGGCGGCCTACGCGCGCACCACCGCCGCCGGGCTCGACATGGTCATGAACAAGTGCCCGGCGCTCGAACTGCCGCTGCTGTAGCAGCGGTCGCGGCTCAGGCCGCCGGGAAGGATGTCGCAGGCCGGCTCGGTGTCGCCGGTGCCTTCTGGGACAGCCGGGCCCGGCGGGCGAACACGCCGAGGCTCAGCAGTGCGTCTTCCTCCACGCCCGTCACGCTCCGCTCTGCCCCAGGGGCAAGGTCAACCGGACACCGGACGGGCGCGGCCCAGGGGCACGGGGAGCCGTACGGCTCCCCGCGCCCCTGGTTTCCTCACGCCGCGGCGGGGCCGTCGAGCTGGGCGATGGTGGCGATCGAGGGCTTGCGGGTGCGCTGCAGGTCGGCGGCGACCGACTGGGCGTCGCGCAGCACGCGGACCGCGTTGTGCCAGGTCAGCTTCCCGAGGTCGGCCTCGGACCAGCCTCGGTGCAGCAGCTCGGCGATCAGGTTGGGGTAGCCGGAGACGTCGTCCAGACCGGACGGGAGGAAGGCGGTCCCGTCGAAGTCGCCGCCCAGGCCGATGTGGTCGATGCCCGCGACCTCCCGCATGTGGTCGAGGTGGTCGGCGACGGTGGCCGGGGTGGCGACCGGGCGCGGGTGCTCGGCCTCGTACGCGCGGTGGCAGTCCTTCGCCGCGGGGGTGGTCTCCAGCGGGTGGAAGCCGTGGGCGCGCATGTTCTCGTCCGCGGCCAGGGTCCACTCGATGGCGGCGGGCAGGATGAACTTCGGCACGAAGGTGGCCATCGCCACGCCGCCGTTCTCGGGCAGCCGGGCGAGCACGTCGTCCGGGATGTTGCGCGGGTGGTCGCAGACCGCGCGCGAGGAGGAGTGCGAGAAGAGCACCGGTGCCTCGCTGACCCGCAGGGCGTCCCGCATGGTGTCCGCGGAGACGTGCGAGAGGTCGACCAGCATGCCCAGCCGGTTCATCTCCCGGACCACCTCGACGCCGAACGCGGTCAGCCCGCCGGCCGCCGGCTCGTCGGTGGCCGAGTCGGCCCAGGGCACGTTGTCGTTGTGCGTGAGCGTCATGTAGCGGACGCCCAGCTGGTGCAGGGCCCGCAGGGTGGCCAGCGAGCAGTCGATGGAGTGCCCGCCCTCGGCGCCCATCAGCGAGGCGATCCGGCCCTCGGAGCGGGCCTTCTCCAGGTCGTCGGCGGTGAACGCGAGCCGCAGCCGGTCGGGGTAGCGCTCGGTCAGGGCGCGGACGAAGTCGATCTGCTCCAGGGTGGCGCTCACCGCCCGGTCGCCCGCGTAGTCGCTGCGCACGTACACCGACCAGAACTGGCCGCCGACCCCGCCCGCACCGAGCCGGTCCAGGTCCGTGTGCAGCCGGGAGCGCTGGTCGCCCGCCAGGTCCAGCGCGTCGAGGTCGTAGCCGACCTGGGCCCGCATCGCCCAGGGCAGGTCGTTGTGGCCGTCCACCACCGGGGTCTCGCGGAGGACGGCGCGGGCGCGGTCGAGCAGCTCAGAAGTCATGCCCCTGTTCTATACCGAGCGGGTCGTCCGCGAGCAGCGGACCGGTCACCGAGCGCCGTGTTGGGCTCCCCGGCGCCGGATCGGGCCGCCGATCGTTGTGTTAACCGGACGTTAGCTCTCGGCTCGGCCTCTCGCCGCGCTCTCCCCCGCCGGTGGACGCTGCCACCAGCGCGGCGGCCCCACCCCGGCCGCCGGCCGATTCCGGAGGTCTCCCCGCATGTCCGCAGCACGCACGTCCGCAGCGCCCGCGCCCGGCGCACGCGGCACCGCCACCCCCTGGAGAGCGGTCGTCGGCGGTTCGATCGGCAACCTGGTCGAGTGGTACGACTGGTTCGTCTACGCGAGCTTCGCCACCTACTTCGCCGGCGCCTTCTTCCCGAACGGCAACCCCACCGCCCAACTGCTGAACACCGCGGGCATCTTCGCCGTCGGCTTCTTCATGCGGCCGGTCGGCGGCTGGCTGCTCGGCCGCTACGCCGACCGGCGGGGACGCAAGGCGGCACTCACCCTCACCGTGACGATGATGTCGCTGAGCGCCCTGCTGATCGCCGTCGCCCCCACGTACCGGCAGGTCGGCTACGCCGGGGCGGCCGTCCTGCTGGCGGCCCGCCTGCTCCAGGGCCTGTCGGTCGGCGGCGAGTACGCGGCCAGCGCCACCTATCTGACCGAGGCGTCCGCACCCGGGCGGCGCGGCTTCGTCTCCAGCTTCCAGTACGTCTCGATGACGCTCGGCCAACTGCTCGGCCTCGGCCTGCAGATCGTGCTCCAGCACACCATGTCCTCGGCCGACCTGCACTCGTACGGCTGGCGCATCCCGTTCGTCGTCGGTGCGGTCGGTGCGGCGGTGATCTTCTGGCTGCGGCGCAACCTGGTGGAGACCGAGGCGTACACGGAGGCCGAGGGCGCCGGCGGGAGCGCGGGCACGGACGGCGGCGAACGCGGCACGATCCGCCGACTGCTCCGGCACAAGCGGGAGTTCGTGCTGGTCATGGCGCTCACCATGGGCGGCACGGTGGCGTACTACACGTACACCACGTACCTCACCAAGTACCTCTCCAACACCGTCGGGCTGAGCAAGAACGACGCCGCGCTGGTCAGTTTCTGCGCGCTGACCGTCTTCATGCTGCTCCAGCCGTTCGCCGGGGCGCTCTCCGACCGGATCGGCCGCCGCCCGCTGCTGATCACCTTCGGCGTCGGGGCCACCTTCGGCACCGTGCCGCTGATGACCACGCTCTCGCACACCGACGGCTTCGCGGGTGCCCTGCTGCTGTCGGTGGTGGCACTGGTCCTGGTCACCGGCTACACCTCGATCAACGCGGTGGTGAAGGCCGAGCTGTTCCCGACCCAGATCCGCGCACTCGGGGTCGCCCTGCCGTACGCGCTGGCCAACGCGCTGTTCGGGGGCACGGCCGAGTACGTGGCGCTCTGGTTCAAGAACGCGGGCGCCGAGTCCGGCTACTACTGGTACGTCTCCGGCTGCGCGGCCGTCTCGCTGGTGGTCTACCTCTGCATGCGCGAGACCGGCACGGCCCGGCTCTCCGCCGCCGAGCAGCTGCCCGACGGCACACCGGCCACCGTCCGGACCTGAGAGTGACCGGGTAAACCGTCAGGGGCGCGGGGAACCGCGCGAATCGGAAGGCACCCGGCTCCACCTGACCGCTGTACGGCGAGTTGCACCGCCCCACCCGGGCATTCGGGGTGCAGCCGGCCCAGCGGGCACCACTGAACGCCGGAGCCTTCCGTCTCACGCGGCTCCCCGAACCCTGACGGCCCGTCCGGTACTGCCCCTAGGCTGAGGCGATGCGAGTACTTCTGGTCGAGGACGACGACCGGCTCGCGGCCGCCCTGGTCTCCGCGCTCGCCCGGCACGGCCACCAGGTGGTCCGGACCGGACGCGCCGACGACGCCCTGCGGCTCAAGGACACCGCCGAGTTCGTCCTGCTCGACCTGGGACTGCCGGACATGGACGGCCTGGACGCGCTGCGCCGGCTGCGCCGGGTCTCCACCGTCCCGGTGATCGTGCTGACCGCCAGGACCGCGGAGCGGGACGTGCTGCGCGGGCTGCGCTCCGGCGCCGACGACTACCTGGTCAAGCCCTTCAGGACCGCCGAACTGGCGGCCCGGATGGGCGCCGTGCTACGCCGGGGCACCCGTCCGCTGCCCACCGCCGCCGGGCGGGTGGTCGAGGTCGGCGACACCCGGATCGACCTGAAGACCCGGCAGGTCACCGTGGACGGCGCCGACGTCCTGCTGACCCGGCGGGAGTTCGACGTGCTCGCACTGCTCGCCCGCGAGCCCGGCGTGGTCCGCAGCCGGGAGGAGATCCTGGACGAACTCTGGGGCGACGTCCTGCTATCCGCCTCCCGGTCACTGGACGTGCACATCGCGGGCATCCGCGCCAAGACCGGCCGTCCGCAGCTGGTCGAGACGCTGCGGGCGACCGGCTACCGGCTGGCCTCCGGCTGATGCAGCGCCGGCTGCTGCTGGTCGCCACCCTGCTGATCGTCTGCCTGGTGGCGGCGCTGGCGGTGCCGCTCGCGCTGGCGTACTCCTCGCACCGCACCGGGCAGTTGCTGCTCGCCCGCCGGGCCGACGCCACCCGGTTCGCGGAGCTCACCGACCGGGCGACCCGGGAGGGCGACAGCGCCGGGCTGAGTGCCGAGGTCTCCCGGTACACCGAGCTGTACGGAACGGCGGTGGAGATCCGCGACCGGGACGGCCGGCTGCTGGCGGGCGGCGGCATCGGCGACGCGGCGGCCGCCGGGCGGGCGCTGTCCGGGCGTACCACCGACGGGCTCCCGCTGCTCACACCGTTCGGGCCGCCGGCCGCCCTGGTGGCCGAGCCCGCCGGGCGGGACGCCCAGGTCTCGGGCGCGGTGCTGCTGCGGGCGCCCACCTCCTCGGCGCGGCAGGCCGTCGGCACGGTCTGGGCCGTCCTCGCGGTGGGGTCGCTCGCGGCGCTCGGCTGCGCGCTGGTCGTCGCGCGCCGCCTGGCGGGCTGGATCCTGCGTCCGGTCGGCGAACTCGACCGCACCACCCGGGCGATCGCCGACGGCCGGCTCGAAGCCAGGATCGGCCTGGTCCGGGGTCCGGTCGAACTCCGGCGCCTGGAGGAGCGGTTCAACGCGATGGCCGACGGGATCTCCGCCGCGCTGGAACGCCAGCGCGCCTTCGTCGCCGACGCCTCGCACGAGCTGCGCACCCCGCTCACCGTGCTCTCGCTGCGGCTGGAGAACCTCGAACCGCACCTGTCCCCCGCCGGACGGTCCGAGTACGAGGAGACCCTGACCGAACTCGACCGGCTGGCCGCCCTGCTGGAGGACCTGCTCACCCTCGCCCGGGTCGAGGCCGACGCCGGCCTGCCCGGCAGCGGACCGGCGAGCGGGCTGCCCGAGCGGCTGGCGGGCTGGCAGGAGCTGTACGCGGCGAAGGGGCTCTCGCTCTCGGTCGAGCTGGCGGACCGGGATCCGCTGCCCGCTGCGGTCGCCAGGATCGCGGACATCGCGCTCGACAACGCCGCCAAGTTCGTCCCGCCCGGCGGCCGGGTCGCCGTCACCCTCGCCGACCGGACCCTGAGCGTCGCCGACGACGGCCCCGGCCTCTCCCCGGCCGAACGCGAGGCCGCCCTCGGCCGGTTCTGGCGCGCCCCCGAGCAGAGCAACGTCCCCGGCAGCGGCCTCGGCCTGGCCATCGCCACCGAACTCGCCCGCACCTGCGGCGCCACCCTCACCCTGCTGCCCAACCGGCCCCGGGGCCTGATCGTCCGGCTCGACCTGGCCCCGGACGGCCGGCCCTCCAGGGGCACGGTTCTTCGAGGTCAGCCGTAAACCGCGCGGTAGTAGGCCGCCGCGCCCGGGTGGAGGGGGACCGTGCCGGTGCCGATCGCGTAGCGCTCGTCGAGGCGGCTGCCCGGCGCGTCGGGGACCTGGAGGCGGTCCCGGCTGCGGAACAGCGTCCGGGTCACCGCCCGGACCACGCCCGGGTCCAGCGCGGCGCCGCAGACCAGGTAGCTGGGCGTGCCCAGGGTGTCGACGGGCGGCTGCGCCCGGTAGGCGTCGGCCGGGATCGACACGCTCTCGTAGACCGGACCGTACGCCCGGCGCAGCGCGGTCGCGATCTCGCCGAGCGGGACCAGTCGGACCGGGGTGCCGGCGGCGAGGTCCGCGATGGCGCGGGTGGGAACGCCGCCGGACCAGAAGAAGCCGTCGATCCGCCCGGCCCGCAGCGCCGCCACCGACTCGGCCAGCCCCAGCCGTCGGATGTCCGCGCTGCTCAACCCGGCTGCGGCCAGGACGCGTTCGGCCACCACCGAGGTGCCAGAACCGTCCGCCCCCGACGAGACGGTACGGCCGGCGAGTTGGCCGACCGCGTGGACCGGCGAGTCGGCGGGCACCACCAGGTGCAGGTAGTTCAGGTAGAGCCGGGCGATCGCCGCGAGGGCGACCGGGCGGGCGAAGGAGGCCCGCCCGGCGACCGCGTCGGCCGCGCTGTCCGCGAGGGTGAGCCCCAACTCGGCGCCGCCCGCGTCGATCAGCCGGAGGTTGCGGACGCTGGCCGCCGTGCCGAGCACCTGCACGGTCAGCCCGCCGTCCGCCCGGTGGATCTCGGCCGCCAGGCGCTGCCCGAAGGTCTCGTACGGTCCGCCCTCGGGGCCGGCCGCCAGGCGCAGCGCGGCCCGCGGCCCGTCGGCGGAGCAGCCGCAGAGCGCGCCGGACCCCAGGGCGCCGAGCGCCAGCAGCGTGCGGCGCGAGAGGTCCGGCATGGCGGCGGGGTCAGCCGCCGAAGCCGAAGGAGGTGGAGCCGGCCACCTTGGCGCGCAGCTTCCGGCCCTTCTCGGTGGCCTGGGTGTTCAGCTCGGCCTGGAACTCGACCATCTTCTCGGCCAGTTCGGGGTCGAAGGCGGCGAGCATCCGGACCGCCAGCAGTCCGGCGTTGCGGGCGCCCGCGACCGAGACGGTGGCCACCGGCACGCCGGCCGGCATCTGGACGATCGACAGCAGGCTGTCCATGCCGTCCAGGTAGCGCAGCGGGACCGGCACGCCGATCACCGGCAGCGGCGTCACCGAGGCCAGCATGCCCGGCAGGTGGGCCGCGCCGCCCGCACCCGCGATGATCGCCTTGAGGCCGCGCCGGTGGGCCTGCTCGCCGTACGCGACCATCTCGCGCGGCATCCGGTGCGCCGAGACGACGTCCACCTCGTAGCCGATCTCGAACTCGTCCAGGGCCTGGGCGGCGGCCTCCATCACGGGCCAGTCGGAGTCGGACCCCATGACGATGCCGACGACGGGGCCGGTGCTGGTGCTGCTGCTCATTCGGTGATCGTCCCTCGCAGGTAGGCGGCCGCGTGGCGGGCGCGCTCGCGCACGTCGTCGAGGTCGTCCCCGAAGACGTTGACGTGTCCGACCTTGCGGCCGGGCTTCACGTCCTTGCCGTACATGTGGATCCGCAGGCCCGGGTCGCGGGCCATGCAGTGCAGGAAGGCGTGGTACATGTCGGGGTAGTCGCCACCGAGCACGTTCACCATGACGGTCCACTTGGCGCGCGGGCGCGGGTCGCCCAGCGGCAGGTCGAGGACGGCACGGAGGTGGTTCTCGAACTGCGAGGTGACGGCACCGTCCATGGACCAGTGGCCGGAGTTGTGCGGGCGCATGGCCAGCTCGTTGACCAGGATGCGGCCGTCGCGGGTCTGGAACAGCTCGACCGCGAGGTGGCCGGTGATGTCCAGCTCGCCGGCGATGCGCAGGGCCAGCGCCTGGGCCTCGGCGGCGAGTTCGGGGTCGAGGCCGGGCGCGGGGGCGGTGACCTCGGCGCAGACGCCGTTCTCCTGGAGGCTCTCCACCACCGGGTACGCGACCGCCTGGCCGCTGGGCGAACGGACCACGTTGGCGGCCAGCTCTCGGAGGAAGTCGACCTTCTCCTCGGCCAGGACGGGGACGCCGGCCAGGAACGGCGCGGCCGCCTCCTGCTCGTTGTCGACCACCCAGACGCCCTTGCCGTCGTAGCCGCCGCGCACGGTCTTCAGGACGACCGGGTAGCCGCCCCCGTCGCCCTCGTTCGCGAAGGCGGTGACGTCCGCCGGATCGGCGACCAGGCGGTGCCGCGGGCAGGGCGCGCCGATCGAGTCCAGCTTGGCCCGCATCACGCCCTTGTCCTGGGCGTTGACCAGCGCGTCCGGGCCCGGCCGCACCGCGATGCCCTCGGCCTGCAGGGCGCGCAGGTGCTCGGTGGGGACGTGCTCGTGGTCGAAGGTGATCACGTCGCAGCCGGCCGCGAAGCGGCGCAGCGTGTCCAGGTCGCGGTAGTCACCGAGGACGGTGTCCGAGACCACCTGTGCGGCGGAGTCCTGCGGGGTGTCGGCGAGGAGCCGGAAGCGGACACCCAGCGGGATGCCCGCCTCGTGTGCCATGCGGGCCAGTTGCCCGCCGCCGATCATGCCCACCACTGGAAAATTTGCATTGCCCGCGAAAGTCACGCTGCCCAGGATATCCGGGCCGGTGGCAGGCGGTGCACCGCGCCTGGCGGCCCCGGGGCGGGGTGGTCGCGAGTGGCCCCGGGCGCCAACGGGCTTGGTGGGAACGGGTAGCCTGGGGGGCCGGGCCCCAAGAAGCACTATCCGATCTTGTACGTGGGGGCCCTGTCGCGCTGCGCCCCGGCGAGCGCCCACCTCTATCTCTCGTACGCGAGCACAGGAGACTGCCGGGTATGACCGCGACCACCAGCACCGAGCCCTCGCTGATCAGGCGATTGCGCGGACTCTCCGGTGAAGTGATCAAGTTCGGCGTCGTGGGCCTGGTCGGCGTCGTGGTGAACGCCGTCGTCTTCTGGGTCTGCCTCCAGGGCGAGGGCCTGATCCACTCGCTGGCCGGTTTCATCGCCACCGCCGTCGCGATCGGGACCAACTACCTCGGCTACCGGTACTGGCTGTACCGCGAGCGCGACGCGGCCTCCCGCAGGCGGGAGATCACGCTCTTCCTGATCTTCAGCGGGATCGGCATGCTGATCGAGAACGGCATCCTGGCCTTCTCGGTGCACGTCCTGCACTACACCTCGTCCGGCAGCCAGCTGATCGCCAAGAACGTGGTCGGTCTCGCGGCCGGGACGGTGTTCCGCTTCTTCTCGTACCGCACCTGGGTGTTCAAGGCGATGCCGGAGCTGGCCGAGCCGCAGGTCGTGGGAGAGGCCGAACTGCTCCTCGCGGCCGAGCAGCCGCAGTACGCCAAGTAATCGGGCGCGGTAGCGCCAAGTAGCCGGGCGCACCGGGCAGTCCGGGCGCACCGACCGCCGCGCCCCGCTACCCGCCGCTACCGCACGCCGCTGCGGCTCAGGAAGAGCGCGAAGACCGGGGGCTGGAGCGAGAGCAGTTCCAGCCGGCCGCCGTCGGCCTCGGCCAGGTCGCGGGCCACGGCGAGGCCGATGCCGGTGGAGTTGCGGCCACTGACGGCACGTTCGAAGACCCGGTTGCCGAGTTCGGGCGGGACACCGGGCCCCTCGTCCTGGACTTCCGCGACGACCGAGTTCCCGGACGGGCGGACCCGGACGGTGATGGTCCCGGCGCCGTGCATCAGGGAGTTCTCGATCAGGGTGGCCAGGATCTGGGCGACCGTACCGGGGGTCCCGACCACCGAGACGCTCTTCAGGCCCTCGATCCGCAGGCTGCGCCCGGTCTCGCGGAGCGAGGGGCCCCACTCCTCGATCTGCTGCTTGATGACGTCGTCCAGGTCGAAGGCCACGGCGGTCGGGCTGTGCGGGTCGCGCTGGTTGGTGAGCAGCCGCTGCACCACGTCCGTGAGCCGCTCGACCTGCTGGAGCGCGATCGTCGCCTCCTCGCGGACGGTGTTCGGCTCCTCGGCGAGCGCGGTGATCTCCTCCAGCCGCATGGAGAGCGCGGTGAGCGGGGTGCGCAGCTGGTGCGAGGCGTCGGCGGCCAGGCGCCGCTCCGCGGTGAGCATCCGGGCGATCCGCTCGGCGCTGGTGTCCAGCACCTCGGCGACCCGGTCGAGTTCGGGGACCCCGTAGCGGCGGTCGCGCGGGCGGGGGTCGCCGGAGCCGAGCCGCTCGGCGGTCTCGGCGAGGTCGGTGAGCGGGCGGGCGAGCCGCTTGGCCTGCCAGACCGCGAGGGCGACCGCCGCCTGGACGGCGAGCAGGGCGACCAGGCCGAGCAGCAGCAGCATGTTGCCGATCTCGTGGTCCACGTCGGTCCTGGACTGGACGACGGTGACGGTCTCCCCGCTCAGGCCCTGCTCGGTGGCGGTGAGCGCGGGGCCGCCGACCGGGCGGCCGACGGCGATCAGCGGCTGTCCGGGGATGTCGACCGTGACGAAGCTGCCGTCGGTGACCTGGGCGGCGAACTTCTCCCCGGTGACCGGCTCGCCCGCGGCGAGCCGGCTCTCCACCAGGCCGAGCACGCGGACGGCCGCCGCGTCCACCCGGTCGTTCGCCGCGTTGACGATGCTCTGCTTCTCGATCAGCGCGAGCGGGACGCAGAACACCGCCACCACCACCAGGACCACGCCCAGCAGCGAGTTGATCATCCTGCGCTTCACGCCGGCGCACCCTCTGGTCGGTTCAGCTTGACGGTGTCGGTGGCCGGCTGGTCACCGGCCCGGTCGGTCGGCCCCTGCGGCGGCGGGTCAGTTCTTCTCGAAGCGGAAGCCGACGCCGCGCACGGTGGCGATGTAGCGGGGGTTGGCCGCGTCGTCGCCGAGCTTCTTGCGCAGCCAGGAGATGTGCATGTCCAGGGTCTTGGTGGAGGTCCACCAGGTGGTGTCCCAGACCTGGCGCATGATCTCCTCGCGGGTGACCACCCGCCCGGCGTCCCGGACCAGCACCCGGAGCAGCTCGAACTCCTTGGCCGAGAGGGTCAGCTCCTCCTCGCCGAGCCAGGCGCGGTGCGACTCGATGTCGATCTTCACGCCGTGGGCGCCGGTGGTGAGCTGGTCCACGTTGCCGCGCCGGAGCAGCGCCCGGACCCGGGCGAGCAGCTCGGCCAGCCGGAACGGCTTGGTGACGTAGTCGTCCGCGCCGGCGTCCAGGCCGACCACGGTGTCCACTTCGTCGGCGCGCGCGGTCAGCACCAGCACCGGGCAGCTGCGGCCGTCGGCACGCAGGCGACGGCAGACTTCGAGGCCGTCCATCTCGGGAAGGCCGAGGTCGAGGACGACGAGGTCGACCTCCTCGGTGAGGGCGGCGCTGAGCGCGGCCGGGCCGTCCTCGCGAACGAGGACCTCGTAGCCCTCGCGGCGCAGGGCGCGGGCCAGCGGTTCGGAGATTGCCGGGTCGTCCTCGGCCAGCAGCACACAGGTCATGGGGCGATGGTAGTCGGCTTGGCGGCCCGTGATCAGGCCCCCCGGACCGCGGATCCTCCCCAGGCGGCGCAATCGCACCCCGTCCTGCCGGGCGGAGCCGATCCCGGCTCCTGGCCTGATCAGTCACCGCCGACGGGGTCGGGAGGACAGATGGCAGGCAGCGCAGCCGAGTTGCAGGACGGGCGCGGCCCGGATCCGTCCTCCGCGGCGGGCGCACCACCCGGGGGCGGGCGCACCTTCTTCGGACATCCGCGCGGGCTGGCCACCCTGTTCATGACCGAGTTCTGGGAGCGGTTCAGCTTCTACGGGATGCGCTCGCTGCTGGTGCTCTACCTCTCGCTGCCCGCCGACCGGGGCGGAATCGGCCCGGACACCGTGACGGCGGCCTCGGTCTACGCCGGCTACACCTCACTGGTCTGCATGCTGGCGATCCCGGGCGGCTGGATCGCCGACCGGCTGTGGGGTGCCCGCCGGGCGGTGCTGGTCAGTGCGCGCTGCTGTTCGCGAACGAGTCCACCGACCTGTCGCTGTTCGGCCTGCGTTTCCCGTCCAGCTGGTTCAACGCGGTCAACCCGCTCTTCATCATCCTGCTGGCCCCGCTGTTCGCCCGGCTCTGGCAGTGGCTGGCGCTGCACGGCCGGGATCCGGGCACGCCGGTGAAGTTCGGGGTGGCGCTGCTGCTGGTCGGCGCCTCGTTCGGGGTGATGGGCCTGGCCGAGCTGGCCGCCTCGGGCGGTGCGCTGGTCTCGCCGCTCTGGCTGATCGGGGTGTACCTGGTCCAGACCGTGGCCGAGCCGGGCCTCTCCTCCGTCGGCCTGTCGCTGACCAGCAGGCTGGCTCCGGCCAAGTACACCGGCCAGATGCTGGGCCTGCGGTTCCTCTCGATGGCGACCGGCGACGCGGTGGCCGGCTGGACCACCCAGCTGCGGCGGGCGGTCAGCGGGACGGCGTACTTCTGTCTCCAGGGCGCGCTGGCGGCGCTGTGCGGGGTCGCGTTCCTGCTGGTGGCGGGCCGGATCCGGCGTCTGACGGGCTCTGTGAACTAGTTCACAGAGCGTGATTGTTATCAAAGACCGCCCCGGCCCCCGCCAGTCGGCGGGTTGGTCGGAGATGGCCGAAAAATTTTGGCGCTAAACCTGCGGTTCGAAGGAAGAATTGCGAACTTGCCATCGAATGCCACAGCGGGCACCCATGATCCTTTACTTAGACAATACGTACATAGCCAGTTTTGTCCTCCGAATGGCTGGAATACCGGCACGTACAGTGGTCTGGTCCCCGTCCGCCTCAACCCCCCTCTGTGCGGACGACGTCAGGCAAGGAACCCCATACCTATGGCGTCTACGACCGTGGCTGCCGACCTCGACAAGTCGGCACCTTCCAGCGGCAAGACCTTCCTCGGGCACCCCCGAGGGCTCGCCACACTCTTCATGAGCGAGATGTGGGAGCGCTTCAGCTACTACGGCATGCGTGCCCTGCTGGTGCTCTACATGACCGCCTCGGTCGCCGAGGGCGGCCTCGGCATGAAGGTGGCCGTCGCCAGCGCCGTGTACAGCGTGTACACGGCCATGGTCTACCTGCTCGCCCTGCCGGGCGGCTGGATCGCGGACCGCTTCCTCGGTGCCCGCAAGACCGTCGCGGTCGGTGGTGCCATCATCATGATCGGCCACTTCCTGCTGGCCGTCCCGGCCTCCGTGTCGTTCTTCGCCGGCCTGGCCCTCATCGCCATCGGCTCCGGCCTGCTCAAGGCCAACATCTCGACGATGGTCGGCCACCTGTACGACGGCCCGAACGACCCGCGCCGCGACGGTGGCTTCACCATCTTCTACATGGGCATCAACCTCGGTGCCTTCGCGGCCCCGCTGGTCATCGGCACCGTCGGCCAGAGCGTCAACTGGCACCTGGGCTTCGCCCTCGCCGGCGTCGGCATGGCGCTCGGCCTCGGCCAGTTCCTGCTCGGCACCCGCCACCTCAGCGCCAAGAGCGACGTGGTGACCTCGCCGATCTCGGCCGAGGAGAAGAGCGCGATCTTCAAGAAGGCCGGCCTGTGGCTGGCGCTCGCCGTGGTCTTCTACGCGATCGTCGCGGTGACCGGCAACCTCAGCATCGACTGGGCGATCTGGCCGCTGTCGATCGCGGGTATCGCGATCCCCGTGCTGGTCTTCGCCAAGGTGAAGAAGGACAAGGACCTCAGCTCGGACGAGCAGTCCAAGATGAGCGGCTACATCTGGTTCTTCGTGGCCGCCGCCGTGTTCTGGATGATCTACGACCAGTCCGGCTCGACGCTGAACGTCTTCGCCGACAAGAACACCTCCTCGGAGCTGTTCGGGATGAACTTCCCGTCCAGCTGGTTCCAGTCGCTGAACCCGCTCTACATCATGGCGCTGGCCCCGGTCTGCGCCTGGCTCTGGGTCTGGCTGGCCAAGCGCGCCAAGAACCCCTCCACCACCATGAAGTTCGCCATCGGTCTGCTGATGATCGGCGCCTCCTTCCTGGTGATGATGCTGGCGATGGGCGCCGCCGCCGGTGGCGTCAAGGTCACCCCGCTGTGGCTGGCCATGGTCTACCTGATCCAGACCGTCGGTGAGCTGACCCTCTCCCCGGTCGGCCTCTCCGTCACCACCAAGCTGGCTCCCACCAAGTACGCCAGCCAGATGATGGGTGTCTGGTTCCTCGCCGTCACCGCCGGTGACTGTGTCGCCGCCATCTTCCAGCTGGTCCTGGGCGACGACGTGGTCGGCAGCACCTGGTACTTCGCGGTCCAGGGCGTGATGGCGCTGATCGCCGGTGTCGCACTGGCGATCTACCGCAAGAAGGTCGTCAAGCTCATGGGCGACGTGCACTGACGCACCCGTGAGCGAAGGGCCGGTACCCGTGACGGGTACCGGCCCTTCGGCGTCTGTCCGACTGTCGGCTGCTGGCTGCTGGCTGCTGGCTGCTGGCTGCTGGCTGCTGGCTCAGAGTGCCCGGACGCCCGCATGCCAGACCGCCGCCGTGAGCGGCACCCCCGGACGGTAGGCCAGGTGGACGTGCGAGGGGGCGTCCAGCAGTTGCAGGTCGGCCCGCGCGCCCACGGAGACGCTGCCGACGTCTGAACGCCGCAGCGCACGAGCACCACCCGCGGTGGCCGCGTACACGGCCTCGTCCGGGGTCATCCCCATCTCGCGGACGGCGACCGCGATGCAGAAGGCCATCGAGCTGGTGAAGCTGGAGCCCGGGTTGCAGTCGGTGGAGAGCGCGACGGTGGCGCCCGCGTCGAGCAGCCGGCGCGCGTCCGGGTACTTCGCGCGGGTGGAGAACTCCGCGCCCGGCAGCAGGGTGGCGACCGTGTCGGAGCCCGCCAGCGCGGCCACGTCGGCGTCGGTGAGATGGGTGCAGTGGTCGGCCGAGGCCGCGCCGAGCTCGACCGCGAGCTGCACACCGGGACCGTACGAGAGCTGGTTGGCGTGCACCCGGGGGATCAGCCCGCGCTCCTGCCCGGCCTTGAGGACGGCACGGGCCTGGTCGCCGTCGAAGGCGCCCTGCTCGCAGAAGACGTCCACCCAGCGGGCGTGCGGGGCACAGGCGTCCAGCATCTCGCCGGTGACCAGGTCGACGTAGGCCGCCGGGTCGTCGGCGAACTCGGGCGCGACCACGTGGGCGCCGAGATAGGTGGTCTCGGAGGTGTGCGAGGCGGCGATCCGCAGCGCCCGCGCCTCGTCGGCGACGGTCAGACCGTAACCGGACTTGCACTCGACGGTGGTGGTGCCCTGGCGGAGCGCCTCGTTCAGGAAGCGGACCAGGTTGGCGTCCAGCTCCTCGTCGCTCGCGGCGCGGGTCGCGGCGACCGTGGTGCGGATGCCGCCCGCGCTGTAGGACTGCCCGGACATCCGGGCGTTGAACTCGGCCGTGCGGTCGCCCGCGAAGACCAGGTGCGCGTGCGAGTCGACGAACCCGGGCAGCAGCGCCCGCCCGCCGGCCTCGTACCGCTCGTCGGCGGCCGGCGCCGAGGCGGCCGGGCCGACCCACGCCACCCGCCCGGCCTCGACCAGCACGGCCGCGTCCTCGAGCAGGCCGAGCGGACCGGTGCCGAGCGCGGGGTCGTTGGTGACCAGGCTGCCGATGTCGGTGATCAGAAGCGAGCTCAACGGGGACCTTTCGTAGAAGCGGATGCCGACAGCGGCGCGGGCGGGTGCACCGGTGGGTGCGGGTCAGGACTGCAGGGTCGCGATGGAGTCGCGCAGGGCCGTCGGAACGTCCGCGACCAGCTGGTGCACGCCGTCGCGGACGATCAGGCGACCGCCCACCACCACGTGCCGGACGTCTGCGGCCGAGGCCGCGAAGACCGCCGTCTCCGCACCGAGCGAGGGCGCGGGCCCGGCGGTACGGACGGAGTCGAGCGCGACCACCGTGAAGTCCGCCAGCGCACCGGCCTCGATCCGGCCGGCCTCGGGCCAGCCGAGCGAGGCGTGGCCGTCCTCGGTGCCGGCCCGCAGCAGGGCGTTCGCCGTCCAGTGGCCCCGGGTGCGGGTGTGCAGGCGCTCGTTCAGCTCCAGGGCCCGCGCCTCCTCGAACGGGTCGACGACGGCGTGGCTGTCACTGCCCAGGGTGATCGGGCAGCCGCCGCTGGCCAGCCGACGGGCCGGGCCGATGCCGTCGGCGAGGTCGCGTTCGGTGGTCGGGCACATGCAGATGTTGGTCGAGGAGTCGGTGAGCAGCCGGATGTCCTCGTCCGTGAGGTGGGTGGCGTGCACGGCCGAGGTACGGGGTCCGAGGACGCCGTGGTCGGCGAGCAGCCGGGTCGGGGTGACCCCGTGGGCGGTGAGGCAGGCGTCGTTCTCGGCGGTCTGCTCGGACAGGTGGACGTGCAGCGGCGCCTTGTGCATAGCCGCCCAGTGCGCCACCGTGCTCAGCTGCTCGGCCGGGACGGCGCGGACCGAGTGGACCGCCGCCCCGATCCTGACGTGCTCGTTCTCCTTGAGCTCGGCGGCCCGGGCCGCCCAGGCGTCGGCGTCCCCGTCGCTGAACCGCAGCTGCGGCTTGGTCGGCTCGGCGCCGAAGCCGGCCGAGAGGTAGCAGGTGTCGAGCAGGGTGATCCGGATCCCGGCCCTGCCCGCCGCCTCCATCAGCGCCTGGCCCATGGCGTTCGGGTCGTCGTAGCGGGTGCCGCCGGGGCCGTGGTGCAGGTAGTGGAACTCGCCGACGGCGGTGATCCCGGCGAGTGCCATCTCGGCGTACACGGCCGTGGCCAGCGCCAGGTAGCTGTCCGGGTCGAGCGCCCCGGCGAACCGGTACATGGTGTCCCGCCAGGTCCAGAAGGTGCCGAAGCCGACCTGGACGTTGCCGCGCAGGGCGCGGTGGAAGGCGTGCGAGTGGGCGTTCGCCTGGCCCGGCAGGGTCAGCCCGTCCAGCCGGACGGCGTCCGCCGGGCAGGGCCCGCTGTCCGGGGTGACCTTGAGGATCTTCCCGCCGACGCCGACGGCGATCAGCACATCCTGTTCGACCACAGGACCGTTGACGTGCGGCAGCCAGGCGTACTCCGCCCAGTACGTCGTCACGGCTGGCATGCGAGGTCCTCCAGTACGTCGGCGAGGGCGGCCACACCGGCGAGGCAGTCCGCCTCCTCGGCGTGCTCGGCCGGGGAGTGCGAGACTCCGCTCGGGTTCCGCACGAACAGCATGGCGGTCGGGATCGCCGATGCCAGGATTCCGGCGTCGTGTCCCGCCCCGGTGGGCAGG
>NZ_JYJF01000133.1 GCF_000955975.1 Saccharothrix sp. ST-888
CGGCGACCCACACCCGGTTCGGCGCGCCGGCCACGAAGTTGCGCTTCAGTAGGTCGGGTGCGCGGTCAACGCTCTTGTCCGAGACCGTGGTGACGATCCCCCTGCCGCGCACCGCTCCTGACAGCCCTTCGGCTTTCATGAGGCGTGAGACGGTGCGGCACCGCCTCCGCCCGCGCTCGCCGCGACGCCACAGATCTGGAGCTCGCACGGGGCCAGCTTCGGGCCGTGACCGAGGAGCGAGACCGGCTGAAGACCGCCGTGCAGCGGAATCTCGGCGTGCAGGTCAACGCGGCCCAGGCCAAGGACCTGGTCGCCCGGATTCAGGAGCTCACCGAGGCGAACCAGCTTCTGGCCTCCCAACTGGCGACTGCCGAGGTTGAGAGACAGCGACTGGAGCGCGAGCTGGCCGAGACCCAGGACGACATGATCTCGGCCCGCGCGGCGCTAGGGAAGATGATGCGAAAGCAGAACCGCGACGGCTGACCGGCTCGCGGCGGCCTTCTCGGGGAGGCCAAGCGGCCAGCAAGGCCCTGCCGACGGCCGCTTCGGAGGCCGCCCGGCAGGGCCCCGGCGCCGCCGAGGGGCGAGGTCAGTGGTCGACCGAGTCGATCAGCTCGCGGGCGCCGTCGCGGATCAAGGTGGCAGCGACCCCCATGCCGAGCGCTTCCGGGCTGAGCTGGCCGGCCGATTGGCGGGCCTCCAGCACGGTGGCGCCGTCCGGGGAGAAGACCAACGCGCGAAGGCCCAGGTGCCCGTCCTCGAAGGCGCGGGCGAACCCGGCGATCGGGCTGTTGCAGTGCCCGCGCAGGACGTTCAGCAGGGCCCGCTCGGCGGTGATCTCCCGCGTCGTCGCGCGGTCACCGAGTGGGGTGAGGATGTCGATCAGGTCGGTGTCGTCCTCGCGGCACTGCAAGCCGAGCACGGCGGCCCCCAGCGGCGGGCACATCTGCTCGACGGTCAGGACCTCGCTGATCCGGTGCTGTTCACCGATGCGCTCCAGCCCGGAGGCGGCCAGCACCAAGGCATCGACCTCCCCGGCGTCCAGGGCGGCCAGCCGCAGGTTCGCCGTCCCCCTGATCGGCACCAGGTCCAGGTGGGGGTGGCTGCGGGTGAGCTGGGCGACACGCCGAACCGCCGAGGTGGCGACCCGGGTGCCGGGCGGCAGCTGGTCGAGGGTGAGGCCGCCCCGGTGGATCAGGGCGTCCCGAATGTCCGCCCGCTTAGGGTGGGCCGCGAAGACGGTGCCCGGGGTGACCAGCGGGTCGCCCGCCACGTCCTTCATGCAATGCACCGCGAGGTCGCACACCCCGCTCAGCAGGGCTTCCTCGATGTCGCCGGTGAAGGCGCCCTTGTCGTGCAGTTCGGCCTGCTCGCCGGGCTCGCGGTCGCCGGCCGCGACGAACGGCACCAGCTCGGTGGTCACGTCGGGGCGGAGGGCGGCCAGGTCGGCCCGGACGCCTGCGACCTGGGCAAGCGACATGGCCGAGGCGCGGGCGCCGATGCGGATCGTGCGGCGGTTGGACGGCATTCGATCTCTCCAATCACGACTCCGACAAACCGTCGGAAAAAGGTAGGCCCGTGTTCGAGTAACATGCGGTCAACATCTCTTCAGATGCTGGGAGTTCGGGAATGCGGACGCTGATTGTCGGATCGCGGGCCAGTCACCTCGCGCGAGCGCAGGTCAAGGAGTTCCTGGCACCGCTGCGGGACCGCTTCCCCGACGTCGAGTTCCGCCACCAGGTGATCCTTGAAGGCGGTGACCGGGACCGGAAGGCGGCCCTGTCGCAGGTGTCGGCCCGCTCGGGCGGCTCCGCGTTCTCCACCGAGCAGGAAGCCGCGCTGGTGCGGGGCGAGGTAGACGTGATCGTCCACTCGCTGAAGGACCTGCCGACCAGCAACCCGCCCGGCCTGGTGCTGCTGCCCCCGCCCGGCCGCGAGGACGTGCGGGACGCGCTGTGCGGCTCGACGCTGGCCGACCTGTCGCAGGGTGGCCGGGTCGGCACCTCCGCGGCCCGCCGGATCGCTCAGCTGCTGCACGTCCGCCCGGACCTGGTGTTCGTGCCGATCCGCGGCAACGTCCCGCCCCGGCTGAACAAGCTCAAGACGATGAACCTCGACGGCGTCGTTCTGGCGGCGGCCGGGCTGGTGCGACTCGACCTGGACGACGCGATCGGCGAGCTGCTGCCGCTCGACCAGTTCCCCCCGAGCCCCGGCCAGGGGGCGCTCGGGATCCAGATCCGCGAGGACAACGAGCTTGCCCGCGAGATCCTGGCCGACACCGGCGACCTGGTGGTGGACGCGGAGGTGCGGGCCGAGCGGGCGATGCTCGGCGAACTGCACGGCGGGTGCTCGGTCCCGGTCGGCGCCTACGCGAAGGCCACCGGCGACATGCTGTCGCTGCACGCGCAGGTCACCTCCCTGGACGGGACGAAGCAGGTCGAGACCCGCCTCTCCGGCCCCGTCTCGGAGCCGGAGAAGCTGGGCATCCAGGTGGCCGGCCTTCTCCTGGACCAGGGCGCCGAGGCGATCCTGTCGGAGATCCGCCCGGCCGCTTAGCCGGTCAGCAGCCGCGCGAGGTCGGCAGCGGCATAGGTGATGATCCGCTCGGCGCCCGACCGCTTGAGCATCGTGAACAGCTCCAGCAACGGACGGAAGTCCCGCTTCCCGGTGCCCGGGTCGAGCGGGGCGAGACGGGTGTACTCGCCCGAGACGGAGAATGGCATCAGCGGCGCCGACGTCTTCTGCTTGAGGGTGGTGAGCACGTCCACCGAGAGCATCCCCGGCTCCAGCAGCAGCATGTCCGCCCCCTCACCGACGAAGGCCAGGCCGGTGTCCACCGCGGTCTCCGGCTGGCGCGGGCTGATCTGGAACGGCCGGTGGGCGCCGGAGGCGGGGGTGGCCCGCATGGTGGCCCGGTAGCCCTCGTAGAGGGCGGAGTCGAAGATCAGGTGCGGCATGGTCGCCACGTCGCGGTGGCCGTGTTCGTCCAGGGCCTGGCGCACGCAGGCGGTGGTGCCCCGGATCATCGCGGCCGGTCCCACGATGTCGGCGCCGGCCTCGGCCTGGATGACGGCCTGGGCGGCGATCATCGCCGCTGTGCGGTCCAGGTCGATCCGGCCAGCGCTGGTCAGGTGGCACTCGCCGGTGTCGGTGTGGCCGCACAGGCAGTTCTCGGTCATCACCGCGATGCCCGGCTCGGCGTCCTTGGCGGCGTGGATGGCCCGCACCATCAGGCTGTCCGGCGCCACGGCGCCGGACGCCTCGGCGTCGCGGTGCAGGCTGTTGGCGAACACCTTCACCGAGCGGATGCCCAGAGCGGCGAGGTCGCGCACCGTCTGCGGGATCTCGGCCACCGTGACGGTCGGCATCGGCCGATCGGCGTCCTCGCTGTCCTCGCGGACGAGCAGGACCATCGACAGGTCGGCCGCCGTCAGCGACGGGCCCTCCAGGAAGCTGCGGACGGCGGCCCGGCCGTGAAGCCGGGCGGTGTCCGTGATCGCGGCGTGGTGCTGGGTGGTGGTCATGTCGTCCTCTCGATCGTGGCTGCGGGTGCGCGTGTCAGCGGGCGCGGGAGGCGGCCAGGGCGGGCGGGTGTATCGGCGGGCGGCGCGGGCCGGACAGGCGGCGGGCCACCGCGCGGGCCGCCCGGCGGGGGTGGACGAGGAGCTGGCGGCGGGTGAGCGGCTGCTCGGGCAGGGCCACCTCGGCCCAGACCTTCTTGCCCCGCGCGGTGTGCTCTGCCCCGTGGGCGAGGGCCAGGCGCTCGACCAGGAAAATGCCCCGGCCGGTCTCCTCGTCCGGGCCCGAGATCTGGTGGCGGGGCAGGGCCTGCGAGCCGTCGTAGACCTCGATGATCAGGCGCCGCAGGTCGAGGTTGGCGTGCACCCCGACGGTGAGCATCGCGCCGGTGGTGTGCCGCACCGCGTTGGTGACGAGTTCCGAGATCACGGTGTCCAGGGCCAGGCGGCTGTCGTTGTCCGTGCGGACCCCCCACTGTTTGATCAGCCGGCCGAGCCTCTGGCGGCTGATGGGGACGGAGACGGGGTCGAGGACCAGGAAGAAGCTGCTGCTGCACACGCGCATGCCGAAGGAACCCTTCGGGGCGTCAGGCCGGAGCTGGGGGCTTGGGGGTGCCGTGCGGAGGGAAGGAACTGATCTCGCCCGATCTCCGCTTGGCTGGTACACAGTCAACTACCGCCCGTAGTGGTACCGGTGGTGCCAGCAGGGGGTGCATTTCTCGCACGGGGGGCCGCTTTGGGGGGCCAGGATCGGGCACCAGTCATTCAGAGGCTTGGGGGACGGGCATGATGGCACCAGACGGCATCGGCGCCGTGCTGAGGCGGATCCGGGAGACCGCCGAACTCACGCGCGAGGAGCAGGCCCTGCTCTTACAGGACGCTCAAGGCGGCACGTGGTTCGACCCGGAGAACCTGAAGCGCTGGGAGACCGAGCGACGTCTGCCGACCCCGAGGTGGCACCAGCTGCTGGCCGACGGGTATGGGCTCTCGGTGGAGGAGGTCGCCCGAGCGGTGGCCGCCTCGCGGCGCTGGCGCAAGCTCCACCAGCAGCCGGTCGAAAACGAAGGAGAGGAGGGTACGGCGGTGAATCGACGACAGTTTCTCGGCGCGGCGGCACTGGCGACAGGGGTCGCCGCGCTGCCCGGCATCGCGGAGGCGCGAGAGGGGATCGACGCCGGACTGTCCGGCTCCGACGCCGGCGATCTCGCCTACCTCGACGGGGCGTTCGAACGCCACCGCGGCGGCTACCACGGCCGGGCACCGGGGGTCGTACTGACGCAGATGCGCCAGGACCTCGGCCTCCTGCAAGACGTCCTCAGCCGCCCGCACCCCGCCGGCACCCGCACCGACCTGGCCCGCACCGCCGCCGGGATCACCGGCCTGGTCGCGATCATCCAGCACGACCGCGGCGACCAGCGCGACTCCCACGGCTGGTTCGCCACCGCCGAGAAGGCCGCCCGCGAATCCGGCGACCGGCACATGCTGGCCTGGGTCCTGGCCCGGCACGCGATGGTCCCGCTCAACTACGGCGCCCCGAACGCCGCCGCGAACCTGGCCATCAGCGCCCGCCGCGAGGCAGGCCGAACCCCCACAGCCGCCGCAGCCCTGGCCGCCGCCGTCACCGCACGGGCCCTGGCCTCCATCGGTGACCACCGAGGAGCCCTTCGCGCGGTCGCCGACGCCCGCAACATCGCCGAACACCTCAACACCGTGCAGGCGGCCGACACCTGGTTCGGCTACCCGCTGCAGAAGCACCACGTCCACCTGTCCCAGGCGTTCACGCTGATGGGCCGCACCCGTGAAGCGAACGCCGAACAGGAAGCAGCCCTCGCCCTCACCAAGTCGCCGTCCGTCATGGCCCGGGCCCTGCTGACCATGGACGCGGCGACCTGCCTGAGCATGGACGGCGACCCCGCCACCGCCGCCGACATGGCCGTTGGGGTCTGGCAGCAGCTGCCAGCGGCGTACCGGGACGGGCTGGTCCGGTCCCGCGCCGAGGCCCTTCACCGCGCCCTCGCTGGCCCCGCCCACGACCGACTCGGCGAAGCTCTCGCCAGCTGACCGGCCCGAATCCGGTGGGGGCGGGCGCCGGAGCTATCAACGGGCCCCAAGAACCTTCAACAACAACAGGCTGCGCAAGATCACGGCTCACGCAGCAAACATTGCGCCGCATGGGAAAAGCGTTTCGAGGCGGCTCGACGGTCGCCCTATTCTCGGGGCATGTCCGACCCGAAGCTCCACCACTACGTGCCGCAGGCCTACTTGGCACGGTTCGGCGCCAACAACCAGGTGAAGGTACGCCGTCGACCGCCCGGGACGACGCACCTGTCCCACGTGAAGAACGTCGCGGCGGAGACCGGCTTGTACACCCTCACTGACGAGGACGGCAACGCCTCCCTGATTGTTGAGAAGCGCCTGTCCGACCTGGAGAACGTCGGGCTCCAGGCCATCCGCAGGATCGACGAGACCGGAGAACCACCGGCGGTTGGAAGCGACGACCGCGAGACGTTGTGCCTCTACCTGGCCGTGCAGATGGCAAGGACACCTCGCAAGCGCACCGCGGTGCTCTTCCCCCACGACGTCGAGACCTATGCCGCCGGCCGTCCGATCGACCGCGCACTGATCGCCGAGTATCTGGAGCGGCGCCATCTGGCCAGCCCGCCCGCCCCCGCCGAGGTCGAGGGGGCCTGGGTCTACGTTCACGGCACCCGCAGCGAGCGCGGCGCCAACCCGCAGAACGAGGCCGTCGTCGCCACGCTCGGCTCGATCGCGCCGTACCTACGACACTTCCGCGCCCGCCACTGGCGCCTGGAGATCTGCCGCAAGCCCGCCTTCCTGACCTCCGACGCGCCGCTGGTGGTGTGGTGGCCTCCCTCGGCGCTGGACAACTACCGCGGCGGCGGCCTGGAGGGCGCCGCCGAACTCCGTTTCCCGCTCGACCCCTACCGACAGCTTGTCCTGGTCCCCGGGACCGGAGGCTCCGTTCAGGACATCGGCCCGAGCCGTGCGGCCGCCTGCAACCAGGACCTTGCCGACAGCTGCGAGCGCGTCATCGTCGGGCACCCTGACCGGCACGCGTGGCTGGAGCGACCCTGCTCCGCGAGCGCGGGCCAGTGCTCCGCTTCAACATGGCGCCGCTCCTCAACCGGCTCCCCGACGGCAGCCTGGAAGAGTCCGGCCGGGAAGTAGTGCACCTATGGACCACTCGACGCTGACCTCCCGCGGAGAGGCCACGCCGCCATCCGGCCAGACGCAGCGAAGCGGGCGCGGCACCGCCGGATCGGCCGGAGGCCGATGCCAAGCAGCAGTCACGTGCCTCATGTACCAGACGTAGCGATTCCGCCCTCACCTGCGGCCTTAGGTTGACAACCCTAGATAACGCTGCGTCTACGGTCATGGTCCACTCCGATCGAGAAACGGTCCCTCTACTGCTCTGGACGCTGCCGTGCCCCACTGACAGCGCAGCTGTCGGCCTTCTCCCCGCACATTGCGGGGCCCGGGTCGGCAAGTTGACGGTCCCTCATGAACGATCCAGGTCAGCGGGGGTTCGTGCTATCGTCACGATTGCGAGCGTCCTGACCCGGTGTTAGTCTGCCGCCAGATTTCCACAGGTCGAGCCCTGAAATCCGGCGCAGCCGACGAGAGTCCACCAGTCCAGCTGCCTGGCTTCCCGGGTTATCTCCGGCCTGGACCGGCACGTCCAGCGGTCGCACGAGTTCGGCAAGCGGCGGGCGGACGAAGCGGCCGGCCGCCTGTCCGCCGAAGCGATCGCCGCCCTCTACCTCTACACCTGCGAGTCCGCGTTCTGCCGGGAGATCAACGCCATCCTGCGCGCCCCGGACCGGTCCAAGGTCGTCCCGTACCTCCCGTATCTGCGGCTGCTGTTCTCGGCGGTGTCGCAGCTTCCCGCCCGCACGGAGCCGCTGTGGCGCGGGGTGTCGCTGGACCTGCGTGCGCAGTACCCCCTCGGACGGACCGTGACCTGGTGGGGCGTGTCCTCGTGTGTACGTCCAAGCTCGGCGTGGCACGGGCATTCCTCGGCAGCCGCGGCAAGCGGACGCTCTTCGAGGTGCTTCCCGTCCGGGCCGCGGGCATCCACAGCTTCTCCGCGTTCACCGACGAGGAGGAGTTCATCCTCCTGCCGGGCACACAGCTCAAGGTGACGGACGTGAGGACCGAACGCAGCGGCCTGTGCACCGTGACGCTGACGGAACTGGAGGAGCAGACCCTCGTCTCCTGAGCAAGCGTCGGAGCGACAGCTCACCGAGGCACTCCCAGAGGTCGGCTGCTACGACAACTCCGGTGGGCGGGACGGAGACCGGACCGGGGTGCCGGCGCTGTTGGTGACGGTTGTTCCAGGACGGACGTTCCTCGATGTGACCGCCCCCCGGGGCGGTCACACGGCGTACGTGGGGAACGCTCAGCGCGGGGTGGCGACTTCTTCGAGGATCGAGCGGATCGGCGTGGCGGAACGGCCGAGCAGGTTCTCCAACGTGGGTCCGGTGGTGGCGAATTCGCCGCGTCGGGAGGCGTGGAACATGCCGAGCAGCATGTTCGCCTGCGGCGTGGGCACACCGCGCGCGATCAGTCCGGCCGTCCATTCCTCGTCGGCGGCGACGACGCGGCGGATGGTGCGTCCGGTGAGTTCGCCGAGGATGGCGGCGATGGCTTCGAGGTCGAGCGCGTCCGGGGCGGTCAGCGGTGGAGTCGCGCCGTCGAACCGGCCTTCGTCCGCGAGGAGGATCGCTGCCGCTTCGGCGAGGTCGGCGTGCGTGGTCCAGGACACCGGTCCGTCGGCCGGTGCGACGAGTTCGCCGGTCTCGAGCGCTCGGCCGAGGAGGAGCGGGACGGTGCCGGCGTAGAACCCGTTCCGCAGCGCCGTGAACGGCGTGCCGGTCCCGGCCAGGTACCGCTCGGTGGCGGCGTGGTCGGGCATCGGCGCGAAGAGCGAATCGGCGCCGGCGGCCTGGTGGCTGGTGTACAGGATCCGCTGCGCACCGGCGGCGTGCGCGGCGTCGATCGCCGCGCCGTGCTGGGCGACCGCCGCGCCGCCGGTCTCGTTCGCCGAGACGATGAGCACCTGCGTGGCGCCCTCGAACGCGTCGGCCAGCGAGCCCGGTTCGGCGAAGTCGCCGCGCCGCACCCGCACGCCGCGTGCGGCGAGGTCGGCGGCGCGACCGGGGTCGCGAACGCTGACGCCGACCCGGTCCGGCGGGACGCGTTCGAGCAGCTGACGGACGATCCGGGAGCCGAGTTGGCCGGTGGCGCCGGTGATGATGATCATGCCCCGCCTCTTCCTGTTATCAATGGAACGCATTTGAAGCTATCATTGAAAACACAGTGATAGCAACGATGCGTTAGCATTGGAACGTGGACATCAGGGCGGGCGGCATCAGCAGGGACGAGACACGGACCAACCTCGTGAAGGTCGCGGCGCAGCTCCTGCATGAGCAGGGCGCCGCCGCTGTCACCACCCGTGCCGTCGCCCAGGCAGCGGGCGTGCAGGCGCCGACGATCTACCGGCTGTTCGGGGACAAGGACGAGCTGCTCGATGCCGTCGCCGAGCACGTCTTCGCGGTCTATGTCGCCGACAAGGCGCTCACCCGGGACAGCGGCGACCCGGTCGCGGATCTCCGGGCGGGGTGGGACACCCATCTCGGCTTCGGCCTTGCCAACGCGGCACTGTTCGGCCTCCTCACGGATCCCGGCCGCAGCACTCGTTCACCGGCCGCGGCCGCCGGCCTGGAGGTCCTGCGAGCTCGGGTGCACCGCGTCGCGGCGATCGGCCGGCTCCGGGTCGCGGAGCGGCGCGCCGTCGAGCTCATTCACGCCGCCGGCACCGGTGCCGTGCTCACCCTGCTCGCCATGGCGCCGCAGGACCGGGAGCTCGACCTCGCGGACGCCATGTACGACGCGGTGATGCAGACGATCCTGACCGATGCGCCGGCGCTTGCCGAGGACGGTACGACCGCAGCCGCCGTCGCGTTCCGGACCGTCGTGCCGAAGCTTCCGATGCTCACCGACGCCGAGCGCGCACTCCTGTCCGAGTGGCTGGACCGGGCCACCCACCTCTGATCCGGCCTCCGGCCCCTCGGGCGGGCCGGACCGGCAGCGCGCAGGCACGAGTGCGCGCGACGGTCCTCACTGCGGACTCACGCCGTGGCGGGCAGGGTCGGGCCATCGCGTCGACTGCGGTCAGGCGTTGGGCGGGGCCGGCGCAGGCTGCAGTTTCTCGGGACCGCCGGAACTCGGCCGCGCCACAGGTCACTTGGTGAGCCGGCCGGTCGGCAACGCGGTTGCCGACACCCCTCCGGGGCTCCCGGTCAGGGTGTCTCCTCGGGCTCCTCGTGGTGGGGTGTGGCGGCGCGGAGGGCGGCAAGTGCGGCGCCGAGGTGGCCCAGTTCGCTCCCCGACAACGGGCCTGCCAGCCGCGCCGCGAGTTCCCGGTCGAAGATCTGGCCGGCCCTGTCCGCCAGAGCCTGGCCCGCTGCGGTGAGCCGGACGATCGAGGAGCGGCGGTCGTTCGGGTTGCGCTCCCGGGTGCACAGGCCGCGCTTCTCCAGCCGGTCGACCGCCTGGCTCGCGCCGCCGATCGTGATCGACAGGGCGGTGGCGATGTCGTTGACCCGGCAGGCCTGGGTGCGCGCGATCACGAGCATCACGTTCAGGCTGCCCAGGGGCACGTCCGCAGCGCGCCGGAGCCGGGCGTCGATCTCGTTCCACAGGTCCGTCTCGAAGCGCACCAGGTCGTCGAACACCTGTCGCAGGTCCACGAGGCCCTCCTCTTGTCAGATGCATTAGCGCTAATTAGATTAGAGCTATAGTAAATCTCGTCTCCACGATCCTACGGCCCCGCAGCGGCCGTGCCGGAAGGAAGCCGAACCATGACCCAGCAGCAGCGCGAGACGGTCGCCCGGATCCTGCACAACTCGCCGGTCGACCTCGGGGGTGACGTGCTCGAACAGCGGGAGCTGTTCCGGCAGTTGGTGTCCGCGAACCCGGTCTCCGACGACGTGATCGCCGAGCCCGGAACGCTCGGCGGCGTACCGGCGATGTCCATCGAGATCGCCGGCGCCGCGCCGGACGGCGTCGTCCTGTACTTCCACGGCGGATGCTTCGCCGTCGGATCGGCCCAGGCCTCGGTCGGCCTGGCGGCCAACCTGGCCCGCAAGGCCGGCGTCCGCGTCGTGTCCGTCGACTACCGGCTCGCCCCCGAGCACCCCTACCCCGCGGCTCTCGACGACGCCCTGGCCGCCTACCGGGCCCTGGTCGACCGTGAGCAGGGCGCGGAGCGGATCGCCGTCGCGGGCGAATCGGCCGGTGCGAACCTCGCCACCGCCGTCATGCTCGCCGCCCGCGAGGACGGGGGCCTGCCCCAGCCGTCCTGCGCCGTCCTGTTCTCGCCCTGGGCCGACGTCACCGTGCCCGGCCGCACCCACGATGCCGGACTCGACCCGGTGATCAACGGCGATGCCCTGCGGCTGCGCGCCCGGGACTACCTCCAAGGCACCGACCCGCTCGACGGCCTGGTCAGCCCGGTGCACGCCGACCTCACCGGCCTCCCCCCGATGCTCATCCAGGCAGGCTCGCAGGAGTACCTCCTGGACGACGCCGTGCGGCTCGCCGCCCGCGCCGCCGCCGACCACGTGCCGGTCACCCTCGACGTCACGCCCCGGGTCCTGCACGTCTTCCAGGCCTTCGCCGCCCTCCTGGACGAAGGCGACGAGGCACTCGCACGCGCCGGCGGGTTCCTCCGCACGCATCTGGCCGACGGCACCGCCGATCGCGCCTGAAGGCGGCGGAGACAGCAGCAAACCCCCTCCCCCATGCCAGAAAGGGCCACCATGTCCGAGACCACCCCGATGACGGCGACCGTCTTCCGCTGGTCGTCGCGGAGCGCCGACGATCTGTTCCCCGTCGAGGACCCGGCCACCGGCGAGGTGATCGCCCTCGTTCAGGGCGGTGGCGCCGACGAGGTGGACGCCGCCGTCCGGGCCGCGCACCACGCCTTCGAGGGGCACTGGCGCTCGCGCCCGCCGCAGGAGCGCGCCCGCCTGCTGCTGCGGTGTGCCGACGTCCTGGCGGCGCACGCCGACGAACTGGCGGCGCTGGAGTCGCTGGAGAACGGCAAACCGGTCGGCGACGCGCGGATGTTCGACGTCGGCTTCCTGATCGACGTCTTCCGCTTCTTCGGCAGCCTGGTCGACAAACTGCCCGGCGAGTTCTACGACAAGGGCGCCGTCCACGCCTCGGTGGTCCTGGAGCCCCTGGGCGTGGTCGGCGGCATCATCCCCTTCAACTGGCCGCCCATCCACACCGGCGGCAAGATCGCCCCCGCGCTCGCGGTCGGCAACACCGTCGTCCTCAAACCCAGCGAGCAGGCGCCGCTGACCATCATGCGGATCGTCGACCTGCTCAACACCGTGCTGCCGCCGGACGTCCTGCACGCCGTGCCCGGGCTCGGCCCGACCGCCGGGCAGGCGCTGGCCGGCCACCCGCTGGTGCGGAAAGTGTCCTTCACGGGATCGACCGCGGCCGGGAGGGCGGTCGCCAGGACGGCCGCCGGGAACCTGACGCCGGTCCTGCTCGAACTCGGCGGCAAGAACGCCTTCCTGGTGTTCGACGACGCCGACCTGGACCGCGCCGTCCGCGACGCCCTGGAGGGCGGCTACTTCAACAAGGGCGAGGCCTGCACCGCCGCGTCCCGGATCCTCGTCCAGCGCGGCGTCCACGACGACTTCGTCGAACGCCTGGCAGCCGGCGTCCGTGCGCTCAGGGTCGGCAGCGGCGCCGACCCGACCACCCACGTCGGGCCGGTCGTCTCCCGGGCCCAGCAGGAGCGGGTGCTCGACTACCTCCGGATCGGCACGGCAGAGGGAGCCGTGGTGGCGGCGCAGGCCGCGCTGCCCGACGACCCGGCGCTGGCCGGCGGCTTCTTCGTCGCGCCGACCCTGTTCACCGGCGTGCGGCGGGACATGCGCGTCGCGGTGGAGGAGGTCTTCGGGCCCGTCGTCACCGTCACCGCCTTCGACACCGAGGAGGAGGCCGTCGCCATCGCCAACGAGTCGGAGTTCGGCCTGATGTGCGGCGTCTACAGCCGCGACGCCGAACGGGCGCTGCGGCTGGCCCGCCGGATCGACGTCGGCACGGTCTTCGTGAACAACTACTTCCGCGGCATCCTCGGGACCCCGTTCGGCGGCACCAAGCACAGCGGGTACGGCCGCGAACACTCCATCGAGACGCTCAAGGAGTTCGGCTACGCCAAGGCGATCCGCACCCCGTCCGGACTCGGCAGCATTCCGTCCTGGCGCGCTGTGACCGACATCTTCGGCCCCGCCGGCAGCGAGATCGCCACAGGGGAGGCCGCGGACGCGCAGCACCCCTGCCACGCCAAGTAGCGCGGGGCGGGCCCTGAGGATACAGAGCTGAACGGGCCGTCCGCCGAACCGTCGTGCGAGGGCGCCACTTGAAGGGGCGCCAGTCCGGGCGCGGGCTCGGTCAGGACGTTTCGGTCGACGAGGCGCTTGAGCTCGGCGCGCATCCCTTCGACCTGCTCGGGTTCAGGCTCCTCACGGGCCGTGATCCCGCACCCGTCTACTCCCGGAGGACAGTATGAGCAAGGAACAGCGCGCGGCCGTCGACGCCCGGCTTCGGTCGGCCGCGTTCGACGGCGGTCTCACGCCGGACGAGCTGCGCAAGGCGTTCGAGGCGATGATGGCAAGCGGCCCGCCACCGCTCGGAGTCACCCTCACCCCGACCACCCTCGGCGGTCGCCCGGCCCTGGAGATCGAACCGGAAGGCGGGGCCGCCACCGGCGGGACGATCCTCTACTTCCACGGCGGGGCCTGGGTGTTCGGCTCACCCGCCACGGCCCGGAACCTCACCGCAGCCCTCGTTCGGCGCACCGGCGCCCGGGCCGTCTCGCTCGACTACCGGCTCGCCCCGGAACACCCGTTCCCGGCCGCGATCGAGGACGCCGTCGCCGCCTACCGCGACCTCCTCGACCACGGCGTCGCGGCCGAACGGATCGTGCTGGCCGGAGACTCGGCCGGCGGCGGGCTGACCGTCATGACCCTGCTCGCCGCGCGCGACGCCGGCCTGCCGCTGCCGGCCGCGGCGGTCGCGTTCTCGCCGGGCCTGGACGCGACCCGCAGCGGTGCGAGCATGACGACCAAGCACGGGATCGACCCGCTGTTCACCCGTGAGTCGCTGCACCACCTGGGCGCGCTCCACCTGGCCGGCCAGGACCCGCGGCAGCCGCTGCTGAGCCCGGCGGTCTACGCCGACCTCGGCGGGCTGCCTCCGCTGCTCCTTCAAGCCGGATCCAACGAGGTACTGCTCGACGACTCGACCCGGCTGGCGGCCCGCGCGGCAGCAGCCGGCGTGGACGTCATCCTCGACGTCACCGCCGACGTACCGCACGTGTTCCAGTGGTTCACCGGCGTGCTCGACGAAGCCGACGCGGCACTGGACCGGGCCGGTCGCTTCATCCGAGACCGGTTGCCGTCGGCACCGCATCGGTCAACACCGCATTAGCCGAGTCGACCGGGTCAGGGACGGCGGGCCGCCCAGGTGGTGCGGGTGGTGCGGACGACGAGATCCTCGCGCCCGAGGACGCTGTGGGGGCCGTCGCCGTCGAGGGAGTCGTCGAGCGCGGCCAGGTCGGCGGCGGGCAACCGGTCGCCGACATGGGAGCGCATCCTGCGCAGGGACGTCCGGGCGTAGCGGCCGGTGGCAGCCGGCAGCGGGGCGGCCAGCTCGACGGTGAACGGCCGTTCGGCTTCGAGGTCGAAACCGGCCCTGGTCAGGTCCTCGGTCCAGTCGATGGCCGGGCGGTCGTTCAGGACGGCGTGGAGGCGGGCTTCGACGCCGCCGAGGGCGCTGTCGTCGGGCAGGAAGCGAGGGAAGAAGTCCATCTCGGTCACCGCGAGGAGGCCGCCGGGCCGCAGCGCACCCACCTCCACCCCTAGCCCGCCCACTCGACCGTGAGGGCCCCGGCCTTGGGACCGCACGGTCATGATGCGCAAGTACGCCGAGGCCGGCATCCCCTGCCTGTGGCGGGTCGAGGACGAGGACGGCGGCACCACCGTGCACCGCTACGAGCTCGACACGGCCACCACCGTGTACGTCGCGAGCGGTACCGACCGGGGCACACTCGCCACCGGCCGCCCCTTTCCCGTGAGCATCGACCTCCACCGGCTCACCCCGTAGGCCGGTGCCCGGCGGGGCCGGTTGCCGGGAGTCAGCTGTCCGGAGTCAGCTGCCGGCAGGCGTCGAGCAGGGAGTTGAGCAGTGCCCTTCTGGTCACGATCGCGACGGCGATCACGGTGTCGTCGAAGCCGTTCAGGGAGTCCCTGAACTTCTGGCCGACGAGTTCGGGGCGGGGGTCGAGGCCGGCGGCTCCGGTGAGCATCTCGACGTTGGTGAGGCCGGCGTAGACCTTGGTCGCCAGCTCCTCCTTCGCCCTGGGGTCCAGGCCGTACCTGGCTGCCACCCGGTCCGCCCACTCCTGTCGGCGGGCGTGGCTCTGGGCGAGTTCGAAGAGCCTGCCGATCGAGTCCTCGGTGACCGGGTGGCCGAGGGGGTGCTCGCCGACCTTCCGGCCGATCCGGTCCGGGTCGGTCGTGACGGCGAGCCGGGAGTCGAAGGTCTGCACCACCTCGATGCCGTTGCGTTCACGGACCCGGTGGGTGGAGTCGACCAGCGACTGCCCCTCGTTGGCCCCCTCCCCGAAGCCGATTCCGGGCTCCAGCCGGTCGAGGTCCCAGTCGGTCCGCACCCGCACGAAGGTGTTGGGTTCCGGGAAGTAGACGAGGCGCGGGTCCACGCCGGCCATCGCGTCGCGGACCGCGAGGTCCAGCTTTCCGGCGAGCTCGACCAGCCGGCCGTCGCCGGTGTGCGGGTCCGCGACCGGGGTGGCGTACCCGCCGCTGAGCAGGTCCGGTGCCCCGGCGTCGAGATGGCGCTCGGCCGCCGCACTGAAGAGCGGCCCGGCCGCCGTCCGGAAGGACAGCGTGTCACTGTCGCTGGTGTGCAGGTACACCTCGGTGCGGCCGAGTTCCTTGAGTCCGTTGACCAGCTGGGGCACGACCGGCTGATCGAGGATGTGCTGCCTCAACTGGCCGTACGGGATCGTCCGCTGGCCGATGTCAGCGACGCTCGCGACCGCATCACTGGACCACGTGAAGCCGAGCACACCGACCGGGAACCGGTCGTCGTTCCAGCTGCCCCTGAACCGGTCCACCTTCGCGGCGACCTTCTCCAGCGCCTTGTCCCCGCCGGCCCAGGCGTTGACCCCGATGACCAGGGCGAGCTTCCGCCGGCTGTCGGCGGCGTTCTCGAAGCCCTGGTCCCGGTAGCGCTCCGCGATGTCGAGGAGGTCCGGACCGCCGACGGTCGCGGGCACGAGAGCGACGACGCCCGCGCCGCCCTGCTCGCCCCCGGGCTCGAAGGTCCCGTGGATCTCGGGCTCCCGGACCGTCCTGAACGAGGCGGTGCGCGCCCCCGCCGGCGACGGCGCGTCCGCAGCGGGGGAACCGGCCGCCGACGGGGCCTGCCGCGCGGCGACAACCGCGTTCCCGACGGCCGCGTTCCCGACGGCCTGCTGCAGCCGGAGCATCCGCGCGACCGCCGGTCCGCCGCCCCGCCCGCCCGGCGACGGCGGGCGCTCCGGCACCCCGTGCTCCGGCCCCGCCTCCGACCGCTGACCGGACCGGTTCTGCTGACCCTTCAACCAAGCCTCCTCCGGTACCCGCCCCCCGCGTCCGAGGATGGGGCCACGGCCCGCCGATGGGAAGAACGCGGCGTAGCCGGGATCGGCACCGGGACGAACAGCTGCGGTACGTCATCTGACTTAGCTTCCCTCGTTCGTGTGCGCGCGTCCTCCGGCAGTGCTTCGCTGAATGACGCATTCCCGAAGAAAGGGGCAACAGCGCATGTCTGCAGGACCGTTAGCGCCCGGAGTATTCATCAAGGAACAGCCCAGCGGAGTACGAACGATCACCGGTGCGGGCACGTCCACGCCCGCGTTCCTCGGCTACACCGTCAGGGGCCCCGGCGAGCGGACGTCGACCCCGCCGACGCTGGTCAGGAGCTGGCCCGAGTTCGTGGACACGTTCCACTTCCGGTCCCCGCTCGGGGCCCCGGAGATCCAGCGGGAACTGGCCGAACTGGCCGGAATCATCGGCGAGCTGACCGAAAATCTCCAGGCCCTGGAAGAGGATCTGCGCGAGAAGTCCACCACGGGCGACACTCCGACCGTCTCCCCGGAGGGGTTCTCCCGACTCGTCGAGGTACGAACAAGCCAGTGGCACGGCCGAATTGTCGGCGAGGCGGAGAGCGAGGCCGCGGAAACCACCGCGGCGGACGTCTCGGCCGCCTTCCCGCAGCCGTACGGGCTGTGGAGCGCCGCCGGGGCCGAACTGGCGCCCCGCTGGCAGCGCGAAGCCGAGCTCACCGTTCTCGCGGACTACTTCGAGCAGGCCAAGGAGCTCCAACTGGCCGAATCCGTCTACGGGTTCTTCGCCAACGGGGGCACCTCCTGCTACGTCCTGCGGCTCGACCGCAGTAAGCCCCTCGCCGGTGAGATCGACGGCGACCCGGACACCCGCACCGGTCTGGCCGGGCTGGAGACCGTCCCGGAGGTGACCATGGTCGCCGTCCCGGACCTGTGGACCAAGGAGACGGTGGCCGCAGCGGGCGCAGCCGTGATGGGCCGAATCGTGGGCCACTGCGTGAAGATGCGCAACCGGCTCGCCCTGCTCGAACCGCCGCCCGGCACCTCACCGGGCGGGCTGCCGGCGTTTCTCACGAATCTGGCGTCCCCGGATTCGGACGATGCGGCGTTCACCACCCTGTACTACCCCTGGCTGCACGTCCCGGGCGTGGACGGCACCCCCCGCACCGTCCCACCCTCCGGCCACATCGCCGGCGTCTGGGCCC
>NZ_JYJF01000134.1 GCF_000955975.1 Saccharothrix sp. ST-888
GCCACAGCGCTAATGACCGGTCGGTACGCCGGTCGGGACCACTGTTCCGCTGCTGCTCGGCGCGGGATCCGGGGCCGTCGAGGGCGACGGAGGAGGCGTGCTCGGGGCACTGCTGGGCGAGCCGTCCGAGGACGCGGAGGGGGCTGTGGTGGTACCGCCCGGAGGCTTCGGCGAGCCCGCCGGGTGCGTGTCCGGACTGCCGCTCGGGGCCCCGCCGGCCTCCCCGCCGGGCGGCGGGGCGGGCTGGCCCGCAGGGGGCGGCACGGTGGCCCCGGGCGCCGTGACGCCCGGCGAGGGCGCACCGCCCCCGGCAGCCGCCGTCTCCGGGCCCCCGCCGCCGGGGCGCTCCATCCGCTGCACGCTCCCGGCCTTGCCCGGCCCGCCGCTGGCGCCGGACTTCCCGATCACACCGGTCTGCCCGACCGGCTGGGTGCCCGGCTGCTCCGCGGAGCCCGCCCCGACCGACATGCACCCGGCCATCCCCATCCCGGCCAGGGCCAGCACCACCCCGCCGGCCACGCGCGCCCGCGCACTCCCCGGCGTCCGCCGCCCCGCAGTCCCGGCGACCACCCGGACCAGCCGCCCCGCCCCGGCCTGCCCCACGGGCTCCGGCGCAGGTGCCGCAGGCTTCTGGCGTACCCGTGCCGCCCGCGCCGCCCCCGCCCTCCGTGCCTGCCGAGTCGTACGCCCTGCCATCACCGAGCCACCTCTCCTGCCCGCCCCGCCCAGGTCGGCCGAGAACGGCCGCCCGCGCACGCTCCGGCTCGCCGCGCACACGCTCGGCACGGACGGCCGCTTCCGGTGCCCAACGCGCGCGAGGCCCCCCGGACACGGTCACCGGCCCGATCCGCCCGAGCACTGACCCCCGGGGGCGCGAGGAACTGCGCGAAACGGAAGACACCCACCCTCAGCCCGACTCGACACCCCCGGCCGCACCTCGCGACCCCTGACGAATCGGCGCACCCGGCCCAGCCGGCCCCCCTCGACCCTCGACCCCGGCCCGCCAGGCCCCCTGAGCGGCCCTGGGACGGCCGCCTCAGCCCCAGAACGCGTCGGCCACGGCCGACCCCGCCCACACCGCTCCCAGGCCCGCCAGCAGGCTCCCGGCGACGTTCGCCGCCGCGAACAGCCTGGCTCCGCTCTCGGCCAGCCGGAACGTCTCGTACGAGAAGGTCGAGTACGTGGTCAGCGCCCCGCAGAGGCCCGTGCCGAGCAGCAACTGGACGTGCGAACCGACGGCACCGGCGGTCACCGCCCCCGTGACCAGCCCCAGCACCAGACAGCCGCCCACGTTGACCGTGAAGGTGCCCCAGGGGAAGACCGTGTCGTGCCTGGCCTGCACCGTACGGTCCGTCAAGTAGCGCAGCGGCGCGCCGACCGCCGCTCCCGCGAGCACCAGCAGCCAGTTCACCAACCCGGCAGAGCTCACTTCGCCCCCTCCGCGCCCCGGCCGTGCCCGGCTACGGGAGCGTCCCCGGCCTCAGGCCCGAACCGGACCACCTCGCACTCGTCGAGGGTCACCAGCCCGTCCCCGACCAGTCCGTCGAGTTCGGGCAGGAAGGCCCGGACCCGCTCGGCGGCGTCCACGATCACCACCGCCACCGGCAGGTCCTCGCCGAGCGACAGCAGCCGTGCGGTGTGGACGAGCGAGGAGGCCCCGAAGCCCTCGACGCCCCGGAAGACGCTGGCCCCGGCCAGCCCGGCGGCGTGCGCCCGGTGCACGATCTCGCTGTAGAGCGGCCGGTGGTGCCAGGAGTCGCTCTCCCCGACGTACACCGTCAGCCGCAGCGCGCTACCCGCCGACCCGCTCATTCCGCACTCCGATCACCCGAGTCCGCCCGGGACTCAGGGCTCGCCGCTCCCTGCCCCGCCGTCCGTGACTCCACCTGCGACTCCACCCGGACCTGCACCCGGGCCTGCCAGGCCGCCCGCAGCCGCCGGGTCAGTGCCGACGCCGTCCAGACCGCCGCCAGCGCGGCCAGCAGGGTCGCCGTCAGGTACGCCAGGCCGCGTCCCGGCTGCCCGTGCCCGACCAGGCGCTGCACGTCCACGGCGTACGTCGAGAAGGTGGTGAACCCGCCCAGGACGCCGGTGCCGAAGAACGGGCGCAGCAGCGGGTGCGGCGTCCGCCCCTCGGTGATCTGCACCAGGAAGGCGCCGATCACCGCACAGCCGACGACGTTCACCACCAGGGTGGTCCACGGGAAGGCGGTCGGCGCGGTGGGCCACAGCAGGGCGGCGCCGTACCGCAGCGCGGCACCGAGCATCCCGCCGAGCGCGACCACGGCCACCGTCGGGCCCTGCCCCTCGAGGACCGACTTGATGACCGACGGCCGGCCCCGTCGCACCGCCGCAGCCGCCTCCGGCCGCCGGCCCTGCCTGATCCGTTCCGAACGCACACTTCAGTCAACCACCGGCGGATCGCCGCCCCGACACGGCCGCCGCCCCGGCTTCCGTGCAACGGATCGTCGAAAACCGCCGCCGATCATCTGGCAACGCGTCACCCGTCACCCGACAATGGGGCGGTGGACATGACCCGGGACGAGTTCGAGACGTTGGTCGCCGATGCCCTGGACCAGATTCCCCCGCAGCTCGCGGCCATGATGGACAACGTCGCCGTCTTCGTCGAGGACGAACCGGACCCGGCCGCCCCCGAGCTGCTCGGGCTGTACGAGGGCACCCCGCTCACCGAGCGCGGCGAGTGGTACGCGGGCGTGCTGCCGGACCGGATCCTGATCTACCTGGGCCCGACCCTGCGGCGCTGCGAGACCCGCGAACAGGTGGTCGAGGAGGTCCGCACCACGGTGATCCACGAAGTGGCCCACCACTTCGGCTTCGACGACCACGAGCTCCACGAGCTCGGCTGGTCCTGACCCTGCCCCACCCGGCGGGCTCCGCCTCGCCCGGACGGAAACCGTTTTGGTGTTCGCGCCCGGCATCCCATATGCTTCTCGACGTCCCCGAACGCTGGATAACAGCCGGAAGGGCCGCAAGCCCTCATCGTCTAGTGGCCCAGGACGCCGCCCTTTCAAGGCGGTAGCACGGGTTCGAATCCCGTTGGGGGCACGCAGTACCCGTAGTAAAGTCAGTGCCGCAAGGCCTGCGCGGAGAAATACCGTGCATGGTCCCGTGGAGCAGTTGGTTAGCTCGCCACCCTGTCAAGGTGGAGGTCGCGGGTTCAAGTCCCGTCGGGATCGCTCGTCTCGCAAGAGGCGGTGTAGTACGGCCAGGTAGCTCAGTTGGTACGAGCGTCCGCCTGAAAAGCGGAAGGTCGCCGGTTCGACCCCGGCCCTGGCCACCACGCCTTACCAGGCACGATGCCCTCGAAGCAGTTCGCTTCGGGGGCATTTCTCATGCCGTTTGACGCCAACACGACGGCGGCCGGCCGGCCCTCTCAGTTCCGGGCACACCCCTCCGATGCGGCCGTGTACCGAGCCGACGGGGAGTGGGCGCCGCGCTCGCGACCCCCATCCGCAGCGGACAGGTCGTCACCACACCGCGTCAGATGATCCGGTCGGGCTGGTCGGGGTGGACGATGCCGACCTGGTGCTCACCCAACGCCTCGCGGTAGGCAAGCATGTCCTCCAGGCCGGTGCCGACCACCAAGGTGCGGCCGTGGTGCGCGGCCACGACCAGGACGAGTGCGTCCATGGGGGCGGCGTCGCGTGCCGATGGCTGTCGCCTGGACGGCCTCTGCTCAGTCGCCGCAGCTCCGCTGCTACTCCGCCCCCAGCCTTCGGCCCGGGACCCCCACGTCGGCACTGCCCAGACTCGGCCCTCGACCTCCCCCAGCCTCCGGCCCGGGGGCACCCCCATCGTCACCCACCCCCCATGTGCCGGTCGGTCCTATTGAATGCGGCTCCGGCGCTCGCGCCGCGAGGAGGGGTCAACGGCCGGTCAGCAGCGTGACCGCCAGCTCCTGGGCGGTGCCCGGTCCGCCGCCGTGGTGCGGTCGCTGCCTGGACAGTGGCGGCATGTGGCTGGGGCCGCGGTCCTGGCGGGCTCGCTCGATGATCGTCGTCCCGGTCTCCGCCTCGAAGGCGGGGGCGTAGCCGGCGGCCCGCAGGGCGCCGAGGGTGGCTTCGGGCTCGGCGGTGCTGATCAGGACGGTCGGTGCGATCCGCCGCAAGCCGAGTTTGGACAGCGCGCGGGCCTTGGAGAGTTCCAGCACCAGCGCCTCGTCGTCGGAGCGGATGCAGCACGCCGAGCGCACCACCCGCATCCGGCCGTGAGTCCGCGCAGTGTCCTTGATCAGGTACTCCAGGGGTTGCGGGAGCGGCCGCCCGCCCTCCGAAACCTCGGCCAGGCGGGCCAGCAGGTCCGCCGCGTCCGTCCCGGCGTTCAGGGCCCGGCGGACGGCCGCTGGGGTGATCCGCCACACGACCGCGTGTCCCTCCGACTCCCGGTCCGCGCAGCAGGCCAGCAGGTCGGTCAGCTCCGGGGCGGCGGCTCCGGCGACCACGGCCGTGAGGTCCGCCTGGAAGCGGGCGGTGGTCTGTGGCGCGGGCAGCGTCGAGTCCAGGGCCGCAGACAGGTGCCGGACTGCGGCGTCCAGAGCGGGGTGGTCGCGCAGGGCCGGCCCGGCGCCCGGAACGGCTGGGAAGTGGCGGTGCGCGCCCGCCCTCAGAAGTCCGAGCACGGCCTGTCCGACCGGGCTGAGCGCACCGTGGGCGACCACGCCGAGCAGCTCCGCCTCCGCCAGGGTCGCTTCGACGCGTTCGGCCTCCCACAGTCCCTGGCTGACGGCGGCCGGGCGGAACCAGGCCGCCGTGGCGATGAGACCGGCCAGGGCGGTGCCCTGTGAGCGGCCGGTCTGACGCCTCGCGATTCCGCGCCCGGCCGGAAGGGTGGCCAGCGCCTCCAGCACCGCGCGACGCAGCTCGACGGCCTCGGCGTCCTGCGGGCTGACCAGCGCGACCGGGGTGTCGTCCTCGTCCGGCCAGTGTGTGAACACCTCGGGCACCACCGCCCAGGTGGCGACAAGCGGCAGCATCCGCTGGGCGGGCGAGGAGGCCAACCACGCTTCGTACCGCTCGGTGGGAAGCATCCGGACGGGCGGCGAGGGCTCGGTCCGCCGCGCTCGACCGCGCCCCTTGGCGGGGCTTTCCGGCTCCTCGGCGTGCGGGATGAGCAGGTCCGCGTTGGTGGCCAGATCGAGCCACAGCCGGGCCTGTTCCTCCGGCACGCCGACCGCCTTGGACAGCCGCCGGGTGTCCCGGACGGCGATTCCGCCGGTCTTGCGCACCGCGAGCGGCTGCTCCGCGACCGAGCGCAGCATCAGCTCGACCCGCGAGACGGCCTCGGCCATGGCGGCCTGCGCCTGGCCGTCGACCACGGCCCCGGGGATCTCCACCGCACCCGCGACGGCGGGTGGGACAGGTTCGTACCTCGGCGCGCGGTCGTGGTCGCGCAGCGCGTCGGACACCTCGTACGGCAGCTCCGCCAGGTCCGCACCCACCGGAAGCACCAGGCCGCGGGCGGCCAGCCAGTCCGTGCCCGGATCTCCCGAACCGCCCTCCCGGAACAGGTACTTGGCTCCGGCATCCGAGTAGCCGAAGCCGTAGCGGGAGACGAAGCAGTGCGTGCGCAGCAGTGGCGGGCCGGGGACCAGCCTGTCCAGCAGTTCACGGGCTGCGGGAGGCGCCTCGGCGGCCAGGGAGCGCGCTCGCTCCGCGTCGCTGAGCGCGGCGACGATCCGCCGCTGCGCCTCGTCGCGGGTCGGCACCTTCCCGAGCCCCAGGGCCTGCGCGATGCGGTGAACCTCCGGCGCGTTGTAGGCCTCGGTCAGCAACTGGTCGACCGGTCGGCCGTAGCCGCTCGTCTCCCTCGCCTGGCGGTGGAGCAGGATCGGGACGACGACCTTGCTCCCGGACGGCGGCAGCACCAGGGCCCGCTCGGCCAACCGGGACAGCGCGGCCTCGGCGGCGGCCCGGCCGTCGGCGTCGAGCTCCAGGAACCGGAAGAGCTCGGCCCGGGTCACGGACCGCTTGGCGGGATCGACCGCAGGCAGCTCGGGACGCGGCGAATACCCGCCATAGCCCGCGAGCTGGTGGGGAGTGCGCACGGCACCGGGCAGCGGGCCGTGCAACCGCTCGGCCAGAACCGCCACGGCATTGAGCAGTTGAAGGTCCCCGAGGTCGATCTCGCGCAGCCCCAGCCCCACCGACCGAGCCGTCAGCAGATGGTCGGCCAACGCGGTCATGCTCTCCACCCGGCCCGCGAAGGGCAGTTCGCGCTGCTCCAGCAGTTCGGCCAGTTGCGAAGGAGAACGGTCGGCCAGCCAGGCCGCGAGGCTTCGTGCAGTCTTCACCTCACCGAGCGTAGTGGCCGACAGCGGCGCCAGGACCGAGACCGGGTTTTTGAAGCCGGGGACGCCTTCCAGCGCCGTCTCGCTGCCGGACGGCGGGAACCGCAGCCTCCGCTGAACCCGCACCGGACCGACCGACGGCTCGGCGCGATCCGGACCCTCGTGGTGTCAGAGCCTGCTGTACGCCTCGATGTCCTCGGTGAACTCCTCGATCGCCTGCGCGGTGAGCGTCAGCCGGGTGTCGGCGATGGCGATCAGGTAGTCCTCGGTGATGGCCGGTGTGCCGAGGCGCTGGGTGACCTCGCGTTCGAACGCCAGCTGTGCGCCCTTGCGGGCGGCGAACTCGATGTCGGCCGGGGTGAAGAGCTCACTGGTCTCCACCAGCCGGGCCAGGTCCACCGAGTCGGCGGCGGAGCCGAGGTAGCGGGTCCAGATCGCCTCGCGCGCAGCCGGGTTCGGCGGTCCGATCGGGATGACGTAGTCGAAGCGGCCGGGCCGCAGGAAGGCCGGGTCGAGGGAGCGCACCGAGTTGGTGGCACAGATCAGCAGCCGGTCGTCGTGCTCGCGGAAGCCGGGGATGAGTTTGAGCAGCTCGTTGGTGACCCCGTGCCCGGGATCGACCGCGTGCCCGGACCGTACGGCGGCGATCTCCTCGACCTCGTCGATGAACAGCAGCACCGCGTCCAGCTCGGCGAGGTCCGAGAACGCGTCCCGCAGCGCCATCGCCAGCCCCTCGTTGGTGGCCGCGGCCAGCCGGGACGGGAACAGCTCCACGAACGGCCAACTCAGCCGGGAGGCCACCGCCTTGGCGAAGCTGGTCTTCCCGGTGCCGGGCGGCCCGAACAGGATGACCGCCTTCGGCGGGGCCACGTTGTAGCGGTCGGCCAGGGCCGGCTCCGTCAGCGGCAGCACGATCCGGCGTTCGACGACCTGCTTCTCCCGCTCCATGCCGGCCATGTCGTCCCAGAGGCCGGCCGGCAGCATCCGGCCGCCCAGCGCCGAGAGTACGCCTGCGTTGGCCGCTCCCAGCGGCTCCAGCCGCTCGTAGTAGGTCAGCCCGCCACGGGTGAGATAGCCGGAGTGCTCCAGGGCCTTCGTCCCGGTGGCACCGGCGGGCAGCAGAGCGCTGATCCGGCGCACGCCCGACGCCCGCAGGCGCCGCTCCAGCTCGGCGAGCAGAGCGCTGCCGATCCCACGGTTGCGCCACTGGGACGCGAGCGCCAGCAGCAGGACCCACGCCCGCTCGCCCTGCGCCTGGGCCACCGCCATGCCGACCAGTTGGTCGCCGACCACCGCGACCACCGCCGCCTGGTCGGCCTGGGCTGCGGCCATCACCTCGGAGACGGGGAAGACCGGCATCTCGTCGTCGGCCTGGCGGCTCTGGTCCCAGATCCGAATCGCCTGGTCGAGATCGCCCTCGTGGTAGTCGCGCAGACGCCACGCCACCATCGCCACCACCTCGCCCGGTCGGGGAGGTTCCATTGTCACGGCGCGCCGACCGGACGGCTAATTCATACGTTCTTGTCCGGAGATGTCCACCTCCGTCATGGCCGACCCCGCCGACCGGAGCCCGACGTGACCCCTCACCTCCGCCCGGCCCGGCGCCCGGGACCCGGGACCCGGGCCTACCGGTCCTGTGCCACCCGGGCGCCGCGCCGGGGCGAGCCGTTACGGGAGGCGTGCGAGGACTGGGGGTTCCGGGCACCGGCACCGTGGGCGGAGCGGCCGCGGCGGTCCCGGCCCGCGTAGGAGCCTCGGCGGGGGCGCTCGACCACCGGGTCGGCCACCACCACGGGCACACCGGTGGGCACCCGGGCGCCGGTGATCCGGGCGAGTTCCTCGTCGCCGGAGTGGACGTGGGCGGACTCGGGGGTGACGCCGACGGCGGCCATCAGCCGGGCCGTCCCCCTGCGCTGGTTGGGCAGCACCAGGGTGACCACGGTGCCGGACTCGCCGGCGCGGGCCGTGCGGCCGCCCCGGTGCAGGTAGTCCTTGTGGTCGGTCGGCGGGTCGATGTTGACGACCAGGTCGAGGCCGTCGATGTGGATGCCCCGGGCGGCGACGTTGGTGGCGATCAGCGCGGTGACCGCTCCGGTACGGAACTGCTCCAGGGTCCGGGTGCGCTGCGGCTGGGACTTCCCGCCGTGCAGCGCGGCCGCCTTCACCCCGTTGGCCAGCAGGTTCTCCACCAGGCGGTCGGCGCCGTCCTTGGTGTCGGTGAACATGATCACGCCGCCCTCACGGGAGGCGATGTGGGCGATGGCGGCGTGCTTGTCCGCGTGGCGGACGTAGAGCACGTGGTGCTCCATCGTGCTGACCGTGGCGGCCGACGGGTCGACCGAATGGGTGACCGGGTCCTTGAGGAAGCGGCGCACCAGGCGGTCGACGTTGCGGTCCAGGGTGGCCGAGAACAGCAGGGTCTGGCCGTCGGCGGGGACCTGGTCGAGCAACTCGGTGACCTGCGGCAGGAATCCCAGGTCGGCCATCTGGTCGGCTTCGTCGAGGACCGTGACGGCGACGTCGTCGAGTCGGCAGGCGCCGCGCTGGATCAGGTCCGTCAGCCGTCCGGGCGTGGCGACGACCACCTCGGCCCCGCGGCCGAGCGCGTGCGCCTGGCGGCCGATCGGCATGCCGCCGACGAGGGTGGTCAGCCGGAGCCGGACCGAACCGGCGTAGGGGGTGAGGGCTTCGGTGACCTGCTGGGCGAGCTCCCTGGTGGGCACCAGTACGAGGGCCAGCGGCCGGCGCGGCTCGGCCCGCCGCCCGGCGGTACGGGCGAGGACGGCCAGGCCGAAGGCGATGGTCTTGCCGGAGCCCGTACGTCCGCGGCCCAGGACGTCCCGACCGGCCAGCGAGTTCGGCAGCGTGGCGGCCTGGATCGGGAACGGCGAGGTCACCCCGTGGCGGGTCAGCGTCGCGAGGAGCGTCCCCGGCAGCTCCAGCTCGGCGAACGACTCGACGGCGGGCAGCGCCGGGACCTTGGGGACGGGGACGGCGGGCACGTCCTGGGCCGGATCGGCCTGACGGCCCCTCGGGCCGGACCCGGCCCGTGCGCCGGACGTCCGGCGCGGAGAACCAGTGGAGCGAATCATGCGAAACCTTCCTGATGGTGGCACGTCACCTGGAAGGACTCGCAGCGCGAGACCGCATGAAATTCGCAAGAACGGGCCAGGAGTGTGAAGAACAGCGCCCGGAGGATGTTTTTCCCGGTGCGGGACGGCCGCCGGGGCGGGGCCGTGCGCCCCGAAGGACGGAGGCGGCTCAGGAAATGCCGAGGGCCCGCACCGTGCGAAATACACGGTGCGGGCCCCTGCTGCCTGGCAGGTGCATGCAGCGAGAAGTACTAGAGCGGACGAATGTTCTCCGCCTGCGGGCCCTTCTGGCCCTGCGTGACGTCGAACTCGACCTTCTGGCCCTCAAGCAGCTCACGGAAGCCGTTGGCGTTGATGTTCGAGTAGTGGGCGAACACGTCAGGGCCGCCACCGTCCTGCTCGATGAAGCCGAAGCCCTTTTCCGAGTTGAACCACTTGACAGTGCCATTAGCCATAAAAAACTCCTTGAAAGGCGCTCCGAAACTCGCGCCTCGCGAGCCTCGCGTCGCCGCGATGATGCCCCGCCCGGGGAAGAGCCGGGAAACAGAAATGCGCCTGCGGTCAACCAGCAGGCGCACACAGAGTTCATGGGGACCAAAACTGCAACTACCACGACTGTAGCAGGGTTCGGCCCGAAACGGGGGCCGATGACCAAGATCCAGAAAAACAGGAAAATTTCGGTCCCCGGAACAGCCATACCGCGTCGGAGCAGGCGCATACTGACACGGATGACGAATGCAGCCGCGCCTCGGCGCCACCTACCCACCAGTCCCTTCCGCTCCGCGCCCCCGCCGCCGCCCAAGCAGTTCGGCGTCGGAGACCGTGTGAGCCACGACCAGTACGGGCTCGGCCGGGTCGTCGGTATCGAGGGCGACGGCCTGATCGCGGTGCTCGTCGACTTCGGCACGCGGCAGGAGCGGATCCTGCCTCCCTTCGCCAAGCTGTTCCTGCTCTGATGTGAGGGCGCTCGGGCGGCCGACTCCACCGCCCGTGGCGCCGTTTCGACCCGGCGGGCCGAGCGCTGCTGTCCGCGCGCCCCAAAGGCCCGACCGGGCTTGACGCGTTTCCCGTGCGCCCGCTCACGGCGCACACCGCCGCGACCGCCCCGGTCAGCGGCCGACCAGGACGGGCCGGCCCGGACGACCGATGCGGGTGGTGCGGCTCTGCAGGGCTGCGCGCAGCGTCGGCGCGAGGATCCGTCGTACGTCGGCGCTGTCGAGCTGCGCCGAGGCGGGCAGCGGGTTCAGGTACCTGGTGAAGATCAGACCGCCGAGCACGGTGACGGCGGCGAGGGCCCGTTCGGTGGCGTCCGGACCACCCAGATATTCAGCGATCCGGCCGAGGACCTCGCGTTCGAGGTACTCCCGGAACACCTGCATGACGTCCTCGCCGTGCATCGCCAGCCGGTTGAGGTCGGTGTCGTCCCAAAGGTCGGTGACGGCTCGCAGGAGGCGGTCGGGCAGGCCCGCGGGGTCGCCCCGAAGAGCGCCGGCAAGGTCGAGCGCACGGGCGCACTGCACCTGTGTCACCTCGCCGAACAGGCCCTGCTTGGAGCCGAAGTGGTAGCTGATCAGCGCCTGGTCGACCCCCGCCGCGGCGGCGACCGCCCGCAGGGTGGTGCCCCGGTAGCCGTGCTCCACGAACAGTTCGCGAGCGGCCTCGGCGATGCGGGCCCTGGTGGGCGGGTTGCCGCGCGGGCGGCCTCGCGTTTTATTCATCAGCGTTGAATATTGCGGGCCCCGATCGGCACAGTCAAGGCGTTCTCAGCCCCCGGACCCGCCGGGGTGAGGCGAGGAGGAACGCCATGCGCATCACCGTCTTCGGCGCCACCGGCCCGACCGGACGCCGGCTGACCGAGCAGGCCCTGGCCGCCGGGCACCGGGTCACGGCGGTGGCACGCCGCCCGGAGAGCCTTCCGGCGCGGGCGGGGCTCACGGTGGTCGGCGCCGACGCCACCGAACCGGACGCGGTCGGCGCGGCGGTCGCGGGCAGCGACGCCGTCCTGTCCGCCCTGGGGGCCCGGCCCGGCCGCCGGCCGGTGACCGTCTACTCGGCGGGCGCGCGGAACATCGTCTCGGCCATGGAACGGCACGGCGTGCGGCGCCTGCTGGTGGTCAGCTCCAGCGTCGTCGACCCCGCCTGGCGTCCCAGCGGCGCGTTCTTCTTCAACCACGTGCTGGACCCGTACGTGAACAGGGTGATCGCCCGGACCGCGCACGAGGACATGCGCCGGATGGAGGCACTGATCAAGGAGAGCAGCCTCGACTGGACGATCGTCCGGCCGTCGGGGCTGTTCGACCACCCGGTGGTGACGGACCACCGGCTCGCCGAGGACAGTGCGGACGGCCTGTTCACGGCGCGGTCCGACCTGGCCGCGAGCATGCTGGCGCAGCTGGCCGACGACCGCTTCGTCCGCCGGGCGATGGGCGTGGTCACGACGGAGGTCAAGCCGAGCATCGCCCGGCTGATCTGGCGCGAGGGCACCGGGAAGCGGTAGCCGCCGAGCCGGACTCCCCACCCACCGGAGCCGCCGGCCATCCCCCTCCCGCCAGCCGACCGGGCACTCAACCGGCCGGGCACTCGAACGGGCAGGAACCGCCCGCCCGTCAGGCGCCCGCTCGGGAGCGGGCGGCCGCCGTCTGGCGGTGCTGGCTGGCCTTGGCCCGGTTGCCGCAGGCGGCCATCGAGCACCAACGGCGCCGCCGGCCGGCCGAGTTGTCGATGAACCGGGCGCTGCAGTTGGCGCCGGCGCAGATCCGCAGCCTGGTCCGCAGGTCGCTGCCGAGCATCTCCGCCGCGTCCACGGCGATCCGGCAGAGCGCGCCGAAGGCGTCCGAGGGCACGGTGTTGACCCGGAAGACCGGCAGGCCGTCGACCAGGTCGAGGTGCGGCGGGTACTGCGCCGCGCGGGCCAGCCAGGTGTTGACGACCTGCACCGGCTCGGCCGCGAGGGGCTCACCCGCGACCACCGCGATCAGCCCGCGGTCGATGGCCTCGCGCAGCTCGATGGCCGCCGCCAGCAGCGCTTCGTCCACGGCGGCCCGGCCGGGGGTGAGCTCGGCGGCCTCCAGCCAGCGGCTGAGGTCGGCGGGCTCGCGGAGCAGCTCGCGGCCGCCCTCGAACCGGTACCGGCGGGTGTTCACCAGGTGGATGCTGGGCCGGCCGCCGTACCAGACATAGTCGGGATCTCTCTCCTCCGTCGTCATAACCATATGCTAGGTTAGCTGGCCTGATAACCCTATGACTGGTTACTCCGCCTCGCTCGCCGTGCGGGCCGCGAACAGCGGGCGGACGGCGAGGAGAGAGGCACACCGATGGCGCAGGGGCTGGAAGCGGGAGGGCGGTCGGTGAACGGCCGGGTCTGGTTATTGGCCCTGGGCATGTTCGCGATCGGCACCGACCTGTTCATCGTGTCGGGGCTGCTCCCCGAACTGGGGAGTGACCTGGGGCTCTCGACCGAGGCCGCCGGTCAGACGTCGACCGTCTTCGCGATCACCTACGCCCTCGCGGCGCCGGTCCTGGCCAGCGTCACCTCCCGGCTCGACCGGCGGGTGCTGCTGCTCGGGGTGCTGGCGGTGTTCGCCGTCGGCAACGCGCTCTCCGCGGTCGCCCCGAACTTCACCGTGCTGCTGATCAGCCGGGTGGTCACCGGCGCCGGTGCCGCGCTGTACGCAGCCACCGCTTCGGCGGTGGCGGCCAGGATCACCCCGCCCGAGCGGCGCGGACGCGCCCTTGCGGTCGTCTACGCCGGGATGACCAGCGCGATCGCGCTCGGTGTCCCGCTGGGCAACGAGATCGGCAACCTGTCCTCCTGGCGCTGGGCGTTCGGTTTCGTCGTCCTGCTGGCGGTCGTCACCATGGCCGGCCTGTGGGGCAGCATCCCGGCGGTGCCCGGGGCCCCGGGCGTGAGCGTCCGGGACCGGCTCGGCGCGATCCGGACCAGGCACGCCCCGACCGCGCTGCTCACCACCCTGCTGTGGATCCTGGGCACCTTCACCGTCTACACCTACCTCGGCACGGTCCTGGGCGACGTCACCCATGCCGGCGAGTCCACCCGGACCTGGCTGCTGCTGCTCTTCGGCGTCGGCAGCTTCGTGGGCGTCATGGGCGGCGGGCGGCTGGCCGACCGGATCAACCCGACCGTCGGCCTCGGCAGCACCATCGGGCTGCTCGCCGTCGTGCTGGCCGTGCTCGGCCTCGCCGTCCACTCCGTGGTCGGGGCCGCCGCGGGCCTGCTGCTCTGGGGGCTGGTGCACTGGGCCAGCTTCCCGTTGATCCAGCACCGCCTGCTGAGCATCGGCGGCAAGAACGGCGACATGCTGCTGGCCCTGAACAACAGCGCCGTCTACGTCGGGCAGACGCTGGCCGCGATCCTCGGCGGCGTACTGGCCGGTGCCGGCCAGCTCGGCAAGCTGCCGCTGGCGGGCGCCGGGGCCGAGGTGCTGGCCGGGCTGGCCCTGCTGGCCGGTGCGAGCGCGCAGCGCCGGGCCGTACGGGAGCCGGTCGTCCCGGCCGAGCCCGCACTGCGCGACGACGCCACACAGGCTCGCTGACGAATCGACGGCTCCGCCCGGCGGCTGGCCCGCACGGGCCGACAGGGGGAGATTCCTGATGATGTCGTTACGTCGGATCAAGTACTTCAGCGTGCTCGCCAGACAGCTCCATTTCGGCCGGGCCGCCGAGGAGTTGGGGATCACGCAGTCCGCGCTGTCGCAGCAGATCAAGGCGCTGGAGCGGGAGCTCGGCGTCGGCCTGATGGTCAGCCGGGGAGTGAAGGGCGCCGAACTCACCAAGGCCGGGATCGTCCTGCTGGAGGGCGCGGAGCAGCTGCTCGCCCTGCACGACAGCCTCAGCGACCGGATCCGGGAGGCGGCCGAGGGCAACGGCGGCACCCTCAACCTCTCCTACAGTCTCTCCGGCGCCTCGCTCGGCCAGCGCGACCTGGTCGACGAGTTCCGGCGGCGCTACCCGGACGTGCGGATCAACGCGGACTCCGGCTGCACCGCCAACAACCTCGGCCTGCTGCGCTCCGGCGCGGTCGACGCCGCCTTCGTGCGCGAGACCAGCCGGTCGCCCGAGATCGAGTCGCTGCTGCTCGCCGAGGAGGAGCTGGTGGTGGTGCTGCCGCGCGGCCACCACCTCGCCTCGGCCGTGCGGCTCGCCCCGCAGGCGCTCCGGGGCGAGCCGATGGCCATGTGGCCCAGGAGGCTGGCCCCCGAGCTGCACGACCGCATCGTGGAGCAGATCTGGGGCGCTTCGGCGCCCCTGATCGTCCAGGAGGAGCCGGACTACGAGAACCTCTGCCTCTTCGTCGCGGGCGGCGAGGCGCTGGCGGTGATGGACCGTCGGGTGGCGCAGCGGTACTCCCCGAGCGGTACGGTCGTCCGCCGGTTCACCTCGCCCGTCCCCACCACCAAGATCGCCATCGCCTGGCGCTCGGCGGAGCAGGAGCCGGTGGTGCGCCGCTTCGTCGCGGTGGCCAGGGAGAACCGGGCCCGGCTGATCGAGTCCGGGCGCGTCCCGCTCGGGGCCGCCGCGGGCTGACCCTCGGGGCCGCTGCGGTCTGACATAAACCTGACATGTGACCCGATTCATACTCGGCCCGACCGCGCCGCCGAGCAGCGGGCATAAGCACAACTGAAAAGGTCCAGAAGAAAAGGTTGTTGACGCAGTAGTCCGGTATTCGGATACCGTTCGGGTAAATCGGCCTTCGGAAAGGCGACCCGAACGTGAATGCCGACGGAACGCGTCAGCTCCGGAATTACCCGTTCAGCGAGCCCGAGGGGCTCGAGCTCGATCCGTTCTACACACACCTTCGCGAGAACGAACCGCTGAGCCGGGTGAAACTGCCGTACGGCGACGAGGCGTGGCTGTGCACCCGATACGACGACGTCCGCGCGGTGCTGTCCGACACCCGGTTCAGCCGGGCGGAGACCCTGAAGCGGGACGAGCCGCGGATCGGCAGCGAGGTCGTGGACCGCGGCCTGCTGTCGATGGACCCGCCGGACCACTCCCGGCTGCGCCGGGTGGCCAACGCCGGCCTGACGCCCCGGCAGTCCGAGCGGCTGCGGCCGCTCACCAAGGAGATCACCGAGCAACTGATCGACCGGCTGGCCACGTTGGAGCCGCCGGTCGACCTGATGGCGGAGTTCATCACCCCGCTGGCGGTCACGGTCATCTGTGAGCTGCTCGGGGTCCCGTACGAGGACCGGGACGACTTCCAGAAGTGGTCGCAGGCCGTGGTGGCGACCACCTCGATGGAGCCGGCGCAGATCAACGAGTACCTGGACAGCCTGCACCGGTACATGGCGCGGCTGATCGAACTGCGCCGCCAGGAGCCGGTCGACGGCATGCTCAACGACATGATCAAGGTTCGGGACGAGAGCCCGGACCGGCTCAGCGAGGACGAACTCGTCCTGGTGGCCGTCCGGTTGCTGGCCCCCGGTGCCCAGAACACCGTGCTCACGCTGGCCAACTTCGTCCAGGTGCTGATGAAGCACCCGCGTGAGCTGGCCCGGCTGCGCGAGTACCCCGAGCTGGTCCCCGCCGCCATCGAGGAGCTGGTCCGCTACACGCCGTTCCACACCTCCACCATGTTCCCCCGCTACGCGCTGGAGGACGTCGAGGTCGGCGGGACGGTCATCCGGGCCGGCGAGGCCGTGGTGGGCTCGCTCTGCTCCGCCAACCGCGACCCGGAGGTCTTCTACACCCCCGAGGAGCTGGACTTCGAGCGGCCCGCCAATCCGCATCTCGGCTTCGGCCAGGGCCACCACTACTGCCCCGGCACGCACCTGGCCCGGATGCAGCTGCAGGTCGCCATCGAGGCCCTCGCCCGGCGGGTCGACGACCTCGCCCTCGCGGTCCCCGAGGAGAGCCTGTCCTGGAAGAAGGGGATGGTCGTCCGCTGGCTCGACGAGCTTCCCGTGCGCTGGTCGCGGATCCACTCCTGAGTCCCGGCCGAGCTGTCGGCTGAATTCAACGCCGAATTCCCAGCCGAATTCGGTACTCCGTCCAGAGTTCCGGAAACACCCCATTCAGCAAAGGATCGGACGCCCAATGAGTGCTGTGCAGACTTTCTCCGTGCCCGAAACGGAAGCCGTGACCGACCCGTTCCCCCTCCTCGGCACCGATGCGGTGGTCTTCGCCGTAGGAAACGCCCGCCAGGCCGCGCACTTCTACCGCTCGGCCTTCCGGATGCGCGTGACCGCCTACTCCGGGCCCGAGACCGGCGCCCCGGACCTCGCGTCCTACGTGGTGGAGTCGGGCAAGGTCCGGTTCGTCCTGACCTCCGTGGTCACCCCGTCCACCGAGCGCGCCCGCCTGCTGGCCGAGCACGTCGCCACCCACGGGGACGGCGTCACCGACATCGCGCTCCAGGTCCCGGACGCCCGGGCCGCCTACGCGCACGCCGTGGCCCGGGGCGCCCGGGGCATCGAGCAGCCGTACGAGGTGACCGACGAGTACGGCACCGTCACGCTCGCCAGCATCGCCATCTACGGCGACACCCGGCACACCTTCGTCGACCGCTCCCGCTACGAGGGCCCGTACCTGCCCGGGTACGTCCCGGTCGAGCCGGCCGCCGGTGAGGACCGCGACGGCTCGGGCGACCTCTTCACGTACGTCGACCACTGCGTGGGCAACGTCGGACTCGGCGAGATGGACTCCTGGATCGACTTCTACCAGCGCACCATGGGCTTCACCCAGATCCAGGAGTTCACCGACGACGACATCGCCACCGACTACTCGGCGCTGATGTCCAAGGCCCTGGCCGACGGCTCCAACAAGGTGAAGTTCAACGTCACCGAGCCGGCCGTCGGCAAGAAGAAGTCCCAGATCGAGGAGTACCTCGAGTACTACGGCGGCCCGGGCGTCCAGCACATCGCGCTGGCCACCGACGACATCGCGGCCACCGTGCGCGGCATGGCGGCGCACGGGGTGGAGTTCCTGACCACGCCGGACGCCTACTACGACGCCCTCGCCGAGCGGGTCGGCCCGACCCGGGTGCCGATCGAGG
>NZ_JYJF01000135.1 GCF_000955975.1 Saccharothrix sp. ST-888
CCTCCGGCGCCTCCAGGCCCTGCTCCAGAAGACGCATCGCGTGTCCGCTGATTGCCGTCCCCCAGTCACCGAGCTGAGAGGCCGACAATTTCCTCGTACGATCGACTGACCGTGCCCACAGCGGGTGCTGGCAGAACGGCGCCTCAGCCTTCCTGAACCCCTTGAACACTAGGCCACCTCCGACTTGGGCATCTGATCAAATGGCAGTTCAACGCGACTCACCTCACGTACTCCCAGGGCCTGTTCAACAGCCTGGTCATAGTCGACCGCCCTGGAGGTCCAACGGCCAACCACCAGCCCCCTGCGGCCGAGCCGCAGCACCGTCACCCGCTCAGCCCGCCGGTAGGGCGGCACCATCTCCTGATGGAAACTCGCGTACCGACGCGGCCAGTCCGGCCCGCAGCGGGTCAGTCGTATCAGCATCAGATCACCAAGTCGCAGGCGTGTAGGGCTTCGTGTTGAGCACCTTGTTGATGTAGTCACCCGGGGACTCGGCGGTACGAAACGAGTCCCACTCCGCCTGGCTCACGTTGTAGTACTCGTAGCCAACGCCGTCCGCATACACCCCCTGCGCGAGCTCCCGCCCACGGAACCGGACGAACAGCGTCCCCGACTTCCAATCCCAGCCCGCCGCCAACGTACGCGGCCGGCCAGGATCACTCGTGTTCGTCGGCCGCACCGACAGAAGCCCGGAGTCATCGCCGTACCAGTCGGCCCGCCGCAGCGCGGCCTGCTTCTCCAGACTCAGCCTGCCGGCCGCCTTGTCGATCGCCTGCCGGATCTCCAGCTGGGTCTTCTCAGACCGGCTCCACGGCTTCGTGAACGAGTCGATACCCGTGGGCTGACCGGGCCCCCGAATCAGGCCGCGATCCTCCAGCGCCCGCTCATCGCCCGTCCGCCGAGGCGTCACACCCCGATTCTTCAGCCGCTCCGCCCGCTGCGCCGGCGTCTCTGCCTGCGGGTAGGTAAGGCCACCATGCCCGAGCGGCCTGCGCTTCGGAGGCTGCGGCCCCGGAGAGGTATTCTTGAAGAGGGAGTTGAGCCCCTTGCCGTTCGCCCTGGCGGGGTTTCGACCCTTCCCAGGATCCTGAGGACCCATCCCAATCCGTCGGCGTGACGCCATAGTTCAGGCCCTCCTCTTCTACCGATAAGCGCACAGTAGAAGAGGAGGGCCCTCGGCCAATATTCGCAGCTACGCCGCCCGCCGCACCCGCGTCCCCCGCTGAGTGGCCCAGTCAAGGCCGACAGGGTTCTTGAAGAGCCCCGGCCCGGGAAGCATCACGCGGTGGTCGTAGGCGCGACCCGAGCTCTGCTCCCGGTGCCCGAAGTAGTCGGCGACCCGGCGCGGATCCGCATTCGGGTCCGTGCTCGCCATCGTGTAGGAGAGGGCCCGCAGGTAGTGAGGAAAGAAGTTCATCTGCGGCGCGACCTGAGCGCCAACACGCACAACCGTGTCGTAGATGGCGGCCGTGCTGAGCGGCCTGTCGTAGTCGGGCCGACCGATCGTCCCCCCAGGAATAAGCGGCCCTTCCGTACGGCCGGTGACATACGGGACAAGGATCGGCACCAGAGCCCTTGGGACGTCCAGGGTCTGCATGTCCTCTTGGACCTTCTCACCGTTCACCTCGCGGTCGCCCTTGCGGGAGATGGTAAGCATCCACTCCTCCCCCTCAACCTGCAGGTTCTCCACCCGCGCCATGTGCAGCTCGCTGTTACGCAGCCCCATACCAAGCAGAACCGCAATGACCACGCTCGTACGGTGGCTCTCCCGCTCCGCCACCTCAAGCATCGCGCCGATCTGCCCCAACGTGAGCATCTCCTTGTACTGCCCGACCACCGCCCGCCGCCGGCCCTTCCGCCGGACAACGGGATTGCTCGCGGCGCGCCCTTGGTCGACGCAGTACTGGAAGAACCCCGAGATCCTGCCGACCTTCACATTGATGCTCCCCGGCAGGTTCGGCTTGAAGAGACCAGCCGGGTCCGCCAGGAACTTCCGGTACTCCTCGATATGCCCCGGCTGCGTCTCCAGTACAGGAGTCTGAGGCTGGAACGCCGCCATCCAGTCGAAGAACTGCTTCACAGTCGTCCGGTAGTTCCTCTGACTGTCGGAGGTGAAGTCGCTCGACAACAGCGACTCCAGCAGCTCAACCGGGGTCCGAAGATCGTTCCCAGCCTCGTCAGTGACGGGCCGGGCCCATGAGTGCCGAGCAGCGAGCACCCGCCGCTGCTCCTCTGTGACAACAAGTGGCGCCATGGCGACACCCTAGCGCGCGAGCCTGATTAAGTTTTGAATCAGGCTTCGTGACTCTCATCACGCATTATTTGCGCCGAATTGTCCGGATCTAGCTTCCGGGCATGCCCGACGACGTCACCGCCACCGAAGACGAGGCCGCGCTCCCCCACGACAAGGCCACCCTGGTCGATGTGATCGTCCAGAAGATCCTGCTGGTGATCGACGAGCTCTCCGGACATCCACTGAGGCCGTACCAGCGCCCCTTCGCCTACCGGGTGTTGGAGTCTTTGATCACCGAGGACAGCGCCAAAATTACTGCCTTGTGGTCTAGACAATCTGGGAAATCGGAGACAGTGGCCGACACTGTGGCCGGCGCTGTCATCATGCTTCCCCGCCTGGCCAAGATCTTCCCAGACCTCCTCAGCAAATTTTCTGAAGGTCTCTGGGTCGGCGTCTTCGCGCCTACCGACGAGATGTCAGAGACCCTCTACAGCCGCATCGTCAGCCGCCTCACTTCCGAGCGGGCCCAGGAGATCCTCGCCGACCCCGAGATCGACGAGAGGCTCGAAAGCCGGGGCAAGGTCATCAGGCTGAAGAAGTGCGGCTCGCTGATCCGCCGGCAGACCGCCCACCCGAAGGCGGCCATCGAGGGCCAGACCTACCACGTCGTCTTCATCGACGAGTGCCAGGCCGCCGACGACAAGGTGGTGAACAAGTCGATCGCCCCGATGCTCACCAGCACTGCGGGTTCGATCGTGATGACTGGCACCCCCACCTACAACAAGTCCGGCTTCTACAACCAGATCCAGCTGAACAAGCGCGCCGCGACCCGCAGGGGCCAGAGACAGAACCACTTCGAGGTCGAGTGGAAGACCGTCGCCAAACACTTCCCCCGCTACGGAAAGTTCGTCCGCTCCGAGATGGAACGCTTGGGTGAAGACTCGGACGAGTTCAAGCTGTCCTACAGGCTGATCTGGATGCTCGACAAGGGCATGCTCGTCACCTCCGACAAGTTCGACGCCCTCGGCGACACCAAGATGCGCGTCGTCACCGACTGGCACAAGACCCCGATCGTCGTCGGCATCGACCCCGCGCGAAAAACAGACTCCACCGTCGTCACGGCAGTTTGGGTAAATTTCGACTATCCGAACGAACACGGCCAGTACGAGCACCGCATCCTCAACTGGCTCGACCTTCAAGGCCAGGACTGGGAGACCCAGTACTTCCGTATCGTCGACTTCCTCAGCCATTACAACGTCCTCGCGGTCGGTATCGACGCTGGCGGCCTGGGCGACGTCGTAGCCCAGCGTCTGCGTGTCCTCATGCCCCACGCGGACATACGCGACCTCAAGTCGGACCGCACCAGCCAGACCAAGCGCTGGAGCCACATGATGGACCTGATGAACAAGGGGCTCCTCGCGTGGCCGGCCCACGCGAAAACCCGTCAGCTCCGTGTCTGGCGGAACTTCAGGCAGCAGATGGAAGACGCCGAACTCAACTACCAGGGCCCCCACATCATCGTCGCCGCGCCAGCCGTTGACGCGGCCCACGACGACTACGTGGACTCCCTCTCCAACGCCCTTTACCTGACGGCCGAGATGACGATGCCTGAGGCCGAAATGACCCACACCCCCTGGTAATTACCCGCACCAAAAGCCGCACCAGCACGATCCCCCGTGAGACGTCTCAGCTCACAGGAGGAACCATGGCACGGAATCTCGCGCCGGACCCGGAATTCCGCGAGTCCGCTGACCGGCACTACGAGACCAAGCAGGCGGCAAACACCACCCGCCGGGGCCCGCTGCGCTTCCAAGAAGGTATTGCGAGCGACCAGGACGTGCCGTCCGAATTCGCGCGCGGCGCCATGCAGGGCTACCAGACCCCGCCCGGCCGCGCCAACCACAACGCGAACGTCTTCGAAAAGAGCCCTGAGGAGACGATGCGCGAGCGTGCCCACGTCGGCTCCGCATCCTGGCCAGAGGCCCCCACGTTCATCAGCGAGATGGCCGCAGGCGCCAGCGAGGCCGAGCAGACCTACCTCCAGGTCAACCGTGGCGACGGGCACCACAACCGCCACAACTACGCCCGAGTCGACTGATGCCCGCAGCGCCGACGCCCTGGGCCGGCCTCCCCCTGCCAGCAGAGGGCGACCTGCCTGACGTCCCGTCCGACGTGGCCAAACTAGCTAACAGCATCGATAACTTCTTGAAGCTGGTCCTGACCTCTGGAGCCACCAGTTCGACCCCGGCGCCGACGACCGGCCAGAACCTGCTGAACGTCAACTCGCAGATTGCAGGGCTGACTTCAACCCTGTCGACGCACACCAACCAGATCACGGCCCTCCAGGCACAGATCGCTGCCCTTCAGCGGCAGCCAGCCGCGTACGCCGTCCGCTACACCGGGCCGCCAATCCGGCTGGACATCTCAACGACGTGGCCGTACGTCGTACAGACACTGTCGATCCCGCCGCAGTCGTACCGGACGATGCTATTCGCGTACAGCGTCCAGTCCTGGGGCTGGTACAACGACGCGATCTCATCGCCGCTCGTCAGCCGCCTGCAAATGCGAGCAACCGGCACCACCCTCCTCCCTTCGGGAAGCCCGGACCGCGACACCACATTTATTTCTGCAGCGGACTGGACCGGAAAAGACTTCTTCATGGAGACCCTTGAACCGGGCGTCTCCTACACGCTGTACCAGACCATCGAGATCAACGAAGCGTGGGAAGTCGCCCCAGGAAACGTCATCTGGAGCGACGAGAACTCAACCACCCCGCTCCGAATCTATGCCGTAACCATCCCCTGGACCGGAGCCCCGTTCCCCAAGCCGTAAAGGAGGTGATGCCACGATGTCCATTGCATTTGTCTCCCCGTCCATGCGGGCTGCCGCCAGCGACCTGACCATCTCCGTCAGCCCGCTCGGCCTGGTCGAGCTCGCCGACGAAGAGTTCGAAGTGCACGGCCCTCGATTACGCCTGACTCGCTACTCGAACGCTTGGGCATTCTATTTACCTCGGCTACCACTGGGCATATAAGCGCGAGGCCGGCGAGCCCAACATCACCGTCAACTACGTCGCCGCACTCAGCCGATACATCACCAACTTCACCTTCGGTCGCGGCATCAACTTCCAGTGCGACAAGCGCTACGAACACATCATCCCCGCACTCCTCGACCGCGTATGGACCGTCGACAACGACAAGAAGTCCACGCTCTGGCAGATGGGCGAGAACGGCTCAGTTGCCGGGGACTGCTTTGTCAAGATCGCCTACGAGGCGCCGTGGGTCGACCCGGCCGGCAACGAACACCCTGGGCGCGTCCGAATACTTCCCCTCAACGCGGCCCAGTGCTTCCCCGAGTACCACCCGCACGACCGCGACAGGCTGCTGCGCTTCAAGTTGAAGTACAAGTTCTACGGGACCTCGCTGGAGGGAACCAGAAACGTATTCACTTACACGGAGATCATCACTGAGGAGTACATCGAGGAGTACGTCAACGACGAGCTTCTCGACGCCCGAGAGAACCCCTTGGGGATGATACCCATCGTTCACATCCGGAACATCTCCGTATCCGGCTCCCCATGGGGCCTGTCGGACATCGTGGACATCATCCCGCTGAATCGCGAATTCAACGAGAAGGCCACTGAGGTCTCCGACATAATCAACTATTGCGCGGCACCAGTCACCATTATTACGGGCGCCAAGGCGACCAACCTAGAGCGTGGTGGCGGCGGCAAGAAGGTTTGGGGTGGCCTCCCCAAAGACGCCAACGTCTTCAACCTGGAGAACGGCGTCGACCTTGCAGGCCCCCTCGCTTACCTCGATCTGATCAAGCGCTCCATGCACGAGCTGACCGGCGTCCCGGAAACCGCGCTAGGCCAGATGCAACCCGCGTCGAATACGAGCGGGGTGGCCCTAGCAATCATGTATCAGCCGATTATGTCCCGGTACGCGCTCAAGCAGACCAACTACTCCATCGGACTTCGGATGATCAACGAGCTGATCCTCCGAACGCTCTTCCTGTACGAGCCCGAGACCCTCGCGTACAACCCAGACACGGACGGAATCCGCACCAGCGACGACCAGCCGCCGACTCTCGACCCGGCGGACCCGGCAGTTTACGACATCACCTGCGACTGGCCGCCGCCGCTGCCGGTCGACGCACTCGTCAAACTCAACGAGATCCAGGTCAAGCTCAGCCTTGGCCTGGAATCCAAGCGTGGCGCGCTCCGGGACCTCGGAGAGGTCTACCCAGAAGTCAAGATGCAAGAGATATACGACGAACGCCTGACTGAGACCAAGGAAGACGGCGCGCTCGAATATATCCGCGCTCAAATTAACAGTGCCATCCTGCAGGCCACGGGCGTCCCTCCGGAAGGGGTCGATGCTCCGAAACCCGCGAGTGCCGAAGGCAGTGCCTCGGAAGGCGCGGACGCTGGCCCTCTGCCTGGGCTTCCAGGCATCAAGGCCGGCACGGACAGTCAGTCGATGCTGAACGAACTCGTGACGCTCTCCAAAGGGACGAAGCTCGCCCAGCGGAGAAACCCGGATAAAGACTCGGACTAACACAGAAGTGGAAGTCCAGAATGAACCCCCGCAACGTCGAGGCAACTCCTGAGACCGGCGAGCCGAACACCGCCGACCCGTCGGCCACCGCTGGCGAAACGTTCCTCCTCACTCCGCCCGCCTCCGAGCAGCGATTCACCACCGCTGACATCGAGCGCGTACGCCAGGAGGAGAAGGAAAAGCTGTACGGCCGGCTCAACAAGGCCGACGAACGTGCTGCCGCAGTCGAGGCCGAGCTCCAGCGCATGAAGGACGAGGCCACAGCCCGAGAGGCTGCGGCCGACGCCGATCGCGCCCGTGAGGCCCAGGATCAGGGGCTCCGCGAGAAGGCGGAGCGCGAGGCGGAGATGTCCGCCCGCGACCTCCTGGAGGCCCGGTCCAGGGAATGGGAGCAGCGGTTCGAGGTCCTGCAGCGTGAGCGGGAGACCGAGCGCGCCACCCTCGCGAAGGAAACGGAATTCGCGCAGCTCGCGGCCTATACCCAGGAGCGTCTTGCTCAGGAGCGTGAGGCCAGGTCCATCGCGCCTGAGCTCGTCGACCTGGTCGCCGGAAACAGTCGCGAGGAGGTTGACGCCTCGATCGAGCTGCTGAAGGCGAAGACCGAATCGATCCTCCAGTCCGTGCAGCAGGCGCAGGTTGCCCAGCGGGCGCAGATGCGGGGCACCGCTCCGACCGGATTCACCGGCCACGGGCCGCTGGATAACGAATCCGGCGCCCGGCAGTACACGCCGGAGCAGATCAAGAACATGCCGATGCATGAGTACAAGAAGTACCGCTCTCAACTTCTGGGTGCAGCCGCATCTGAAGCCGGGAATCGCGGTCTCTTCGGCTGACCTTCCACCGCCTACCTAGAGAGGTAGAACTATGGCAAGTGGGATAACGGGGACACCGCTTCTGTCCTCCACCCCGACGGCGTATACCGCGTCGTCGTCGTCGATGCTCACACCGGGCATCCAGCAACTCTGGTCGAAAGAGATCCTCTTTCAGGCCATGCCGATCCTCCGGTTCGAGCAGTTCATGGTCGATTTGGCCGCCTGACGGAGCAATCCGCCAGAGTACAACCCGAGAATTGCTGGGACCTCCTGCTAGACCTCGGCACCACAACGTGGGGCGAAAGCCCGAGCGTGACGGTTCGAAAAGCTGAGGGTAGGGAAAATCAGCAGCCGAGCCCCTTGACTGGGGAAGGTTCAGAGACTATGCACGGGTCACCCCACGCGGGTGAAGATATAGTCCGAACTGCACGGAGACGTGTAGAGGCTGGCAGAAATGACCAGCCCACTCCGGAGCAATCCGGAGGGGTAACAGATTGCAAGAAGACTGAGCTCGGAACCGCGCCGGGTCTCCAGGTTTCGTTCATGCGTTATCGCTCTCTCGATGGCGCACAGCAGCTGGTCGAGGGTGTCCGTATGGAGACCCACGCTCTGACTGCTGAGCAGATCACCATCACGGTGGCTGAGCAGGGCTTTGCTGTCGCCGTCACCGAGCTGCTTCTCAACAGCTCGTTCGATGACGTCATGGCCTCGGCCGCACGCCTCCTCGGACGCAACATGGCAACCTACCTCGACGGTCTCGCTTTGGCCGCCTGACGGAGTAATCCGTCAGTGAAAATCCCGAGAATTGCTGGGACCTCCTGCTAGACCTCGGCACCACAACGTGGGGCGAAAGCCCGAGCGTGATGGTTCGAAAAGCTGAGGGTAGGGAAAATCAGCAGCCGAGCCCGCCTGGCGAAAGCCGACGGGAAGGTTCACAGACCATGCACGGGAGATCCCTCCGGGATCAAGATATGGTCGGGTCTCACGTGAAAGCGTGAGAGGCCGGCGGAAACGACCGGCCCACCCTGGGAAACCAGGGGGGTAACAGCTCGCAGTGCCGTGATGTGTTGCTCGGGGCGCCCTCAGTGCTCTATGGGTACGACAAAATGGCCAACTGGTCGGGCAGTCTGCCACGTACGCAGATGTCTCCGTACGATCGCGGCTACTTCGCGGACAGCGAGGCCACGATGACTGCGAACGGCGGCTTCTACTTCACGGCTGCACTCGTGAAGGATGCCGTGGAGACTCTCGCCACCAAGAACGTCCCACGCCTCGGCGAGACCTACGTAGCTTTTGTCCATCCTCATCAGAGCCGGCGTCTACGTGATGATCCCGAGTTCATTGAGGTGACCAAGTACGCAGCCCCCGGGAACTTCATGCTCGGGGAAATTGGCCGCCTCAACGACGTCGTTTTCATCGAAACGACTCAGGTCTTCCAGGGCAACATCAACCCGCCCCCGCCGACTACCCAGCTGGGCACAACGATCCCGACCGGGACGTCTCAGACCTGGCAGGGCCAGCCGGCCCGATCCGCCAGTGGTGGTGTGCCTGCCGTTCCGGCAGTGACTTCCACCCCGGCCAACCCGAATGCTCCGGCCAACCCCATCTACCGGGCCCTCGTGATCGGCGACAATGCTGCCGGCCACGCGATTTCCCTCCCGGTCGAACTGAGGGACGGCGGGGTGCTCGATTTTGGCCGTGAACATGCCCTTGCCTATGAGAACTGGGCCCTCGCAGCGTGAGCTGTGAGTGAAAATCCCGAGAATTGCCGAGAAGCCCGAGCCACCTGCTCGCACCACAACGTAGGGCCAAAGTCCAAGCGTGACGGTTCGAAAAGCGAGCAGCAGGGGTAATCAGCAGCCGAGCCCGCCTGGGAGACCGACGGGAAGGTTCAGAGACTATGTACGGGAAGCCTCTCTGAGGCTAAGAGATAGTCCGAACTACGGTGAGAGCCGTAGAGGCCGGCGGAAACGACCGGCCCACTCCGGAGCAATCCGGAGGGGTAACAGCTTTGGGTACAGCATCTGGGGTTTGGGACTCATTACGGAGTACGCAGTCGTTCAGTGCGCGACCAACTGACGGACGCGCCAACGGGGGCGAAGGCAGTGCCTTCGCCCCCCTCTAAGATGACATCACTAGGAGAAGAATATGGTTGCTCAGCCTCGTACTAAGCCCAACCCCAAGGACATGACCGGGAATCGGAAGCGCGTGCTCATGGAGCAGCACAAGGAGGAGCTGATCGCGCGGCAGGAGGAGGTTTCTCTTCGGAACGCGATGTCGACGGCGAGTCTCGATGTACCGGTGGACCTGACCAGCGCGGAGGCGGTGTCGGTTGCACCAGCCGAAGGGGATGACGATGTGGCAGCTCCGGTGCAGATCGCGCCGGACTTCGCGACGATCCGGGTGGCCTGTGACCTGGAGCATGTGACGATCGGCCAGGGCAACGTGTACGAGTTCCGCGAGGGCCAGGTCTACAAGGTGCCGATGAACGTGGCGCTGCACCTGCACAACCTTGGCTACGTCTGGCAGTGGCTCTAGGAGGCAGTGTCATGACGGACATTTCGTCGGCTGACTCTTCGACCCCGGTTTCGCTGTCGGACGCCAGCCTCACTCCGCAGCAGGGGCAGTGGTATCAGCTGCTCCAGGATTACGGGTCGGGAGTCGGCATGCTGACGGCGACCGTGACGGTCAACGGTGTCGACGTTCCCCGGCAGTTCCGGCTGGTCGACGTCTACGAGCCGGGGACGCCGGGGATCGGCGCGCTGGACGAGGAGTCGCCGGTCGTGCTCTGGCTGGAGACCACGAGCACCGGGGTCGTCGGGGCGCACACCGTCCAGTTCCGGATGGATGCGTTTCTCCAGCTCTTCACCACCGGTGCGGAGCCGCCGGAGTGGGCGGAGTTCGTGGCGCAGAACTCGATCGGGGCGTGACGTGGCCGGATTCATAGCCCTGAGTGGGGCCTTGGCCGGTCTTGGGTACCTGGCGGGGCAATCCACCGCGCTGGACGCGGAGTGGACCGCCAAGGCGCAGTCTGGTGACGCGCAGCCGAGGAGCAGCTACTTGATGCTGTTGGGTAGCACGGTGACGGATGCGCAGACGACGATGGCGACGTTGGCCTCTTTGGAGGTCAGTGGTACGGGGTACGCGCGGCAGCCGATTCCGTGGGGTGCGCCGGCACAGGCGTCTCGGTCGGTGTCCAACAGTGTGCTGATCCAGTTTGGGCCGTTTGCGGATCCGACTGGTCTGAACACGTCGGTGCAGGCGGCGGCGATGGTGACGAGGATGACGAGTGCGAACGGGCTCTGCTTGATGGTGTGGAATCTGGCGACGCCGCTTGCGACTCAGCAGAATCAGGCGTTGCAGATCGCGGTCGGCGCTTTGTCCATGAGTCTGTCGACGAGCTGACCATGACGACGGTGGCGGCGCTCATCAAGCGTATCCGGTCCGAAGTGGGGGACCTGGGCTCGCCGTTCGTCGACACGTACCTCGGTGGCGATGAGCTGAGCTCCTACGACCTCTCGGAGACGAACGTCGCGGCGGCGACTGTCGCGGTGACGGCCGGCACTCCGCCGAGGGGTGTGCTCCTGGTGCCGGGTGTCGACTACGTCCTGGACCAGGTCGAGGGGCGCATCGTGCTAATCAGCCCCGGCTACTCGCCGCTGCACCATGGCCAGAGCCTGCGGGTGGAGGGTCGCAGCCAGGGGATGTTCTCCGACGACGACTTGAGTATGTACGTCAGCGATGCGCTGGCGCAGCACACGTATGGTCGGACGATTCAGGTTCGGTACCGGGACGAGCGCGGGTTCATCCACTTTACCGATCAGCCGTTCACGGTTGAGACGTTGCCGCCGGTGGAGGAGCCGTTGGTGGCTTACCTGGCGGCGATCAACGTGTTGTGGACGTTGGCGACTGATGCGGCCACGGATGTGGACATCGTGACGGCGGAGGGGACGGTTGTTCGGCGGTCGGAGCGGTACCAGCAGCTCATGGCGCATATCGGTACTGCGACGACGGGGCTGACGGGGCGGTACAACCAGCTGTCGCAGCAGCTGAATGTGGGCCTTGGTCGGATCGAGATGTTCAACCTGCGTCGGGTGTCGCGGACGACGAATCGTCTGGTGCCTGAGTTCAGGGAGCGTGAGTACGACGACGTGTCGCTGCCGAAGCGCCTGTTGCCGCCGGTTGATGGTGAGGAGTACGAGGACACGTCGGGGATTCCGTCTCCGGTGATGCCGGGGGTTTGGGGGTAGTGGCGTGCGGTCGAGGCCGGACTGGAAGCGCGGGCGTTGGAGTGAGAACGCGGAGACGAGGCTGATTCATCAGGGTCTGCGTGGGTTCCAGCGGGCGGCTGGCGACTCGTTCACGTACTGGCGGTTCGATTACTCCGCGAGCGAGGTGCACCCGGTGTACGACGAGGGCGCCGGTGCCGGCAAGGCGTTTTATGGGGCGTGGCAGGTGCCCGCCCTACACGTCGACCATAACGAGGCGGCGAACCTGGAGCCTCGCGATTCCGGGCTGTACATCATGGACTCGCTCACGGTGTTGTGTGAGTTCGACCAGCTAACTAGGGTCGGCCTCACGGAGGTTGACCTGAAGCACGGCGTGTTCCAGCGTGACCGGATCACCTACGACAACATCGTGTTCGGCGTGAAGCACGTCGATATTCGCGGTCAGATCCGCCGGCGGGACATTATCGTCACGATCTCGGCAGAGCAGATCATGAACGACGAATTGGTCAATGACCCGATCTTCCGGGACTACCTGGTGGACCCCTCTTTCGACAACGAGTACACGCAGTCGACTTTCGCGGGACCACTGGCATCTGCACCGAAGGGACTGCCTCATGGAGCCATCTATCACGACCGCAGCTAACGCCGTGGCCGCGAACCCGCCGGAGACCCCCGAGGTCGGCAGTTCCCACTTCCACGTCGGTGTCCTCCACAACCTTGACTGGCTGAAGGAGACCGTCCGCCGCTTCGAGGACAGTGTCCGGGGCCCGCAGGGCGAACCCGGCCCCGCCGGACCCGCTGGACCGGTCGGCGCAGCGGGCGCAGCGGGCGCGTTCGCCGTGTCGTGGCAGGGCGCCTGGGATCCGGCCGGGACCTATTCGGTCGGGGCCATCGTCGGCCACCAGGACGTGGTCTCTGACGCGGTATGGGTCGCGGTGGAGGAGCCGGTGGCCGGTGTGGCTCCGGCGGAGCCGGTGTGGTCGGTGGTGCTGCGGGCGCCGCATGCAGCGGTCTCCTGAGCATGACGACCACGCACTCGTTCCCTCCGGGGATCAGTACGGTGACCCTGACGGGGCGCTACCTCGATCCTGAGGGGACGCCCCTTCAGGGCTCGCTCGTTTTCACGCCGCCGGCCACGCTGACGCTCCCGGGTGCGGCGACGATCAGTGCGCTGCCGGCGCGGGTGGCCTTGGATCAGAACGGGCAGTTTGCGGTCTCACTGATCGCGACGGACAGTCCGGGTATGTCGCCGGCGGGGTGGACGTACCAGGTGGAGGAGAGCCTGTACGCGTCTGCGTCGGTTTCGGCGGCGGCTGCGGTGGATCCGTCGCTGTCTGCGCAGCGGACGTACTCGATTCTGTTGCCGAGCAGCCCGAGTACGGTTGATCTGTCGCAGATCGCTCCGCATACCGCGTACAGCGGGCAGTACCTGCCTGTCGTGGGTCCGGCTGGGCCTCAGGGTCCGGCTGGTGCGGTTGGTCCTCAGGGTCCGCAGGGGCCTGCGGGTCCGGTGGGGCCTGGGCTTGGGGGCGTTACCGCGTCGGGGACGCCGACGGCTGGCCAGGTGCTGACGGCCACAGGTGGGACTGCGGCCACGTGGCAGACGCCGACTGGGGCCAGCGATCCGTCGGTGTTCAGTGTGAGGGCGTTCGGGGCGGTTGGGGACGGGGTGGCGGACGACACTGCCGCGATCCGATCTGCGATCAACGCTGCTGTGGCGTGGGCCGTCAGCAGTGGGCGGTTCGACTGTACGGTGCTGTTCCCGGAGGCGACGTATTTGCTGTCGTCTCCGCCGGTGAAGGGGGGTGCGACGGCGGGCAACGCGCTGTTGCCGATCCCGGTCATCGCGCCGACCGCGAGCAAGGTCACGGTGCGGTTCAAGGGCACCGGTTCGACGGCACTTCCGCACTGGCAGCAGACCGCCCCGGAGATCAACGGAACGGTTCTCAAGGCCACTTACCAGGAGCTCATGGACTCGACCAACGGCGAGTGCAGCGTCCTCGGCGGCCCTACCCCCCAGCATGGCTACGGCCAGGGCTCCACCACGCTGTTCAACAACGTCCTGGTTGTGGTCGATGGGATCCAGGTCCAGGTCAAGGGCAACCACAGCAGCGGGTTCATCAGCGCCTTTGACTTCCGGGGGATGGCCGAGGCGCACGTGATCAGCGCCTCGGCGTTCACGGACCAGTCCCCGACCTCGATGGTCTGGCCGAACGGCAGTGGTTTCGACTGGGGTCTGGCGATGCCGTTCCCGGCCAACAATGCTCTCTGCAAGGTCGATTCGTTCTCGGTCGAGGGCTACACGTACGGGGCGTTTTTGGCCGAGCATTGCGTTGTCACCCAGATCCAGGCCGTCTACTGCTACAACGGCTTGGTCGCGATTGGCAGTTTCGAGCAGTCGGGCACCGCGCAGCACCAGCTGATGGTGGTGTATGCCTGTGTGGAGGCGTGTACCAACGCGCTGTTGGTCACCACGACCGCGCGCCTGTACGTCGCCATGCTGGATGTCGAGAACATCACCGGTGCGCATGTGAGGGATCCGGACGCGACGTCGGTCGGCTATGTGGGGCTGTGCGGGATCATCTCGGCGATCGCCGTGCCGAACCCGACGAAGATCAAGATTGAGTATCTCGACCGGGCCCCCGGCGTGTTCGCTGCGCCGGCCGTTCCCGCGTCCGGCGCGGTGTTCCAGTCGCCGGCCTGGCGGGACGCTATGGTCTGCATCTCCGGCGGTACCGTCACCGGTGTCGCGGTTGACGGGGTCGCGACCGGCCTCACTTCCGGCCCGTTTCTTCTTCCGTCGGGACGGACGATCGCCCTCACCTACACCGTCACCCCGGCGTGGACATGGACGCTCCTGTAGACCGCGAATTACCTCGGCTGAAATGCCCCTGGGCACCCTGGTAGCGAAATAGCGATCTTCCTGTACCGGGGTGCCCTGTGCCACTGCTCGCGAATGAGGACGCGGCCCTGAAGACTAAGCTGCAGGGCCTGGCCGTCCATGACGCGACCGCAGGGCCGGCAGGCCGCCCCGTGACCATCCGCTTCAGGAACCCCGAGTACGAGCTGGCCGACTCCGGGTTCCCCCTGGTCCTTATCACCCATACCGGGATCAGCCGCGACACCGACCGCGAGGCACGCGGCTACACCACGATCGGCTACGCCCCCGAGGGCCTCGCGCCCTGGCCGGACATCAACGACCCGACGCGGTCGCCCTACTCGGCGCAGATGCCCGTCCCGCTGGCCATCGACTACCAGATCGAGGCATTCACGCGGAAGCAGGCCCACATGACGGAGCTGATCGGCCAGCTGCTCCAGTTCGACCGGCTGCCGCCCCGGTTCGGGTATCTGCAGGTGCCACAGGACGGCACGGTCAGGCGCCTGGACATTCTCGGCGGCCCGGAGAGCACCGAGACAAAGGACCAGCTCGGCAAGCGGCTCTTTGTTGCCGCCTGGTCGATCCGGGTCAGCGCCGAGCTGTTCCTCAGCGAAATCGACCATCTGACCCAGGTGCAGACGATTGCGCTGGACCTGGTGGACGCCCCCGCGTACGCCGCCGGCCACCAGGTGCCGCTCGACCCGACCGTTCGCCTGTCGCCCGTCGCGGTGGCCCCCTCCGCGTCGAATGCGCCGCCGCCGGCGCTCATCGGTACCCCCTACCAGTACGCGCTGACCGCGACCGGCGGCGTCCCGCCCTACCACTGGGTCCTGGAGTCCGGGGCACTGCCACCCGGCCTCGCGCTCACCGAAGACGGCCAGCTCTTCGGCACGCCGACGGCCCCGACCGTCTCCCCCATCTCGCTCGTGTTCGGCCTCACGGACTCCGATTCACCTTCACAGGTCGCCAGGCAGACCCTCTCAATCGCCGTCTCCGGGAGCTGAATTGACGACACCGACCACATACCCGTTCAAGCGCCCCGGCGTCTACGTCTCGGAGCAGCTCCTGCCGCTCCCCCAGCCTGAAACCGCCCCGGGGACGGCGGTGGCCGCTTTCGTGGGCACGCACAGCGCCGGACCCACCGACCCGGTGAAGATACGCTCCTGGGCCCAGTTCCAGAGCCTGTACGGGGGTTTCGGCACCGGCCTGGACTACCTCCCCTACCAGGTCTACCAGTACTTCGCCAACGGGGGCTCGGCGGCGTGGATCCAGCGGGCCACCTCCTCGGACTCGGTGGCGGCCAGCACCACGATCCTCAACGTCCCGATCCCGGCCAGGACGACGCAGACGGCAACTCCGCCAGGCACCGCACCCTCCGGCAGCGGCACCGCGCCCACGGCCGCTGTCACCGGCGTGGTCCTGGCGACCGTCACCGCGCCCACGATCAACCCGGAGCAGGGGGCTATCGGGATCCAGTGGCCCGCGCTCACCCCGGCCGCCTCCGTCGATGCCTACCAGGTGACGTGCACCGCGACGACCCCGGGTGCTGTAGCCCAGCTGATCTGGGTCCCCCAGGGGTCCGGCACCTTGACCGCCATCTTCACGAACTTGGCCCCCGGCACCACCTACACCTTCCAGGTCACCCCGTACAAGGGCACCTCGGCCGGCCCCAGCATTGCCACGCCGCCCACCTTCTCAACTCTCACCGCCTACACGGGAGTTCCCGCTCTCAAGATCACGGCCAAGGGCGCAGGAGCCTTCGGCAACAGCCTGTACATCGACCTCGCCCCCAGCTGGACCTTGGGGAAATTCCACCTCTTCGTCAAGGCCGGCTCGACCGCAGCCGGGTCCATCGTCGAGAGCTGGCAGGACGTCAGCCTCATACCGACCGACCCCCGCTACATCGTCTCTCTCATCAACTCGCGCATCGCCGGGTCGAGTTACATCACGGTCGCCAACCTCATGCCTGGAACGCCCACCCCGGGCACCAGCCAGACCCCCGACGCGTCCTGGACCCCCGTCCTGGCCTCCGGCATCCAGCTGTCCGGCGGCAGCGACGGCGTCCAGCCCGTCAACCTCGCCACCGTCCTCGCCGCCGGCTTCGCCGCGATCGACGACGTCCTGCTGATCAACCTCTGTGCCAACACCACCGCCTCCGGCGGCGTCCCCCCGCAGACCGTCATCAGCGCGGCGCTGAACTGGATCCAGGCGCGCGGCAACGGATTTCTGGTCCTGG
>NZ_JYJF01000136.1 GCF_000955975.1 Saccharothrix sp. ST-888
GCCGCCAAGGAGCACCTGAAGGTGGTCGACGTCGCCCAGCTGCTGCTCGACTCGGTCAAGGCCCAGCCCACCGAGCCGGAGCCGGCCGAGGTCTGAGCCCTGTGTGTGAGCGACTGTTGTCGTCCGATCTTGAGGGCTGCAGGCCGAACGGGAATCTCGATCGGGTGACCGCGGGGGCTACCGGGCACAAGAACCTTACAGCGGCAGCGGCTGTCGTCGGAGGCAGCAGTGGAGCTCTCGGGTACCAGCTCCGCGGACTCGAGAAGGCCGCGGGATTCACCATCATCGAACGCACCAGCCCGCTCACTCCAACGGCAGCCGGCCACGCATTCCTCATCGAGGCCCGTGACCTTCTGGCGCACCTCTAAGGGGGTCGTGTCCTGAGCCGGAGATTCGGCGCCAGTTGGGTGTGAGTCATCCTGGGCCGAAGATCCCGCCGTTATCGTCACCGATGCCCAGCGGGAGGTGCTGCGGTCGTGAGTGCGCCGCCCTTCGACTGCCAGGCGCTGGCGTGGAGGTCGTGGACTGTCCGGAGGGCGGTTGGATCTTCGACGAGTTCGACGACCTGGGGCTCAGCCCACTGCGGTCGCCCACCCGTCAGTCGTTCCCGTCGTTGTGCGGCAGGGGCCGGTCCGCCCCTTGAGCGCCCCCGGGGCGACGAGTGCGCCGGAGTCCGCGGCCCCGGGACCGTCGGGGACACACCGGGCAGCCGTACCATGCCGATCACAGCACCCGCGCCGATGGGACGGAGCCGCTGCCGCCGACCGGCAACATCACGTCGACCGAATAAACTTACGAATCTTCAGCTGCTGCCCATCAGGAACGGGCATGCTCGCCGACTTCGTCCGATCCCACGGTCCGGTCAAGGGCTGGAGCGCCGACGTCCGGAGGAACCCGCCAGACGCCAGGGGTCCCTCGAAGAGTCGGAACGCGCGTTGGAGCTCGCCGTACAAGACCACGTCCGAGCGAAAGACCCGATACGAGAGCTGCGGCGCGCACTGAGACCACAAGCCGAAGCCACACCCGCGACACAGGAACAGGATCAGCCAGCGTGCCGGGACACGGACGAAACCCCGACCCGACACCCCGAGCACCGCCTGACAACGTCTCACCGACCCTGGACGCCGCGCCCGACAGGCCGACGGTGAACTGACCCCGCAGGCTGGTGCCGCTCGACCGCTGGACGAGCTTGTCGACGTCGGCCCGGCGGCACCAACCAGTACTTCCGCACCCAGGACCTCTGGCAGACCGACCAGCTGTTCCCACTGCAGGTCAAGGGTCGGGCGATCACCCGGCAGTTCGACGCCGCGACCGCCGACCCCCGCTCCCCGCAGATGTACGTCAACTTCCTCAGCTACGCCGGCGGCTTCTGGCCCAAGACCGCCGAACAGACCCTGATGGACCAATCCGTCTACCCCTACCTGGCCGCCCGCACCGCCCAGCCCGCCCGCTACGGCCTCATCCCGATGGACTTCTCCGACTTCCACGTCAACGTCCTGCAGCTGCTCATCGACAAGAACTTCACCGCCTAATGGGAGTGCCGGGTCGTGGCCCGCACGCAGCGGGCCGCCCCCGGCACCCGAAGGCACCGGGGGCGGCGGACACGCCGGCAGTCATTCCCAAGGGTTGGTCCCCGACTCCCACGCGGCTTCCTCGTCCTGGTCATGCAGGAATCGCGGCCGGGTGACACCTCGGAGGGAGGTGTCGCTGATCGGCCACTCCTCGAACCCGTCACGCAGCAGCCGGAGCAGGAATTCGGCCATTCCGCCCGGGTACACGGACCAGGCGAGTTCGAAGCGCGAGTACACCGCGACCGGCCACCGGTCGGGATCCGAATCAGCGGCAATCCAGGCGAAGGTGTCGGCCGCGGCCGTCTCTCCCCAGATGAGCAGGTCCTCCAGGCGGTACTCCCCGGCTTTGACGGGAGCAGCCCAGTTGTTCACGGTCGCGTCGGCGAGCGCGTCAGGTGCGAGCGGTGACACCTTGTTCTGATACGACTCTTCAGAAGTGACGGCGGGAATGCGGATTCCCACCATCTCCTCGATCGAACCGTGGCCGAACAGTGCCACGAAGGCCCGGTAGTCGGCCGGGAAGGGCCTACCGTACACCGCCTCGGCCGCGTTCCAGTCGATGACGTCGCCGCGGGTCGGCCCGATGACCGTCAGTTCCTTCGCGAGGTCCGTCACCACGGCAGGCACTCGGCTCTGTTCGTCGCTCATTTCTACGGTTCCCATTCGGTCGGGGCGTCCTTGCCCATGTTGTGCCACTGCTGGTCCTTCAGGCTGAAGATGTCGTTGGGGACGTAGTTGTCGAAGATTTTCACCGCCCCGACGCCGGGCGTGTACTTGGTGGCCTGCATGTGGAATTGGGTCGGGACCACCCTTGTCCCGTTGTACTCCGGGGTCACGATGTAATGGACGACCACACCGAGCTCATTGTTCAGCACCTCCCGGACTTCATTCTCGTAGTCGGCCATGTTCCCGGTGTGGTGAGGCGGCGATCCCCCCATGTTCGTGGAGTTCGCCGTACGGGAGCACGTGGCGAGGTTGTCGTAGGCGGTGCCCGAGCCACCGAGCGAACCGGCCAACAGGTGGCAGGCGTTGCGCCAGAACTTGGCAGGCCGGTCGCCGAGGTCGGACGCGTATATCGCCGCCCAGAGGTATGCGGGTGGAGCCACCGTCTTGGTGTTGGTTGCGGTTCCCTTGTTGTTGTCGACGAAGTCCTTGGTGAGGCACGCCTCCGCGCCTTGGGCACGGCCGGACCGGTCGACCGGCAGGTACGTGCGCCATCCGCCACCGAAACCGCTCCGGCAGTCGGCGGGATCGGAATCGGGGGACGGCGGGTTCGCGGGGCCGGGCTGGGACAGGCTCGGCGCTTCCTCGAGGGACGTGACCTCGTCAACGACGCGCTGCTCGCCGGCCTGGTAAACAACGAGCCCGCCGGATGCCAGCACCTCCGGCTCCGGGGCCGGGAAGGCAGCGGCCCCGGGCGCTCGCACCCGCAGCGCCGTGTAGTGCCCGTTGGGCTTGCGGAGCAGCCCGTCATAGGTGACGGCCGGGCTGCCGAGCGCCGCCGCCTGCGCGGCTGGGAGCCGCCGGACGGCTTCGGGCGTCAGGTACGCCGTGCCCGGACGGATGTCGACGGTGGTGCCGTGTTGCTTCGCGTACTGTGTCAGCGCGGCGGCCCGGGGCTGCCGGTAGGGGCTGTCACCGGTGTCCTCGTCCTGGCCGGCCGACCGGTTGCCGGCTTGCGGAGCAGGAGCAGGCGCGTCACCGCCCTGGTCCATGGCGGCCGCCGGGTTCGACGGAACGGAGGAGAAGCTCTGGATCACCTGGGCCATCTGCCCGAGCAGTTGCTGGCCCCGGGACTGGAGCTGCTGTTCCTTCGTCTTGAGGTCGGAGGCCTTCGAGTCATTGGCCTTGGAGGCGGCGTCGAGCTGGGAGGACCTGGCGTCGACCTGGGAAGCCTCCTGCCGGATCTGGCTCTCCTCGCCCTGGATCTTGTCCTCCACGGCGTTTTCCTGGTCCTTCTTGGCCTCCAATTGGCGCGCCTCGGCGTCGAAGGCAGCGGCCGCGCCCGCCTCCGCGGGCAGCTGGAACGTGTTCGGCTTGGCGTTGTGGGCGGCGATCTCACCGTCCACGGCCTTCGCGCGCTCGTTGTGGCCGCTGATCTCCTGGTTCACCGCGGCGACCCTGGCGTTGAGCGCCGCCTTGCTGTCGCGAATGGCGGCGGACTCCTTCGTGATCCGCTCCGCCTCGGCGACCACGTCCTTCTCCTGCTGCGCCAGCTGCGCCGACTGCCGGTTCGCGTCCTCGATCTCCACCAGCAGGGTCGCCAGGGCAGCCTCGAAACCCCGGGGCGCCACCAGCGGAACGGGGGCGAGCGTGCCCGCCTGCGCCGTCACCGCCACGGCATCGGTCGCCGCGATCGTCTGCGCTCCCGCGGCAACGATCGGCGCCAGGAGCGCCATCAGCACGAGGTGCAGGATCCGGGGCAGCGTCCGCCGGCGGCGCGCGGCCGCCGTGCGCGGGGGCGGGGTCATCCGGTCACCTTCCCGGCGAGCTCGTCGGCGATCTTCGAGGTGGTCGGCGCGCCGTCACCGGCCTGACAGACGGCAACCTGCACCAGGCTCGTGCCCTTCACTCGCGCCTGGTGGTAGCAGGCCCAGCCTGCGGCGCCGTCCTGGGTCGCTTTCCACGTCACGACGACCGCGAACGGCGCGTGCGCCGCGTAGGCCCACTTCGACGTACGTCCGGCCTGGTCGGTGAGTGTCGAGGACGGGCACTTGGTGAGGCCGTCGGTGAGCGTGCGGAAGGCTGCGGCCGCCTTCTCGCTGTCCGGGAACACGCCGATCACCTGGTTGACGGTGTAGCTGCCCGAGCCTGCGGCGTCCTGGTAGGTCGCCGACAGGAACGCCTTCCACGCCTGCCCGTAGGCCGATTGCGTCGTCGGTCCGGCGGCGACAGCGCATTCCGACGGGGCCACGGCGAGCGGGGCGTGCGGCCGGTTCGACTGGGGCCCGGCCACCACCGTCGTTCCGGCCAGTTTGCTGACGCCGTCGGCGCTGAGCAGGTCCGCCTGGACGGTCCCCTCGGCGATGTGCGGCGGGAGGCCCGTCGGCTGTTGCGGCCAGAACCACCACCCGATGCCGGCCAGCAGGAGGCAGGGCACCACCGCGGCCACCAGCAGCCGCCAGTGGCGCAGCACCCCAACTCCCCGGCGCGCTGCCCGCGCCCCGGGCGGCGTCACCGACGCGGCCGGCGGCTGCGCGCCCGGCCCGGCAGCCGGTTGCACGGGCACGGACGGCGCCGCGCCGCCGCCGCGGCCGAGCTGGGGCGGCACCGCGCGTGGCGTCTGCTGCCAGGTGGGCGGCGCCGATGCGGCCGGGTCCTGGTTCCAGTAGTGCTTCGTCATGACGTCCTCCTGGTCGCGGTGTTCGGGTCAGCGCCGTTCATCGGCTGCACGAGACGGCGAGGACGAACAGCAGGAACAGCACGGCGAGGACGCCGAGGCAGCCGATGCCGCCCTCCGGGTTCTTGGTGTTGGCCTCGACCGTTCCGCCGGGGCGCAGGCCGGGGTGGCGGTCGGTGTAGTGCGCGATCTGCGCCCGCTCGCCCTGGGACTCGGTGCCCCAGGAGGTCTTGAAGCCGCACTCGCCGCACCGGTAGCGGTATGCCATGTCGGATCCTTGAACTTTGTCGGTGGGATGGTGGATCGGTCGCCGCGCGGCGGGGTCAGCGCCAGCGCCAGCAGACGGTGTAGCCGAGGTCGGGGAACTCGTTGGAGCGCCAGTAGGTGGAGGCGTCCTGGCCGCAGAACGCGGGGTAGTTCGGCGTGCTGGTGCGTCCGGTGACGTAGACGTTGGAGCGGTCGCAGCTGCCGACGTTGGTGAAGGTGGAGCCCGACTTGAACAGGCATTCGCGGACGGTGGCGTAGCCCGCGTCATCGGGGAACACCATGGACAGGCACTGCAGGACGTCTTGGTCGGCACCCTTGGGGCCGGAGACGGTCCGCCACTGGTTGTAGTGGGGCCAGCTGTCGCACTTGGAGTGGTCGCTGGTGCTGCGGTAGACGGCGAGGACCTTGAAGGCGCCGGTCCGGCAGGACAGCAGCGACCACGGGCCCGCGCCGTTCGGCCCGAAGACGCAGTCGCCCTGCCGGGCGTGGTAGGAGTCCCCGCCGGAACTCTGGTAACTGAGGCACAGGACCCGCGAGTAGCGCTTGGAGCTGACGCTCTCGTCGTTGCCGGGCACGTTGGCGCAGCCGTCCAGGTCGGTGCTGCCCTCGTTGATCCGGACGATCTTGAACGTCCCGGTGGTGCAGGTGGTCGGGGTGAGGTCGGCGTGACCGCTGGTCCCGGTGTCGAAGAAGCAGTCGCCGACGCCCGCGGTGGCGACCGGATCGGTCGGACTCGGGCTCGGGGTGGGCGTGGGTGTCGGGGTCGGGGTTCTCGGGCGGGTGCTGCTGAGGGTCGGATCGGGCGGCGGGGTCCGGTACGAACTGCCGGCGGAGTGCGATGGGTGACTGACCGTCAGCGGGTGGCTGTCGGCGGCCGAGCGGGCGTCGGCCGGGTGGGAGTCGTCACGGTGGGCCACAAACAGCAGCACTGCCACGACGGCGGCCACGGCGGCGAGTACCTTGCCGACCCCGGCCGCCGTGCTGCCCACTCCCGCGCCACCCGCTGCCGAACCCGCAGAACCTGCCCCGCTGTTGACGCGCGGTCGCGGGGTAGCCGGCCCGATCGGCGGCTTCGGCTTCGCTCCCCCGGCCGGCTTCGCTCCCCCGGCGGCTTTCGGCCCGCGGCCGGGCTTCAACGTGCCGGACGCCGAGGCAAGTTGCTCGGCCCAGGCGGCGGGCGTCGGCCGGGCGGCCGGGTCCTTCCCGAGCGAGGCACGGGCCAAGGCGCCGAGGGCCGGGTCGATCGCCGCCAGCGCGGCCGGGTCGGTCGTGCTCTGGTCGCGGGCGAAGAGGCGGACGGCGAGCAGGGCGAGCTTGTAGGTGTCGCTGTGCCGGGTCGCCCGTTCCTCGCCCGCGGGGACGTGCCAGTCCGGGGTCTCGGCCTGCGGCAGCACCGTCGCAAGGTCGGTGCGGGCCGCGTCGCAGTCGATGAGGAAGCACTCGGGCTGCGGCGCGAGGGCGAAGAGCAGGTTCTTCGGCGAGAGGTCGCCGACGGCGACGCCGAAGCGGTGCAGCCGGTCGAGGGTGGTCGCGAGGTCGGCGAGCAGCAGCAGCCGGTCGCGGTCGGTGACGGTCAGTCCGATCCCGGCGACGTAGGCGTCCTCGTTGAGGAGGTACTCCAGGGTGGCGAGCCGGGGCGAGCCCTGGTTGCCGGCCGCCAGGGTCCGGAGCGTGAAGCGGAAGCGGTCGGGGACGGCCCGCATCAGGAACCCGCACGTCTGTCCGCCGCGCCGGACCACGGCGGCCGGCCAGGCGGTCTTCTCGCACAGCCAGCGCCCCTGTTCACCGGTCAGCCGCCCGGGCAGCGCGACCGCGGCGGCCAACGCGGCGGCGTCCACCTGCGGCAGCACCGCGGGGGCGTACTCCTTGTAGACGACCTCCCAACCGCCGTCGGCCGCCGACTCGTTGATGCGCTTGTTGCGCACCCGGTGGACCGATCCCTGGCCTCCTCGGCCGAGTTCCCCGTCCAGGGCCAGCGTGGCGAACTCGACCGGGGCGGCCGGCCGCGCGCTCACCTCGCTCCCTCGGCCCGGGGCCAGATCGCCAGCAGGGTGCGGTCGTCGTCGAAGGTCTCCCGGGTGAAGTCCAGCACGTGGCCGAGCCACAACGGCGGCGGCGGCGAGGCGAGTTGACGAGCGAACAGCTCCCCGACCCGGCCGTCGCCCTCGCCGAGCGGGTCGCCGAACCCGTCGGTGCCGACCAGCAGCGTCCACGGCTCGGCCAGCCGTCCGACGGCGGTCTCCGGCCGGTCGGGGACCAGGGGAAGCGGGGAGACCTCGTTGCTGACCAGCGGCGTGCCCGGTACGGCCTTGCCGCCGAACAGCGGGTGATAGCCGCCGCCGGCCCGGTCGAGGAGCCACGCCCCGGAGTCGCCGATCCGGAACACTTCGGCCTCCAGGGCGTCGCCCGCGGCACGGACCACCCCCGCCACCAGGGTGGTCGCGTACAGCCGGGCCACCTCGGCCGCCTGCGGCGCGGCGACGCCGAGCCGCCACCGCGCCAGTTCGCGCAGCCGTTCCGCGGCGTGGGCCGCGACGTCGGCGCCGTCCAGCCGCTCCGCGCCCCGGTCGAGCAGGTGCAGGATGCGTTCGACGGCGGCCCGGCACGCCTCGACGGCGCCCTGGTGGGACTCGGCGGCGCTGGACACGCCGTCGGCGACCGCGAAGACGATGCTGCCGGTGGCCTCGTGCACGGCGGCGCGCGCCGCGTCCTGGCGCGGCTGCCGGTAGTAGCGGTGCTTGGCGCCGCGGACGGAGGCGAACCGCAGGGTGAGCCGGTCGGTGGACCAGCCCTCGCACTCGCTGTCGGGGAAGTCGAAGGCGTACTGGCTGGGCGGCCGGGCCTCGAACTCCAGGCCCGGCACGTCCACGGTGATCCGCTGCCACGGCACCGGCTCCGGCCCGGTCGCCGGGGGCGGCCCGGCGGGCCTCGGGGGCGCCGCCGGCGGCACGGGGTCCGGGTCGCCCCGGCGGGCGGGCGTCACCGGCCGACCTCGTCGATGGCCATGGTGAACTGGTCGGGCCGGTTCACCACCAGCTGCGGGTTGGCCGAGTTCAGGGCGTGTCCGGAGGCCACCAGGCTCATGGTGAGCGAGTGGAAGAACTCCGAGATCGCCCGGCCGACGTCGGTTCCGGACTTGGCGAGGAAGGCGAACTCGGGGCGGGTCGCGACGTCGACCATGGTCTGCGCCCGGGCGTCGCCGAGACCGCAGGCGATGATGTTCGGCGCGGTCGGCGTGCGGTCCCGGTCGGTCAGCTCCGCGTGCGGCGCGTGCCAGGACGAGCCGTCGGTGGGCTGGCCGTCGCTGAGCAGGAAGACCACCGGGCGGTGCACCCGGTAGCCCTCGCCGCGCAGCCACTTCACGTCGCCGGGGATCCGCTGCAGCAGGTCCTCGAAGACGGCCCGGTAGTTGGTCACCCCGCGGATCACCAGCCGGGGCACCGTGGTCTCGGTGCGCATGTCGGCCACCGCGAGCCGGACCTGGACGTCGTCGGAGAAGCCCAGCACGGCCAGCCGGAGCTTGGCCGCGACCATCGGCTCCGCCCGCAGCCCCTCGCACAGCGACGCCACCCCGTCCCCCAGCTCCCGCTGGTACGGGGCCATCGAGCCAGACTCGTCGGCCACCACGTAGGCCGGCAGCAGGACGCCCTTCGCCTCCGCCATCGCAAACACCGCCTCCCTCAAGTTCACGCAACTGGTGTCGCGGACGGGGCGGCCCGGGCCGCGCAACGAGGTGCGCCGGGGGCCGCGGAACCGCTGTCCGCACCACCGATGCTGGCGTCGCGTCAGGCAAACGCACAGGTCACAGCGCCGGTCATATGTGACCGGTCATCAGCGGTAGGCTCGCCTCTGTTCTTTCGAATCTTCGGGGGAAGGGCGGGTCGTGGCGGAGACGCTCGGAGCACTGGTGCGGCAGTTACGGAAGCAGGCCGGTCTGACGCAGTTCCAGCTCGCCGAGCGGGCTGGGCTCGGCGAGAGCACCGTCCGCCGGATCGAGACCGACCGGCCCTTCGACCACCGGCTCGGCACCATCAACCGCATCGCGGACGCGCTCGACGCCGGCCCCGAGGACCGCCGCCGGCTGAGCGCCCTCAGTGGCGGCACCGTCCCGGAAGCCCCGGTGCCTCCACCGGAACCACCGCCGCCGCCCCGGGACCACGGCCCGCTCGCCGACGCCGCCGAGGAGCTGGCCCGCGAGAGCCGACAGCGCTGGCGCCGCGAGGAGGCCCAGCACCGGGTGCACCACCCGTTCGCACTGCCGGTGCGCTGGCAGCAGGTGTCGGCGGGGGTGGCCGACCAGTCGGCGAACGCCCACCTGCTGGCCCCCGGCGAGGCCCGCACCGAACCGGACCTCAGCGGCGACCTGCGGCGGGTCGCCGAGATCTACCGGCGCGTGCCGTCGGGCCGGCTGGTGGTCCTCGGCCGGGCCGGATCGGGCAAGTCGATCCTGGCGGTCCGGTTCGCCCTCGACCTGCTGGACGCCCGCACCCGCAACGAACGGGTGCCGGTGATCTTCAGCCTCGGCGCCTGGGACCCGACCACCGTGGCCCTGCGCGACTGGCTGATCGCCCGGCTGCTGCGCGACTACCCGCACCTGGCCCGGCGGGTCCCCAGCGGCAAGACACTGGCCGCGGACCTGCTCGACGACGACCTCGTCCTCCCCGTCCTCGACGGGTTCGACGAACTCGCCGAAGACCTGCGCGCCCCGGCCCTCGAAGCACTCAACCTCTCCCAGCTGCCGCTCGTCCTGACCAGCCGGCACGCCGAGTTCACCGCCGCCGTCCGAGAGGCGCACGCCCCGCTGGCCGCCGCCGTCGTCCTGGAACTGCGCGACCTCGACCTCGACGACCTGCGCGGCTACCTGCCCCGGACCGACCCGGCCTTCCCCGGGCCCGCCGACACCGACGGGCAGGGCGCGACCTGGGAGGCCGTCCTCGACCCCGCCCGGACGGCGGAGAGCGCCGGCCGCGCCAACCTCGCCGCCGCGCTGCGCACCCCGCTGATGATCGCCCTCGCCCGCACCATGTACAGCGACCACCCCGAACGGCGGCCGGGCGAACTCCTGGACACCGCCCGCTTCCCCGACCCCGAGGCGATCGAGGAGCACCTGCTGGCCGGGTTCGTCCCCGCCGTCTACCGCCCCCGTCCCACCGAACGGCTCGACACCGCCCACCGCCGACCCGGATCGTGGGACGCGGAACGCGCCGAACGCTGGCTCGGCCACCTCGCCGACCACCTGACCCGGCTCGGCCGCGAACGGCAGGACCTCACCTGGTGGGAGGTCGGCACCGGCATGAGCCGCCTCTCCCGCACCGTGATCATCGCCGTCCTGGCCGGCATCGCCTTCGGCGTCACCACCGCGATCGGCAACCTCCCCGTCGACCTGGTCGCCACCTCGCACAGCCTCCGGTTCGCCGTCGTCCGCGGCCTGCTGGTCGGCATCCTGCACGGCCTCGCCGCCGGCACACTCTTCGGACTCGTCTACTGGCACGCCTCCGCCCGCGCCGCCCTCAGACCCTCGCCGGTCCGTATGCGGCTCGGCATCGGCACCCCGACAACCCGCCGCAACGCCCGCATCCGGTTCCTGATCGGCCTGTTGGGCGGAGCGGCCGGCATGGCGCTGCTCATCCTGGTCGACGAAGGCCTGGTGGCCCCGCTCGGCCTCGCCGACGGACAGGGTGCCGGCCTCGCCGCCGGGCTTGTGTTCGTTGTGCCGATCGCCCTCTCGATCGGGCTGGTCTTCGGCCTGATCGCCCTGTTCGAGGCCCCGGTCCGCACCGAATCCGTCGTCAGTCCCGCCGACCTGCTGCACATCGACCGCCGCAACGTCGCCTACCACCTGCTCACCTGGACTCTCGTCCTCGGCATCGGCGTCGGTCTGGTCAACGGCATCGTGTACGGGCCGCTGCGCGGCTTCGAGGTCGGCCTGGTGTTCGGGCTGGAGGGCGCGTTCGGCGCCGGGCTCGGCTACGGACTGAGCCTGACCGCCTGGGGCCAGTGGGTGGCACTGGCCCGCATCTGGCTGCCGCTCACGGGCCAACTGCCCTGGGCAATGATCGCCTTCCTGGACGACGCCCACCAGCGCGGCGTGCTCCGCCAGGTCGGCGCGGTCTACCAGTTCCGCCACGCCTGGATCCAGAGCCACCTGAGCCGCAGCCACCAGCAGCGTCACGGCCGCGGACAGCGCCGACGCGACCACTCGACGGAAGGGGCACGATGAGCGCCGAATCCCGTACGCACCGCCCGAGCAGGCGCACTCGGCGCGCGGCCGTTGCCGCGACCGCCACCGCTCTCGTCGGCGCCCTCGCCATCGCCCCCGCGGCCGCCCGGCCCGCCGCCCCCACCCTGCGCTACACCTGCGTCTTCCCGACCATCGGCGGACAGGCCATCACCGCCAGGATCTCCGCGGACATCCCCGCAACCCTGCCGGCCGGCGAGTCCAGCCCGGCCTTCGCCATCCAGGCGGCCGCCACCGTCGAGGCCTCCTTCACCCTCGGCCTGCGCTACGTCCTCGGGGTGCGCACCATCGAAGGTTCGGTCGACGCCGAGACCCGCGTCCTCGCCCCGCAGGGCGAGACCGCCGTCCCCGTCCACCTCACCATCACCCGCACCGCCGTCCCCGCCTCCGGCGCCTTCGAAATCCCCGCCACCGGCAACGCGCCCCGGCTCTCCTTCACCCACCCCGGCACCGGACGCGTGACCGCCGGCAACTTCACCCTCCACCTCGTACCCAAGGACGCCGACGGCAACCTGGCCGGGCCCGGCCGGGTCGACGTCCCCTGCACCCTGAACGCAGGCCAGGACAACACCGTCGCCCCCTTCGAGGTCACCCCCGCGAAAGCCTCTCCCACTCCGTCCCCCACCGCCCCTCCGTCCGCCCCGGCCCCATCCTCCGCAAACCCGGCCACCACCCCGCCGGGAACAGACGCCTCCGCCGTCGCAAGCACCGCCTCCGCCAGCATCAACCCGCCAGCTCCTCCACCGCCAGCGTCCGCCCCCACCACGTCCGCCCCCACCACAACCGACGCCTCGCGGGCGCCAACCGCCCACCTCCAGGGCGCCGGCCTGGTCACCGCCGCGATCGCCGCAGCCATCGCCGCAGCCCTTGCCGCTGCCGCTGTCCTCCACCGGCGATCCAAACGCCGTGGAGCATCCGAGCCCTCAGCCTGACCATCCGCGATACTCGGCCAAACCCGGCCCGACGAATGCTGCCGTTGTCGGAGCGCGCCGATAGCCCACGCAGCATCGACAGAAGCGGTGGGCCGTCGAGCGGACACTCTCCTGGCTCGCTGCCCACCGCCGACTGGCCCGCGACTACGAGACCAGCCCGGCCCATTCCGAGACCATGATCCGCTGGGCGATGATCGGCATCATGCTTCGACGGCTCACCCTGCCAGGACCCGCGACCCGGCCGGGGCCGCAGCTCTTCTCGCAGCCCACCGCCTGATCCGTATCAACTTCGCGCCGAGAGCCGAGGAAGTCACGATCACTCCAGATAGTGCCAGCTACCAGCCGCCGCCCAACCGCTCCCATTTGCCAGGCAGGCGCTTCACCGCGGACGTGAGGTCGCAGCGGACGACTGTCCACTCGTCACGCCCGCCCAGGCCCACTGTCCACCCCGTCCTCCAGGACGGCCTGCAGGCATTCGTCGATGCACTCGGCGAAGTCATCCTCGTCGAACCCCGGCCGTGCGTAAGCCTGCTGAGCATCTGATGGCAGGGCGAACGGGTCGTCCCGGTTGACGTGGCACCGCACCAGACGCCGCTGAGGGGCGATGTGATCAGGCCTCCACCGTGACGTGGACGGGCGTCATGTCGGCGCGGTACTGGACGGCCGGCCAGTAGCCGTCCATGAAGTAGCGGCTCTCGGGCTCACCGAAGTGGACTTCGAAGTCCCCCGAGCGGTAGACGACCAGCGTGTTCGGCGTCATGACCTCGGGGAAGCGGGCCTTCTCCTCCTCGGTTTCGTCACCCTCCGCGAACGTGGTCCAGATGAACTCCGTGCCGTCGCGGCGGATGCGTTCGAACTCGGCCACCAATCGGCGGGCGTGGGGCAGCAGTTCGGTGATCTTCTCCGGTCCGGCGCAGTCGAACCACATCTCCAGTTGCTGCCCCGCGGCTGTCACCGAGCTCGCGGCGATCCGGCCCTCCGCCCGGAGCTCGCCCAGCATCGGGTCGGTGTCCACGTGGAAGATGCGAGGCGGCAGCAGACCGTCCGGGAGCAGGCTCGTCGCCAGAAAGGCTTCTTCGACGTGCTCCTCGTGCCAGGGGTTGTATTTCTCGGCGATCACCTTGTAGCAGGCGATGAACTGCCGTGGCGTGCCGGTCACGAACCGCCCGTCGGCGCTGGTCAGGGTGAAGCGTTCGCTGTCGTGACCGATGTGGCGCACCTGGAACGACCTGGGCAACCGGACGAACATGGTGCTGCCGGGAAGGGCGACTGTTCCCGTCTGCGCTCCGTCGGCGGCGGTCCGGACCACGAACACGCTCGACAACCCGGGAGCGACGCACACGAGACCACCCGGTCCGACGACGCGTCTCAGCTCCTCCGCGTCGCCGTTCAGTGCCGATGCGATGATCCGACTGTTGGGCATGGCATACCTCCCCCGATCCTCATCGACAGAACGGGGCTACGGTACTCCCATGCCGATCTCCGACCGACAGGGCGCCGGCTCCTGACGGATCTGGAACCAAGTCAGATCGACCGTCACACAAGGCACTTCATCAGCGGGGACAACACGGTCGGCGACGCCCTGGCCGCCGCTGGGCCCGTCAGCCTTCGTCCTCCAGGCCCGGCGCCGGGTCGGATAGCGGGGTCCGACCAGGCGCGGGCCGTCACCGAGCGGAGGGTGGGTCCTCGCGGCGGCCTGCTTGATCAAGACCCACGGGCGGCATCCGAAGTAGGTCCAGTACCGCCCCCACCTTGTTCTATGCCTGTCGCACAGACTGGCCTGAGCCGGTCGGCTGACCCCTGCTCGCACCGACGTCACGCATTCAAGTTCAGTAAGAGGCCACTGTGATGTTCGCCGTGATCAACGAGTGGTTGTGACCGACCTGGAGTGGGAGACCTTCAGCCCCGGATGGCGAACTGGCCGAGATAGCGCAAAGAGGTACCGTGCGGGTTGGTGACGATGTTGGGAGCGAAGACACAGATCGCAGCGTCGGCCAGCTCGGCTGACTCGACCTGTGACAGCCACTGGTCAGCGTACGAGGCCTCCCGAAGGAGTACCGCAGGGGGAACCGGGGCGGGGTGGCCCATGTCTTGGGCGCGGATGACTTCGATGCACATCGGGCTGAACTCGGTGATTCCCGCCTCCCCCATGAAAGCGGATGGCTCTGCATCCCCGTTCTCTGACCACCTCTGGTCGATGTAGTCGCGGATGTCCTCCTGCAAGGAGAACCGGCCGCGCGAGAGGAAAACGTGGACCACGCTGGCTTCAGTCACCGGACGATTGTCGCCCAAGGCTGAACCGGCGTGAAGCGCGAGGAGGCGACGAGCGGCTCGGCGCGGTTTCGCCAGCCGCGTGATCAACCCCCCGAAGGACTTCCGCAGCCAACCACTACGCTGGCGTCGGCGGAGGCCGACTCCGCGTCAGACTGGCGAACGGGGACGGACGCTTAGTACTTCGCGTTGGCATACAGGGAAGAGGCCCGCTGCCCCGTCTTCCTCAACGGCGTGATCCACGAGGAGTTCTCGGAGGATGGCTTCGACAAGTCGATGCAGTACACCCGGCACTACGCCATGGGTGACGCCCCGCTGGCCGACCTTCCGCCCGAGCTGTGGCTGATCGCTAAGGACCGGGCCTACGACTTCGACTTCCACACGTCGTTCCGCGGGCATGTCGTCAGCGGCGGCTTCGCTGTGACCCCTGAGCCTGGGATCCCGGGTCGGTCTCGGTGGACCTGGCGAACAACAGCTCGCATGGACCGAGTTCCGCCAGGCCCACCGAGAGCGGAAAGCGGCACCAGGGCCGCACCGGAGTCGGGAGAACGGGCCGATCACCAGCTCCCGGCCGCGCGGCCGCCACGCCCTCCTCCCCACCGCCCGCCAGGCTGCCACGCCCGGCGAGCGGGCCGCCGCCCAGCTGCTCCACCTGCGAACCGCCACCGTCCCGACAGCGGCGTTTGACGCGCCGTTCGGAACTGTCCTGGTTCTGCGACAGCGGGGCATTCAGGGGCCTATCCTAGCGATCATGTTCATTCTGGATCTGACCTACATTGCGCCCATCGAGCGCGTCGAGGCCGCTCTCGCGGAGCACGTGGCATGGCTGGATGCCCACTACGCTTCGGGGCTCTTCCTCGCCTCTGGCAGGAAGGTGCCGCGCGAAGGCGGCGTCATCATCGCCATCGGCGACGACCGGGCGAAGATCGAAGAGGTCGTGCAGAGCGACCCGTTCATGGTGGCTGGTGTCGTCGAGTACGCGATCACGGAATTCGTTGCCACGAAGACCGCTCCGCCACTGGAGTCGTACCGCCAGGAGCTCCCCGCCTGAGCCCGTTCCGGCAGCCGACCGGCTAAGCCCCGGCGACCACTCACGGAGACCTCGGCGACGTCTGACGGTCGGCCGTACCGGTCCCCGAGACCCCGTCAGCATCCCTCTGACGGGGTCTCGGCGCGTCGCCTTCCGTATCCCCGCACGAGCGTCTCGCGCCACCTCCGGCCGGGCCCCGGCCCTGGGTGGTTCAGGCTGTGGTGGTGGCGGCGATCCGGGCGGCGAGGCCGCCGGGCAGGTGGTACGGGGTCTCGACGGGGATCTTGGCGTCGGCCGCCGCCGGTTGCCCCGCGCGCACCAGGGCGTGGGCCTCGTGGGCCAGGTCGGTGACATCGGTGAGGCCGAGGATCCACTCGTCGACGTAGCGGTCGACGGCCTCGCCGGACAGGCCGATCTGGATGGCCCGGTGGGGCAGTGGCTCAAGGTCGGTGGCGCGCTCGGGGTCCCACTGGATGCGTACGGGACTGGCGGCGAGTTCGGCCTTCCAGGCCTCGGCGGAGGCGTGGTGGTCGCGGTCGTAGTGGCTCAGGCAGGCGTGGGCGAGGGCCCACTCGAAGCCCTCGCGGCTGATGCGGACGGCCAGCACCCTTTCCTGTCCGGGCTTGGTGCCCCAGCCGGACCGGTACATCATCCAGCGGAAGGACGGCTTGATCCAGGTCATCCGCTCGCGCTTGAACGGGGCCACGAAGGTGCCCGCTTCGAGTGCGGCTTCGGCGATCGGGGCGGGGTACGCCTGGTAGACGGTCAGGCCGTGCTCGTCGTGAGCGGCGCGGATCTGCCGGGAGAGGGGTGCGGTCATCGGTATTCCTCGGTGGACGTGACGGTGGTTCAGTCCGCGGGCTCGCTCAGCCGGGCGTCCCTGCGGATGAGGTCGGATACGGAAATGATCACAGCTTCGGACGCACAGGCGGACCGGTGCAGTTCGTCTCAGGCCGGGAAATCTCGCCCGAGGCACCGATTCGCACGGGCGGTCTCACGGGCGGTGTCGCGGGCAGCCGGGTGCGCGCACGGGAGCGCCCGCCCCTCCTCGGCCTGGGAGGGGCGGGCGCTTCGTACGCTCAAGGGCACTGCTTCCAGGCGAGGTGGTAGACGGTGTTGATGCTGCCGTCGGTGGAGTCCATGGTCATGAAGCTGGTCGT
>NZ_JYJF01000137.1 GCF_000955975.1 Saccharothrix sp. ST-888
CGGGGTGCCCCCGACCGGTCCGGTCACCACCGGGCCGGCGCCGACCGGCCCGCCCACCGGACCACCGGTGGCACCGCCGCCGACCGAGCCGCCCACCGAACCGCCGCCGACCGGCCCGTAACCGCCGGGGGTCGTCACCGGAGGTACGGACCCGGCCGACGGATCCACCGAACGCCAGCCGCCCCCGCCGGAGGAGCCGCCGGCCCCCGAGGGCCCGTCCCCGGAACCGTAGCCCGAGCCGGAGCCCGAGCCGGAGCCCGAGCCGGAGCCCGAGCCGGAGCCGTAGCCCCCGCCGGATCCCGTGCCCGCACCCGAGCCGTAACCGCCCGTGCCGCTGTAGTCCGAACCCGTCTGCGGCGGTTCGAGGGCGACGGAGTCGGTCCGCACCGAGACCGGGCCGGTCCGCACCGAAGTGTGGTGCACGGCGGGCGGGTTGTCGTAGTCGGAGGAGTCCGAGTAGGTCGAGTAGTCGGCGCCGCCCGTGCTCCCGCCGCCGTACCCGTACGAGTCCTGGCGGTACCGGTACCCGCCGCCGCCCGAACCGGAGTGCCCCGACGATCCCGCATACGACGATCCACCGTACGAGGAACCGCCGTCCTCGGAGCCGTCGCCGGAGCCGTAGCCGCCGGCCCCTGCCCCGACCTGGACTCCCGTACCCGAGGCGCCGGATCGCAGCCCGACGCCGGTCACCGCCGAGCGCTCACTCAGGTCGGCGTCCACGCCGGTCCGCACATCGGTCGGCAGACCGGCGGTCTGCACCCCGGCCCGCACCCCGATCCGCCCGTCCGCACCCGGCACCTGCCGCCCGTCCGGGCCGAGCACCACCGGACGGCCGTCGGTGCCGAGGACCGGCTTGCCGTCCGCGTCGAGGGCCACCGACAGCCCGCTACCGCCGAGTTCGCCGTCGGCGGCGACCGTCACGGGGTTGCCCTGGGCGTCGGTGAGCGGCTTGCCGTTCACCCCGAGGGCCACGCCGACCAGCGGTTGGCCGTCCGCGCCGAGTACGGCCACCTTGCCGTCGGCGCCGACCACCGGCTTGCCGTCCGGGCCGACCGGGACGGTGACGCCCTCGACACCGGCCACCAGCTTGCCGTTCTGGTCCTGGAGCAGCGGGTGCCCGGCATCGTCCGTCAGCACCCTGCCGTCCGGGCCGACGGCTGCGCTCAGGGTCCGGACACCACCGACCGCGGCGGCCCCGGCAACCGTGCCGCCCAGCGCTCCGGTCAGCTGTCCCGCGCCGGTCTGGGCGCTCAGCTCGCGCACCTTGCCCGAACGGCCGTGCGCACCCGGCCCGTCCGTCTTCGCGAGGCGTTCCAGGGCGGTCACCGCGGGTTCCTTGAGCGCGCCCTCCAGGCCGTGCTTCATGGCGCGGCCCAGTTCCTCCAGCAGCTCGCCGATCTTGAGCTTGGCGGCCGCGATGTCGATCACCTCGCCGACCTCGGCGACGGCGGTGTCGACCACCTTGGTGACCGCGCCGACCAGCCCCCCGCCCTTCTCCGCCTTCGCCTTGGCCTCGGCGGCCTCGGCCGCCTTGAGCTTCTCGGCGAGTTCGGTGAGCTCGGCGACCAGCGCCGACTTGCAGGTGTCGGTGGCCTCGGCCGCGCCGTCGAAGGCCTTGGCCACCAGCTCGGCGGCGCTCTGCGCGTCGTCCAGGTAGCCGCGGCCACCGCCCGCGAAGCCGGTCCAGTGCTCGGCGAAGGCGTCCACCGCGGGTCCGGAGTTCTCCCCGGTGACGCGCTGTGCGGACTCCCCGCCCCGGCGGCTCAGCCGCTCGGCCTCGGTGCCGAACTCACGCCACAGCGCGGCGGCCCGGCGCAGGCCGTCCTCGTCGGCCTCGGGCCACTGGTGGCCGACCTTGGCCAGGACCGGGACCAGTTCCTCGGGCAACTTCCGGGACACGTGGTCCCCCCTTCGCGTGCTACGGATTGAACGCCGTCACGGTTCGAACGCCGCGAGCGCCCCGTCCGCCCGGTCTGAGGCTCTGCCCGGCGTGCGGTGCGGCGTACGGCTCGGTCCGCCCCTCCCGGGGCTCAGACCGCCTGCGGACCCACTGCGGTTCCGCCGGCGCCCGGGTCCTGCCCGGCGAAGTCGGCGGCGACGTCCTGCTCGGTCCGGTCCGCCCGGTCCGCCATGGTGTGCAGCCCGGTGCCGATCCCGGCGAGCCGGTCGGCGAGACCGTTCAGCCCGGACAGCAGCTCGGGCTGCGCCTCGCCGTACTCCTTGCCGAAGCCGGAGCCCGGCTCGTCCTTGCCCCAGGGGGTGCCGAGCCCGGCCACGCCCTGCTCCAGGGCCAGCACGGCCCGGGCGAAGTCGTTCGAGAGCTGCTCGAACTCCCGTCCCTCGCCGTGCACTTCCCATGGATTGATGCGGAACTGGCCCGCTCCACCGGCCGCCATAGCCACTCCCCCGTCCTGCCAGGTCCACCGAACCGTCTGCCGACCGCCCCGTACGTGCCCAGCGGCGCCGCCATCCTAGGGCCCGGATCCGAACCCTCCGCAGCGCCTCTGGACGTTTCTCACCTCAACTTCACACCCGGCCGGAGGCCATACCCTTGCTGAGTGGCAGCAGAGACTCCCAAGAGCACCAAGAAGACCAAGACCCCCAAGAGCAGCGACAAGAACGCCGGGTCCGGCGCCAAGTCCGCAACGCTCGTCGACCTCCCGATGCCGACCGTGGGCTCCGCGCCCGAGGTCTCGCTCGACTTCCCGCGCGCCTGGATCGAGTTCGCCGACCCGGCCGACGACGAGCAGGTCTTCCGCTGTGACCTGACCTGGCTGACCTCCCGCTGGACCTGCATCTTCGGCAAGGGCTGCCAGGGCATCCGGGAGGGGCGGGGCGAGTCCGACGGCTGCTGCACGCTCGGCGCGCACTACTCGGACGAGGACGACGAGAAGCGGATCGCCGGGCACGCGGCCCGCCTCACCCCCGAGATGTGGCAGCTGTTCGAGCACGGCACCGACGCCAAGGGCCGGATCAAGCTCGACGGCGGCATCACCATGCTCGACGAGGACGGCGACCGCCAGACCCGCCGGGTGGACGGCGCCTGCATCTTCCTCAACCGCCCCGGGTTCCCCGGCGGTCACGGCTGCGCCCTGCACACCCTGGCCCTCAAGGAGGGCAAGGAACCGCTGGAGACCAAGCCGGACGTCTGCTGGCAGCTGCCGGTCCGCCGCACCTACGACTGGATCGACCGGCCGGACGACACCCGCTACCTCCAGGTCACCATCGGCGAGTACGACCGCCGCGGCTGGGGTCCGGGCGGCCACGACCTGCACTGGTGGTGCACCAGCAGCCCCGACGCCCACACCGGCTCCGACCCGGTCTACGTCAGCTACCGCCCGGAACTCACCGAACTGATGGGCCCGGCCGGCTACGCGGTCCTCGCCGAACTCTGCGAGCAGCGCATCGCCACCAAGGGCCACAAGAAGTTCGCCCCCCACCCGGCCGGCCAGTAACCCCCGCACCCCCTCCAGGGGCCTGGGCCTAGGGGCGCGGGGAACTGCGCGAAACCGGAAGGTACGGGGCCGCGCTCGACCCCCGTGGAGCACGATGCACCGCCCCACCGGGGTAACCGGGTGCAACTGGCTCCGGGGGCCGATGGTGCGGCTTCGAGGTCTTCCGTTTCGCGCAGTTCCCCGCGCCCCTGAGTGGTCGGCCCAGGCCCTGGAGGTGCAGCCCCTGGTGCAGCTACTTGTCGATGTCGCCGACCACGAAGAACATCGAGCCCAGGATCGCCACCATGTCCGCGACCAGCGTCCCGGGCAGCAGCTCGGTGAGCGCCTGGATGTTGTTGTAGGAGGCCGACCGCAGCTTGAGCCGCCACGGCGTCTTCTCGCCGCGCGAGACCAGGTAGTACCCGTTGATCCCGAGCGGGTTCTCGGTCCACGCGTACGTCGTCCCCTCGGGTGCCTTGAGCACCTTCGGCAGCCGCAGGTTGACCGGCCCGGGGGCCAGCCGCGCGAGCCGGTCGAGGCAGGCGTCGGCGAGGTCGAGGGAGTTGGCGGTCTGCTCCAGCAGGCACTCGAAGCGCGCCAGGCAGTCGCCCTCCTCCCGGGTGACCACGGTGAGCACGTCCTGCAGCTCGCCGTACGCGAGGTAGGGCTCGTCCCGCCGCAGGTCGAAGTCGACACCGCTGGCCCGTCCGATCGGGCCGCTGGCCCCGTACGCGTGCACGTGCTCGCGCGAGAGCACGCCGACCCCCGCCGTACGGCCCCGGAAGATCTCGTTGCCGAGCACCAGGTCCTCGAAGACCGGCAGCTGCGAGCGGACGGTGGCGACCGACGTACGCACCCGGGCGAGCCACCCGGCGGGCAGGTCCTCCTTCAGGCCGCCGACCCGGTTGAACATGTAGTGCATCCGGCCGCCGCTGGCCTCCTCCAGCACGTGCTGGAGCTCCTCGCGGCCGTGGAAGGCGTGGAAGACGGGGGTGATGCCGCCGAGTTCCAGGGGGTAGGAGCCGAGGAACATCAGGTGGTTGAGCACCCGGTTGAGCTCGGCGAGCAGGGTGCGGATCCACACCGCCCGCTCGGGGACCTCCATGCCGAGCATCCGCTCGACGGCGAGCACCACGCCCAGCTCGTTGGAGAAGGCGGAGAGCCAGTCGTGCCGGTTGGCCAGCATGATGATCTGGCGGTAGTCCCGGGCCTCGAAGAGTTTCTCCGCGCCCCGGTGCATGTAGCCGATGACCGGTTCGGCGGAGACGATCCGCTCGCCGTCCAGCACCAGCTTCAGGCGGAGCACGCCGTGGGTGGACGGGTGCTGCGGGCCGATGTTGAGCACCATGTCGCTGGTGCCCAGCTCACCCGTGAGCTCTTGCGCGCCTGCGCCGATGCCGACCGTGGTCTCCCTCATGGACAAGAGGCTACAGAGTGCGCCACCCCGCCAGACCCGCCAGACCCGCCAGGCCGACCGGTTCCGGCATGCGGACGGTCTGCGCCAGCCAGCCGAAGCCGCCCAGTCCTGCGGGGTCGGTGAGCTCGGCGGCCTCCCCGGCGCCGCTCAGGGCCCGCAGGTACTCCGTCGGGTCGCTCGCGGCGAGCGCCAGCGGCGGGCGGGTGCCGCTGACGCCGAGTGCGCGCAGCGCGTCGCGCTGCGTCGTCCACAGGCTGTGGAGACCGGGCACGGCCACCGCGTCCAGCGCCACGTGCGCGGTGATGTCGCAGGAGCCGTCGGGCACCGGCCGCACCTCGCGGCCCGCCCGGAAGCCGGTCAGCGTGCCGAACACCGGCCGCCCGGCCCGCAGGTGCGCGTAGTCCACGGCGACGGCCAGCCCGCTCGCCAGGCCGCCGACCGCCGCCGCCCAGGCCGCGTCGCGGGTACCGCCCAGCTCCACCCGCTCGCCCGGCTCCTCGGCCGGCCACCAGCGGGCCGCCCAGCGGGCGTCGGCCTCCGCCAGCGGTCCGCCGAGGCGCTCCGCGCCGTCCGGCGCGACCTCGACGTAGCGGAGCACGCCGTCCCCGTCCACCTCGGCGAGGTCCAGCGGCACGTTGTCCAGCCACTCGTTGGCGAACAGCAGACCGTGCACGCCCTGCGGCACGCGGTCCGTCCACACCACCGACTCCGGCAGCCCGGCGGGGCGGTCGGCGATCTCCACCGCGTACGGGCGCAGCCGCTCCGCCAGTGCCGGCGGCACGGCCGCGAGCACCCCGGTGAGCAGCTCGCCGCGGCCGGCCCCGACGTCGACCAGGGCCACCTCCGCCGGATGGCGGAGGGCCTCGTCAACCTCCTGCAGCAGACGGGCGACCGCCTTGGCGTACCGGGGCGATGCGTGCACGGAGGTCCGGAAGTGCCCGGCCGGGCCTTCCGGCCTGCGGTAGAAGCCGCCATCCTCGCCGTAGAGGGCCTGTTCCATGGCGGGCCGCCACCGCATCCAACTCATGCGGGGGACGTTACCGCCGGTAGGGGACGTCTCCACCCTGCGGAGTAGGCAGGATCGCTCCTACGGCGGACCTGAGCAGGTGGACCGGCTGCCTAGGCTTGAAACGTGCATCGACTCAACGCCTGGTTCCGCCGACACCCGATGGTGGTGGACTCCGTCTGGGCGCTGCCGGTCTTCTTCCTCAGCCTGGTCGCGGCCGTCGAGCAGGAGCCCCAGCACAGCTTCCCCGGCGGCGTGGTGATGGCCGTTCTGCTGCCGCTTCTGATGATCTTCCGGCGCCGGAACCCGGACACCACCACGGTCGCCGCCCTCGTGCTCGGGCTGGTCCAGGTCGCCGCCGACATCCCGCCGAACTTCTCCTCCGTCGCGTACCTGGTCTTCGCCTACACCGGCGCCGCCTTCGGCACCGAGTGGACGTCCCGGCTGGCGCTGGCCGGCGGTCTGGCGGCCGGCTCGCTGACGGTCTGGCGGTTCCAGGGCGGCGGCTCGGCCGCCGGCGACGGCTGGCTCAAACTCGGCTTCTTCGCGGCGTTGATGAGCACCCCGTTCATCCTCAGCTGGGCCTGGGGCCGGCTGACCAGGGTCCGCCGCGCGTACCTCACCGAGCTGGAGGACCGGGCCGCCCGGCTGGAACGCGAACGGGACGCCCAGGCCAAGGTCGCGGTCGCCGCCGAACGCGCCAGGATCGCCCGCGAGCTGCACGACGTGGTCGCCCACAACGTCTCGGTGATGATCGTCCAGGCCGACGGCGCCGCGTACGTCCTGGACAACTCGCCCCAGCAGGCCAAGGAGGCGCTCGGCACCATCGCCAGCACCGGACGGCAGGCGCTGGTCGAGATGCGCCGGCTCCTCGGTGTACTGCGCACGGCCGACACCGCGGAGGAGTACGTGCCGCAGCCCGGGGTGGAGGAGCTGCCCGAGCTGCTGGAGCAGGTCCGTGCCGCCGGGCTGCCGGTCGAGTACACCACCACCGGCGAGTCCACCGACCTGCCGCGCGGCGTCGAGCTGACGGTCTACCGGATCGTCCAGGAGGCGTTGACCAACGTCCGCAAGCACGGCGGCCCGGACGCCCGGGCCAGGGTCGCGATGGACTTCCGCGACCGCGACCTGGAGGTGCTGATCGAGGACGACGGCCGCGGTACCACCGACGAGCAGCTGGCCGCAGGTGGAACCGACGGACAGGGCCATGGTCTGATCGGCATGCGCGAGCGGGTCGGCATGGTCAGCGGCAGCCTCGACATCGGCCCCCGCCCCGGCGGCGGCTTCCGCATCCGGGCGGTGCTCCCGCTCAAGAACGGCAAGTAGCGCTCGCGTCCGACCCCCCGACCACCGCGACAACAGGAGTGACATTGACCATCCGGGTGATGCTGGTGGACGACCAGGAGCTGCTCCGTACGGGCTTCCGGATGATCCTGCAGTCGCAGGGCGACATCGAGATCGCCGCCGAGGCCGGCGACGGCCAGCAGGCCCTGGCCGTCCTGGAGACCACCTCGGTCGACGTGATCCTGATGGACGTCCGGATGCCCCGGCTGGACGGTGTCCAGGCCACCCGCCGGATCTGCCTCGACGCCGACGGCGCCCCGCTGCCGGACGCCCCGCACGTGCTCATCCTGACCACCTTCGACCTGGACGAGTACGCCTTCGCCGCGCTCAAGGCCGGGGCCAGCGGCTTCCTGCTCAAGGACGTGCCGCCGACCGAACTGGTCGCGGCGATCCGCGCGGTGCACGCCGGCGACGCGGTGGTGGCCCCGACCACCACCCGCCGCATGATCGACCGCTTCGCCGAGGTCCTGCCCACTCCGCAGACCGCTCCCGGGGCCACCGTCCTCGCACCGCTCACCGACCGGGAGCGCGAGGTCTTCCTGCTGGTCGCCCAGGGCCTCTCCAACGGCGAGATCGCCGCCAAGCTGACCCTCTCCGAAGCCACCGTCAAGACGCACGTCGGCCGGATCCTCGCCAAGCTCAACCTCCGCGACCGCGTCCAGGCCGTCGTCCTCGCCTACGAGGCCGGGCTCGTCCGCGCGGGCTCCACCGACTGACCGCCCCGGACCGACCCCTGGGGGCCGCCCCGCAGCCCGTAGAATGGGTCGGTACGTCCGGTACCCGCAGAGGACCGGAACGGAGAGTGAGGACGAAGGCCGAGCCGTGAGCACGTCCGACCACGCAGACTTCGGTGTTCTGGCCGACCCGTTCGGCGACCCTTCCGATCCCGGGAACCGCCCCGCTCGGCTGGCCGTGGGAGTGGTGGGCACCGGCCGCGTCGGCCCGGCCCTGGCCGCCGCCCTGCAGCTGGCGGGCCACCGGGTGGTGGCTGCCTCGGGGGTGTCGGCCGCGTCCCGGCGGCGGGCCGAGACCCTGCTGCCCGGGGTCCGGCTGGTGAGCCCCCCTCAGGTGCTGGCCGCCGCCGATCTGGTGCTGCTCACCGTCCCGGACGACGCGCTGGCCGAGCTGGTGGCCGGCCTGGCCGCGACCGGTGCGGTGCGTCCCGGGCAGATAGTCGTCCACACCTCGGGAGCGCACGGCGTCGCGGTGCTGGAGCCCGCGACCAGGGCTGGTGCGCTGCCGCTGGCCCTGCACCCGGCGATGACCTTCACCGGTACCGCCGTGGACCTGGCCCGGCTGGCCGGCTGCCCGTTCGGGGTGACCGCGCCCGAGGAGCTGCGGCCGGTGGCGGAGGCCCTGGTGGTGGAGATGGGCGGCGAGCCGGAGTGGGTGCCCGAGGAGGTCCGCCCGCTCTACCACACGGCCCTGGCGCACGGGGCGAACCACCTGGTCACCCTGGTGGCACAGGCCCTGGAACTGCTGCGCACGGCGGGCGTCGCCGAGCCCGGACGGCTGCTCGGGCCGCTGCTCGGCGCCGCGCTGGACAACAGCCTGCGCTCCGGCGACGCGGCGCTGACCGGCCCGGTCGCCCGGGGCGACGCGGGTACGGTGCACCGCCACCTCGCCCAGTTGGAGACGGCGAGCCCGGACATCGGGCAGGCCTACCGCGCGATGGCCAGGGCCACGGCGCAGCGGGCGGTCCGCAACGGGTCGCTCAAGGAAGAGGCGGCGGCGGCGCTGCTGGACGTACTGAACGAGGAGAACCACTGATGGCGGGCAAGAACCAGCGCGGCAAGCAGCAGGCCAGGGCGCCGAAGGCGGCCAAGGTCCACAAGGCTGCGCTGACGCACACGGTGGCCGACTTCGAGGCCGCGTTCTGGCCGGACGAGCAGCCGGTGGACAACGCCGTGGTGATGACCATGGGCGCACTGCACGAGGGCCACGCCTCGCTGATCCGGGCGGCCCGCAAGCAGGTCGGCCGGGACGGCCGGGTGGCGGTCACGGTGTTCGTGAACCCGCTGCAGTTCGGCTCGGGCGAGGACCTGGACCGCTACCCGCGCACGCTGGCCGAGGACGTGCGGCTGGCCGAGGAGAACGGCGCCGACGTGGTCTTCGCGCCGTCGGTGGACGAGGTCTACCCGAACGGCGAGCCGCAGGTGCGGCTGAGCGCGGGCCCGATGGGCGAGCGCTTCGAGGGCGCCTCCCGCCCCGGCCACTTCGACGGGATGCTGACCGTGGTGGCCAAGCTGCTCCACATCACCGACCCGGACTTCGCCTTCTTCGGCGAGAAGGACGCCCAGCAGCTGGCGATCGTCCAGCGCATGGTGGCCGACCTGGACTTCGACGTCGAGGTCGTCGGCGTCCCGACCCTGCGCGAGGAGGACGGCCTGGCCCTCTCGTCCCGCAACCGCTTCCTGTCCGAACCGGAGCGCGCGCAGGCGCTCGCGCTCTCCCGGGCCCTGTTCGCCGGCCGCGACGTGGCCGCGAAGGGCCCGCAGGCGGTCCGCGAGGCGGCGTCCGCCGCCCTCGACGGCGCCGAGGGCGTCACCCTCGACTACCTCGCCCTGATCGACCCGGACGACTTCACCGAGGCGCCGGACGACTTCCAGGGCGAGGCGGTGCTGGCCGTGGCCGCGAAGGTGGGCTCGACCCGCCTGATCGACAACGCCCGCATCATCGTCCGATAGGCACAGTCCGACCCAGCCGAAGTACGGCATGCACTCCTGGAGGCGTGACCCCATGCTCCGCACCATGCTCAAGTCGAAGATCCACCGCGCCACCGTCACCCAGGCCGACCTGCACTACGTCGGCTCGGTGACGGTGGACGAGGACCTGCTCGACGCCGCCGACCTGCTCCCTGGCGAGCTGGTCCACATCGTCGACATCAACAACGGCGCCCGCCTGGAGACGTACACGATCGCGGGCCCGCGCGGCTCGGGCGTGATCGGGATCAACGGCGCGGCCGCCCGCCTGGTGCACCCCGGCGATCTGGTGATCCTGATCGCCTACGGGCAGCTGGAGACCGCCGAGGCCAAGGCGTACGAACCGAAGGTCGTCTTCGTGGACGCCGACAACCGGATCACCGGCTACGGGTCGGACGCCGCCGAGGCGCCGGAGGGCTCCGGCCTGCTCCGCGGCGACCTGGGGGCACCCCCGGCCGCCGGGGCCGAGGGCGCGTACGGTGATGCCGACCGCGCGTCGGCCGCGCACTGAAGGAGCCACTGAACGCCATGTCCGTCTCTCATCGCCTGACCGCCCCCGCTCCCGGCTGGACCACGACCACCGACGTCGTCGTGGTCGGCTCGGGCGTGGCCGGTCTGACCGTCGCGCTCAACATCCGCAAGGCCGGCCTGCGGGCCATGGTGGTCACCAAGGCGATGCTGGACGACGGCTCCACCCGCTGGGCCCAGGGCGGCATAGCCGCCGCCCTGGGCGAGGGGGACACCCCCGAGCAGCACCTGGACGACACCCTGGTCGCCGGTGCCGGGCTCTGCGACCCCGAGGCCGTCCGGGCCCTGGTGACCGAGGGCCCGGACGCCGTCCGCCGGCTGATCGGGGTCGGCGCGGAATTCGATCTCGATGCGGACGGAGAGATCCTGCTGACCCGCGAGGGCGGCCACCACCGCCGCCGGATCGCGCACGCGGGCGGCGACGCGACCGGTGCGGAGATCTCCCGCGCGCTGGTCTCGGCGGTGCGCAGCGACCCGGGGGTCGAGCTGATCGAGCACGCCCTGGTGCTGGACCTGCTCACCGACGCCGAGGGCCACGCGGCCGGGCTGACCCTGCACGTGATGGGCGAGGGCCAGCGGGACGGCGTCGGCGCGATCCGGGCCCGCGCCGTGGTGCTGGCCACCGGCGGCATGGGCCAGGTCTTCTCGGCCACCACCAACCCGGCGGTCTCCACCGGCGACGGCGTGGCGCTGGCGCTGCGCGCCGGGGCCGAGGTGACCGACCTGGAGTTCGTCCAGTTCCACCCGACCGTGCTCTGGCTCGGTCCGGAGGCCGAGGGCCAGCAGCCGCTGGTCTCCGAGGCCGTCCGGGGCGAGGGCGCCTACCTGGTGGACGCGGACGAGCACCGCTTCATGGTCGGGCAGCACGAGCTGAACGAGCTGGCACCGCGGGACATCGTCGCCAAGGCGATCACCCGGCAGATGCAGCTCAAGGGCACCGAGCACATGTACCTGGACGGGCGGCACTTCGGCGCCGAGATGTGGCAGACGCGCTTCCCGACCATCCTGGCCTCCTGCCGCGCGCACGGCATCGACCCGGTGACCGACCTGATCCCGGTCGCCCCGGCCGCGCACTACGCCTCCGGCGGGGTCCGCACCGACCTGCGGGGACGCACCACCGTGCCGGGCCTGTACGCCTGCGGCGAGGTCGCCTGCACCGGCGTGCACGGCGCCAACCGGCTGGCCTCGAACTCGCTGCTGGAGGGCCTGGTCTTCGCCGAGCGGATCGCCGCGGACCTCGCCGAGCGCCACCGCGCAGGTGAACTGCCCGAGCGCGCGGTTGACGTGGCCGGCGCCCGAGCGGCGGTCGCCGTCCCGCTGCCCGCCCCCGAGGCGCGGGCCGAGATCCAGCGGCTGATGTCGCGCGGCACGGGCGTGCTGCGCTCGGCCCGGAGCATGGCCGCCACCGCGGCCGGGCTCGCCGACCTCGCCGAACAGGCGCGCTGGCACGTCGCCGAGGAGAAGCCCGCCGACCCCCGGGTGGAGACCTGGGAGGCCGCCAACCTGCACCTGGTGGCCTCCGCACTGGTGGCGGCCGCCGCCCAGCGCGAGGAGACCCGCGGCTGCCACTGGCGCGAGGACTTCCCCGAGCGCGACGACGCCCACTGGCAGCGCCACCTGATCACCACCCTGGCCACCACCACCGGAACCCCGGTGAGCCGATAAGAACGAGGGTGAGCCGACAGGGGCGCGGGGCTCTGTCGGCTCACCCCTCACGCGTCCAAGATCCAAGGAGCAACTGATGACCCACTCCCACGAGGAACTCCCGCTGGCCGAGTCCGACGGCTGCGGCGACGGCTGCGCCTGCGGGGACGGCGAGGCGTACGAGACCGGGCTCGACCCGGCGCTGGCCGAGCTGCTGGAGGCGGCCGGCCTGGACCCGATCGAGGTCGAGGACATCGCCACCCTCGCACTGGCCGAGGACCTGGCCGGCGGCGAGGACGTCACCTCGGTCGCCACCGTCCCGGCGGACGCCGTCGCCACCGCCGACTTCACCGCCCGCCAGGCCGGTGTGGTCGCGGGCCTGCGGATCGCCGAGGCCGTGGTCTCGCTGGTCTGCGAGGAGGAGTTCGAGGTCGAGCGGCACGTCGAGGACGGTGCCCGGGTCGAGGCCGGCCAGGTGCTGCTGTCGGTTCGCAGCCGTACCCGCGACCTGCTGACCGCCGAGCGCAGCGCGCTCAACCTGCTCTGCCACCTGTCCGGCATCGCCACCACGACCCGCGCCTGGGCGGACGCCCTGGAGGGCACCGGCGCGGTGGTCCGGGACACCCGCAAGACCACGCCGGGCCTGCGCGCGCTGCAGAAGTTCGCGGTCCGCTGCGGCGGCGGCGCCAACCACCGGATGGCGCTCTCGGACGCCGCACTGGTGAAGGACAACCACGTGGTGGCCGCGGGCGGGGTGGCGGAGGCGTTCCGCGCGGTGCGCGAGGCGTACCCGGAGCTGCCGGTCGAGATCGAGGTGGACACCCTGGAGCAGATCCCGCCGGTGCTGGAGGCCGGGGCGGACCTGATCCTGCTGGACAACTTCACCGTCGCCCAGCTGAAGGAGGCCGTCACGCTGGTCGCCGGCCGGGCCAGGCTGGAGGCTTCCGGCGGCCTGACTCTGGCCACCGCGCGCGAGGTCGCCGAAACTGGTGTCGACTACCTCGCCGTCGGGGCTCTGACCCACTCCGCCCCGATCCTGGACATCGGCCTGGACCTCCGAGCCTGATCCCCCTCTTACAGAAAGCACCCCATGCTCCTCACCATCGACGTCGGCAACACCCAGACCACGCTCGGCCTGTTCGACGGTGAGGAGATCGTCGAGCACTGGCGGATCTCCACCGATCCACGCCGCACCGCCGACGAACTGGCCGTGCTGATGCAGGGCCTGATGGGGTCGCACCCGATCGTCGAGGCCGCCGACCGGGTGGAGGGCCTGGCGATCTGCTCCTCGGTGCCCGCCGTGCTCCACGAGCTCCGCGAGGTGACGCGCCGTTACTACGGCGACGTCCCCGCGGTGATCGTGGAGCCGGGGGTGAAGACCGGGGTGCACGTCCTGATGGACAACCCCAAGGAGGTCGGCGCCGACCGGATCGTCAACGCGCTGGCCGCCAACCACCTGTACGGGGGGCCGTGCATCGTGGTGGACTTCGGCACCGCCACCACCTTCGACGCCATCAACGAGCGCGGCGACTACGTCGGCGGCGCGATCGCCCCCGGCATCGAGATCTCGGTCGAGGCCCTCGGCGTCCGGGGCGCCCAGCTGCGCAAGATCGAGCTGGCCCGCCCCCGGAACGTGATCGGCAAGAACACCGTCGAAGGCATGCAGTCCGGCATCCTGTACGGCTTCGCGGGCCAGGTGGACGGCCTGGTCGAGCGGATGGCCAAGGAGCTCGCCAAGGACCCGGAGGACGTCCAGGTGATCGCCACCGGCGGGCTCGCCCCGCTGGTCCTCGGCGAGGCCACCTCGATCGACGTGCACGAGCCCTGGCTCACCCTGATCGGCCTCCGACTGGTCCACGAGCGCAACCGACCCAGCTGACCGACCGACCGGCCGGGCGCCACTCCGGGGCTTCGCACCGGGCGTCGCACCGGGGCGGCTCCGGCGCAGAGCCCATGCCCCGGCGCGCCCGTTCGACGACGATGTGTCCGATCAGCACCAGATAGGCCAATCGGTACAGACACGTCCTCAATCGTCATAAATCTGACGTACGCCACGTAATGTCAAGCCATGCCTACGCCACACGGATCGCGCGGCGGCATGGCCTTCAGCGCCGATGAAGTCCGCGTGCTGCGCCGCGCCCTCGCCCAAGCTCTCCACCCGGCCCACTCGCCGCTCCCGACCCCGCTCGGCGAACTGTGGGCCGAGGACGTCCAGGAGGCACTGCGCCTCGCCGAAGCGGTCGACGAGGCGGCTTCGGAAGGCGGCCGGCTGCGCGCCTTCCTGCTGGCCGACCTGGCCCGCTACCGTGCCGCACTGCCCGGCAGCGCCTCCGGCTATCTGGAACGCCTGGAGGAGGCCGTCTCCGACGGCTATCTCCCGCTCCCCGAGGACCTGACCGCCCTGCGCTCGCTCTCCCGGCTGCCCTGCGGCAACGTCGAACGCTCCCGCCGCTCCCGGCTCTCCGGCCGCTGCCACGCCATCGCCGAGGCGGACGTCCGCGAACGCCTCGCCCTCGGCTCCGGCCAGCGCCACCTCACCGCCGTGCCGAGCCCGGCCTCCGAGCCATTCCCCGCCGTGTCAGTGACCCCCACCCCAGTTGGAGGACGGATCCCGATGAGCAACGCCGCCGGCGCACCCACCCCCAAGAACTCCACCGCCACCGACCGCACCCACCAGCCGCAGAAGCCCCGCCAGGCGCAGAAGCCGCAGGCTCACCAGCCCCGCCGGATGCCCACCCCCGCCGAACTGTTCGGCCGCCGGCCCCGGCCGCAGAACCAGCCGCCGACCGCACTCCCCGACGACGAGGACCTCGAACTCGCCACCGGCACCGGCTGATCCACCCCGACGGGGGGAGGCTGCTCCAGGCAGCCTCCCCCCGTTGTCGATGTGTCGACTATGTGATGGGGAATCGGAGATTTCTGCTCGGAGTTCGGCGTATTTCGACACCAATACGAATGATTTTGTCGCGAATTGCCCGATTGATATCTCTCCCCTGACGAACCACGACCCCGGGGCCTTCGGAAAAGTCGGCGCGGTCGACGCGGCCGGTGCGGTCGACGCGGCCGGCGGCAGCGAGGGACCCGGGTCGCCATCGGCTCCCGGCGGGCCCGTGCACCCGGCGCGGCCCCGCGCCTGCGGCGATGGCCCGGCCGGGCGCGGGGAAGGTGTGAACGGTGGCTACCCTGGTGGGGTGAGCGATCAGAGCACCGTCCCCGCGACCGACGACCTTCCTGAGCAGATGCGCGTCCGGCGCGAGAAGCTGGACCGGCTCCGGGCGGCCGGCGTCGACCCGTACCCGGTCGGCTTCCCCCGTACTTCCACCATCGCCGACCTGCGCGCCAAGCACCCCGACCTGGAGCCGGACGTCGCGACCGGCGAGCGCGTCGGCATCACCGGCCGGGTCATCCTGGCCCGTACCGGCGGCAAGCTCTGCTTCGCCACCCTGCGCGACGGCTCCGGCGACCTCCAGGTGATGCTCTCCCTGGACAAGCTGGGCGAGGAGCGGCTGGCCGCCTGGAAGTCGGACATCGACCTCGGCGACCAGGTCGGCGTCGAGGGCGAGGTGATCACCTCCCGCCGCGGCGAGCTGTCCGTGATGGTGGACCGCTGGGAGCTGACCGCCAAGTGCCTGCGTCCGCTGCCGGACAAGCACAAGGGCCTGACCGACCCGGAGGCCCGGGTCCGCCAGCGGTACGTCGACCTGATCGTGAACCCCGAGGCGCGCGAGATCCTCCACCTGCGCAGCAAGGTGGTCCGCTCGATCCGCCGCACGTACGAGGAGCGCGGCTACATCGAGGTCGAGACCCCGATGCTGCAGCCGGTGCACGGCGGCGCCAACGCCCGTCCGTTCACCACCCACATCAACGCGTACGACATCGACCTCTTCCTGCGGATCGCCCCCGAGCTGTACCTCAAGCGGCTGGTGGTCGGCGGCGCGGAGAAGGTCTTCGAGATCAACCGCAACTTCCGCAACGAGGGCGCGGACTCGACCCACAACCCCGAGTTCACCTCGCTGGAGTCGTACGAGGCGTACGGCGACTACGACACCCAGGCCGAGCTGATCCGCGCGACCATCGTCAACGCCGCCCGGGACGCCCTCGGCACCACCGTCGTCACGGGCGTCGGCCCGGACGGCGAGGAGCACGAGATCGACCTGGCCGAGCCGTGGGCCGAGGTCAGCGTCTACCCGGGCATCTCGGCCCACCTGGGCACCGAGATCACCCCGGAGACCGGCGTCGAGGAGCTGCGCCGGCTCGCCGACGAGGCCGGCATCCCCTTCGAGAAGGAGTGGGGCCACGGCCAGATCGTCCTGGAGATGGTCGAGCGGCTGCTGGAGCACCACGCGATCAAGCCGACCTTCATCAAGGACTACCCGACCGAGGTCTCGCCGCTGACCCGCCAGCACCGCTCCGTTCCGGGCGTCGCGGAGAAGTGGGACCTCGTCATCTTCGGCACCGAGATCGGTACCGCCTACTCCGAGCTGGTCGACCCGGTCGAGCAGCGGGCCCGGCTGACCG
>NZ_JYJF01000138.1 GCF_000955975.1 Saccharothrix sp. ST-888
GGGCTCTGGGCACGATTGTTATGGTTAGGCTTACCTAAGTCAACGTCATGCCGACACGGTGTCGGGAAAACGGCCCCCGGCCCAGTGTGCGCCTGCGGCCCCGCTGTGGGAAGGCGGCAGCGGGCCCGACGGAGTGGACCGGAGTCCGGCGGGCGGGCAGGGGATCCAGCGGGCGGGCAACAGAAAGGCCGGGGCGAGCATCGCTGCTCGCCCCGGCCGGGCGACCCCGGGAACGAGGTCCGAGGTGAGGGGGCTCAGTGGCCGCCCTGCTCCTCCAGGCGCTTGATCGAGGCCTTGATCTCGGCCTCGGCCTCGGCGCGGCCGACCCAGTTGGCACCCTCGACCGACTTGCCGGGCTCCAGGTCCTTGTAGACCTCGAAGAAGTGCTGGATCTCCAGGCGGTCGAACTCCGACACGTGGTGGATGTCGCGCAGGTGCTCCCAGCGCGGGTCGGTCGCCGGGACGCAGAGCAGCTTGTCGTCGCCGCCCGCCTCGTCGGTCATGTGGAACATGCCGATGGCACGGCACTTGATCAGGCAGCCGGGGAAGGTCGGCTCGTCCAGGATGACCAGGGCGTCCAGCGGGTCGCCGTCCTCGCCCAGGGTGCCCTCGACGTAGCCGTAGTCGGCCGGGTAACGGGTCGAGGTGAAGAGCATCCGGTCGAGGCGGAGACGGCCCGTCTCATGGTCGACCTCGTACTTGTTCCGCGAGCCCTTCGGGATCTCGATCAGGACGTCGAACTCCAACGGTTCCTCCAAGGTAGGGACTGACAGAATCCAAGTGTCTCCTACGGCAGGGTGTGCTCAGGAAAGGGGCGGGTCGGTGCAGCGAAGCGCAGGGGTGGGACGTGGGCGCAGAGTGGCGGTCGCCGGAGTGCTGGGCGTGGCCCTGGCCACCGGCGGGCTGACCTCCGGCACGGACCGGGCGTTCGCCCACCCCGCCCCGGGGGCGGGCCAGAGCCAGAGCGGCGCGGGGGCGAATCCCAGGGGCTCCACCGGCCACCAGTCCCCCTCGGCCGCACCGCCGCCCGCCGCACCGCGCGCGTTCGCCACCGGCGGCCCGGTGCTCGCCGGGCCCGTGGACGGCGCCGGCACCATGCCCACCACCGCGGGCCTCCAGCGCGACCTGGCCCAGGTCCTGCAGGACAATGCGCTCGGCGCGATGAACTTCGCCATCGCCGACGGCAACACCGGCCAACTCCTGTACGGCTCCGGCGAGAACACCCCGGCCACTCCGGCGTCCACCACCAAGCTGCTCACCGCGGTCGCCGCGCTCGCGCTGATCCCGGCCGACGCCCGGATCTCCACCAAGGTCGTCAAGGGCGGCACCCCGGGGGAGATCACCCTGATCGGTGGTGGCGACCCGACCGTCACCGGACTGCCGCTCGACCAGATCCGGGTCGGCGGGATGCCCCTGGACGCCGAGTCGGCACCGGCCTCGCTGGCCGAACTGGCCCAGCGGACCGCCATCGCGCTCAAGGCCGTCGGCACCACCGCCGTGAAGCTGGGCTACGACACCTCGCTCTACAGCGGCCCGCTCCTGCACAAGCAGCATGACGCGATGAACATCGCCGCCGTGACCCCCCTGATGGTGGACGAGGGCCGGATCGACCCCAAGTCCCCGGACGAGGCCCCCGCGCGTGTCTTCGACCCGGCCGAGCAGGCCGCCGACGCCTTCGCCGACCTGCTCAGGGCCCAGGGCATCACGGTGGACGGCAAGGCGACGCCGGGGCCCGCCGCCGTAGGCGCGCAGCAGGTCGCGGCGGTGGAGTCACCGACCGTGCCGCGCCTGGTCGAACGGATGCTCACCACCTCCGACAACACCCTCGCCGAGGCCATCGCCCGGCAGGCGGCCATCGCCGCCCACCAGCCCGCCAGTTTCGACGGCGCGGTGGCGGCGGTGACCGGGACCATCCAGAAGCTCGGCGTGCCGATGGCCGGCGTCGTCCTCAACGACGGCAGCGGGCTGCACACCGGCAACCTGATCTCGCCGCTGGTCCTCGCCAAGGTGCTCGGGCTCGCCGCCTCGCCCGAACACCCTGAGCTGCGCCCGGTGCTGACCGGCCTGCCGATCGCCGGGTTCACCGGCACCCTGCTCACCCGGTTCGGCGCGGCCTCGGGCGCGCAGAGCGCGGCCGGGATCGTCCGGGCCAAGACCGGCACGCTCGGCGGCAGCGGGGTCTACACCCTGGCCGGGACCACGGTGGACGCCGACGGCCGGGTGCTGGTCTTCGCCTTCATGAGCAGGACGCCCGGCGACGGGTTCGCCACCCGCTCGGCCACCGACCGGATCGTCGCCCGCCTCGCCTCCTGCGGCTGCCACTAGCCCGGGGCGGTCCCGGGCGTGCGGGAGGGGCGCGCGGACCCGCGCGAGCGGCCCGCGGCGCAGGCGCGCGGTTGCTCGCGCCCCCGGGGTGGTGCATGGTCGATCGGGGCCCCGGGGGACGATCGGCGGGCGCGGGCGGGTGTCTCCCCCAGGCCGCCGGGAGCACGTACGGTGATGGCATGACGAGCGCGAGCAGCGGTGCCGACATGGTCGATTGGGATCTCGCGGTCGCGACGGCGACCCGGCTGGCCCGGCCGGGTCCCGAGGTGACCAGGGAGCAGGCCCGCGTGGTGGTCTCCGAACTGCGCAGGCGGGCGCTGGAGGCGGAGGAGCACGTTCGCGAGTTCACCGGCATGCGGTCCAGCAGCCTGGCCACGGCCGTCGGCACGCCGGTCCTGGTGGTGGACCGTCCCGGCTGGGTGAAGGCCAACGTGGCAGGCTTCCGGACGATCGTCCAGCCGCTGGTGGACAAGCTGCAGGCGCGCCGCCGCGATTCGGCCGGCGCGGCCGTGTTCGGCTCGATCGGCGAGAAGGTGACCGGCGTCGAGATCGGCGCGGTGCTGGCCTTCCTCTCCGCCAAGGTCCTCGGCCAGTACGAGACCTTCGCCCCGGCCGAGCCCGAACCCCGTCCCGGGTCCGGCTCGCCGGTGACCCCGGACAGCCCGGCGGCGCTCTTCGCCGAGACCGGGGCCGGAGCCGATGCGGAGCCGCCCGCGCCGGGCGCCGGCCGACTGCTGCTGGTGGCCCCGAACATCGTGCAGGTCGAGCGCGAGCTGGACGTCGACCCGCACGACTTCCGGCTCTGGGTCTGCCTGCACGAGGAGACCCACCGCACCCAGTTCACCGCGGTGCCCTGGCTCCGCGACCACATCCAGTCCGAGGTGCAGTCCTTCCTGGCGCAGACCGACGTGGACCCGGCCGCGCTGCTGGAACGCCTCAAGGACGCCCTCGGCGGCGGCGGCGTGCCGACCCTCGGCGGCCGGGCTGACGGGTCGACCCCCGGGACGCTCCTCGACCTCGTCCAGTCGCCCCAGCAGCGGGAGATCCTCGGCCGGCTCACGGCGGTGATGTCACTGCTCGAAGGTCACGCGGACGTCGTCATGGACGGCGTCGGCCCGGCGGTGGTGCCGAGCGTCGCGGAGATCAGGGAGAAGTTCCAGCTGCGCCGCGACCGGGGCGCCGGGCGCCTCGACCTGGTGCTGCGGCGACTGCTCGGGATGGACGCGAAGCTGCGCCAGTACCAGGACGGCGCGGTCTTCGTCCGGGACGTGGTCGACCGCGTCGGCATGGCCGGCTTCAACCGCGTCTGGACCTCCCCGAACACGCTCCCGACCAAGGAGGAGATCCACAACCCCACCGCCTGGGTCGCCCGGGTCACCGGCTGAACTCCCCGGCCGCCCCCCCGCGCGCCGCGGCCCCAGGACGCCCGGCAGCCGCGCGAGCGGGCCGTCACGGGGCCGCGGGGCGCCCGCCGGTCTGCGTGTCGCTGGAGGCCCCTCCGGGGGCCTGCGCGGGGGCCCCTCCGGGGGCCTGCGCGGGGGCCCGTGCGGATGGCGCAGACGTACAGATGGGGGTGCATGAACGTTTCTGCATTCACCCGTACGTGGGACCGTGGTCGTACCGGTGGCGCGGGTGGTGTAGCCGATGCCCGGATTCTGCGACCATCTGTGAGCGCCTGGTGACCGAAAGCTGACAGGGTGTTACGCCCGGCCGGCCCCTCACCGTCCCGCTCCGTCCCCCAGCTGCCAAGGAGTGCCTCACCGTGGGCCCACACCCCGCTGTCGCGGCGATACGTCTCGCCGTCCGCCGCGCCCTCGCCGAGCTCGCCGCCGAGGCTGGCGTGAATCTCACCGCCCCGGCTCCTCGCACCCACCCCGCGCCCGCGCCGGTCCCGGTCACCAGCACCGTCCCCGCAGCCACCGCCGCCAGTGGCGCCCCGGCCGCCCTGCCCGGTGGCGGCCCCGCCGCGACCCGGCTGATCGGCAACGCCCGCCGCCACCCGTCCGGACTGCCCCGCACCCCCGCCGCACCGGGTTCCCCACTGGTGCTGGTGGCGGTCAGCGGCGGTGCCGACTCGATGGCGCTGGCCATCGCGACCGCTTTCGAGGCGCCCAAGCTGGGCCTGCGGGTCGGCGCGGTGACGGTCGACCACGGACTGCAGCAGGGATCCGCCGAACGCGCCCAGCAGGTCGCCGACCGCCTGCGCGAGCTGGGTCTCGACCCGGTCGAGGTGATCCCGGTCCACGTCGGTCATCAGGGCGGCCCGGAGAACGCCGCCAGGGACGCGCGGTACGCCGCGCTGGACGCCGCCGCCGAGCGCCACCGGTCCATCGCCGTGCTGCTCGGGCACACCCAGGACGACCAGGCCGAGACCGTCCTGCTGGGCCTGGCCCGCGGCTCCGGCGCCCGGTCGCTCGCCGGTATGCCCGCGCACAAGGGCCGCTACCGCCGGCCGCTGCTGGAGCTGGACCGGGCCGCCACCCGCCAGGCGTGCGCCGCGCAGTCCATCCCGGTCTGGGACGACCCGCACAACTCCGACCCGGCCTACACCCGCTCCCGGGTCCGCCACGAGGTGCTCCCGGTCCTGGAGAAGCACCTGGGCGCCGGGGTGGTCGAGGCACTGGCCCGTACCGCCCGGCTGTTCCGCGACGACGCCGATGCCCTCGATCAGTGGGCGGCCCTGGCCGAGCGCGACCTCCGTACGGGCGACGGGACGCTGGACGTCGGCAAGCTGTCCGAACTTCCCCCCGCCGTCCGCCGCCGGGTGCTGCGCCGGGCGGCGCTGCGGGCGGGCTCCCCGGGCGGTGACCTGTTCGCACGACACCTGGAGACGGTCGATCAACTGGTCACCGGCTGGCGTGGTCAGGGGCCGCTACACCTACCCGGGGGCGTCGAGGTCACCCGAAGGTGTGGCACGCTGGTCTTTCGGCGACAGAGCGACAGCTGAGCAGTAGGTCGCGGGGCCGTCGCCGACACAGGACCCCGAACGTTTGAGGACGTATCCCCGGTGGATCAGAACGACATGGGCGCCGACCTGGCGAAGGTGCTCATCAGCAAGGACGAGATCGACGCCAAGCTGCTTGAGCTGGCCGAGCGGATCGACCGGGACTACGCCGGACGGGATCTGCTGATCGTCGGTGTGCTCAAGGGCGCCGTGATGGTCATGGCCGACCTCGCCCGGGCCCTGCACTCGCAGGTCACGATGGACTGGATGGCGGTCTCCTCGTACGGGATGGGCACCAAGTCCTCCGGCGTGGTGCGGATCCTCAAGGACCTGGACACCGACATCGCCGGCCGCGACGTGCTGATCGTCGAGGACATCATCGACTCCGGCCTGACCCTGTCCTGGCTGCTGGGCAACCTGGGTTCGCGCGGCCCGGCCTCGCTGGAGGTCTGCACCCTGCTGCGCAAGCCGGACGCGGCCAAGGTCGAGATCGACGTCAAGTACGTCGGTTTCGACATCCCCAACGAGTTTGTGGTCGGCTACGGCCTGGACTTCCAGGAGAAGCTCCGCAACCTGCCGTTCATCGGCACCCTGGCCCCGCACGTCTACGGTGGCTGACCAGCCGCTGTCCAACGGTTGACACCGTTCGGGCGACGGGCGGGAACAGGTCGCTGTTCCCGCCCGTTGAGCGGGGGTAGGAAAATACGTCGTGCCGTTGTGCTCTCGTCGTGAGCGGGGGTGGCTGCGGTACGGTCCAATTAACCGCTCTTCTCATGAGCACATACCGGATGCGCCGACGGCCCCCAGCCGTGCAGCGCCGTTGAGTGGCAGGAGGGACGGGGCGGCAACGCCCCGCATGGATGGACGTCAAGCGATACTTCCGTGCGCCGATCATGTGGATCGTGCTGGCCGTCCTTGCCGTTGTCGTGCTGATGCAGGTCGTTTCGGACTCGAACGGCTACAAGACGGTGGACACCGGACAGGTCGTCGCAGCGATCGACGCCAAGCAGGTCAAGTCGGCGCAGATCACTACGGGTGATTCGAACACCATCAAGATCCAGCTGAAGGACGGTGCGAAGCTGCCTTCGGCCGGTACCGGCGGCAAGGTGCCTTCCGGCACCAAGTTCCAAGCCTCGTACGTCGGGGACCAGGGTGTGGCCGTGGCCAACACCCTCCAGACGCAGATCAACTCGGGCGACAAGAGCGCGCTGCCCGAGGGCTACACCATCACCCCCGAGAAGCAGTCCACCTTCGTCAGCCTGCTGCTGTCGATGCTGCCGATCGTCATCATCGTCCTGGTCTTCCTGTTCCTGATGAACCAGATGCAGGGCGGCGGCTCCCGGGTCATGCAGTTCGGCAAGTCCAAGGCCAAGCTGCTCACCAAGGACACCCCGAAGACCACCTTCTCGGATGTCGCGGGTGCGGACGAGGCGGTCGAGGAGCTCCACGAGATCAAGGAGTTCCTGCAGGAGCCGGCCAAGTTCCAGGCCGTCGGCGCCAAGATCCCCAAGGGCGTGCTGCTCTACGGCCCGCCCGGTACCGGTAAGACCCTGCTCGCGCGTGCCGTCGCGGGCGAGGCCGGGGTGCCGTTCTACTCGATCTCCGGCTCCGACTTCGTCGAGATGTTCGTCGGTGTGGGTGCCTCCCGGGTCCGCGACCTGTTCGAGCAGGCCAAGGCGAACGCCCCGGCGATCATCTTCGTCGACGAGATCGACGCCGTCGGCCGGCACCGTGGTGCGGGCCTCGGCGGCGGCCACGACGAGCGCGAGCAGACCCTCAACCAGCTGCTGGTCGAGATGGACGGCTTCGACGTCAAGGGCGGCGTGATCCTGATCGCCGCCACCAACCGCCCGGACATCCTGGACCCGGCGCTGCTGCGCCCCGGCCGCTTCGACCGGCAGATCGCCGTCGACCGTCCGGACCTGCAGGGCCGCCTGGAGATCCTCAAGGTCCACCAGAAGGGCAAGCCGATCGCGCCCGACGTCGACCTCTCGGCCGTCGCCAAGCGCACCCCCGGCTTCACCGGTGCCGATCTGTCCAACGTCCTCAACGAGGCCGCGCTGCTGACGGCCCGCTCGGACAAGAAGCTGATCGACAACGGTCTCCTGGACGAGGCGATCGACCGCGTCGTGGCGGGTCCGCAGAAGCGCACGCGGATCATGTCCGAGAAGGAGAAGAAGATCACCGCGTACCACGAGGGCGGTCACGCCCTGGTCGCGGCCGCTTCTCCGAACGCCGACCCGGTGCACAAGATCACCATCCTGTCGCGCGGCCGGGCCCTGGGTTACACCATGGTCCTGCCGGACGAGGACAAGTACTCGACCACGCGCAACGAGATGCTCGACCAGCTGGCGTACATGCTGGGCGGGCGAGCGGCGGAGGAACTGGTCTTCCACGACCCGACCACCGGCGCCTCGAACGACATCGAGAAGGCCACCGCGACGGCTCGCGCGATGGTCACCCAGTACGGCATGAGCGAGCGCCTCGGCGCGATCAAGTTCGGTTCGGACTCCTCCGAGCCGTTCCTCGGTCGCGACATGTCCCACCAGCGCGACTACTCGGAAGAGGTCGCCGGGCTGGTGGACGAGGAGGTCAAGAAGCTCATCGAGAACGCGCACAACGAGGCCTGGGAGATCCTGGTCGAGAACCGCGACGTGCTCGACAACCTGGTCCTGGAGCTGCTGGAGAAGGAGACGCTGAACAAGGAGCAGATCGCCGAGATCTTCTCCACGATCGTGAAGCGCCCCGCCCGCCCGGCCTGGACCGGCTCCTCCCGCCGTACGCCGTCCACCCGCCCGCCGGTGCAGTCGCCGAAGGAGCTGGCGCTGACCAACGGCATCGCCGCCGCCGCGGAGACCACCCAGGTGGACATCGTGAAGCTGCCCCCGGTCACCGGCGACAGCTCGACGGAGAACTGAACAACCCGTACGGAATGGATGCCGCGCCACCAGGGTTTGTACCCTGGAGGCGCGGCATCCGTGCTGCTCGGACCGTCCCCTCAACGACCAGACGACCACAAGCGAGGCACGCATGATCGACCCGGTGACTCTCGACCAGCCCACGGCAGTCGGGGCGTTCGACCAGGAGCGGGCCGAGAAGGCGGTACGGGAGCTGCTGATCGCGGTCGGTGAGGACCCGGACCGGGAGGGCCTGCAGGAGACGCCGGCCCGGGTGGCCCGCGCCTACAAGGAGATATTCGCGGGGCTCTGGCAGCAGCCCGAGGACGTCCTCACCACCACCTTCGACCTCGGCCACGACGAGATGGTGCTGGTCAAGGACATCGAGGTGTTCTCCACCTGCGAGCACCACCTGGTCCCGTTCCAGGGCGTCGCGCACGTCGGGTACATCCCGTCCGCCAGCGGCAAGATCACCGGGCTCTCCAAGCTCGCCCGGCTGGTCGACGTCTACGCCCGCCGCCCGCAGGTGCAGGAGCGGCTCACCAGCCAGGTCGCCGACTCGCTGATGCGCATCCTGGAGCCGCGCGGCGCGATCGTCGTCGTCGAGTGCGAGCACATGTGCATGTCGATGCGCGGCATCCGCAAGCCCGGCGCCAAGACGCTGACCTCGGCCGTGCGCGGGCAGCTGCGCGACCCCGCGACGCGCGCCGAGGCGATGAGCCTGATCATCGGCAGGTAGGCCCGGGGCACGGGCGACCGCCGGGGCGCGGCCGCAGGCGGCGGTCCGCCCGAAGGTGCCTGCGGCCGGGCGTGCGGCGCCCCCTAGCGTCCGAGGGCGTTGCGCTTGGCGGGCATCCGGAGCCGGATCATCCGGCGGCGGCCGACGGTCAGGTCGTAGGCGTACAGTGCCTGCACCCCGGCGGTGAGGAGCGCCCGCTGCCAGAGCGGCCAGCGCAGGATCCGTCCCATCGCGCGCAGCACCGCGAGACCGACGTCGCGATGGGTGCGGATCTCGCCCCGCGCGGTGTGCTCCAGGGCGTGCCGGATGTACGGGCCGTGCCCCATGGCGGTGAGCCGGAGCAGTTCCTCGTGGCAGTACGCGAGGTGGTTGTCCTCGTCGGCCGAGATCATCCGCATGGCCTTGGCCAGCTCGGGATTGCCGCCGTACGCCCGCACCAGCTGGCGCATCTGCTCCGAGGCCCGCTGCTCGGTGACCCGGCTGTGCGCCAGGTAGGTGATGATCTCGCGGTCGGTCAGCGGGACGTCGGAGGTCAGGCGCTCGTGCGAGAGGCCGATGCCCTGGCGCTCCAGCAGCATGCAGTAGTCGGCTTTCGGCGGGACGTCCACCTTCTCCAGACCGCGCCGGTGCAGCAGCTGGGTGAAGATCCGGCCGTGCTTGCGCTCGTCGGCGCCGTGCCGGCCGATCTTCGGGGCCAGGACCGGGTCGCCGGTCAGCGCCTGGATCCGTTCGTTCTCCCAGCCGCCCTGGTCCTCGCCATCGGCCGCGATGCTGCAGAAGAGGCGGTATGCCTCGTCGTTGCGGTAGATCTCGTCGAAGAGCGTTCGGGAGCTGAGCATCTGACCTCCTGGCGTCTGCGGGGTAAGCGGTCGGCCGGGAGACGTTCCCCGGCGGCGGCCGGTCGGCCATCGGCGGGCGGCGGAATCACCCGGCCGGGGGAGGAGCGGCGGCCGGAGGACGGTCGGGGCGCTACTGGCGGGGCTCGCGGTCCTGAGGGGGCTTAAGGTGGTCGCTCATCCACTCCAGCGAGGCCGGCAGCTCGCTCCGCCAGGTCTCGAAGCTGTGGCCGCCGTCGGCCAGGACGAGCGAGTCGACCTTGAACTCGGGGTGGGCGTCGGTGACGCGCTTGGCGTTGGCCAGGAACGCCTGGGTCTCCGCGTAGTCCTCCTCGGTCCTGGTGCTCACCACCAGCAGCGAGACCTTGGGCGCGGGCAGGTTCTGCAGGCGCCAGTTGAGGTCGCTGTGCTGGGTGTCGGTCTGGTTGCCGCCGAACAGGTCGCCGTCGGTCCAGCGGTCGTTGGGCACCTGGTAGTCGGCGTGCATGCCCGTCGCGCTGGCGTACGCGTCGGGGTTGCGCATCGCCAGGCGCAGTGCGCAGCTGCCGCCGGTGGAGTAGCCGAGCACCCCCCAGGAGGCGGCCGAGTGGCTGAGCCGGTAGCTGGAGCGCAGGGCGCCCGGCAGGTCCTTGGCGAACCAGGTCTCGGTCTGCGGCCCGTTGGCCACGTTCACGCACTCGGTGTTGCGCGGCGGCGTGACGGTCGGGCGGGCCATCACGATCACGGTGGGCGCCATCCGGCCGGTCCGCTCCAGCTCCCAGGCGGTCTGCGGCACCCGCAGGCCCTCGACCAGGTGCAGCGAGGGCCCCGGGTAGCCGGCCAGGGTGAGCAGCACCGGGAAGCGCACCCGGGCGTAGCGCGGGATGAAGTACTCCGGCGGAAGGTAGACGAACACCTGGTCGGAGAGGCCGGACTCGGTGCCGGTGACCTTGATGGAGTCCACCCGGCCGACCTCCTCCGGCTTGCCCTGCGGCAGGTCCTTGATGGTCTCCAGGCCACCCTCGGAGGTCGGCTGGACCAGGGGGCCGACATTCGGGGCGGCGCCCCTGGGATGGTCGGAGCTCGCCAGGGTCAGCGGTGCGCTGCCGGGGTGGAGCAGGTCGTTCCAGGACGTGTAGAACCCGTACGAGTTGTTGACCGACAGTGCGAGGACGGCCAGGACGGAGACTTGGATGACCGTCAAGAGGCCGATCCGGCCGAGCAGTGGCAGCGGGCGCTGACGGGCCAGTCGGGGCCACAGCCAGAGGGTGCCGACCAGGGAGGCGACGGCCAGCGCGATGAGCGAGTACACCAGCGCGCCGCTGGTCAGTTCCATGCGGTTCGCCCTCCCTTGGGCAGCAGTGGGGCCAGGGTTCATCGTGAGACGGTGGGCTCGGGGCAGCCAGTGGGGCTGCGCCGCCCGGGGGTCCGTCACAGCTGCGTACCGGCCGGGTCGTGCCCGCTGCGGAGGGTGCAACCGAAGCTCTAGAATGCGGCGTCCAGCGTGTGTAACGCGTGTGCGGGCGTCCCGTGGCGCCGGCGTGTCCGCGTTGGTCCATTCACCGTCACCGCAGCCGTTCAGCCGTTCAGCCGTCCCGCTGGGCGCGCCGTCCGAGCGGCGTCCCCTGTCCCCGAGGCGCCCGTGTCGCAGGGGCGTCCCCGAAAAATTACTGTTCGGGGGTGCTTTCTTGACGAGCGGATTGCCAGACCAAGGAATAGTCATGAAGGTCCATCACAGCTCCTCCCTGGGAGTGACAGGACAGTCCGATTCAGCCTCTACGCTGAGCTTCCATGAGCGTTCCCGTGTCCGTTGAGCCGTCACCCGAGCAGCCCCGTCGCCGGGGTCTGCAGACGCTGCGCAACCAAGCTGCCTCCGTCCCCCGAGCCTGGTTGCCGGGAGCCGTCGGATACGCCTGTCTGCTGATCGGTCTGCTGGACATCGCCAGCGCCGTCTTCCCGAGGATCCGACACACCCGGGTGCACAGCTGGGCCGGGCAGATCCCGGGCAGCACCACCACGGTGGCCGCGGTCGGCACCCTGATGGTCGGCACCCTGCTGGTGCTGCTCGCGCACGCGCTGCGCCGTCGCAAGCGGCGCGCCTGGCGGGCGGTCATGGTGCTGCTGCCGGTCGGTGCCGCGCTGCACCTGCTGCGCTGGCACCAGGCCGGCCCGGCGGTGGTCTCGCTGGCGCTGTTCGTGGTGATCCTGGTGCACCGGCGCGAGTTCTACGCCAAGGCCGACCCGCGCACCCGCTGGCGGGCCGTGGTCAATCTGGTGGTCATGGGCGCCTTCAGCGTGCTGCTCGGCATGCTGATCGTGAGCGTCCACCCGAGCTCCGAGATCGGGCACCCGACCTTCGTGGCGCGGTTGAAGGAGACCCTGTACGGCCTGTTCGGCTTCGACGGTCCGGTCAGGTACCACACCGACCGGGTCACCGACCTGGTGGCGTACTCGCTTGGCGCGCTGGGCCTGATGACCGCCTTCATCTCGGCGTACCTGGCGCTGCGGCCGGAGAAGCCGGAGCCGGAGCTGAACGCGGAGGACGAGGAGAAGGTCCGGGCGCTGCTGGAGCGGCACGGGGCGCGCGACTCGCTCGGGTACTTCGCGCTGCGCCGGGACAAGAGCGTGCTGTTCTCGCCGACCGGCAAGGCGGCGATCTCGTACCGGGTGATCTCCGGTGTGATGCTCGCCTCCGGTGACCCGGTGGGTGACGTCGAGGCGTGGCCGGGCGCGATCAAGGTCTTCATGGCGGAGGCCCGTGAGCACGCCTGGGTGCCGGCCGTGGTCGGCTGCAGCGAGGTCGGCGGCGAGGTCTGGACCCGTGAGGCGGGGCTGGACGCGCTGGAGCTGGGCGACGAGGCGATCGTGGACACCTCCGCCTTCTCGCTGTCGGGGCGCGCGATGCGCAACGTCCGCCAGATGGTGAAGCGGATCGAGCGCAACGGCTACTCCTGCAAGGTGCGCCGGGTCTGTGATCTGACGCTGGAGGAGAAGCGGCAGATCGCGGACGCCGCCGCCCGTTGGCGCGGTACCGACACCGAGCGCGGGTTCTCGATGGCGCTGGGCCGCTTCGGCGACCCGGGCGACGACAACTGCGTGGTCGTGACGGCGCACAAGGCCGCGGAGGAGGGCGAGGGCGCGGGCGCGGCCGGCGACGACCTGAAGGCCGTGCTGCACTTCGTGCCGTGGGGCAAGGACGGCATCTCGCTGGAGCTGATGCGGCGTGACCGGGCGGCCGACCCGGGCCTGAACGAGCTGCTGATCGTGGCGGCGCTGCAGGAGGTCCCGAACCTGGGCGTGAAGCGGGTGTCGCTGAACTTCGCGATGTTCCGCTCGGCGCTGGCCCGCGGTGAGCGGATCGGCGCGGGGCCGGTGCTGCGGGCCTGGCGCGGGCTGCTGGTCTTCCTCTCGCGCTGGTTCCAGATCGAGTCGCTGTACAAGTTCAACGCCAAGTTCCAGCCGGAGTGGGAGCCGCGCTTCCTGGTCTACCCGCAGACCCGGGACCTGCCGCGGATCGGCTTCGCCGTGATGCAGGCGGAGGCGTTCATCACGCTGGGCATGCCGAGGTTCGGCCGTAAGCGGCAGCGGCAGGGGCTGATGCCGGAGCAGGCGAAGGTCGGCGCGGTGACCGAGGCGGCGTGACCGAGGCGGCGTGAGCGCGGAGCGTGCGGCGGCTGGTGTGTGACGGCTGAAGCGCGATGGCGGTCGACGGACGACGGATGGCTGCTGACAGCTGTCCGATGACGACTGACAGATTTTGAAATCTGTCAGTCGTCATCGCTTTTCCAGCCTCGCGCGGCTCGATAATGGCCGTATGATCCACCTTCCCGGCCTCCCCCGGCTCGACCGCTGCGCGGTCATGGGCATCGTCAACGTCACCCCCGACTCGTTCTCCGACGGCGGCCTGTGGCTCGATCCTGCCGCCGCCGTCGCCCACGGTCTGCGGCTCACCACAAGCGGCGCCGACCTGGTGGACGTCGGTGGCGAGTCCACCCGTCCCGGGTCCCGGCGGGTCACCGAGGCCGAGGAGCTCCGCCGGGTGATCCCGGTGGTCCGCGAGCTGTCGGCGGCCGGGGTGGCGGTCAGTATCGACACCATGCGGGCGAGCGTCGCCGAGCAGGCGGTGGCGGCCGGCGCCCGGCTGGTCAACGACGTCTCCGGCGGCCTGGCCGACCCGGCGATGGCCGAGGTGGTCGCGGACACCGGCGCGCCGTTCGTGGTGATGCACTGGCGCGGCCAGTCCGCCGACATGGACAGCCTCGCCGTCTACCGGGACGTGGTGGCTGACGTCGCCGCCGAGCTCGCGCAGCGGATGGAGGCGCTGCTGGCCGCCGGGGTGAAGGAGGAGCAGCTGATCCTCGACCCGGGCCTGGGCTTCGCCAAGACCAGCGAGCACAACTGGGCCCTGCTGGGGCGGCTGGACGCGCTCACCGCGCTCGGTCGCCCGGTACTGGTGGCCGCTTCGCGCAAGCGGTTCCTGGGTACGCTGCTCGCCAACCCGGAAACCGGGGAGCCGCGTCCGGCCCGGCAGCGCGACGATGCCACGGCGGCGATCTCGGCGCTCTCGGCCCAGGCCGGGGCGTGGGCGGTCCGGGTGCACGACGTGGCCGGCACGGCCGACGCCGTACGCGTGGTCGCGGCCTGGCAGCAGGCGGCACGGAGGGGGTAGCGGCTTGGCTCGGCTCTGGAGGAAGTATGGCGGGTGACGGCAGGGTGAGCGACACGGACCGCGAGGCGGCGCTGGAGCTGGACCGGGAGGCCGTGCTGGCGGCGAACCGGGCGCTCTACGAAGCGCTGGAGAACGGCGACCTGGAGGCCGTCGAGTCCATCTGGCTGGGCGCGGGCGAGGCCGACGACAAGGGCGGGGTGATCTGCGTCCACCCCGGCTGGCCGGTGCTGCGCGGACGGGCCCAGGTGACCCGCTCCTACATGTTGATCATGATGAACACGGAGTACATCCAGTTCTTCCTGACCGACGTGGAGGTCGAACTGCAGGGCGATGTGGCCCTTGTCACGTGTACCGAGAACATCCTCTCCGGCGGCGAGGCCGAGGAGGAGGGCGAACTCGGTCCGCTGGTCGGCGGAAAGGTCGTCTCGACCAATCTGTTCCGTCGCACGGCGGACGGCTGGAAACTCTGGTCGCACCACGGTTCACCCGTCCTGACCAGCGGAGACGACGAGGACGAGGACTGATCGCGAACCGTTTCCGCAGGGTGTGACCGGGCCCGGTGCACCTGTTTCGTGGACGGACACCCAACGTTCACGTCAATCGCCGATCCGGCGTGCGTGACGGGTGGGTATGCCGGGTAGGACGGTCGGGGTCCGTGGGTGCTCGCAGGTAGATTCGAAGCGGCGAGCGAACGGGCCCGCCACCCTGCCCCTGGGCGGGGCCCGTCCAGGTGGGAGAACTGAGTTGCTGGACCGCGTCACCCTGCGGGGCCTGCGTGCCCGGGGCCATCACGGTGTCTTCGAGCGCGAGCGCATCGAGGGCCAGACCTTCGTGGTCGACCTCGTGCTGTTCCTGGACACCCGCCCGGCCGCCTCCGGCGACGATCTCTCCCGCACGGCGCACTACGGCATCGTCGCCGAGGAGGTCACCGCGATCATCGCCGGTGATCCGGTCGACCTGATCGAGACCCTCGCGCAGCGGATCGCCGACCAGTGCCTCAAGCACGAGGCGGTGGAGGAGGTCGAGGTGACCGTGCACAAGCCGGACGCCCCGATCACCGTCCCCTTCGACGATGTCACCATCACGATCCACCGGGGCCGCGCATGACGCGCACCGCCCTGTCCTGTCCCACAGCCCGAGCCGTAGAGGGATACCGATGAGCACCAGCGACCCGACCGCCTCGCCGACCACGTTCGACCTGGAGCGCCGAGTCGACTGCGCCGACTCAACCCTGCACAACCCACGGCACGCCGTGATCGCGCTCGGCAGCAACCTCGGCAACCGCCTGGAGACCCTCCAGGGCGCCGTGGACGCGCTGGAGGACACCCCCGGCGTCCGGATCACCTCCGTCTCCGCGGTCTTCGAGACCGAGGCCGTGGGCGGCCCCGGCGAGCAGCCGAACTACTACAACGCCGTGGTCGTGCTGCGCACCACCCTGCCGCCGAGCTCGCTGCTGGAGCGCGCCAACGCCGTCGAGGACGCCTTCGGGCGGGTCCGCACCGTCCGCTGGGGCGCGCGCACCCTGGACGTCGACATCCTCGCCTACGAGGGCGTCACCAGCGACGACCCGCAGCTGCTGCTGCCGCACCCCCGGGCCCACGAGCGGGCCTTCGTGCTCGCGCCCTGGCTGGACGCCGAGCCGGACGGCGAGCTGCCCGGCCACGGCCGGGTCGCCGATCTGCTCAAGGGACTGGGCGAGGAGGCCGGTGACGCGGTCCGGCGGCGCGAGGACATCCAGCTGCGGCTGCCCGAGTAGGCTCCGCGCACTCCGTGCGCGCGGCAGGCCGTGCAGCGCCTCGTGCCGGGGCGCCGCGCGGCTCCCTTCCGGCGGGGATCGGGGCGTGCGCGGCCGCCGCGCACGCCGGATCGGGAACTTCGCGGTGGTGGTCGGCCGTACGAGTAAGTGATCGGAAGGGCTCAGCCCGGGTACGGTGGCCTGTGGCGCCGCCGTAGCGCGACTGCCCGTCAGATCCGTCCTCAGCCGTCGGCCGGGGCGCCCCAAGCCGTCGCGTCCGTCGGGAAGGAACTCCGTCCGAGTGAAGCCGCTCCGCCTCCGCCTGCTCCTGGGTATCGCCATCGTGGCGGCGGTGCTCTCCTGGGCAGGTGCCAAACTCTGGGACTCCTTC
>NZ_JYJF01000139.1 GCF_000955975.1 Saccharothrix sp. ST-888
TGGTCCTGGGCGGGGAACGCGGACTCTACGGCCGACTCACCGCCCTGGACAACCTGCACTTCTTCGCCATGCTCTCCGGCCTGACCCGGGCCGCGGTCACCCGACTGTCACAGGCCCTGCCGGGCGGCTTTTTGACGTTGGCCCGCTGGAGTGTCCGGGGCCCAGGAATGAGAGAAGCGAAAGTATGACGGATGCGCCGTTGCCACGTGGCGTTACGCTCATCGCTCCTAGTTCCGGTACCGGTAAGACGGCGGTGGCGGTCGGGATCGCCCGCGCCCTTCGCCGCCAGAACATCGCGGTCGACCCGTTCAAAGCCACGAGCGTCGTTGACCTAACGGATCGATCGAGCAGTCCGCTCAAGGTGTACGAGCGCGGGGTTTTCCACAACTGCGGTGCGGCCGGAGTCCCGGTGCGGTGGTGGAACAATCCCGTGGTAGCCGTGACGAGCGGAAATGGCCGCGGTCAACTGTACGTGTGCGGAGAGGCACTCGGCGAGGTGCCGATCTTCGGCCAGGACAGTCTGGACCTGCGCGCATTCCCCCCTGACCTGCGTACCAGGTGTCTGGACGCCGTCACGCAGGCCCTGGCCGTTCTGGCCGAGCGCGGTTCCTTCGTCGTCATCGAGGGATCCGGAGGTGCCGGGAACCTGCCGTCCCGGGCGGATCTGGCCAACGATGTCGTGCCGCTGCGGGCAGGACTGCCGGTGGTGCTCATCGGCAACGTCAACCAGGAGGGGCACCTGACGTCCCTGGCGGGCCTGCCGGGTGTGCTGGGCGAGCCCTACCGCCGACTGATGGTCGGGTACATCCTCAACGGCGTCCGGGACGGTGCCCGCCTCGCCGATGCACGAGAGCGGTTGGCGCAGGCCATGCCGGTACCGGAACTGGCGGCCGTGCCCAGCTACGCACCGCCCGACGGATATGAAGACTCGCCGCAGGCCTGTGAGGTCGTCTACGAGAGGCGCGCTGACCATGTCGCGTCCCCCGCCCTGCTGGCCGCCATCTCATCCCATGCCCTGACGCCACCGCTGGTGTCGGCCCTCAGGGAGTCCTGACACCGTTCTCCCTCTCGTACCTCGCGTCCCGCAGGGTTCCCTTGACACGGCATTCCTGTCGGGTTCCCGCAGATTCGCCCTTCAGCCTGTGCAGGTGACGTCATGGCCGACCAGATCCCAACAACACGCGTCGCGCAGCTCGACGGCGGTATGCCGCTGCTGCTGACCTCGACGGCCGACCAGCACACTGTCGGCGTCGCACTCTCGCTCGGCTTCGGAATTCGGGACGACCCACCGGGCCTGAGCGGCGCCGCACACCTGCTGGCGCGCCTCGTCATGTCGGTACCGCTGCAGGGCGGCCCCTCACTGAGCGAGCGCATCGAACAGCTCGGCGGGACGTCGAACGCCATGGCCGAACCCGAGTCGCTGACGATCCACGCCCGGGTACTGACCGATGACGCTCCCGTAGTCGCCGGCTGGATGCTCGACGCGCTGACTCAACCGGCGCTGTCGAACGAGGCGCTCGACCGGGAGCGGCAGATCGTCGCCCAGGAGCTGGCAGTGGCCGCAGCCGACCCCGCCGATGCCCTGCAGTCGGCGTTTCTCGACGCCGTCTTTCCCGGCCATCCGCTGGGTACGGCGGTGGGCGGCACACCGAGCAGTGTCGAGCGGATCACCCTCGGCCCGCTTCTGCAGGTGCATCAGCGGGCGCTGGCGACGGTTCCGCTGGCGCTGGCATACGTCGGGAACGTGCAGGAGACGGCACTGCGCAAACGAATGTCCCCCCTGGCGATGGCCAGGGCCGGCGGCGTCCGCCCGCGGCGATCCCCCCACGCCGCCGTCGGTCGTCCGAACCCGTCGGATCCCACCTGGCCGGACGGGTTCTGCTGGCTCCTCGCCGGTGCGCCGGCTCCGGCCGTCACGGACCCGCAGCGTGACGGGTTCGTCCTTCTCGGCCACCTGCTCGGCGCGAGCCCGGCGTCCCGGATGTACCAGTGCCTTCGTGATGAGCACGGCCTCGCGTACGCGTTTCGGGCATGGACCCGCGCGTACAGCGATGCGGGTTTCTGGTGCTTCCTGGCCGGTACCGACGGCGCCAACGGCCCCGCGGTGGTCCAGCTGCTCCACGCGGAACTCACCCGACTGGCACAGCAGGGTCCCGCACCGGCGGACCTCGAGGCCGCGGTCCGCCATGCGCGGACGGAGTTGCTTCAGAAGGCGGAGAACGGCGTCGACTCCGCGATCGTCATGGCGAGCCACTACTGCGTCAACGGTGCCGTCCGGTGCCCGGAGGCGGAGGCAGCGCGGCTAGCCCACGTCACAGCGGCGGACGTCGCCGGCGCCGCCGCTGTGGTGGCGGACGGCCTGCTTGTCGTCGTACGCCCGGACGGGCGGGCCCGCGATGAGCGTTGATTCCCCTCTGTCGTGATGCCAACGGACGTTCTACCAACGCTGGAGTACCTTTGCTGATCACGCCGGACACCCACCGTCGCGACAGCGCCGGCCCAACGGAACGCGGTTTCCTGCTGTTCAAGCCGGATGCCCTCGAGCGGCGCCTCCTGAAGGACTGCGTGACGGATATCGCCCAGGCGGGTCTGCGGGTGCTGGAGCAGCACACCCTGCGCCTGACGGAGGCCCAGATCGCGGCCGTGTGGTCCGGCATCGACCCCGACCGCAGACCACTGACCGCAGGCCTGATGCGACGCTACCTGTCCGCGGGGCCGAGCCGGTTGGTACTGGTCGAGGGGCCCGAGGCCACCACCCGGCTGCTGGCCCTCAAGTCGACGATCCGCCGTCGGCACGGCGCCGTCTACTACGCCAACCTCGTCCACAGTCCGGACTCGGCCGACGAGGCCCGTCGGGAGCTCGCGGCCCTTCTCGACGGTCGGTGCGACCCGCACGCGCTGTTCCGTCCCGCCACCGCAACCTGGCGCGACTGGGACATGGCAACGATCGAGGCGGGGCTCGACAGCTGGTGGGCATCCGTTCCCGAACAGCGCGGCCAGCAGCAGACCCACTGGAATCCGCCACTGCCGGCCGCGGGCCATCCCGTCCACATCTATGCCAAGCGCCATTGGGCGGTGGCGTTCGACGACATGGCAGGCTTCCTGGCCGAGACGGCGGGCGTCGACGACCTGGAATTCGCCGTGCGAGCCGGATTCGCGGTGCTGTACGACCGCGATGGATTCGTTCTTCCGACGACGTCGGCGAAGGCTGCCCACGACACCTGCCAGGCGGTTCGCGCATTCGGCCTGATCGCCTACGGGCCCGGCGATATCGGGCAGTCCGACCCTGGCGCCGAAACCGCCCCTCGGTCGGACCCACGAGAGTAGGGGCGGATGCGCGATGCGTTCACCGCCCCCGTACCGGGCTGACCGTCCGGGGTTTATCTGATGTACGACACAACTTCTCTGAGGTGGCTCCATGCAATTGCTCATCTGCGGTATGCACCGTTCCGGCACGAGCGCTGTGGCTCATATGCTCTCCGAGTCGTGCCGACGAACCTTGCTGGAGGATCCCGACTGGGCTATGACCGGCCGCCTGATCGACGTGTCGGCTCCCGCGGAGGAGATCGCCCGGTTCGACATCGTGAAATGCCCGCGGATGACCGAAGTGCTCCCCGACGCCTTGGACGCCTATCCGCAGGCCCGCGCCGCGGTGATGGTCCGTGACCCCCGTGACGTGCTGTGTTCCATCCTTGAGAAGGTGAACGCAGGGATGCCCACCCGCATGCTCGAATTCACCCGCCTGGGCGTTGCGGAGACCGGCGCGGCCGGCTTCGCAACGGCGTACGCCACCTACGCCCGCACCATCCTCACCGCATCTGCCACCGCAGGTGCTGGGCGCGTGCACCTTGTCCCCTACGAAGAGTTCTGCGCTGATCGGCCGGCCAGGATCGCCGCCCTGGCCGACTGGCTCGGTTGGACGTCCGACCGCCGGGTCTCCGAATCGATCCAATCCCGTCAGCTGGGCCCCTACCACACCAAGCACCCCAGCGATCAGTCGATCAAGGGGGCGGGCCGGTGGCGCACTGAGCTGAGCGAGTCCGACCAGGCCGCCCTCGAGCCCGCCCTGGAGGCCTACGCGAGCCTGCGCGAAGCGGCTCGATAAAACGGCGCGAGGGCGGGCTGGAGGGCGGTGGACGTCGGTCGCTACCGGCGGATGTCCACCACGTGCTTTCCGATCGGATCCACGCCCGTCCTGACCGCATCGTTGAGCAGCGCGGCCAGGACGGGCAGGGTCACCCGGTCCACGATGAGCTCCTCGACGTGGCTGGTCGTCCAGGGAAGCGGCGCCGCCAGCACCGCGCCGGCCGCGGCGAAGTCGGCGCCGGTGGCGCCGTGCGTACCCACCACCAGCGCGCGGCGCCCGCCCCGCTCCAGCTCGCGCATCTGTTCGCCGCGACGGATGCCGTCCAACAGCACCTGCGTGCCCGGTACCCGCCAGTCCGGCCTGATGCCGCCGAACAGGACGAGACGTCCACCGTCCTGCGGCAACAGGTCCCAGGCGCCGTCGAAGGTGGCGCCGTCGAGCGACGCCGTGGTCACGACCACGGTGCTGAACGTGCGCGTTCCCACCTCGCGGCTGAGGACCTTCGGCACCTCCCGCAGCAACGCCGTCCGGGAGAGGGCGGTCAGCCGTTCGGGGCTCCTGTTGACCAGCGTGACCTGGCACCCCTTCAACTTCAGCAGCACCGCCAGCAGTACCCCCGCGGTTCCCGCACCGATGATCGCAACGTCGGAACCGGCCAGGACGTTGCCGGCGCAGTGGACGGCGCACGCGAGAGGCTCGGTGAAGACCGCCCGGTCGTCCGGCGTGCCGTCGGGCACGGTCGGTAGGGCGGCGCGCAGCTGGTCGGGCGGTCCGGTCAGCAGCGCCGTCTCACCGAACGCGGTTGTCCGTGTCACCGGGACATGGGGGTCCAGGCACACCCTCAGGCCGGGCGGAAAGTCGTCCGTACTGCTGCTGTGAACCAGACCGACCATTTCGTGACCGAAGTCGGACCGGACGTCGCGGCTCCGGCGGACCTCCTTGAGGTCCGAGCTGCACAGGCCCACGGTCTGTGGAGAGACCAGCACCCATGACGGGGACGTCGAGCGCGGCCACGGATAGGTGGTGAGCTGAACCCCGCCGGGCACCAGCTCCAAGCGCCTGTTCCAGGGTTCATCCATGGCGGCCGCCGTCAGGGAAGCGGACGACGACCTTGACGATTTCAGAGCCGTCGGCGGTCTGAAACTGTCCGTCGAGCCGACGATTGATCACATCCACCGCATCCCCGGGACTCAACTCATGGGTGATGAGGGCGCCGTACCCACCGGGATCTGCGCGGAGTACCGATTCTGCCGCGTGCAGCTGAGCCAAGGAGGTACCCCGATGGCCGGTGAGCACCAGCGGTTTACCCTCGTGCGAGACCGCCGTGACCATGCCCAGCTCAGGATCGACGTTGCCGCAGACGTTGTGCCGACGCACCCGGCCGACCGTGGCGTCGACGAAGGTGGGAGCCGCTGCCGCCGCATCGAGCGCGGTGACGAGCACCACCGTCCCGCCGGGCCGCAGTGCGTCCGCCGCCTGCCGGACGGCGCTCGCCATCGCCGGCCGCGGGGCACAGACGATCGCTACGTCGAGTGGCCGCGGCGCGCGGTGCCCGGTCACGGAGAGGTGGACGGGCGCGAGGCGAGAATGGTTCTCCACCCAGGCCAGACGTTCCGGCCGCGCCTCGACCAGCTCGACATCGTGTCCCTGATCGATCGCTCTGCGCACGTGGAGCAACCCGATCGGGCCCGCACCCCAGATGCCGACCGACAAGGGGCCGGCCGGGGCCGAGCGCTCGATCAGCTCCCACGAGTAGAGGACGGTGCCGAGCGGCTCGCACAGCGTGAGCAGCGCCACCGGGTCCAACGGTTGGACCTCCTGCAACGCGCTGAGCGGCAGCTCCGGCCCCAGGGGGACCCAGCTGCGGAACAGGCCGTCGAAGCTGTGGCCGAGTATCGAATCCTGGTCTCGCACATCCACGGGGTTGAACGCGACCAGCCGATCGCCCCCGGGGACGCCGTGCAGGATCCCGATGCCTTCGTGACCGAGCACCCCGGCCACGTCCCCCCGGTGGCCGGCGCCGATCTGAACGTCGGTGCCACACAGTCCCACGGCGAGCATCGACACGTACGGCTGGTCACCCCGTGGCCTCTCCATCGGCACGATCCGGACCCGACGGCCAGAACGGACCAGCTGCCACCCGGTCACGACGCCACCTGCAACTGTCGGGCCTGAAGCGCCGTCAGCGCCTCGCCCAGTTCCGCCTCGGTCACGTCGTTGACGAACACGGCGCGGCCGACGTCCTCCAGCAGGGGCAGGCGTTGCAGGCCGTCACGGTGCAGGCTGGTATGGGCCAATGCCTCGACCAGCAGGTCGAGGGTCATCTCCCGATGAATCGTCGGCAGGCCCAGGTCGGTCAGGACGCGAATGATGCGGTCGGCGACGGCCGACGGCAGAAGACCGCGGTTCCGCGAGAGCATGACGGTCACAGCAAGGTCGATGGCGACGGCCTCACCGTGCAGAAGCGTGGGCTCGAGGGACATCTCCAGAGCACCGGAGAACGCGTGCCCGATGTCTGCGAGCCGGTCCAGCCGGTCCTCGCTGAGATTTCCGACCAGTTCGCCGAGCATGGCCGCGATGCTGCGCTCGACGACCTCGGACTCCACCCGCGGGTCCGGCGTGCCCGCAGCCAGAGCACGGCTGTGCGTGTCGAGGAGGTCGAACAGCGCCGCATCGGCCACGACCGCTATCTTGATCGATTCGCCGAGGCCGCAGCGGTACTCGCGGGGGTCCAGCGTGCGCAGGAACCCCGGGTCGATGACGACTCGGCTCGGACGGCTGTAGGTGCCCAGTCGGCTCTTGTGCCCGCCGTAGTTGATCGCCGTCTTGACACCGATGCCCGCATCGATCATCCCCAGCAGGGTGGTGGGCACCTTGATAAGCGGAACACCCCGCCGGTAGATGCCGGCGGTGAAGCTCGCGAGGTCGAGCAGCACGCCGCCACCCACCGCGATGACCGGTTCCGATCGACGCAGCAGACCGAACCGGTCGAAGGCGTCCACCAGATCGGACACCGCCGCCAGGCTCTTGCACGACTCGTCCAGCTCGAGCAGCAACGTGTCGAGGGCGACGTTCTCCGATCCACCCGTCAGCGCGTCCGTCAGCGCGTCCCCGTAGAGCTCCCACACACGCTTGTCGGCCACAACGAGCTGCCGTGCGGCACCGTGCGTGCCCAGCCCTGCCGCTGCCCGCAGCGTGGTTCGGCCGGAAGCGAGCATGTCCGGAGCCATGACCACGCTGTACGACTTCGGATTGTCACCTGGCACGATCCAGCTTCGCGCCCCGGCGGCGCCGGAGCGGGCCAGCATCCCGGCCCCCTGCAGCGCAGGCTCGGCATCGGGTGCGACCACCTGAATCCTGTCGGCCAGTGAGCCCGACCGTCCGTAGAGCCCCACCGCATCCATCTGGGCCGTCAGACACTCCAGATATTCACTACCGAGCCCCGCGGGCACGCCACCGGTGAGAACCACACGGTCGATCTCGGCATCGGTGCTGAGAACCGACAGCAACGCATGTGCGAGCGGCCGCGTCACGGCTTCGAGCACGGTGAGCGCCTCTCGCTCACCACCGGCCACAGCCTGTGCGAACTGGCTGTTCAGAGGAGCGTCAGCGGCCAGCCAGGACGTGCCCTCGGCGGCGAGCAGCCTGAGAATCCGGTCGATGCCACGACCCGATGCGTACGCGCTGAGATGTCCGGTCGCACCGCAGTCACAGGGCAACACGATCTCCCGTGCGCCGATACGGAACTCGGTCGGCAGATGCCCGATCTCACCCTGCAGTCCGGTGTCCGCGGATACGGGGACCCTGCCGGTGCCGACCTCGATGGTCCGCAGCCCGATGCCGCTGCCGACGACGACAGCAGCCAGTCGGCGCAGGCGCTGGACGTCCGGCTGTGCCGCCAACGCCACCGCGGTCGCGGTGACGTCGTTGACGACCGTCCACCGGAACTCGGGCGCTGCATCCCGTAGCGCCCCGGCGGTGTCGAACCGGTGCCCGACCCCGTCGCCCCACAGTGGACCGGATCCCACCGTCATGCCGGTGCGTGCATCGATCGCCACGCCCAGCGACACTCCGACCGCGGTCACCGTATGGCGGCGGGCCAGCCTACGCGCATCGGCGACGATCAGATCCACGAGACGCTGATGCAGCGAGGCCGGCCCCTCACCCGGGCAGCTGGTCCAGGACGGCGCCGCCTGCACGGCGAGGTCGTGCAGGCGGTCCTCGCCGTCCAGCACCGCCGAGCGCGCGTGGGTACCGCCGACGTCGAAGACCGCCACGGTGTCGTTGGTCATCATGAGCGCACCCGCATTATTTCCAGTGCCTCCCCGAAGCGTTCGACCACGAGCTGGGCGTCCTCGTGGGTGAGAATCAGCGGGGGTCGCAGTTCGATGGTGTTTCCCTCGCTGTGCTCGGACACCCGGGTGATGACCCCGCGGTCCATCAGCGCCGCATGCAGCGCATTGGCCAGGCGCGGCGATTTCGACCCGTCCGGCTCCGACAGCTCGATGCCGAGCATCAGCCCCAGACCACGGACGTCACAGATCTCCGGGTACGTGCGACCGAGGTCGAGCAAGGCGGCCTTGAGCGCGGCTCCGACCGAACGGACGTTCTCGAGGAACTCCGGCTGGCGGACCAACGTCAGCGTGGCGATGGCAGCCGCAGCGGCGACCGGGTGTCCGCCCGAGGTGAAGCCGTGCTGCGACCGGTCCATGCCTACCAGCCGCTCCTCGGTGATGATCGCCGCCAACGGCAGACCAGAACCGCTCAGCCCCTTCGACACGGTCATCATGTGCGGCTCGACACCGAACGCCTCGGCCGCTGTCAGGAAGCCGGTACGTCCGAACGACGTCTGGGTCTCGTCGAAGATGAGGACGATGTCCCGCTCGTCACAGAACTCCCGCAGACGCTTCAGGTATCCCGGCGGGGGGACGATGTTGCCGCCGGCGCCACTGATCGGCTCGATCAGGACGGTCGCGACGCTGCCCGAACTGGCGTACCTGATGAAGTCGTCCATGCGATCGATGCAGAGGAAATCGCAACTGCTGGGCTTCTGCCGGTAGAAACACCGGTGACAGTAAGGGTCTGGGACGTTGACCGCGCCGGGGTAGACCGTCGGAAACGGCGCTCGCAGTCGAGACATGCCGTTCCAGCCACTGGCTGCGAGCGTCTGCCCGACGTGTCCACGGAACGGCACGATCACATCGCGGCGCCCCGTGTGCAGCTGCGCGATCTTCACCGCCCCTTCCGTAGCCGTCGAGCCACCGCTGCTGCGGAGGTTGACCCGGGTGAGGTTCGCAGGGCTCAGCTCGACGAGCATCTCCATCACCCGATTGGAAACGTCGGTCTGGAACATGGAGCTCGCGAACAGCAGGTCGTCGGTCTGCGCCTTGATGGCGTCCACCACCGCCGGGTGGTTGTGCCCGAGGGAGAGGTTGAAAGTGCCTGCCGCACAGTCCAGATACTCACGCCCGTCGGCATCCCAGACCCGCAGGCCGCTCCCGCCGACCAGTCGGGCAGGGCCTAGCTGGTAATAGGCAGGCGGAGGCTGGGTTGCTTGGTCAAACGTATCGCTCATCGGGAATCGTTCTTTCTTGGGTGGACAGGCAGGTACCAGGGCTGGACGCAGTCGGCCGGTTGTCTCAGCCGGCCGACCGGTCCGCGGCCGGCTCCTCGACCGCGCCCAGCTCGACGAGTCGGGCAATCGCCGCGTCGAACTCGTCGCGCGCCGAACTGTCCTCGCCCAGCACCTCGGCCCGGACCTGCTCGACGCTGCGGCCGTCGAGGGCCAGCCAGAGCCGCGCGAGCGCAGGAGCCACCTTGTAGCCCTTGTCCGCCCCGGCGAGGGAGATCCCGTCAAGGTACTGGACCAGCCCGAAGTAGGGGCTGCGCAGCGGGCCTTCGGCGTCGTTGCGGTACTCGGGGAGTTCGGTCAGCGGAACGGTCCAGCCCGTCGTCACCGCGTGGCCGACGAGGAAGGACGCCAGCCGGCAGCGGCGGCGCGCCACGTCGAAGACCTGCTCCTTGGATCCGCCGTGCTCGAAAGGCGTGTGGAAGAGCTCCCAGACGACGTCCATCAGCGGCTGGAAGACCGCCGACCGGGCGAGCCTGCGGTAGAGGAACTTCTGGCCGTCGTAGATGTCCCCGCTGGCCACCAGCGCTATGTCGCAGGCCTCCTGAAGGGCGAGGTAGGACGCCTGGGCGGCGGTGTAGGGGTCCTCGCTCAGGATCGCGCCGGCGACGTCCTCCTGCCAGCTCGCCGTGGCGAGCGCCCGCGGGAGGTTCAGGGACTGCTGGATGGCGATGCGGTCCATCCCGGCCAGGGTGCGACCGAAATCCGCGTCGGCGTGCAGGAGTTCACCGATGGACAGCCGGATGAGCAGGCGCCGCTCGACCAGCGAGAGGCGCAGCGCGTCCCGGTTGGTCGCGGTCATCGCGAAGCTGCTCACCCGAGCGGCGAGCTGCTCGGCCGTCGCCCGATCCACCTCGGTGACCTGCACCATGAAGCCGCGGCGCGGGTACGCGACGCTCTCGACCGGGGCGTTGTCGACGCGCGTGACGTACAGGTCCACATCGGAGGCACTGTGGCCGAGCCCGGCTGCGAAGCTGCCGGACAGCATCAGGAGCGAGAACTGCTCGACGCCTCCGAGCTCCTCGATCACCTCCTGTGCGGCAGCGCGGTGTTCGTCCGTGAGGGAGACGTCGTGGGTGGTCCACAGCATGGGTGTGGCTCCTGATTCGTGAGTAGGCGGTTCCGGGCTGACTCCGTCAGGAGCCGCCGGACTGAATGATGTAGACGGGTTTCGCGGTGGCCGCGTGGGCGCCGGACGGACTCCTGTGGACGCTGAGATCCTGCTCAGCTTCCCCGGCCTCGGTGTCCAGCTCGGTGCCTGGGTGCTCGCCGAGATCGGAGACGACCGCGACCGCTTCGCCGACGCCCGCGCCCTGAAGGCCTACGCTGGCTCGGCCCCCATCACCCGCGCCTCGGGCAAGAAGAAGTTCGTCGGACGGCGCTTCATCAAGAACGACCGGCTTATCACGGCCGGGTTCCTGTGGGCTTTCGCCGCACTGGCCTCCTCGCCCGGAGCCGACGCCCGCCACCGCCGCCGGCGCGACGCCGGAGACTGGCACGCCCAAGCCCAGCGGCACCTGTTCAACCGGTTCCTCGGCCAGCTCTACCACTGCCTGCAGCACCAGCAGCTCTTCGACGAACAACGCGCGTTCACCTCCTTCTCGCCAGATCTGGCCGTCGCGGCCTGACTTCTTAGGCACGTGAGATGTCTCTCGGCTTCTGCCCGGCAGGGCTGCCGAGCACGGTTGGCGTGATGCGGATGCGGTACGGGATCGAGACGTGGAGTATCGGAGTAACTGCCGCCCTGGGTAAGGGTGCTGCTGTCGCCGCACTGCTGCGGGCGACGTCCCGGCTCGGCCCACCGCTTCGCCCTCGACCCGGCCGATCGTCAGCCGCGTGTCGAGCGACGCCCGCAGGTCCTGCGGCGAGGGGTCGAACCCGTCCGGCCCCTCGCCGGCGGCCTGCGGCTCCTGTCCGAAGAGGATGTCGAGCGGGTGGGAGTCCTCGTACGGGGTCGGGCAGCCGGTCCAGTGACAGGAACCAGCCGGCCTGCAGCGACGTCGGAGCAGGTGCTCGACGGTGACGGACTCGTCCGCGCGCGTACCGACAAGGGTCGGGGAGCGCGAATTCGTCCTCGCCCGGAAATTCGACCACCAGCAGGTGGTGCGGCATGTGCACGGCATCGAAGAGCTACGATTTCTCGCACTCCCAGCGGTCCGCTGTGATCGCCACCGGACCGCAGGTGGAAAGCCGCTCTCGAACCCAGGGCAGGTACGCGCCCGGCGTTTCGTGGAAAACCCCTTCCAGGTCGACATCGAAGGCCGGTCCGACAAGATCGGAGGAATTTATCAGACGAGTCGGGATTTCGATGTCCCGGAATCCCCCGGGAACCTGTCGAACGACGAGATCGAGCTCACCGAAGATCCGGTCCTCGGAGTGCTCGGCGCGGCGTCGAGGAGGACGGTGCCCGGCGCCGAGTCCCGGCGGCCACCGCAGGAGAAGGCATTCCGGGCGGTTTTTGACGGAGCGATGTTATCGGGACGACCGAAAAGGCGTCCGGCAAATCGCGAGGCAGCAGTGTCATCACCTCGCCCAGCTGTACTGCACTGCCCGAGGCGGCGCCATCCGAGTTCTCCACGCCCTCCGCGCCCCTTTGCTTCGAAGTCCTGCACCGGTCACGGGAATGCTGACCACAACAAACCGGGGAGATTTCCCCGACATCACGCAAGCTACCCCAGGGGAACATCCGGTCGCAACAGTCGGCTGCAACCGGACTGTAACGGACGCCATTCTCCCCCGAAATAACCCGTGCGCGACGGGCCCGAAGTACCGTGCGGACAACGCGGCTGCCCGAAAGGGCAATCCTTCGGACCAAAAGGGCAATCTCACGGACCGAAAGGGCAATGCGGCACAGGCTCCGAAACGAGGCTTGACAACGCTTCGATCCGGCGGCTAGAAATGCCTCGAACGACATTCCGCCGCATCCCATCCGATGCGGGCCGCGGAATCCAATTCATCAGGAAAAGCAGCGGCAACGAGTCGCGTAGAACCGGAACCGGAAGGAGAGAACGAAATGATCGACCCTTCCGACACCGCGTTGCGGCAGATGTTCTCCGCCGCCCTTTCGAGTGGCGGGGCGTGGGCTGAACTGTTCACGGAGCGCACCACGGTCACCGAGCTCACCGGCACGACCAAGAACGGGCTGACTGCTGCTCGCAGTCGTGTCCAGGGGGTCGGCCTGCGGGTGGGACTGGGGCGCGACACCGCCCTCGTCTACTCCACGGACTACGACCGCGCCTCACTCGTCGAGCTGGGATCGACCGCCGCCGCCGTCTTCCGGGCCATTCACGGCCGCGGGCCGGCCGAGCGGACACCCGCCGTGCGGATCGGACGGACGGGCCGAGTCGGGATACCGGCGACCGGGCAGCTCCTGGATCTCGCGGACAAGCGCCGTCTGGTCGAGACCGCCCTCGGTACCGCCCAACGGCCGGGGGGCCGGGTCCGTGCGGCCTACGCCGACCGGGAGCGTGAGATCGGTGTCTGGGACAGCCTTGGCGGACATGCCGCGAAGACCGACTGGCAGACCCGGCTGCAGGTGGACGTCGCACTCGCCGGCCCCTCCGCGACCGGGACGGGAACCTGGTGCGCGGCGCTCCCCTCGTCGGCCCTGACCCCGGACGAGGCGGCCGCCGTCGGCGTCAGCGCGGCCGACCAGGCGCTGCGACTCGAATCGGCGGTGTCGGCACGCTCCGGCACCCGGGCCCTGGTCTGCGGGCCCGACGCGGCCGGGCTGCTCATCCACGAGCTGTGCGGGCACGCACTGGAGGCCGACGCACTGGCCCTCGGCTCCTCGATCTTCGCCGACTCGCTCGGCAAGGCGGTCGCGGACGGCGCGGTCACGGTCGTCGACGGTGGGGCTCCGGCCGGCGTCTGGGGAGTGTCCGCCGTCGACGACGAGGGGACCGCCCCCGAACGCACCGAACTCATCCGCGCCGGGGTCATGGTGGGCAGCATGACCGACCGGCTGCACGCCGGTGCGTCAGAGGACCCGCGTTCCTCCGGCAACGCCCGCAGGCGCAGCTTCGAACATCCGCCGCTGCCCCGGATGACCCAGACCACCCTGGAGAGCGGTACGACCAGTCGGCAGGACATCATCGCCGGCGTCGGCACCGGACTGCTCGTCCTGGAAGCCACCGGCGGAACGGTGGATCCGGTCACCGGGCGCTTCAGCCTGGTGGTGAAGGAGGGCTGGGAGATCGAGTCCGGCGAGCTGACCCGGATCGTCTCCGGCTCGGTGCTCACCGGAGACGCACTCTCCAGTCTGCGTGACATCTGCGCGATCGGCGACGATCCGCAGACGTTCGGGGCGTTCTGCGGAAAGAGCGGGCAGTGGCTGCCGATCTCCTACCGTTCGCCCTCGCTGGCTCTGGCCCGCATCACGGTGGGAGGGGTCTAGACCGATGAGCCGATCCGAACAGCTTGCCGCAGAGCTCGAACCGCTCCTGGCCGAGGCCCAACCGGGCGAGGACATCGAGGTGTTCGCCCGGTACGAGCGCCACACCCAGGTGGTGGTGCGACAGAGCACGCCGAGCCGGGTGGGCGTCGCAGGCCTACTGCGCGTCCACGTCCGCAGCGTGGGGGGTTCCTCCTCCGGCGCTGCCGTGATCAGCAGCACCGATCCCGAATCCCTGCGCTGGGCGCTGGCCGAGGCCCGGCAGCTGCGCCGACTGTCGCTCGGCGAGGGGCCCGTCAGCGCCGCGCCCGCCTTCGCCCCCGGGTTCGAGGCGGAAGCGCAGGGCACGGCGGCCCGCGACAGCGTGACCGAGTGCATCGAGCACGCGCGGGAGTTGGACCGTGCGGCACTGGCCGCCCACTCGTCGGCGCGCGACGTGCCGGAGGCCTCGGTCCGCCGGTTCGAGCTCTCGGCGGCTGCGGTGAACAGCCGCGGACTGCGCGTCCACTACGCACACCAGGAGGCGGTGGCAGCCGTCCGCGTGGTGGCCGAGGAGCGGGACAGCCGAGTCACCGCACGGGCCGACTGCGCCGCCCGGACGCCTGCCGAACTGCCGCTGCTGGAAACGGCGCAGGCCGCGACCGAGTCGGCGGTGCGACTGCTGCACCCGACCGCACTGGACGCGGCCGAGCTGCCGCTGATCCTGTCACCGAAGGCGACGGCCAGCCTGCTCGCCATGCTGGCCCCGCGCTTCCACGGGGACCGGACCGCTCCCAGCGACGCCGACCGGGCCACCCGGCTGTTCGCCGCCGGATTCGACCTGGTCGACCAGGGCCGCTCACCGGGCGGCCTGATCCGGGTGCCCTGCGACGACGAGGGAACCCCGGCCCAGGACACCGTCCTGGTCCGTGACGGGTTCCCCACCGGCCTGCTGCAGAACCGGAGTTCGGCCGAACGCGGAGCCACCGCGCCGACCGGAAACGGCTGGGTGAGCAGCACCCAGCCCACTGCGATCATCTCGGCGACGAACCTGGTCCTGCGGGGCCCGGAACTGTCGGCGCAGGAGTTGCTGACGCGTCCGGCCGAGGCGATCTACGTGGTGGACATCGGCCGCGCCCGCGGAGGCGTCGACCCGCACGCGGACAACCTGAGCCTGGCCCTCGTCGGCTACCGGCTCCGGCACGGCGAGCCGGGGCCCGCCGTGGACGGCGCGGTGATCCACCTGCCGCTGGGCGCGTTCCTGCGCAGCGTGGTCGCCCTCAGCCCCACCGGTGGCTTCCACCGCCCGGGGCCCGCCGTGGCCGGCGCGCTACTGCTGCTCGACCCGGTCCGGGTCGAGGGCCGCGGTCGGACACCGCACTAGAGACTTCCGGCGTTCTGCTCGCCCGGTTCATCCCGGAGCAGGCAGCGACGCCGGGGCACAGCGAACCGCTCGACCGGAGCGGTTCCACGAGACCGTGGAAGGGAGGTACCACC
>NZ_JYJF01000140.1 GCF_000955975.1 Saccharothrix sp. ST-888
CCGAGCCCGCACGTCAACTGGTCGGCGGGGGCGGTCGAACTGCTCACCGAGGGCAGGCCGTGGCCCGAGACCGGGCACCCGCGCCGGGCCGGGGTGTCCTCCTTCGGGGTCAGCGGCACCAACGCGCACGTCGTGCTGGAGCACGTCCCCGACCCGGACGAGACCGCCGACCCCGCCGGCACCGACGACAGCCAGCGGCCCGGCGCCGCCGGGATGCTGCCGTTCGTGCTGTCGGCGCGCGGCGAGCAGGCGCTCCGCGACCGGGCGGCGGACCTGCTCCCGCTGCTCGACGCCGAGGTCGAACTCGCCGACCTGGCCTACTCGCTGTCCACCACCCGGGCCGGCCTGCCCGACCGTGCCGCGATCGTCGCCGAGGACCGCGAGGAGCTGCGGACCGCGCTGACGGCGATCGCCGCCGGAACGGCCCCCACCGGCCTGGCGGGCCCCGGGAGGCTCGCCTTCCTGTTCACCGGCCAGGGCAGCCAGCGCCTCGCCATGGGGCGCGAACTCGCCGCCGCCTTCCCGGTGTTCGCGGACGCTCTGGAGGACGCCTGCGCCTACCTGGACATGCAGCTCGACCTGCCGCTGGGCGAGGTGCTGGCCGCGCCGGAGGGCTCGCCGGAGGCCGAGCTGCTGCACCGGACCGAGTACGCCCAGCCGGCCCTGTTCGCGATCGAGGTCGCCCTGTTCCGGCTCACCGAGAGCTGGGGCCTGAAGCCCGACTACCTGGCCGGGCACTCCATCGGCGAGCTCGCCGCCGCGCACGTGGCCGGGGTGCTCTCGCTGGAGGACGCCGCGATCCTGGTGGCCGCCCGGGGCCGGCTGATGCAGGCGCTCCCGGCCGGCGGCGCGATGGTCGCGGTGCAGGCGGCCGAGGTCGACGTGGTGCCGCTGCTCACCGCGCGGGTCGCCATCGCGGCGGTCAACGGGGCCACCTCGGTGGTGCTGTCCGGCGCCGAGGACGAGGTGCTGCGCATCGCCGGGGCACTGGCCGAGCAGGGGCACCGGACCAAGCGGCTGCGGGTCAGCCACGCCTTCCACTCGCCGCTGATGGAGCCGATGCTCGCGGAGTTCCGCCGGATCGCCCAGGTGCTGGACTACGCCAGGCCGAAGATCCCGATCGTGTCCACGGTGACCGGCGAGCTGTGCGCGGACGAGCTGGCCACGGCCGAGTACTGGGTCGGGCACGTCGCCGCGCAGGTGCGCTTCGCCGACGCCGTGCGCAGCCTGGAGGTCGCCGGAGTGCGGACCTTCCTGGAGGTCGGCCCGGACGGCGTGCTCTGTGCGATGGGCCAGGAGCGCGCCGAGGGCCCGGAGGCCGTCTTCGCCCCGCTGCTGCGCCGGGACCGGCCCGAGCCGCACCAGGCCGTCTCCGCGCTGGCCGCGGCGTACACGGCGGGTGTCCCGGTCGACTGGAGCCGCTTCCACGCCGGGCGCGGCGCCCGCCGGATCGACCTGCCGACCTACCCCTTCCAGCGCAGGCGGTTCTGGCTGGAGGCCGGCTCGGCCCGCTTCGACGTCTCCGACCTCGGCCAGCTCCCCGCCGCGCACCCGCTGCTGGGCGCGGTGGTGGCGGTCGGCGCCGACGGCGTGGTGCTGACCGGGCGCCTCTCGCTGCGGACCCAGCCCTGGCTGGCCGATCACGTCATCTCCGGACGGGTGCTCCTCCCCGGCACCGCGTTCATGGAACTGGCCGTGCGGGCCGCCGACCACGTGGGCGCCGGCACGGTCGAGGAGCTGACCCTGGGCGCCCCGCTGGTCCTGCCGCCGGACGGCGCCGTGGCGGTGCAGGTCGCGGTGGGCGAGCCGGAGGAGTCCGGGCACCGGCCGCTGACCATCCACTCCAGGCCGGACGGTACGGACGCCGGACAGTGGACCCTGCACGCCACGGGTGTGCTCGCGCCCGAGGCCGAGCCGCTGCCCGAGCGGCTGGACGCCTGGCCGCCGCAGGGAGCCGAGCCGCTCGACCTCACCGGTGTCTACGCCCGGCTGGCGGCCCAGGGCTACGGCTACGGCCCGGCCTTCCAGGGGCTGCGGGCGGCCTGGCGGCACGCCGGCGAGGTGTTCGCCGAGGTCGCCCTGCCCGACGAACTCTCCGCCGAGGCGGCCGAGTTCGGCCTGCACCCGGCGCTGCTCGACGCCGCCCTGCACGCCGCCGACCTGGACGCGGAGCCCGGCGGCGAGGTCCTGGTCCCGTTCGCCTGGACCGGCGTGTCGCTGCACGCGGTCGGCGCGTCCTTCGTGCGGGTACGGATCTCCCACCCGGGCAAGGACACCCTCGCGCTCCGGTTCGCGGACGCCACCGGCGCCCCGGTGGCCACCGTGCGGGGCCTGGTCTCCCGCCCGGTGCCGGACGCCGAACTGCTGTACACGGTGCGGCAGTCGCCGCTCGGCAGGCCGGCCGAGGCCGCACCGCTCCGGATCGCGGTGCTCGCGGGCGGTCTCGACCAGCTCCCCGAACCGGTGCCCGAGGTGGTCGTGCTCCGGGCCGCGCCGGGCGAGGACGAGCCGCCGGTCGCGGCCAGGGCCGCCGCCGGCGAGGTGCTGCGGGTCCTGCAGTCCTGGCTGGCCGACGAGCGCTTCGCCGACTCCCGGCTGGTGGTGGTCACCTCGACCGCGCTCGCCCAGGCGCCGGTCCGCGGCCTGGTGCGCTCGGCCCAGGCGGAGAACCCCGGACGCTTCGTCCTGCTGGCGCACGAGGGCGTCCCGTCCGACGCCGAGCTGAGCGCCGCACTGGCCACCGGTGAGCCCGAACTCTCCCTCTCCGACGGCGAGTTCATGGCGCCCAGGCTGGCGGTCCTGCCCGCCGGGTCGGCCGCCGCACCACAGTGGGGCACCGTCCTGATCACCGGGGGCACCGGCGGCCTCGGCGGCCTGCTGGCCCGGCACCTGGTCCGGGAGCACGGGGTGCGCCGGCTGGTGCTGGCCGGCCGCCGCGGCTCGGCGCCGGAGCTCCGGGCCGAGCTGACCGGACTGGGCGCCGAGGTGGTCGTCGCCGCCTGCGATGTGAGCGACCGCCGGTCGGTGGCCGCACTGCTGGCCGAGCACCCGGTCGACTCGGTGGTGCACGCCGCCGGCTCGGTGCACGACGGGGTGATCGGCTCGCTCACCGACGACCTGCTCGACGAGGTGTTCCGGGCCAAGGTGGACGGCGCCTGGCACCTGCACGAGCTCACCTCGGACCGGCCGCTGACCGCCTTCGTGCTGTTCTCCTCGCTCGCCGCCGTGCTCGACGGCGCGGGCCAGGGCAACTACGCGGCGGCCAACGCCTTCCTGGACGCACTGGCCGAGCACCGGGCGTCCCTCGGCCTGCCGGCCACCGCGCTGGCCTGGGGCCTGTGGACCGGCGAGGCCGGGATGGGCGCCGCGCTCGACGAGGCGACGCTGGCCCGGATCGCCCGGTACGGGCTGCCCGGACTGGGCGCGGAGCAGTCGCTGCGCCTGTTCGACGCCGCCGTCCGCACCGGCGAGGCCCGGGTGGTCCCGGTCGAGCTGGACGCCGCCGCCGTGCGCGACCGCTCCGACGGCATCCCCGCGCTGCTCAGCGGCCTGGTGCGGCCGGTCACCCGACGGGCGGTCGCCGCGCGGGAGTCCCGCAGCCTGACGGCCGACAGCGCCCTGGCCGCACTGCCCGCCGCCGAGCGGGAGCGCATGCTGCTGGAGCTGGTCCGCACCGAGGTGGCGGCGGTCCTGCGGCACGAGGGCTCGGCCGCGATCAGCCCGACCCGGGCGTTCACCGAGATCGGCTTCGACTCGCTCTCCGCCGTGGAGCTGCGCAACCGCCTGAACTCCGCGACCGGCCTGCGCCTGCCGGCCACCCTGGTGTTCGACTACCCGTCACCGAAGCTGCTCGCCGAGCACATCCGCGACACCCTGTTCGGCACCGTGGCCACCGGCCCGTCGGCGCCGGTGACGGCGCCCGTCGGTGCGGACGACCCGATCGTGATCGTCGGGATGAGCTGCCGCTACCCCGGTGGCGTCGGCTCGCCCGAGGACCTGTGGCGGCTGGTCGCCGACGGGGTCGACAGCATCGCGGAGTTCCCCGCCGACCGGGGCTGGGACACCGACGCGATCTACGACCCCGAGCCGGACAAGCCCGGGAGGACCTACTCCCGCGAGGGCGGATTCCTCTACGACGCACCGCAGTTCGACGCCGACTTCTTCGGCATCAGCCCGCGCGAGGCGGTCGCGATGGACCCGCAGCAGCGCCTGCTGCTGGAGGTCTCCTGGGAGGCGTTCGAGCGGGCCGGCATCGACCCGGCGGCGGTCCGGGGCACCAGCACCGGCGTGTTCGCCGGGGTGATGTACCACGACTACGGCAGCTGGCTCACCGACGCCCCCGAGGACGTCGCCGCCTACCTCGGCAACGGCAACCTCGGCAGTGTGGTCTCCGGACGGGTGGCCTACGCGCTCGGTCTCGAAGGGCCCGCGGTCACGGTGGACACCGCGTGCTCCTCCTCGCTGGTCACCCTGCACCTGGCGGCGCAGGCCCTGCGGGCCGGCGAGTGCTCGCTGGCGCTGGCCGGCGGGGTCACGGTGATGTCCACCCCCGACACCTTCATCGACTTCAGCCGCCAGCGCGGCCAGGCCGCCGACGGGCGCTGCAAGTCCTTCGCGGCCGCCGCGGACGGAACCGGCTGGGGCGAGGGCGTCGGTGTCCTCGTCCTGGAGCGGCTGTCGGACGCGCGGCGCAACGGCCACCAGGTGCTGGCCGTGGTCCGGGGCAGCGCGGTCAACCAGGACGGTGCCTCCAACGGACTGACCGCGCCGAACGGCCCGTCCCAGCAACGGGTGATCCGGCAGGCGCTGGCCGGCGCCGGGCTCTCGGCGGCCGACGTGGACGCGGTCGAGGCGCACGGCACCGGGACGACGCTGGGCGACCCGATCGAGGCGCAGGCCCTGCTCGCGACCTACGGTCAGGAGCGGGCGGGGGACCGGCCGCTGTGGCTGGGCTCGATCAAGTCGAACATCGGTCACACCCAGGCCGCCGCGGGCGTCGCCGGGGTGATCAAGATGGTGATGGCGATGCGCCACCGGGTGCTCCCGAAGACCCTGCACGTGGACGCGCCGTCGGACCAGGTGGACTGGACGGCGGGCGCGGTCTCCCTGCTCACCGAGTCCCGCCCCTGGGAGAGCGGCACCGGCCCGCGCCGGGCGGGGGTGTCCTCGTTCGGTATCAGCGGCACCAACGCGCACGTCATCCTGGAGGAGGCCGCCGCCCCCGAGGAGGCCGCGACCGCCGACGAGCCCCGCCCTCTCGACGAGTCCGCCGACCAGGCCCCGGCCCTGGTGGCGCTGCCGGTCTCGGCCCAGAGCCCCGAGGCCCTGGGCGCGCAGGCCGAGCGCCTGAAGTCGGTGCCGGACACCGCCCTGGCCGACCTGGGCCTCGCGCTGGCCACCACCCGCAGCGCGCACCGCCACCGCGCGGTGGTGCTGGCCGCCGACCGGGCCGAACTCGACACCGCGCTCACCGCACTGGCAGCCGGAACGGACGCCCCCGGCCTGGTCACCGGCACGGTCGCCGAAGGCGGTCTGGCGTTCCTGTTCTCCGGCCAGGGCTCCCAGCGCCTCAGTATGGGACACCAGTGGTACGAGACCTTCCCGGTCTACGCCGAGCACTTCGACCGCGCCGCCGCCCACCTGGACGGCGCGCTGGAGCGCCCGCTGGCCGAGGTGGTCTTCGGTCAGGACGCGGACCTGCTCGGCCAGACGGCCTACACCCAGGCCGCGCTGTTCGCGACCGAGGTGGCGCTGTTCCGGCTGCTGGAGTCGTTCGGGCTGCGCCCGGACCACCTGGCGGGCCACTCGATCGGCGAGCTCGCCGCCGCACACGTCAGCGGGGTCTGGTCGCTGGCGGACGCCGCGAAGGCGGTCGCCGCCCGGGGCCGGCTGATGCAGGCGCTGCCCGAGGGCGGCGCGATGGTGGCGGTGCAGGCCACCGAGGCCGAGGTGCTGCCGCTGCTGGACGAGCGGACGAGCATCGCGGCGGTCAACGGCCCCCGTGCCGTGGTGCTCTCCGGGGACACCGACGCGGTGCTCGAACTCGCGGCCCGCTTCGAGCGGTCCAAGCGGCTGACGGTGTCCCACGCCTTCCACTCGCCCCGGATGGACGCCATGCTGGCCGAGTTCGGCGAGGTCCTGTCCAAGCTCACCTTCGCCGACCCGGTGATCCCCCTCGTCTCCACCCTGACCGGCCGCCCGGCCGGTGCGGCCGAGCTGTGCACGCCCGAGTACTGGGTCCGGCACGTCCGGGAGACGGTGCGCTTCGCGGACGCCGTCGACGCCCTCGCGGCCCAGGGGGCCGGCACCTTCCTGGAACTCGGTCCGGACGCCGTGCTGACCGCACTCGGCCCGGACTGCGTCGCCGAGGACACGGACGCGGCCTTCGTCGCGGTCGCCCGCAAGAACAAGCCCGAGGTGCGGGAACTGCTCGGCGCGCTCGCCCGGGTCCACACCCGGGGCGCCGAGCTCGACTGGCCCGCGCTGTACGGCCCGCGCCCCGCGCGCCGGGTCGAGCTGCCCACCTACGCCTTCCAGCACCGGCGCTTCTGGCTCGACGTCCCGGCCGCCAGGGGCGACGCCGGCGGGTTCGGCCAGGCGGCGGTCGACCACCCGCTGGTGAGCGCGGAGATCCGGATGGCCGCCTCCGACGACGTGGTGCTGACCGGACGGGTCTCGCTCGCCACCCACCCGGTGCTCGCCGAGCACGCCGTGCTGGGCACGGTCCTGCTGCCGGGAACCGCCCTGGTCGATCTGGCGATCCGGGCCGGCGACCTGCTCGGGCTCCCGGTCCTGGACGAACTGACCCTCCAGGCCCCGCTGCTGCTGCCCGCGAAGGGCGCCGTACAGCTCCAGGTGCTCGCCGCCAGGAGCGGCGCGGTGCAGATCTTCTCCCGGCCCCAGGACGCGCCCGACGCCGACTGGACCACCAACGCGACCGGTCTGCTGACCGACCGCACCGGCGCACCGCCACAGCCGTACACCCAGTGGCCGCCGGCCGGCGCGACCGAGGTCGACGTCACCGGGCTCTACGACCGGATGCACACCGAGGGCTACGAGTACGGCCCGGTCTTCCGGGGCGTCCGGGCCGCCTGGCGGCGCGGCGACGAGGTCTTCGCCGAGCTCGACCTCCCCGCCGCCGAACGGCCGGAGGCCGCCCGCTTCGGCCTGCACCCCGCACTGCTCGACGCCGCCCTGCACGTCTCCTCGCTGCTCGACGGGGCGGAGCCGGCCGACGACGGCCGGGTGCTGCTCCCGTTCGCCTGGAACGGCGTCGCGCTGCACTCCGGCGGCGCCTCGGCGGCCCGGGTGCGGCTCGTGCGCCAGGACGCCGAGGGCCTGCGGATCGAGCTCTCGGACGGCACCGGGGCACCGATCGCCTCGGTCGACTCGTTCGTGACCCGCCCGGTCGCGGCCCACCAGCTCACCGCGCAGCAGGACTCGCTGTTCACCGTCGAGCTGACGCCCCGCCCTGACCTGGCGGCCGACGGCCCCGGCAGCCGGCAGTACGCCGTGCTCGGCACCGACGACCTCGGGCTCGGCCTGCCGACCCGGCCGGACCTGGCCGCCTTCGGCGACGCCGTGCCCGACGTGGTGCTGCTGCCGGTGCCGGCGGGCTCCGGCGACCTGCCGACCGCCGTCCGGTCCGCGCTGCACGCCGTGCTCGGCCCGGTCCAGGACTGGCTGGCCGAGGACCGGTACGCCAAGGCGACACTGGTCGTGCTCACCCGGGCCGGGCTGGCCGACGCCGCCGTACGGGGCCTGGTCCGCGCGGCCCAGGCCGAGGACCCGGGCCGGATCATCCTCGCCGACCTCGGCGAAGGACCGCTCGCGCTGCCGGCGCTGGCCGCCGCACTCGACTCGGGCGAACCCGAACTGGTGCTGCGCGGCGGCGAGATCCGGGTACCGCGCCTGACCAGGGTGCAGCAGCCGGAGACGGACGAGGCCGACCCGGACTGGGGCACCGTACTGATCACCGGCGGTACCGGCGGTCTGGGCGCGCTGATCGCCCGGCACCTGGTGACCGCCCACGGCGTCCGCCGACTGGTACTGGCCGGCCGCCGGGGCCCGCAGGCTCCCGGAGCGGCGGCGCTCCAGGCCGAGCTGGCCCACCTCGGCGCCCAGGCCGAGCTGGTCGCCTGTGACGTCGCCGACCGGGCGGCGCTCGCCGCACTGCTCGCCGAGCACCCGGTCGACAGCATCGTGCACACCGCCGGAGTCCTGGACGACGCCCTGATCGGCTCGCTGACCCCGGAGCGGATCGACACGGTGCTGCGGCCCAAGGCCGACGCCGCCTGGCACCTGCACGAGCTGACCAAGGACCGGGAGATCGCGCGGTTCGTGCTGTTCTCCTCGGCGGCGGGCACGCTGGACGCCACCGGACAGGGCAACTACGCGGCCGCCAACGTCTTCCTGGACGCGCTGGCCGAGCACCGGGCCGCGCTGGGCCTGCCGGCCACCGCACTGGCCTGGGGCCTGTGGGCCGGCACCGGCGGGATGGGCGGCCAGCTCGGCGAGGCCGACCTGCTGCGCATCGAACGCTCCGGCATCGGCGCGCTCGACCCGGCCGATGGGCTGGCGCTGTTCGACGCCGCGCTGCGGGCCGGGCACGCGACGCTGGTGCCGGCCCGGCTGGACCTGGCGGCGCTGCGCGAGCGGGGCGACGGCATCCCCGCCGTGCTGCGCCGGCTGGTCCGGCCCGCCGTCCGCCGCGAGGTACGCGGCGCCGCCGACAGCGCGTCGGCGTCGCTGGCCCAGCGGCTGGGCACGCTGCCCGCCGCCGACCGCGACCACGTGGTGCTGGACGCGGTCCGGGCGGAGGTCGCCGCCGTGCTCGGCCACGACGGCGTGGCCTCGGTCGAACCCAGGCGCGCCTTCTCCGAGTTGGGCTTCGACTCGCTCGCGGCGGTGGAGCTGCGCAACAGGCTGAACGCGGTGAGCGGGCTGCGCCTGCCGTCCACGCTGATCTTCGACTACGCCACCCCGGCGGCCCTGGCCGCCTTCCTGCTGGCCAAGCTGCTGCCGCAGCAGGCCGAGGGGGCGGCCGAGGAGGCGGACGACTCCCGGTTGCAGGACCTGCTGGCCGGGATTCCGGTGGCCCGGATCCGGGCGGCCGGTCTGCTGGAGCGCCTGCTGAAGCTGTCCGAACCGAAGCCGTCCGAACCAAGTGCACCGAGTGAGCCCGCGGGCGACCGGACCACGGCGATCAAGAGCATGGACATCGCCGACCTCATCCGCACCGCGCTCGACCGCAGCGACGCCAAGTAATCAGGGAGCGACACAGACCGTGGATACACCCGTCGAGCAGATAGTCGAGGCGCTGCGCGAGTCGTTGCTGGAGAACGAACGGCTGCGGCAGCACACCACGCGGATCGAGGCCGCGGCGCAGGAGCCGATCGCGATCGTGGCGATGAGCTGCCGCTACCCCGGGGGCGTCAGCTCGCCCGAACAGCTGTGGCAGCTGGTGGACCAGGGCGTCGACGCCGTCGGGGACTTCCCGGCGGACCGCGACTGGGACGTCGAGGGGCTGTACGACCCGGACCCGGACACGCCCGGCAGGACCCACGTCCGCGAGGGCGGATTCCTCTACGACGCACCGCAGTTCGACGCCGACTTCTTCGGCATCTCGCCGCGTGAGGCGATCGCGATGGACCCGCAGCAGCGCCTGCTGCTGGAGATCGCCTGGGAGGCGTTCGAGCGGGCCAACATCGACCCGCACAGCATGCACGGCAGCCGGACCGGGATCTTCGCCGGGGTGATGTACCACGACTACGGCAGCTGGCTGGCCGAGGTGCCCGAGGGCGTCGAGGGCTACCTCGGCAACGGCAACCTGGGCAGCGTCGCCTCCGGCCGGGTCTCCTACACGCTGGGTCTCGAGGGCCCGGCGGTCACCGTGGACACGGCCTGCTCGTCCTCGCTGGTCGCCCTGCACCTCGCGGTCCAGGCGCTCCGGCAGGGGGAGTGCTCCTACGCCCTGGCCGGCGGTGTGACCGTGATGTCCACCCCGGACACCTTCGTGGACTTCAGCCGCCAGCGCGGCCTCGCCGAGAACGGCCGCTGCAAGTCCTTCGCCGCGTCGGCGGACGGCACCGGCTGGGGCGAGGGCGCCGGGATGCTGCTGCTGGAGCGGCTCTCGGACGCCGAGCGCAACGGACACCGGGTGCTCGCCCTGGTCCGGGGCAGTGCGATCAACCAGGACGGCGCCTCCAACGGCCTGACCGCGCCCAACGGTCCGTCCCAGCAGCGGGTGATCCGCCAGGCGCTGGCCAACGCCCGGCTCACCGCGGACCAGGTGCACCTGGTCGAGGCGCACGGCACCGGCACCCCGCTCGGCGACCCGATCGAGGCGCAGGCCCTGCTCGCGACCTACGGGCAGGACCGCGCGGAGCCGCTCCGGCTCGGCTCGGTCAAGTCGAACATCGGCCACACCCAGGCGGCCGCCGGTGTGGCCGGTGTGATCAAGGCGGTGATGGCCATGCGGCACGGCCGGATGCCGAAGACGCTGCACCTCGATGCGCCCACACCGCAGGTGGACTGGACCGAGGGTGCGGTCGAACTGCTCGGCGAGGCACGGGAGTGGCCGCTGACCGGCGACGCCCGGCGGGCCGCCGTCTCCTCGTTCGGCATCAGCGGCACCAACGCCCACGTGATCCTCGAAGGCGTGCCGGAGCCCGAACTCCCCTCCGGCGGGGGCGAATCGACCGGGCCGCTGCCCCTGGTGCTCACCGGCAAGGGGGAGCAGGGGCTGGCGGCGCAGGCGCAGCGGCTGCTCGACCACCTCGACGGCGCGCCGCTCCCCGACCTCGCCCACACCCTGGCGACCTCGCGGGCGGCACTCGGCCACCGCGCGGTGGTGATCGGCGCGGACCGCTCCGCACTGGCTGCCGGGCTGACCGAGCTGGCCGCCGGCCGGGCCGCCGCCAACCTGGTCCAGGGCGCGGTGCGCGGCGAGTCCCGGGTCGCCTTCGTCTTCCCCGGCCAGGGCTCGCAGTGGGTCGGCATGGCGGCCGAACTGCTGGCGTCCTCACCGGTGTTCGCCGCCAGGATGGCCGAGTGCGCCGAGGCGCTGGCCCCCTTCGCGGACTGGGACCTGCTCGACACCATCCGCAGCTCGGCGCCGCTCGACCGGGTGGACGTGGTGCAGCCGGTGCTCTGGGCGGTCATGGTCTCGCTGGCGGAGCTGTGGCGCTCCCACGGCATCCGGCCGGCCGCCGTGATCGGGCACTCGCAGGGCGAGATCGCGGCGGCCGTCGTCGCCGGGGCGCTCTCCCTCGCCGACGGCGCCAAGGTGGTGGCCCTGCGCAGCGTGGCCATCGCCGACGAACTGTCCGCGCGCGGCGGGATGATGTCGGTGGCGCTGCCGGTGGAGCAGGTGCGGGAGCGGCTCGCCGGCTACGACGGCCGGGTCTCGGTGGCCGCCGTCAACGGGGCGGCCTCGGTGGTGCTCTCCGGCGACGCCGACGCGATCGGCGAGCTGGAGAAGCTGCTCAAGGCGGACGGCGTCCGCGCCAAGCGGCTGCCGGTGGACTACGCCTCGCACTCCGCCCAGGTCGAGACCATCCGCGAGCGGCTGCTGACCGAGCTGGCCGGGGTCGCCCCGCGCTCCGCCGAGGTGCCGTTCTACTCCACCGTGACCGGCGAGCTGTTCGACACCGGCGGCCTGGACGCCGACTACTGGTACACCAACCTGCGCCAGAGCGTGCTCTTCGACCGGACCACCCGGGTACTGCTGGCCGGCGGGTACGGCGTGTTCGTCGAGTGCAGCCCGCACCCGGTGCTGCTGCACAGCATCGAGGAGACGGCGGACGCGGCCGGCGCGGACGTGGTCGGCCTCGGCTCGCTGCGGCGCGACGACGGCGGCCCGGAGCGGTTCCTGGCCTCCCTGGCCGAGGCGTTCGTGCACGGGGTGCCGGTCGACTGGGCCACCGTCTTCGATGGGACGCCGGTACACAAGGTCGACCTGCCGACGTACGCCTTCCAGCGCGAGCGGTTCTGGCTCGGCAGCTCCCCGGCGGTCGGTGACGTGGCCGCGGCCGGTCTCGCCGCCGCCGGACACCCGCTGCTCGGTGCCTCGGTCACGGTCGCCGACGGCGGCGGCATGCTGTTCACCGGCCGGCTCTCCACCGGCACCGCCCCCTGGCTCGCCGACCACGCGGTGAACGGCACGGTGCTGCTGCCCGGCACCGCGTTCGTGGAGCTGGCCGTCAAGGCGGGCGACGAGGTCGGCTGCGGACGGGTGGCCGAACTGACCCTGGAGGTGCCGCTGCTGCTGCCCGAGCGCGGCGCGGTCCAGCTCCAGCTCCACCTCGGCGAGCCGGACGAGTCGGGCCGGCGCCCGCTGGCCGTGCACTCCCGCCCGGAGGGCAGCGACGGCGACTGGACGCGCAACGTGTCCGGCCTGCTGGAACCGGACACCGCGACGGCCGGGTTCGACCTCGCGGCCTGGCCCCCGGCCGGCGCGCAGCCGGTCCCGCTGGACGGCGTGTACGAGCGGCTGGCCGAGCAGGGCTACCACTACGGCCCCGCGTTCCAGGGCCTCCGGGCGGCCTGGCGGCGCGGCGAGGAGACCTTCGCCGAGGTCGAACTCCCGCTTGAGGCAGCACAGTTCGGGCTGCACCCGGCACTGTTCGACGCCGCCCTGCACGCTGCGGGGGTCGGCGAGGCCGAGCCGGGCCCCGCCAGGCTGCCGTTCGTCTGGAACGGCGTGTCGCTGTTCGCGGCGGGCGCCACCGCACTGCGGCTGCGGATCACCGGCACGGACTCCCTCACCCTCCAGCTCGCCGACACCACCGGCTCCCCGGTGGCCTCGGTGGACGGCCTGACCACCCGCGCCCTCGACGGCGGCGCGCTCGGCACCGCCGCGAACGCGGACGCCCTGTTCCGCCTCGACTGGCCGGTGCTGGCGGTGGACGGACCCGCCGTCGACCACGCGGTGCTCGGCGCGGGCGGTCTCGACGAGCTGGCCTCGGTGCCCGGCTTCGTGGTCCTCCCGCTGAGCGGGGCCGGGGACCCGGTCGGAGGGACCAGGGCCGCCGCCGACCGGGCGCTGGAGGCGGTGCGGCAGTGGCTGGACAGCGACCGGGTCGCCGCCTCCCGCCTGCTGGTGCTCACCAGGGGAGCCGTGGCGGTGGGCGCCGAGGGCGTCCAGGACCTGGCCGCGGCCGCCGTCTGGGGCCTGGTCCGCGCCGCACAGGGCGAGAACCCCGACCAGTTCGTCCTGCTGGACGCGGACCCGGACACCACCGTCGAGCAGGCCGTCGCGGCCGCGGCCGCCTCGGGCGAGCCGCAACTCGCCCTGCGGGGCGGCACGGTGCACGTCCCCCGGCTGGCCAGGAGCACGCCCGGCGGCTCGGCCCCCGCGTTCGCACCCGAGGGCACCGTACTGATCACCGGCGGCACCGGTGTGCTCGGCGGCCTGGTCGCCCGGCACCTGGTGAACGAACACGGCGTGCGCCGGCTGCTGCTGGCCGGCCGCAGCGGCGTGGCCCAGGACGACTTCGCCGACCTGGACGCGGAGGTGACCGTGGCCAAGTGCGACGCGGCCGACCGCGACCGGCTCGCCGAGCTGCTCGCCGCCGTACCGGCCGAGCACCCGCTGACCGCGGTCGTGCACCTGGCCGGTGCGCTGGACGACGGCCTGGCCACCGCGCTCACCCCCGAGCGGCTCGACGCGGTGCTGCGCCCCAAGGTGGACGCGGCCTGGCACCTGCACGAGCTCACCAGGGGCATGGACCTGGCCGCCTTCGTGCTGTTCTCCTCGGCGGCGGGCACCGTGGACGGCGCGGGGCAGTCCGGCTACGCGGCGGCCAACGCCTTCCTGGACGGCCTGGCCCACCACCGCCGGGCGCTCGGCCTGCCCGCCGTCTCGCTGGCCTGGGGCTTCTGGGAGCAGCGCACGGGGATGACCGCTCATCTGAGCGACGCCGACGTGGTGCGGATGGCGAGGTCGGGTGTCCGCCCGCTCGCCACCGCCGAGGGCCTCGGCCTGCTCGACCTGGCGCTGGCCTCGGACGAGGCACTGCTGCTGCCGATCGGCCTGGACCTGCCCGCGCTCCGCTCGGCGGGCACGGTGTCGCCGGTGCTGCGCGGCCTGGTGCGCCCGCCGGTCAGGCGGGCGGCCGCGGCGGCCGCGGCGGCGGGCACGGCGCTGGACCGGCTGGCCGCGCTGGCGCCGGCCGAGCGCGACGCGATGCTCTTCGAACTGGTCCGCACCCATGTCGCCGCGGTCCTCGGCCACGACTCGGACATGGTGCTCGATCCGCGCCGGGCGTTCCGCGAGTGGGGCTTCGACTCGCTGACGGCGGTGGAACTGCGCAACCGGCTCGGTCTCGCGGTCGGACTGCGGCTGCCGGCCACCCTGGTCTTCGACTACCCGGACTCGATCGCGCTGGTCGGCTACCTCAAGGCCGAGCTGTTCGGCTCGGACGAGCCGGTCGACGCCGCGTCGGCCGGCCCCCAGCCGGTCACCGACGACCCGATCGCGATCGTGGCGATGAGCTGCCGCTTCCCCGGCGGTGTCAGCACCCCGGAGGAGCTGTGGGAGCTGCTGGCGGACGGCGGTGACGGGATCTCGCGGTTCCCGGCGGACCGCGGCTGGGACGTCGAGGGGCTCTACGACCCGGAGCCGGGCAAGGCCGGCCGGTGCAGCACCCGCGAGGGTGGATTCCTGCACGACGCGGCCGACTTCGAGCCGGACTTCTTCGGCATCTCGCCGCGCGAGGCGATCGCGATGGACCCGCAGCAGCGGCTGCTGCTGGAGACCTCCTGGGAGGCGCTGGAGCGGGCCGGCATCGACCCGCACTCGGTGCGGGGCAGCCGGACGGGTGTCTTCACCGGCGTGATGTACCACGACTACGGCAGCAGGCTCGCCAACGCGCCGGAGGACGTACGGGACTACCTGGGCAACGGCAGCCTCGGCAGCGTGGCGTCCGGCCGGGTCGCCTACACCCTCGGCCTGGAGGGTCCCACCCTCAGCGTGGACACCGCGTGCTCCTCGTCGCTGGTCGCGCTGCACCTGGCGGCGCAGGCGCTGCGCAACGGCGAGTGCACGCTGGCCCTGGCCGGCGGTGTCTCGGTGATGTCCACCGTGGACACCTTCGTGGACTTCAGCAGGCAGCGGAACCTAGCGGCGGACGGCCGGGCGAAGTCCTTCGCGGACGGCGCGGACGGTACCGCGCTCTCCGAGGGTGCGGGGATGCTGCTGCTGGAGCGGCTGTCGGACGCGCGGCGCAACGGGCACGAGGTGCTGGCGGTGGTGCGTGGTTCGGCCGTCAACCAGGA